>JBEDTR010000012.1:0-3812 GCA_040119125.1 Marinobacter sp.
ACTACTCCCGCTTCATCCGCACCCATCGCACCATTGGCTATCCGGCAACGCAGTCTGAGCCGGAGCTGAAGCTTGCCCCCGATGATGACGGCATCTGGCGGATGGATATCGAGACGGGGGAGACGAACCTGATCTGCTCCCTCAAGCGGCTGTTCGATTTCGAGCATGTCGCCTCGATGGACAATGCGATGCATTGGATCACCCATATGGAGGTGAACCCCTCGGGCACGCGGTTCCTGTTCATCCACCGCTGGACGGAACGGCCCGATGACGAATTTTGCTATCTGCACCGGCTTTACACCATCAATGGTGACGGCACCGACCTGCGCCTGCTGGAGGATACCGATCACCCGCTGCCGCAACTGGCCGATGATTTCGACCCGTCGCAGCATGGCACATTCGATTACGAAAAATCCGAATGGCAGATCTCGCACCCTCTGTGGAAATCCGATGACGAGGTGATCGTCTGGGGGCCGCATCAGGGCGAGATCCATTACCAGCTATATAACGACCGCACCGGCGCGGTGGCGCAGGTCGGCCCCGGCATCCTGACCGAAAACGGGCATATGACCTATGGCACGGATGGGCGCTGGATGCTGTCGGACACCTATCCGGACGCTGCGACCGACCAGCGGGCGCTGTTCCTATATGATTGCGCGCAGAACCTGCGCTACGATCTGGGCGCATTCTACACGCCGTCGGATCTGGGCAAGCATAACCGGTGCGACCTGCATCCACGTTGGAGCCGCGACAATCGGAAGGTCTGTATCGACTCGGTCCATGAAGGCCCGCGTCAGCTATATCTGCTCGATATCGGGCCGCTGATCGACAGGCTCAGCTAAACGTCGCGCCCACCGCCCGGATCAGGCGGTGGGCGTTTTGTCTAAATCACAGATACTTGCGGAACCAATCGACGGTGCGCTGCCATGCCAGTTCCGCCGCCGCCTCATCGTAGCGCGGGGTGGAATCGTTGTGGAACCCGTGATTTGCGCCCTCGTAGATATAGGCCTCATAGGTCTTGCCCGCCGCGTCGAGCGCCTCCTTATACGCAGGCCAGCCTGCATTCACCCGGTCGTCCAGCGCACCGTAGTGGATCAAGAGCGGCGCTTTGATCTTGGACACATCCGCCGCGTCGGGCTGGCGGCCATAAAACGGCACCGCCGCGCCCAGTTCCGGATAGGCCACCGCCGCCGCATTGGCGACGCCGCCACCGTAGCAAAAGCCGGTGATCCCGACCTTGCCCGACACGTCCTCATGCGCCATCAGAAATTCGACCGCGGCAAAGAAGTCGTTCATCAGCTTCTCGCCATCGACCTGCTGCTGTAGCGCGCGGCCTTCCTCGTCATTGCCGGGATAGCCGCCCACGGGCGTCAGCCCATCCGGCGCCATCGCGATGAACCCCGCCTTGGCAAGGCGCCGCGCCACATCCTGCACATAGGGGTTCAAACCACGATTTTCGTGCACCACAACGACGCCCGGTGCGCGTTCCACCCCGGTGGGGCGCACCATATAGGCGCGCATCTCGCCATGGCCGTTGGGCGAGGGGTAGGTGATCCATTCGGCCGTGATGTCGGGATCGTTGAACGACACTTGTTCGGCCATCGCGTAATTCGGCCCCATCATCCCGAGGATCGCCGCCGCCGTCAGCCCGCCGATCGCGAACTTCCCGGCGCGGTCCAGAAACTCGCGCTTGCTGATCATGCCATGCGCATAAAAATCGTAAAGTTCGAGCAATTCAGGGCTGAAATCCCGGGCGGTCATACGGGTCATGGTGAAAATCCTTGGGTTGAGAAACACGAGATCAGCGCGCTGAGAGCGGTCGCGCGGCGCAGGTCCGGGGTCAGGATGCGCCACGCCACCGCTCTGCGACAATTGACAATCGCGTGCTGTCCTTGAAACTTTCGACCCCCCGGTCCGAACCGTCCGGGGGTGACGCACCCGCGGGTTTTAGTCTTCCATGGATTTGACCGATGCGTCGGCCTCACCCCGCACCCAGTAGCCCGACGCCTTCATCCAGTGTTTCGGATGTCCGCGCTGCAACAGCGCCTCGCGGATCGCGCGGGTCACGCCCGCCTCCGCCGCGATCCAGACAAAGCAGCGCGGCGGCAGGGTGATCCCTTCGAGAGCCTTCAGATAGGGCGCGGGATCGGCGGCCTCCGCCAGCGGGCGGTGCAGCCAGCGCGCGTCCAGCGTCGCCTTCGTGTCGAATTGCTGCTCATCCGCCGCGCCCGGCACGGCGACCAGCGATGTGACGGCGCCGTCTGCCGGTGTCTCTTCGATCCGGCGGCCAATGGCGGGCAATGCGGTTTCATCCCCGATCAACAGCCAATGCGCGATGCCACCTTCGATCACCTGAGAGCCGCGCGGCCCGCCGATCTCCACCGTGTCGCCAACCGCGACCTCCCGCGCCCAATCCGCGGCAGGCCCGCCGGGATGATCCACCACGTCGAGCAACAATTGGCCGTCGCGATACCGGCGCGGGGTGTAGTCGCGGCGGGCCTGACCCTCGGCGCTGTCATCGGGGATGAACAGCTTGACGTGATCGTCCGGCGCGCCGCTAATGAACCCGTCGAGTTCCGGGCCTTCCACGGTCAGCCGGATCATGTGCGGGGTCAGTCGCTCGGTCCGCGCAACGCTGAGCGTGCGGCGCCGCAATTCATGGCGCTGGCGGGTGATGCGGGGCGGATCGATCTCATCGGGGCCGTCCCCTGCATCGACGGTTTGCGGGGTCATCGGGCTATGGTCTGTCACGTCTTTACCTCTCAAAGCGGCTCGGCATGCCCCGGTAAAGCGGCCCATGCCAAGCCCGGCCGGGCGGCGGCGCACGGCCTGCCACCCCTGAGCGACGGCGCCATCCGCCCTCGCAACTCGTAAAGTCGATTAATATAGTCGGAAATAGATGGCAATGGCCCATCGGCCTGCCGCCCGGCCTTCCCCTAACAGGAACTGGCGCGCCGCTTTGGCCCTGCGTAGATTGCGCCCACCACGCAACATCATCGCGTCGCACCCCTTTGCGTGGCAGAGACATTGAACGGGACAAGCTCCCGGCTCGTCGCGCCCCCCATGCCGCCGGATAACGACGCGCCGGAACAGTCGAGGAACCCCCCATGATCGAGCCATCTCACGACATAGCGCATCTGGCCCATGTGGAGATGCTGACCGACCGGTTCGAGGAAAGCCTCGATTTCTTTACCCGCGTCTACGGGCTTCAGCTTACCGCTCAGGACGACAATAGCGCCTATCTGCGGGCATGGGACGATTACGAACATCACAGCCTGAAACTTACGCGCGCCGCGACCACTGGCGTCGGCCATATCGCCTATCGCGCCGCCTCGCCGCAGGCCCTTGCGCGGCGGGTCGAGGAAATCGAGGCGTCGGATTTCAAAACCCATGGCTGGGTCGATGGCGATGCCGGGCATGGCCGCGCGTATCGGTTCGAGGATCCCTTCGGCCATGTTTTTGAGATCTATTACGACACGGTCTGGTTCACGCCGCAGGACGATGCCGAACGCCCGGCGCTGAAAAACACCGCGTCACGCTTCACCGGTGCCGCGCCCCGGCGGCTCGATCATGTCAACCTGCTCAGCAGCGATGTCGCGGAATTCCGGCGCTTCATGGAAACCTGTCTGGGCGCGCGGGTGACGGAATATATCGAGCTTGATAACGGTCGCATCGGCGGCTGCTGGTTCACCATCAACAACAAGACCTACGACCTTGCCTGCACCGAAGAACATGGCGGCGGCGATGCGCGGCTGCACCATGTCACCTACGCCACCGACCAGCGCGAGGATATTCTGCGCGCGGTGGATGTG
>JBEDTR010000013.1:0-3630 GCA_040119125.1 Marinobacter sp.
CTGATGGATGCCATCGCCCGGCAGCTTGGGCTGGACCGGCTGGAGGTCATCCGCCGCAACCTCATCCCTGCCGGGGCGTTTCCCTACCGCACGGCAAGCGGTGCGCTCTACGACTCGGGCGATTACGCCACGGTGCTGGACCGCGCGGTCGCCGAAGGCGGTCTGGCCGAGCTTTACGCCCGCCGCGACAAGGCCCGCGCCGAAGGCCGACGGTATGGCATCGGCTTTGCCTGCGTTGTTGAGCCTTCGGTGTCGAATATGGGCTACATCACCACCGTCCTGACCCCTGAAGAGCGTGCCAAAGCGGGGCCCAAGAATGGCGCGCAGGCAACCGCAACCATCGCAATCGACCCGCTCGGCTCGGTTACGGTTAAGGTCGCCTCGGTCCCGCAGGGTCAAGGCCACCGGACCGTGCTGGCGCAGGTCGTGGCCGACAAGTTCGGCCTGCCGATGGAGGCGGTGCGCGTTCTGGCCGATGTGGACACAATGCGCGATGCCTGGTCCATCGCCTCGGGCAACTACGCCTCGCGCTTTGCCCCGGCGGTCGCTGGTGCGACCGAGATCGCAGCAACGCGGCTGCGCGAAAAGCTGGCAAAGGTCGCGGCCACGCAGCTGAACATTGCGCTCGAGGACGTGTCCTTCGAGGCGGGCCGCATACAAGCCAGGGACAATCCTGACAACAGCCTGTCCTTCGCGCGGGTCGCCGCCACGGCGCACTGGTCGCCAGGCACCCTGCCGGACGGCGTGGATCAGACCCTGCGCGAGACGGTCTATTGGAGCCCGCCCGAACTGGAGGCCCCGACATCCGAGGACGGGATTAACTCCTCGCTCTGTCACGGATTCATCTTCGATTTCTGCGGGGTCGAGATCGACCACGAGACCGCCGAGCCCAAGATCGACCGATATGTGACTATGCACGATTGCGGGCGCATCCTGCATCCCGCCATGGTGGAAGGACAGGTGCGCGGGGGCTTTGCTCAGGCGGTCGGCGCGGCGTTCCTTGAGGAATATGCCTACGGTGCGGACGGATCATTCCAGTCTGGCACGCTGGCCGATTACCTCTTGCCCACGGTGATCGAGGTGCCCGAACCAGTCATCCTGCATCACGAGACGCCGTCGCCCTTCACTCCGCTCGGTGCCAAGGGCGTGGGCGAAGGCAACTGTATGTCGACACCCGTCTGCATCGCCAATGCCGTGGCCGACGCGCTGGCCCCCGAAGGCGATGCACCAGATATCGTCCTCCCAGTGACCGCGTCCAAGCTCGCGGCGTGTATCTTCGGCGACGAGCCCAGCCCGAAAAGCCCGGTGCCCGAGACGAAGGCCGAGGCCACGGTGGGTGGGCGCAAGCTCACGGGCGAAGGCCGCGCCGTGGTGCAGGCCAGCCGCACCGATGTCTGGCAGATGCTGCTGGATCCCGCGACGCTCGATGCAATTATTCCCGGCTCGCACGGCGTGCAGAAGGTCGGCGAGACACGCTTCAAAGCGGATGTGACGCTGGGCGTCGGGCCGGTCCGGGGCCGCTACAAGGCCGATATTGAATTGTCGGACCTCGACCCGCCCAACGCCGTGACACTGTCGGGCCAAGTTGTCGGCGCGCTTGGCACCGGTGGCGGACATGGCCGCATCACACTGACCGACACCGACGACGGCACTGAGATCGCCTACCGCTACGAGGCCGAGATCGGCGGCAAGGTCGCCTCGGTCGGCGGGCGGCTTCTGGACGGCGCGGCCAAGGTCGTGATCGGCGAGTTCTTCCGCGCGCTGGCCCGCCATTGCGGCGGCGCGGGCACCGGGCCTTTGGCGCGGCTCATGGGCCTTTTCCACCGCATAACGAAAGGAGGCCGGTCATGAAGCCCGCCCCATTCGACTATGTCGCCGCCACGGAGATGGGCGAAGCGCTGGAAGCGCTGCACCAGGGTGGCACCGAGGCCCGGGTCATCGCGGGCGGCCAGTCGCTGATGCCGATGCTGAACATGCGCCTCGCGCGCCCTGCCACACTCGTTGACATCACTCGCATCCCGGAGCTGTCACGGATCGAGGCCAAGGGCGATAACGTCACCATCGGGGCCGCCGTGCGCCAGAGCACGCTTGAACGCTGGCCGGATCTGGCGGACCGCTTGCCGCTGGTGCGCGCCGCGCTGCCATGGGTCGGACACACGCAACTGCGCAATCGCGGCACGGTTTGCGGTTCTGTCGCCCATGCCGATCCCAGCGCAGAGCTGCCGCTCTGCCTGATCGCGCTCGGCGGTTCCGTTATCCTGCGCCGCCGCCGCAAGACGCGTGCCGTCGCGGCGCGCGATTTCTTCCAGGGCATGATGTCCACCGACCTAACCCCCGGCGAGATGATCGCCTCGGTCACTTTCCCGGGCCGCCAGACAGGCACCGGATATGCCTTCCGCGAAGTGGCCCGCCGCCATGGTGATTTCGCCATCGTCGCCTGCGCCGCCATCGCCCGACCCGATGGCACCGCCACGCTGAGCGTGGGCGGCGTCGCCGACACGCCCCGCACGCTCGATCTGCCCGCAGACGCGCAAGGACTCGATGACCGGTTGAACGAGTTCGCCTGGCATTTGCAGGCCCGCGACGACCTGCATGCGACCGCCCGCTACCGCCGCGATCTGGTCCGGCAGCTCGGCCGCGCAACCTTGAAGGAGGCACTGTCATGCCGCGACTGACCCAAGACGAGACGCACCCGGTGCGCTTCACCCTGAACGGACGTCCCGTTTCGGCGCGTGTGTCGCCACGCACATTGCTGACGGATGTCCTCCGCCAAGAGATCGGCGCGACCGGCACCCATGTGGGCTGCGAGCACGGCGTCTGCGGTGCGTGCACGGTCCAAATCGACGGGGAGCCCGCGCGCGCCTGCTTGATGCTCGCTCATCAGGCCGAGGGCTGCGAGCTCCGCACAGTGGAGGGGCTTGCGACAGACGATGCGCTGAGCTCTCTGCAAGAAGCTTTTCGCGAACATTTTGCGCTGCAATGTGGCTTCTGCACCGCGGGCATCCTGATGACGCTCGATGCGCTGTTTTCGCGCCAACCGGACGCGGATGAAGGCGCGATCCGCGAGGCGCTCTCGGGACATCTGTGCCGCTGCACGGGTTACGTGCCCATCGTTCAGGCGGCGCTTGCCGCTCGCAACCGCATCAAGGGAGGACCAATCGATGCTTGACCTCGGAACCAGCTTTCTCGCGTCCGTGGAACGCGACCCCGACGCGATGGCCATCGCCGAAGGGGACCAGACAATCACTCATGCCGACTGGTATTGCCGGATCAGCGCGTTGGTGGACGGGCTTGGCCAGATCGGCCTGCGCAAGGGCGATACGCTCGTAACGGCAATGCAGAACCGGTGGGAGAATGCTTCGCTGCATTGGGCCTGCCAGCTTGCCGGGATCGTCATAACACCCGTGAACTGGCGTGTCACCGCCGATGAGCTGGACCACGCCCTGCGCGACAGCGCGACCCGCGTGCTGGTGCATGATGATGCCGCGTCCGATGCGGTAGCCGGATCGGTGCTGGCGCACGGCCTGACAGTCATACCTCTGGGCGGCGATCAGGGCCTCGCGGCGCTGCTGGCGGGACACGCGCCCGACGCCGTGCCACAAGCGGGGCCCGAGGATCTGTCGGTCATGC
>JBEDTR010000014.1:0-3489 GCA_040119125.1 Marinobacter sp.
TCGCGCGCCATAGAGTGCCGTCTGATCGGGCGAGAGGGTGAAGGTCACCGTGCGGGAATCTCCTGCCGGAATATGGGTTCGCGTGAAGCCCCTGAGTTCCCGCTTCGGTCGGGCAATGCTCGCCAGCGGGTCCCGCATATAGAGCTGGACCACCTCGTCCGCATCGACATCACCGGAATTGGTTACGCGGACACTGAGGAGGATATCGCCGTTGCTTTGGACTGCGCTGGTAAGGTCGCCATAGTCAAAGCTGGAATAGCTTAGCCCATGTCCGAACGGAAAAAGCGGGGTAATCGGAATATCGATGAATCGGTTTGTGTCTTTTGACAGGTCTGCATCGGCAGGGCGCCCGCCCGGATATTCGGAATAAGTGTGCGGCACGGCGCCGGTGCGACGTGGAAACTCGATGGGCAAGCGGCCTGCTGGCGAGACGTCGCCCCAGATCACATCGGCCAGTGCGTTCCCCGCTTCCAAGCCCAGCATCCACGCATTCAGCACGGCGTCGGCGGCTTCGGCTTCCTGCTCGATCGCGAGCGGGCGTCCCGTCACGAGAACGATCGTCACAGGCTTTCCAGTTTCGAAGATGGCATTGGCCAAATCGGTCTGATTTTTCGGCAGGGAAATGTCGGACCGGCTGCGCGCTTCGCCCGATAAGTCGTAGTCTTCTCCGATCACCAGCAAGACCTGGTCGGCGCCCATGGCCGCGTTCACAGCTTCGTCAATTGAAGACTCCACGTCCATGGAGGGATGTGCGCCGGCCGCATAGGTGACGGTCGTGCCGTCCGGTGCGCTCTGCTGCAAGCCTTCAAGCAGGGAGACGACCTCGTCCGTCTTTCCCTGCGCGCGCCAGGAACCGAGCTGGGTCAGCTTGTCCTCTGCAAGGCCTCCTATTACGGCTACGTTTTGCGGCGCCTTTGAGAAGGGCAGGGTCTGGTTATCATTCTTGAGCAGCACCATCGAGCGAACTGCGGCGTCGTGCGCGGCCTGGCGGTGGGCATCGCTGAGCAGGGTTGCCGCTTCACGCTTTGTGTCGTGATAGGCCATCGGGTTGTCGAAGAGGCCAAGGCGTTCTTTCGTCGTCAGGATGCGGGCTACGGCTGCGTCAAGATCGTGCGCCAGACAGTCATCCTGCTGCACGGCGGACTTGATACGGGTGGGCAGGACCATGCTGGTCATGTCCATGTCGACCCCGGCGCGCAGGGCGAGCACACCCGCCTCTTCCTCGGTTTCGGCGACGCCATGATTGATCAGTTCGGCCACCGCGTTCCAGTCGGACACGATCATGCCGTCAAAGCCCCATTCGCCGCGAAGGACATCGTCGACGAGATATTCGTTGGCCGTAGACGGAACACCTGCCACGTCATTGAAGGCGGTCATCATGGAGCCTGTGCCGGCTTTCGTCGCCGCGTAGAAGGCAGGCAAATAGGTTTCCATCAGGCTCTGTTCGCTGATGTCGGCCGATCCATAGTCCCGTCCGCCGGTGGGCACCCCATAGGCACCGAAATGTTTCGTGGCGGCGAGGATCGTGTTCGGTGCGGCAAGACTGTCACCCTGGTATCCTTCGACCTGGGCCACAGCCATGCGGGAGCCGAGATACGGATCGGCGCCCGCGCCCTCGACGATCCGTCCCCAGCGGGGGTCACGGGCAACATCTACCATTGGCGCGAAAGTCCAGTGCAGGCCTGACGCAGACGCCTCGTCGGCGGAAATTGCGGCGGCATCCTTCCACACGGATGGATCCCATGACGCGGCCATGGCCAGCGGGACAGGGAAGATCGTGCGGTAGCCGTGGACCACATCCATCGCAAACAGGAGCGGAATGCCGAGCCGGCCTTCTTCGACAGCCACTTTTTGAAGTTCACCGAGAGGCTGGGCGCCCGCGACATGCAGGTAGGAACCGATTTCTCCGCTCCGGACCTTGTCGAGTTCTTCCGGGGTCAGTTTGGAATTGAGCGATTTGCTACGACCGCCAGCGGCTTGGTTGAGCTGGCCCAGCTTCTCGTCAATCGTCATTTGCGAGACCAGAGACTGCACACGTTCCGAGGCGCTGGTCAGACTCACATTCGCTGAGCAGGCCGACGTTTCAGGACTTACCGGAGTGGTCGCAGGCGTTTCGGCGACATATTGTGCGGGTGTTGCGCAGGCGGATGCCAGCAGTGTGGCTGACAAGAAGCTGGCCGCAACCGCGCGCCTCGTGCCCGTGTGAGCATCGGTCATGATTTCCTCCCCATGAGTGCCGCGTCAGACGCGTTTTCCTTAGGGCAATCATTGGGGGAGTGGCGATTTATGTCAACGCTAACATTTTGGCGTCTGCAATCGGGCGCGTTGGTCTCATGCTGGCGCTGTCGCGTAGTTTAACTTGCAGGCTAGGCCTTGACGAGGCCGATCTCGCGCAGGCGCTCCATCAGGTAGTCTTGGGCGGTAATAGGCGCCTCGGCCTTGCCCCCTTCGGCAACGCAACCGGGCAGGGCCTCGATCAGGTAATCCTGATTGAAATGCAGGAAAAAGGGGGTGGAATAGCGTGGGAATTTTGCGCGTTCAGGCGACGGGTTGAGCACGCGGTGCGTGGTCGATGGCAAGACCCCACCCGTCAGGCGCTGCAGCATATCCCCGCAATTGATTACCAGCGCGCCGGCAGGTGGATTCACGTCCAGCCATTCGCCAGACTTATGGAGGACCTGAAGTCCGGCTTCTTCAGCGCCAAGCAGCAGCGTGATCACATTAATATCTTCATGCGCACCCGCGCGGACCGTGCCTTGGGGCGGCGGGGTCTGCTGCGGCGGGTAGTGAAGCAGGCGCAGGATGGAATTGCCGAAATTGACCTTGTTGTCGAACCAGTTCTCGGAGAGGCCGAGATGGAGCGCGACGCCCTCCAGGATTTCCCGGCCCATCTCGTCCAGCGCGTCGAACAAGGCCCGGGTTGCCGCGTCGAAGGTCGGAACTTCCGATACGCCCGGCGTATCCGCCATGGTGTCACGATAGGGGCTGTCCTCCGGCAGGGCGCGCCCCGTGTGCCAGAATTCCTTCAGGTCGGCATGCGTATTGCCCTTGGCGTTTTCTGTGCCGAAAGCGGTGTATCCACGCTGGCCGCCGCCTTCGCGCCCGTCATATTTCAGTTTGATCGCTTCTGGCAGGGCGAAATAGCCCTTGGTTGCCTCGAGGTTGCGATCAATGACGCCCTGATCGACCGTGTGTCCCGACACCACCGCAAAGCCGGTTTCCCGGAAGGATCGGCACAGCGCGTCGCCGAATGCCTTCTTGTCGGACTTGAAGAGGTCAAACGGCACGGGTTTGAAATAATCGGTCATCATGGTCTGGGTCTCTGGCAGGATGTAATTCTTAGATTAGCACAGAGCGCGGTGCGGGCCATACGTAACCCCACATAGGAAGCAGTCCGGCGCGAGGCTGCCCAGCGTGGTCCAGGACAAGAGATTTTGACCGCTTCACCGAACTCAGGGGCTTGCGATCAGGATTGGGTTTCTCTAGACC
>JBEDTR010000015.1:0-29927 GCA_040119125.1 Marinobacter sp.
AATTACTTCACGCAAGGGCCTGAGCTCTACCTCGTTGACCTGCCCGGCTACGGCTTTGCCAAGGCACCCGTCGCGGTCGTGGCCAAGTGGCAGAGCCTGCTGAAAAGCTACCTGTCGGGGCGTCAGACCTTGCGCCGTTCCTTCGTGCTGATCGACAGCCGCCACGGGATCAAATCCGTGGATGACGAGATCCTGAGCCTGCTCGATAAATCGGCTGTGCCGTTTCAGGTGGTCATGACCAAGGCCGACAAGGTCAAGGAAAAGGACCGCGCCGTGATCCTCGATCAGGTCCGCGCCAAGCTGCAACGCCACCCCGCGGCCTATCCCGAACTGATCGTCACCTCCTCCGAGAAGGGTGACGGCATTGCCACTTTGCGTGCGATCATCGCCGGGCTGGACTGAGACCTTCGTCCCGGCTGGCAAATGAGCGGCGCCCTGCGGGGCGCCGTTTTGCGTTTTACGGAGCTAAAGTCTGGATGGCTGGGGCTGGGCAGAGCGGGAGCCACCTTGCCGGAACAGGCTGGTCCTCACCCCTGATCCCCGGACATGTGCGAAGCTCTGATCCTAGGCCGCCTCACACATGCTGCCCGGCGTTCACTTCGATCTCCGTCCCGGTCACATAGCTCGACGCGTCGGAACACAGGAAGTGGATCACATCCGCGATCTCGCCGGGTTGGCCGAGCCGGCGCAGGGGCAGGCCGTCGACGATCTTCTCGGTGCCGGGGCTTAGGATCGAGGTTTCGACCTCCCCCGGCGCGATGGCGTTCACCCGCACGCCCAATGGGCCGTAATCATGCGCCATTTCTCGTGTCAGCGCCGCCAGTGCGGCCTTGGACGTGGCATAGGCCGCGCCAGCAAATGGGTGCACCCGGCTGCCCGCGATGGAGGTCACATTGACGATGGCGCCCTTCGCCGCGGCGAGCTCATCCTTCAGTCCGCGCGCCAGCACGACGGAGGCGAAGAAGTTCACATGAAACACCTGCCCCCATGTCCGCAGATCGGTGTCGATGGTGTTGAGCCGCCCGCCATCCTCTGACTTGGGGGAAATCCCCGCATTATTGACCAGCGCGTCCAGCCGCCCGTCCAGCATGTCGCGCACCCGGCCAATGGCCGCGATAGTGTCATGTGGGTCAGACAGGTCGATCTGGACGTGGTTGTCCTCCCCGCCCGGCCAAGGGCAGCGCGCGTCGAACGCATGGCGCGAACAGGTCAGCACGCGCCAGCCCTCGGCCGAGAATTTCTTGACCGTGGCATGGCCGATGCCCCGGCTCGCACCGGTCAGCAGCATGGTTTTCTGGCGTGTCTCATCGGCGCTCATGGCACGGGCTCCCTCGGAACATGTCGGGTGGACGGATGTGGCTGACGCGGGACGCGCGGGCTTCGCTCCAGCAATCCGGTCTTGGCAGCGACTTGGCAAGCCCTTATGGGGTTTGCGAAGAGGAACAGCCGATGAAGACGCGAAACGCCATGCAAAGCGACTGGATTGCCACCGCCCGCACCCTGTCACAGGCCCTGCCCTATCTCCAGCGCTATACTGGCGCCACGGTGGTCATCAAGTTTGGTGGCCATGCGATGGGCGATGATGCCGAGATGGAGAGCTTCGCCCGTGATATCGTGCTGATGCAGCAGGTCGGCGTGAACCCTGTGATCGTCCATGGCGGCGGCCCGATGATCAACGAGATGCTGGACAGGCTCGGGATCGAATCGACCTTCGTCAACGGCAAGCGCGTCACCGACGAAGCCACCGTCGAAGTGGTCGAGATGGTCCTGTCGGGTCGCGTCAACAAGCGCATCGTGCAGGCGATCAACGATCAGGGGGGCCGCGCCATCGGCCTGTCCGGCAAGGACGCAAACATGATCGTGTGTGACCCCGCGCAGCCCGAATTGGGCTTTGTCGGTGATCCGGTCGAGGTGACACCCGATGTGATCCGCCAGTTGCACGGCAATGGCATGATCCCCGTGGTCGCCCCCATCGGCACTGGCCGGAATGGCGAGACCTATAACATCAATGGCGACACCGCCGCCGGTGCAATCGCCGCGGCGCTGAAAGCCGACCGCCTGCTATTGCTGACCGATGTGGCCGGGGTGAAGGATGCCAGCGGCGATGTCGTCACGCAGTTGACCCCCGAACAAGTCAGCGAGCTGACCGCCAGCGGCGTTATCGCGGGCGGTATGATCCCCAAGACGGAAACCGCGCTGACGGCGATCCGGGGCGGCGTGCGGGCCGTGGTGATTTTGGACGGGCGCGCGCCCAATGCCTGCTTGCTGGAATTGTTCACCGAGCATGGCGCGGGCTCGCTCATCCGCCGTCGGGACGTTTGACCCGATGCGCCGCCTGATCCTCACCCGCCATGCCAAATCCGACTGGAGCGATGAGGATCTGACCGACCACGACCGCCAGCTGAACGAGCGTGGGCGCGGTGATGCGCCGCGTCTGGGGCAGTGGCTGGTGGCGCAGGGCTACCTGCCCGAGGTGACGCTGTGCTCCACCGCCACACGCGCCCGGCAGACCCGCGATGCGATGTCGGACCTGCCCGGCCCGATCGAGCCGCAGCGCGCGCTCTATCTTGCCTCCGCCGGGCAAATGCTGACCGCGCTGCGGCAGGCAGATGGGGAGGTGGTCATGATGGTTGGCCATAATCCCGGCATCGCCGATTTCGCGGAAACCCTGTTGGCCCAGCCGGCGGATCATCCGCGCTTCCACAGCTATCCGACCTGCGCCACGCTCGTCGCTGATTTTCCTGTCGATAGCTGGCAGGATCTGCGTCGCGGCACTGGTGTGGTGCAGGCCTTCGTCGTTCCTGCGGATGTGCGTGACATCTGAGACGACCTAAGCCGGGGCCCCGCTCACCTTGCCCGCCGCCGTCAGCAGACGCCGCGCCCCGCCACCATCCCTCTTTGCAAGATCATCGTCCGGGGGTGCTGCCATCCGGTTCATTGCCCGAGCTCAGGTGATCTTGCGGGGCGGAGGCTTGGCGGGAGTGGAACGAAGCCGCAAGCCCACCGGGCAGGACCGTGAAATAGATCCGCTCCCCATAGACGGCGACCGGACCTTCGACACTCAGCCCTTGGCGCAGCGCAGAGGCCGCGAACGCATCGGCATCGTCCACCACGAATTGCAGCACCACGCCTTCGGTCATGCCGGGCTGCGAGGGCCAGAATTCGGCCCAGCTGTCATCGCTGGCGGAAAAGATCGCGCCGGCGAAGGGTCCCACGCCGGCGTCGATCAGATTGCTCAGGCCAAGACCGGTCAGCGCCTCCGCGACCGACTCCGCCTGTTCAGGGGCGGCGACCAGACAGAATCTCACACCGAGAAGCTGCATGCCCGCCTCATGTCAATGTCCCAGGATCTGGCTCAGGAACAGCTTCGTGCGCTCGCTCTTGGGGTTGTTAAAGAACTCCTCGGGCTCGTTCTGTTCGACGATCTGGCCCTGATCCATAAAGATCACGCGGTTCGCCACCTGCCGGGCAAAGCCCATCTCATGGGTGACGCAAAGCATGGTCATCCCCTCCTCCGCGAGCTCAATCATCGTGTCGAGCACTTCCTTGATCATCTCCGGATCAAGCGCCGAGGTTGGCTCATCGAACAGCATGATGCGCGGACGCATGCAGAGTGACCGCGCAATGGCGACCCGCTGCTGCTGACCGCCCGACAATTGGCCGGGATATTTGTTGGCCTGATCGGGGATCTTGACCTTCTCAAGGAAGTGCATCGCGGTTTCGACGGCTTCCTTTTTGGGAACCTTGCGGACCCAGATCGGCGCCAGCGTGCAGTTTTCCAAGATCGTCAGATGCGGGAACAGGTTGAAGTGCTGGAAACACATCCCGACTTCGGAGCGGATCTTGTCGATGTTTTTCAGATCCGAGGTCAGCTCAATCCCGTCGACGACGATCTGCCCGGCTTGATGTTCTTCCAGCCGGTTGATGCAGCGGATCAGCGTGGACTTGCCGGAGCCCGAAGGCCCGGCAATGACGATCCGCTCGCCGCGATAGACGGTCAGATCGATGTCGCGCAGCACATGAAAGGTGCCATACCACTTGTTCATGTTGCGGATATCAATCGCGACCTCGTCGCTGACCTGCATCTTGCTACGGTCAATTTCACGGGGTTCGATGGCAACGTCTGTCATGGACATATTTCGGGCCTCCTTAGTGATGGCCGGTCTGAAGCTTGCGCTCCAGGAACATGGAATAGCGGGACATGGAGAAGCAGAAGACGAAGAACATCAGGGCGATAAAGCCGTAGATTTCCCATACGATGCCGTTCCAAGCAGAGTCCGCGCGAATGGCGTTGGACAGACCCAGCGGGTCGAGAAGTCCGATGATCGAGACCAGCGTGGTGTCCTTGAACACCCCGATGAAGGTCGAAACGATGCCGGGGATCGAGATTTTCAGCGCCTGCGGCATGATGATGAGCCGCTGCGCTTTCCAGTAATCGAGCCCTAGCGCATCCGCCGCCTCGTATTGACCCTTTGGCAGCGCCGCGAGACCGCCCCGGACCACCTCGGCCATATAGGCCGCCGCGAAGAGGGTCACCATGATCATCACCCGCAGAATGATGTCGAAGGTGGTGCCCGGCGGCAGGAAGATGTTGAGCAGCGTCGAGGCCACGAACAGCAACGTGATCAAAGGCACGCCGCGGATGAACTCTATAAAGCCCACGCAGAGCGATTTGACGATGAACAGGTCCGACTGCCGCCCCAGCGCCAGCACGATGCCTAGCGGCAAAGACACACCAATCGCTGTGACGCCAATGGTGATCGACAACATGAAGCCGCCAAACTCCCGGCTGGTGACGGACTCAAGCCCAAGCGGGATGAGGCGCCCCAAATCGTTTGCCACGGGCACGGCGAGAAACGCCCACCACAGCAATGCGGCCGCAACACCGAGGATCAAGCCGATCAGCGGACCGGTCAGCGCCGAGGCGTAGCGAATCACCAAGAACCCAAGCACGAAGCCAAACGCAGCCGCGAGCGGCATCCACACCGTGCCCCCCCAAAGCAGCCATGCGCCAAGGAAGGGAAACGCCGCAGAGAGCCACAGCATCTTTTTCGGAACACCGGTAAACAGCACCGGCGCCAATGCCGCCAGCAGCAGCACAAAGGTCAGGATCGGCCGCCAGTAAAGCTCCTGCGGATAAAACCCGAAGACAAGTTGCAACCAGCGCTCGCGAATCACGCCCCAGCACGCGCCGCCATGGCCGCCACCGACGATTTCGCGACATTCGGAAAGCGACAGCGCGTTCCAAGTGGGCGAGAAGACCCACGGCAGGATCAGCGACAGCACCCAAGCCACGAACAGCACTGAAATGACCGAGACGATCGTGTTGAATGGCCCTGAAAACAGGTTGGCGCGCGCCCATCCGATCGGCCCGATAAGGGTCACCGGCGGGGATTTCTGCTCCAGCATCGTGTCGCGCACAAAGGCGACGGTTTCAGCATGCGTATCGCTCATATCACCGCTCCCTCAGCTTCACGGATTCATTGTACCAGTTCATCACGACCGAGATGATGAGCGAGATCGTCAGGTAGACGAGCATCCCCATCAGGACGGTTTCCAACTCCCGTCCGGTCTGGTTGAGGGTGATCCCCATCAGCGTGCCGGTCAGGTCCATGTAACCCACCGCAATGGCGAGCGAGGAGTTCTTGGTCAGGTTGAGATATTGAGAGATCAGCGGCGGAATGATGACCCGCAACGCTTGCGGCAAGATCACAAGGCTCATCACCCGGCGGGGCTTGATGCCAAGCGCGGCAGCCGCTTCGGTCTGGCCTTTTGAGATAGCCAGAATACCGGCGCGCACGATCTCTGCGATGAAGGCCGCCGTGTAGAGCGACAGGGCCAGCCACAGGGCGATCAGCGAGTTGCGCATATAGATGCCGCCGCCGAAATTGAAGCCCTTCAACTCAGGCAAGCCGAGGTAGAAGCCAAGCGCGATCAACAGGGCGGTGGACGGCAGGATGATGATTGCAAGCCGCTGCGGCCACGTCCGCGGACGCAGACCGGTCTGTTCCTGCACCGCGTCCGCCTTGCGCGACACGCGGCGGGCAATGAGCAGGCTGCCCACAAAGACGACGAGAAATGCGATCAGGTTGAGGCTGATGTTGAAGGCACCGCCGACGGAAATGTCACCCAGCCCCCGCGTGAACAGCGGCTCGGGGATATAGAACCCGCGATTGGTGAATGCCATCGAGTCGAACAGCTTCAGCGTCGAGGCCGGATCATCGCCGCGGAACGCCGAAGGCGCCGGCAGCGTCTCGATCAGGATCGCCATGGTGAACACGATCCACAAGAGCACCGGCACGTTGCGGAAAATCTCTACATAGACAGTCATGATCCGCGCCACGAGCCAGTTCGGCGACAAGCGCAGCACGCCCACCACAACCCCGATAACCGTAGCGGTGATGCAGCCCAGAACGGCGACAAGCAGCGTATTGAGCAGACCGACGACCGACGCCCGCCAATGGCTTGACTGACTGTTATATTCAATCAGGCGTTGATTGATGTCATATCCCGCCGGCTCGCTGAGAAACCCGAAGTCAATCGGCTTGCCCAGAGTCGCGAGGTTATAGAGCGTGTTGTTAATCAGCCATCCGACGAGCAGCAGAAACCCGATCAGCGCGATGATCTGAATTGTCATCGAACGGTAACGGGTATCGTAAATCAGCATACTCAGACGAAAGGATCCCTGAGGCGTGTCAGGCACAGTCGTCATGGGTAGGTTCCCTGAAGTTCCCCGAGCTTCCGTCGTGGTGGTTGATCCACCCTATTGGCCCGGTTTGTTGTTTCTGGTTCTTGGGTCGTGCGGTCTAAGTGAAAAGGGCGCGACCATGGCCGCGCCCTTCTCTATCAGATCTTAACGGAACGGCGGGGAGTAAAGCAGACCACCGTCGGTCCACTGAGCGTTCAGGCCACGGGCCAGACCGATCGGGGTGGATTCGCCGATGTTCTGCTCGAACAGCTCACCATAGTTGCCGACAGCAACGACAGCGTTCTTGGCCCAATCAGCGTCGAGGCCGATCATCTCGCCAAGGTTGCCTTCGGTGCCGAGCAGACGGTTCACTTCCGGGTTGTCGGTGCCTGCGGACAGGTCTTCGACATTGGCGGAGGTGATGCCCAGTTCTTCGGCTGCGATCAGCGCGTTGAGGGTCCAGCGCACGATGTCGCCCCACTCGTTGTCGCCATGACGGACAAGCGGACCGAGCGGCTCTTTGGAGATGATCTCGGGGAGGATCACGTGATCGCCCGGGGTCTCGAAGGTGGCGCGCGTCGCAGCAAGGCCGGATGCGTCGGTGGTGTAGACGTCACAGGCACCGGCCAGATACTGCTGCTGGGCCTCTGCGTTGGTTTCGATCGGCACCGGCTCGTAGTCCATTGAATTCTTGCGGAAGTAATCCGCGAGGTTCAGCTCGGTCGTGGTGCCGGTCTGGATGCAGACGGTCGCGCCGTTCAGTTCCTTGGCCGAGGTCACGCCCAGTTCTTTGGGGACGAGGAAGCCCTGACCGTCGTAATAGTTCACGCCGGTAAATTCGAACTTCAGGTCGTTGTCGCGCGAGAAGGTCCAGGTGGTGTTCCGGGCCAGCATGTCGATCTCGCCGGAGGCGAGCGCAGTGAAACGGGTCTTGCCGGTGGTGGGCACGAATTCAATTGCGGTCGGATCGCCGAGCACAGCAGCAGCCACCGCGCGGCACAGGCCGACATCAAAGCCTTCCCATTCCCCGTTGGCATCCGGCGCGGCAAAGCCGACCAGACCGGTGGTGACGCCGCAGTTCAGAGTGCCGCGCGCCTTCACGTCATCGAGTGTGGCAGCAGCGGCTGCGCCAGCGGCAAGGCCGCTTACGGTCAGCGCACCGAAGAATACGGATTTTTTCATATTTACCTCTTCCTGATATTCCGCTCCGGTCCGGTTTCGGCGGGCGGCTTCTCTGGCCCGTTTAGCGGGCCGGGGATCTACTGTGTCGAGGGGCATTGCCCCACTCCAGTGCAATGAGTTTGGGCAAATTCGCAAATGGTCGTCAAGGGCGCTATAGAAGGATGACCAATGGTCAAGCAAATGCCTAATCAACAATCTGATCGTATAGAAGCGACCGGCCGCGCCCTCATCAGGCCTAAATTTTTATCGCCTGACGCTTAAACGAGCGGCATAAAACGCGGCAATAGGCCGTCTGTGCAGGGGTTTACCGCAGCCAGCCCCTGGCCTCTGCGAGGCGGGGCTCGGCTATCCCAGCGCTGCAAACAAAACCGATAAAGGCTTAGCCGGCGCTTTCGCGACAAAGATCATAAAAATACGCGGCGTTCATAAAATCACCATGTTTGCGCAAAGCGAGGGCTGCCGCGTCCTCGTCGACACCCCAATGCTCTTCCTGCCAGCTTTCATCGATGCGCGAGCGACGCCACAACTCTGCAGCTGGATGCACCCCCGCCTGCGCTGCCAGACCGATGATGAGAGAGCCCGACAGCGCCACCAGATCGTGCAGCGCGGTGATCTCATGGGCAGTCTGCGTATCGATTGCCTGATAAAGCGCCGTTCGGGCCGTGGCGGGTTGGGGGTGCGGCATGATCCCCGCAGTGACCTTCAGGTCGGCTCCCAGTTCCGCGCGCGCCCAGTCGAGCAGCGGATCCCACGCCTCCGACTGCCGCAGAGCCAATTCCTGCGGTGCCTCGGCGCGATAACAAAGCAGATCGCTCTCACCATAATCCGCCAGCATCGCGATCACCTCGTCGCGCTGCGGCGTGACCTTATCCAGCGCGGAATTCGCAGCGCGGGTGACCGGCATCGTTTCGGGGTCGATTTCGGCGGTCTGGGTCCGCCATTCCTCAGCGGTGGCCTCGGCCATGGCGCGCGTGGGCAGGATCAGTTCGGCCTTCGCAGGGGTGCGCAGGCAGCGTCCGTCCAGCAGCACATTCCAACCCGCGGTGCCCTCTGCCGGGGCCACCGTCACATCGGTCCAGAAGCGTTTGCGTTTCCATTCGGTCATATCATCACCTCTTGCCACAGGCGGTCCAATGCGGCGGGCAGATCCGCGAAACGGTCCAGAACCTCACGCGCGCCAGCCGCATGCAGACGATCCGCCGGGTGGTAGCCCCAGCCAACGCCGATGGCGGGCACACCTGCCGACACCGCCATGGCCACGTCATATTCAGTATCGCCCACCATCACCGCATCACATGGCGCAACCCCGGTTTCGGCGAGCGCGGCCAGCACCATCGAGGGATGCGGTTTTGACGGATGGTGATCGGCGCATTGCCGGGTGACGAAGCCCGAAAGCCCCTGTTCCTCCAGCATGTAGGTCAGGCCCCGCATCGATTTTCCGGTGGCCAACCCCGTCACAAGGTCGTCGCGGGCATGCAAGGCGTCCAGAACCTCGCGCGCGCCGGGATATAGCGGGGAAATTCCGCGTCCCGCCTCCGCCCGGATGGCGCCAAAGCTGGCTTTGTAATGCCCGGCCAGAGCCTCCCGCGCGGTGGGATCATGGTCCGGCACCAGTTGCAAAATAGCCTCCGGCACCGAAAGACCGACCGTTGCCAGTGTCGCATGAGGCGCAGGGGCCGGCAGATTCAGCCGCGCAAATGCGGCATTCATCGCCGCCAGAATATGCGCCTGACTGTCGACCAGCGTGCCGTCGACATCAAAGATCACCAGCCGAAGCGGGCGTGGATCGGCGGCACGGCTTAGTCCCATGCGTCCTCGGCAAAGGGATCGACGGGCACGTCGCGCGCGTCCCAGCCCATCATTTCCCACGTCCGGTCCATATGTTCGGGCAGCGGCGCTGTGATCTCGATCCGCTTGCCCGTCACCGGGTGCGGCAGGCTGATCGAGCGCGCATGAAGATGCAGCTTCTTCGACAGACCGCCGCCCAGACCGGCACCCCAGCCATCGCCCATGTTTTCCTGCCCCGAGCCGCCGTATTTGCCGTCGCCGATGATCGGGTGGCCCAGCTCCGCCATATGTGCGCGCAGCTGATGGGTGCGGCCGGTGATCGGCACCAGCGCGGCCCAGCTGAGCCGGGTCGCCGCCGCCGACAGCACCCAGTAATCGGTGGTCGCCCGTTTGGCATCAGGGGTGGTGTCGACCTGACGCGGATGAATGCACAGCATTTTCTCCGCCTCGCCTCGCGCACCGTGGCCCGGTGCCTTCACCAAACCGTAGCGCACTGTGCCCTGACGCGGATGCGGCACACCGGCCAGCGCGGCCCAATAGATCTTGCGCGTGTCGCGGGCGCGAAACGCTTCGGTCAGCGCACCGGCCACGGCGCGGGTGCGCGCCAGCAGCAGCACGCCAGACGTGTCCTTATCCAGCCGGTGCACCAACCGTGGTTTGTCCTCCAGCCCGAAACGCAGCGCCTCGGCCAACCCATCCACATGCTTCAACTGCTTCGAGCCGCCTTGGGTCGGCAGACCCGCAGGCTTGTTGATCGCCAAAATATGATCGTCGCGATACAGCACGGTCGCCTGAATCATCTCCGCATCCGCATCGCTGACACGGGTGCTGGGACGCGGCGCAGGTGCGGGCGTGTCGGGCAGCGGCGGCACGCGGACCTGCTGGCCCTCCTCCAGACGGGTGTTGGCCTTGACCCGGCCCCCGTCGACGCGGATTTCGCCCTTGCGGCACATCTTCTCGATGCGGCCCTGCCCCACTTGGGGGAACATCCGGCGAAACCAGCGATCAAGCCGTTGGTTGGCGTCATCTGCGCCGATTGTCAGGGTCTGAACAGCAGTCATGCCAAGGCTCCGCGCATGGAAAATACTCCGGCGACCAGCGCCAGCAACGACACCCCCACCGACAGCGCCACATATAACACCGCCTGCCCCGCCTGCCCGCGCTCGAACAGGGTATAGGCCTCCAGCGAGAAGGATGAAAACGTGGTGAACCCGCCCAACAGACCTGTGGCCAGCAGCGGATTGAGATGGGTCACGCCCTTCTGACCCAGATAGACCACCAGCGCGCCCATCAGGAACGAGCCGACGATATTGACGCTAAGCACGCCCAGCGGAAATCCGGGCCCCGCAACGCGCAGCACGGCAATCCCCGCCAGATAGCGGAGCGTGGCGCCAATGGCGCCGCCAAGGGCAACTTGCAATGCGGTGATCATCATCCGCGCTCCATCCCGCCTGCGCCTGCTTTTGTCAATGCGTGATTGGACGCGACGCTATGGCATGGGCCGGCGTCAGGGGCTCCGCGCGTCAGGGTTGACGCTTGGCACGCAATTTCACGAACCAATCCTGTCGTTTCTTCAGCTCACGCTCAAAGCCGCGATCAACGGGCATATAGAGAACCGGACGCTTCATCCCGTCGGGGAAGTAGTTCTGCCCGGAAAATCCGTCTTCGGCGTCGTGGTCATAATCATAGCCTGCGCCGTAGCCCTGCTCCTTCATCAGGCCGGTGGGGGCGTTAAGGATGTGCTTGGGCGGCGGCTCCGACCCCGTGCGCCCGGCCTCCTTCATCGCGGCCTTATAGGCGGTATAGGCGGCGTTCGATTTCGGAGCGAGCGCGAGATAGACGACCGCCTGTGCCAGCGCCAACTCTCCCTCAGGGCTGCCAAGCCGCTCATAGGTTTCCCAGCTTTGCAGGCAAAGCGCCTGCGCCTGCGGATCGGCAAGGCCGATATCCTCGACCGCCATCCGGGTAATCCTCCGCGCCAGATAGCGGGGATCCTCGCCCCCCTTCAGCATCCGCGCCAGCCAGTAAAGCGCAGCATCAGGGTCCGAGCCGCGCACTGATTTATGCAGCGCGGAGATCAGGTTATAATGCTGGTCGCCGCTTTTGTCATATTGCGCCGCGCGTCGGGTCAGACGGGTTGTCAGGGTCGCGGTATCGACGCGCTGCGCCGCATCCCAGCCTGCCACCTGCTCAACCAAGTTCAGCAGCGCGCGCCCGTCGCCATCCGCCATTCCGATCAAAGCCTCACGCGCCGGGCCGTCCAGCGGCAACGCGTGGCCCAGCTCCTTCTCGGCCCGCTGGATCAGCAATTCCAATTCGCGCGGCTCCAACCGTTCCAGCACCAGAACCTGCGAACGCGACAGTAGCGCGGCGTTCAGCTCGAATGACGGATTTTCGGTGGTCGCCCCCACCAGCACGATGGAGCCATCCTCCATATACGGCAAAAACCCGTCCTGCTGCGCCTTGTTGAAGCGGTGGATCTCGTCAACGAACAGCAAGGTGCCGCGCCCGTTACGGTGCCGGATCTTGGCAGCCTCGAACACTTTCTTCAGATCGGCCACCCCTGTGAAGATGGCAGAGATCTGCACGAAATGCAGATCCGTCTCAGAGGCCAGCAGGCGCGCAATGGTGGTCTTGCCCACACCGGGCGGGCCCCAGAACACCAGTGACGACAATGTGCCACCCGCGATCATCGCCGTCAGCGGACCTTCGGGGCCAAGGATACGCGCCTGACCGATCACCTCTGCCAGCACCGCCGGACGCAACCGGTCCGCCAGCGGGCGCGGCCCCTGTCCTTGCCGGTCATTGGATGCAGCGGAGGCGCCGGAGGGCGCGGTTGTGTCAAACAGATCAGCCATGAACGCTATCTAATGCGCCCGCAGCCTGTCGGAAAGAGGCCGGACCCCGAGGACAGGATCCGGCCAATGACGACGGCGGCGCAAGGCCGCGTCGCAGAAGAAGAACACTCAGTTCATCTTCGCGGCGAGGTTGATGGAGATGCACTGGTTGTCGATGCCGCCGATATCCATCACCCGGCCCGCTGCCGACATGTCCAGCCCGCAGCGTGCAGCCCAACGCGGCCAGTTCGCGGGGATCAATCCCAAGACCCGGCTGGCACCCAGAAGACGTGCGGCTTGGGTCATTTCCGTGATGAGATGCGCATGCACCCGACGGCGCAAATGCATCGGCGTGGCGTGGGACACGAAGACCCGGCTGCTTTCCCAAACGGTCTCGGCAACCGGTGCTTCGGCATAAAGCAGATCCGCCGGGATTGAATCGAGAAGCCCGCGCTGCGCATCGCGGATCATGTAGGTGTAGATACCGCAGCGCGTCACGGTGGGGGTCAGCCGGATACCGGCGTAGATTTCGCCCCCTTCATGCACCGCGATCCAGCGGCTGGCAGGCGTGTCATACTGGTCATATTCCATCCCGTCCGCTTCCGGCAGATCCCAGCGGTTCTGCACGATGAAGGACTGATGACGGGCGCGGAGCAGATTGGCGAACAATTCACCATGTGCGTGGAAATTCGCGAAGGACAGAGTAGTGGTTTGCATAGGACTTTCTCCTGCTTGCTTGGTTGGTAAACACAAGCTCTGCAAGAGCAGGAGAACGGCACTCAGAGCAGTCGGTAGGCTTTGGCGCGTTGAAGCGCCTCAACTGTCGTCCGGGCCAAGAGCCTCTGTCGAGCCGCCGTGAGACGGGCCTTGAGCGCGCTTTCCGAAATGTTGAGTTTCGCGGCTGCAGCAGCGTGACGATCCCCTGCTGCTATTAACCGCAGAGCATCAATTTGCGCCTGGGTTAACGAGTCCGGTGGTTCGGTGATGTCGTGAAGACGGCGGATAATGGCGATGGCAGTCGCTATCTCGTCCTCCTCATAATCCCGATCCGCGCGAGCGATACCGGCGATAGTGCGTGACGAGATCGGGCCGCAAGAAATCGATGCGCCATAGCGCAATCCAAATTTTGCCGCCTCATCCATGATCCCGAACGGATCAGGTATCTCAAGCTCGCTCCACCGGGTCGCCCCTTCCATAGAGAACCCCCAGGCAATCATCGGGTCGCGCATGGCATAAGCCTGCGCCGTATAATGATTGATCCATGCCTGATCATATGTCTGGAACGTATAAAGCGGCGCCGCAAAACGGATATGCAGGCCCACGAAATACCCTTTTGGGGATATATCGGCGAGCTGCGCCAGCTGAGTTTCGATTCCAGGCTTATCAAGCATGGACAACTTCTACACTAGCGGACCGAAGGGTCGTCAACTTCAAAGTGCTGAGGAGGAAATTCATCGGTATGTGTGGCTCAACCTGAGGATCGCGCAAGAGAACCCGAATTTGGTCTCGCAGATCAACAAAAAAGCCCCGCACGAGGCGGGGCTTTCCGTAACGATATCGCGATGCGCGGGGCAGTCCGGCGGGCCTTAGGCCTCAGCGGCATCCTCGGCTTCGACGCGGGCACGGTCGCCGGCGCCTTTAGCATCGACATCGCGGTCGACGAATTCGATGATCGCCATCGGCGCCATGTCA
The DNA here is from genome assembly GCA_040119125.1 of Marinobacter sp. Classification (GTDB taxonomy): domain Bacteria; phylum Pseudomonadota; class Alphaproteobacteria; order Rhodobacterales; family Rhodobacteraceae; genus Pacificitalea. Next base: position 14,188 of record JBEDTR010000015.1, read on the forward strand.
CCATAGCGGAAGCCGGCTTTCAGGATACGGACATAGCCGCCCTGACGTTCGGCGTAGCGGGGGCCCAGAATGTCGAACAGTTTCGCCACATAGGCGTCCTGCTTCAGACGGGCACCGGCCTGACGGCGGGCGTGCAGATCGCCGCGCTTGCCCAGCGTGATCAGCTTCTCGATGATCGGGCGCAGTTCTTTGGCCTTGGGCAGGGTCGTCTTGATCTGCTCATGCTCGATCAACGAGCCGGCCATGTTGGCGAACAGCGCCTTGCGGTGTTCGTGGGTGCGGTTAAGGCGGCGATAGCCTCGTGCGTGACGCATTTTCTAACTCCAATATTCGTGATTTTGCTTTGTCCGGCGGCCGATGCGTGTCAGCCGCTCTCCTTGGGGCATATGCCCATCGTGGGTCCGGGGGACGCCGCTGGCGCCCCCCGATCCATATTCTCAGAACTGGTCTTCGAACTTCTTTGCCAGATCTTCGATGTTTTCCGGCGGCCATTCCTCGACATCCATGCCGAGGTGCAGACCCATTCCGGACAACACTTCCTTGATCTCATTCAGCGACTTGCGGCCGAAGTTCGGGGTGCGGAGCATCTCGGCTTCGGTTTTCTGGATCAGGTCGCCGATATAGACGATATTGTCGTTCTTCAGGCAGTTTGCCGAACGCACAGACAGTTCCAGTTCGTCCACTTTCTTAAGCAGAAGCGGGTTGAACTCGAGACCATCATCCTCGTCCTGACGCTGGGCGCTCTCGGGTTCGTCGAAGTTGACGAAGATCGACAGCTGGTCCTGCAGGATCCGGGCGGCGAAGGCGACGGCGTCGTCAGGTGTGAGCGAGCCGTCGGTTTCGATTTTCAGCGTCAGCTTATCATAGTCGAGCACCTGACCTTCGCGGGTCGGCTGCACGTCATAGGACACTTTCTTGACCGGGGAATAGATCGCGTCGATCGGGATCAGACCGATAGGCGCATCTTCCGGCTTGTTCTTGTCGGCGGCAACGTAGCCTTTACCGGTATTGACCGTCAGTTCGACATAGAGGTCAGCACCGTCGTCGAGGTGGCAGATCACGTGGTCCTTGTTGAGGACCTCGATACCTGCGGTCTCGGCGATGTCGCCGGCGGTCACGACGCTCGGGCCTTTGGCCGAGATCGAAACCCGCTTGGGGCCGTCCACATCCATGCGGATGGAAACGCCTTTGAGGTTAAGCACGATGTCGGTCACGTCCTCGCGGACACCGGCAACGGAGGAGAACTCGTGCAGCACGTTGTCGATATGCACTGAGGTGATCGCCGCGCCTTGCAGCGACGACAGGAGAACCCGACGCAGCGCATTGCCGAGCGTCAGACCGAAGCCCCGCTCCAGCGGCTCGGCTACCACGGTCGCCTGACGCGCCGGGTCATTACCCGGTTTGACGTCCAGCTGCGTGGGCTTGATCAGTTCCTGCCAATTCTTGTGGATCATGTTTTGTCGCCTCCATACCTGTTCCCGGCCCATGGTCCGGTGGTCGGGAACGCCCGAGGTTCAAATGACGTAAGGAAACCGCGCGGGCCATGACCCGCGCAGCCTCGTAAAGATCAGACCCGACGACGTTTCGGCGGGCGGCAGCCGTTATGGGCGATCGGCGTCACATCACGGATAGAGGTGATGTTGAAACCAGCCGCAGCCAGAGCACGCAGGGCGCTCTCACGACCGGAACCGGGGCCCTGAACCTCAACTTCGAGGGTCTTGACGCCATGTTCCTGGGCTTTCTTGCCCGCGTCCTCGGCGGCCATCTGAGCAGCATAGGGCGTGGATTTCCGCGACCCTTTGAAGCCCATGGTCCCGGCGGAGGACCACGAAATGGCGTTGCCCTGAACGTCGGAGATCAAGATTTTGGTGTTGTTGAACGAGCTGTTCACATGCGCCACGCCAGCGGCGATGTTCTTGCGCTCTTTTTTCTTTGTGCGGGTCTTTTCGCGAGCCATCTGTCGATCCTCCCTTACTTCTTCTTACCAGCAATCGCCTTCGCAGGACCTTTACGGGTGCGGGCGTTGGTATGGGTGCGCTGACCGCGCACGGGCAGGTTGCGACGATGACGCAGGCCGCGATAGCAACCCAGATCCATCAGACGCTTGACGTTCATCTGCACTTCACGGCGCAGATCGCCTTCGACAGTGAAGTTGGCGTCGATATGCTCACGCACAGCGAGCACTTCGGCATCGGAAAGTTCGTTCACACGGCGGGTGATGTCGATGCCGACCGCGTCGCAGATGCTGCGCGCGGCATCGTTGCCGATACCGTGGATATAGGTGAGGGCAATCGGAACCCGTTTGCCCGTTGGAATGTTGACGCCAGCGATACGTGCCAAGGTGTCTTCCTTCGGTTGCGGTTCCGTAACACCGGAACCTTTTTTCACAACAGAAGCCCGAAAGCGTAACGCCCTCGGGCCGATGATGATCTCTGCGAATCGGACGGGCCCCGAAGGGCCCGAAAACCGCGATTCTCATGAGAGAGAGCGTTGCCTATGCGCTTTCCGCGCAGCGGTCAACCCCGCCTTCCTCGCTTTGTCAAGAAGTGGCTGATCAGTCCAGGATCGCGGCGATGGAGGCTTTTACGTCTGCCATCGGTGCCAGCCCGTCGACACGTTTCAGCATGTCCTTGGCGTAATAGAAGCCCAGCAAAGGCGAGGTCTTCTTGTAATATTCCATGAGCCGGTTCTTGAGAGCGTCCTCATTATCGTCCGCCCGGCGCTTGAACTCGGTGCCACCGCAATTGGTGCATTTTCCATCCGCGGGGATCGGCTTCGTCACGTCGTGATAGACCTCGCCGCAGGTTGCGCAGGTGGACCGCCCGGTGATGCGCGCGACCAAGGCCTCGTCTTCGACACCCAGTTCGATCACGGCGTCGAGCGTCTGGCCCGTTTCGGCCATCAGCGCGTCAAGCGCATCAGCCTGTGCCAGCGTGCGTGGGAACCCATCAAAGATGAACCCCCCGCCATTGTCGCCTTCCAGCTTCTCGCGGATCAGGCCGATGACGATCTCGTCGGTGACCAGTTCCCCGCGGGCCATCACGTCGGCGACGCGCTTGCCCATCTCGGTGCCACTGTCCTTGGCTTCGCGCAGCATATCGCCGGTTGAAAGCTGGATCATGCCCCGCTCCTCCACGAGCGTGCGGGCTTGTGTGCCTTTGCCTGCTCCGGGGGGCCCAAGAAGGATAATGTTCATCTGCGTGCTGTCCCTTTACGTCCGCCCCGCTTTTTACCGCGAAGTTGAGATTTTTCGATCAGACCTTCGTACTGATGCGCCAGAAGGTGCGACTGAACCTGCTGGATGGTGTCCATGGTTACCGACACGACGATCAGGACCGAGGTGCCGCCAAAGTAGAACGGGATCGCTAACTGAGCGCGCAGGATCTCTGGCAGCAGACAGACAAGAGCCAGATAACCGGAGCCCAGAACCAGCACGCGGTTCACCACATAGGTCAGGTAATCCTCGGTCTTCTTGCCCGGACGGATGCCGGGGATAAAGCCGTTCTGGTTCTTCAGGTTGTCGGCCACATCATCGGGTTTGAAGGCGACGTTGAAGGTGTAGAAATAGGCGAAGAACACGATCATCGCCGTAAAGAACAGCAGATAGAGCGGCTGACCGGGCCCGAAATAGGCAAGGATCGTCGACATGACCGGGCCGGAATCGGCACCCGAGAAGGTCGAAATCGTCGTCGGCAGCAACAGCAGCGAGGAGGCGAAGATCGCAGGAATGACGCCGGCGGGGTTCACCTTGATCGGTAGATGGCTCGATCCGCCGTCAAATACCTTCATGCCGACCTGACGGCGTGGGTACTGAATATGGATCTTGCGCAAGGCGCGTTCCATGAAGACCACGAAGGCAATGGTGGCGATCACCATCACAATCACGCCCACAATGATCAGCGGGCTGATGGCGCCGGACCGGCCTTGGCTCAGGAACTGCGCCAGTGCGGCAGGCACTTCGGCAATGATGCCGACGAAGATGATCAGCGAGATGCCGTTCCCGACGCCGCGCGCCGTGATCTGTTCGCCCAGCCACATCAAGAACATCGTGCCGCCAACCAGCGTAATCACGGTCGCCGCGCGGAAGAACCAGCCCGGATCGGTCACCAGATCGCCCGCTTCCAGCGATACGGCCAAGCCATAGGCCTGGAACGTCGCGATCAGGACGGTGCCCCAGCGGGTGTATTGGTTAATTTTCTTGCGGCCCTGCTCGCCCTCTTTCTTCAGCTGCTCCAGCTGCGGCACAAGCGCCGTCAGAAGCTGCACGATGATCGAGGCGGAAATGTAGGGCATGATGCCGAGGGCAAAGATACCCATCCGGCCAAGCGCGCCACCGGTGAACATCGACAAGATGCCGCCGATCCCGGCCGAGGCCTGCTCCATGAAGTCGCGGAGGGCACCGCCGTCAATACCCGGAACCGGGATATAGGTGCCCAGTCGGTAGACGATCAGAAGACCCAGGGTGAAGAAAATGCGCTGGCGGAGTTCAGTGGCTTTGCCAAGCGCCCCCCAGCTCATGTTCGCCGCCATTTGCTCTGCTGCGGATGCCATACGCGGTCTCTCTTACATGACGGCGCCGCCGGACCGTTTCCCGGTCGGCGGCGCGGAAAAACATGAAGTGATGTAAGCGGCGAGGACGCCGCCCACAACCACTTATTCGGCAGCCGCCGTGCTGGGCAGGGTCACAGAACCGCCAGCTTTTTCGATCAGCTCGACCGCCTGCTTGGAGGCGCCGGTGACGTTCAGTTCGACCTTGGACGAGAAATCGCCCTTTGCCAGAACGCGCACGCCGTCCAGTTTGCGACGAACCAGACCGCTGGCGACCAGCGCATCTTCGGTGATCGCTGCGGAGGCATCGATCTTCTTGGCGTCGATGAATTTCTGCAGCAGGCCAAGGTTCACCACCGCGAATTTCTTGCGGTTGGGCTTGTTAAAGCCACGCTTCGGCAGACGCTGGTAGAGCGGCATCTGGCCACCCTCGTAGCCGTTCAGCGCCACACCCGAGCGGGATTTCTGACCCTTGATACCACGACCGGCGGTTTTACCCTTGCCGGAGCCGGGACCACGGCCAACGCGCTTTTTGGAGTGGGTGGAGCCGTCGGCGGGACGGAGTTCGTGAAGTTTCATTGTCGCTTCTCCTTGCCGGATGTGCCCCGTCAGCGACGTATGGGACAACCACGGCGTATTGGTTTTCGGAATCGGGCCGTAGGCCACTGCGGGCGTATAGCCGGGGTGCCGGTGGCGATCAAGGCCTGTCACCCCCTGCCCCGCCCTGTAGCGGGCGCGAAGGCCGCGCCAAACTCATCCCCCGCGACATCAAAGCGCAGGCTGCAGATGCAAAAAGCCCCGACGCGGACCGCCGGGGCTTTCTAACTCAGGTCAGGCTACGGCAGATCAAACTGCGGCGTTCACAATTCGCCCGGAGCATACCAATCGCCCATACGCACCTCCGTCGCGGCGCCAACCAGTTCGGCGAAATGCTCGGGATCTTGCGTGCCCCCGTCCTGGCCCCGGTAGTGGTAGGGGTAGACATATTTCGGCTGGAACTCGGCGACGGCCTCGGCGGCTTGCTCGGCCGTCATCGTAAATGGCAGGTTCATGCACAAAAAGCACAGGTCGATGCCCTCGAGGGCCAGCATCTCCGGCGTAGGTTCGGTATCGCCCGAGATGTAGACCTTGAACTCCGCAAAGCTCAGCACATAGCCATTGTCGCGGCCCGGCGGGTGGTAGTTCATCCGCTCCTCCGTGGTGTTATGTGCGGGGATAGCGTCGATGGTCACATCACCGAAGGTGTCCTGCTCGCCATTGCCGATCTGACGGGCGCTGGCTTTCAACTCCTCAGGCAGTTTTTCATAGACGGCGGGGTTGGTGATCATTTCCACCTCGCCTTCTGCCAATGCGGACAGCGTTTCGGGGTCAAAGTGGTCGCCATGTTCATGCGTGACGAGGATCAGGGCGGGCGCTGGCAGGTCAGCGAACTTCTCAGCACCGCCGACCGGATCGACATAGATAACGCCCGCAGGCGTTTCCATCACGAAAGATGCGTGCGCTACAGGGTGCACAGTGATCGGACCATTCGCGGTCTCGAACGTATCGCCCATATGGGCCTCGGCTCGGGCGGCGAAGGGCAGAATGGTGACGGCGCTCGCGCTGGCGGCAGCGGTCACGAGAAAAGAGCGGCGGGTCTGGCGCATGGGAAAACCTCCGGTTGGAGCGTCAGCAGATAGCCCGTGCGGCACGCAAAGCAATCGGCCGCCCCGCGCCGCCCCGCCCTCCGGCGACACATCCCCGAGCCGTTGGCGAGATAAAGACAGCCAAAACGAAAATCGCCCCCCGGATATGCCGGAGGGCGATCTGATTTTTCTGCGGTCCGGCTGGGCCGGATCAGGCCACTTAGCCGCGCTCTTCGACGATCTCGACGAGGTGCGGGATCTTCGCGACCATGCCACGAACCGAAGGAGTATCCTCCAGCTCACGCGTGCGGTGCATCTTGTCGAGGCCGAGGCCTTTCAGCGTCGCACGCTGAACGGCGGGACGGCGGATCGGCGAACCGACCTGCTTGACGACGATGGTCTTTGCCATGTGTTGGTCTCCTTACGCTTCAGCGGGCTCGGCCGGCGCGTCATCCTTTTTGAGGATGTCGGCGACCTTCTTGCCACGACGTTGGGCGACCAGACGCGGGCTGCTCTCCTTGCGGAGACCGTCCAGCGTGGCGCGGATCATGTTGTAGGGGTTCTGGGTGCCGATGGATTTCGCCACCACATCCTGAACGCCCAGCATCTCGAACACGGCACGCATCGGACCACCGGCAATGATGCCGGTACCGGTGGGAGCCGAGCGCATCACGATGCGGCCCGCGCCATGGCGGCCCTCGATATCGTGGTGCAGGGTGCGGCCTTCGCGCAGCGGCACGCGGATCATGCCGCGCTTTGCTTGCTCGGTCGCCTTGCGGATGGCCTCGGGGACCTCCTTGGCTTTACCTTTGCCGAAGCCGACGCGGCCCTTCTGATCGCCCACGACGACAAGCGCGGCAAAGCCGAAACGCTTACCGCCTTTGACGGTCTTGGACACACGGTTGATCGCTACCAGACGATCGGCGAATTCCGGGGTTTCGTCGCGGTCGCGACGGTTGCCCCGGCGGTTATCACGTTCTGCCATCTATCGTCTCCTTAGAACTTGAGGCCGCCTTCACGGGCAGCGTCGGCCAAAGCCTTCACCTTCCCGTGAAACAGGAAACCGCCGCGGTCGAAGTAACACTCTTCCACACCGGCCTTCTTGGCACGCTCTGCGATCGCCGTTCCGACTTTCGAGGCGGCCTCGACGTTGTTCTTGCCGACCAAGCCCAGATCCTTCTCGAGAGAGGATGCCGAAGCGAGCGTCACGCCGTTCACATCGTCGATCAGCTGCACGCTGATGTTCTTGTTGGAGCGGTGAACGCTCAGGCGCACGCGCCCTGCATTCATTTTCCGCAGTTTGTTCCGGACGCGCAAGCGGCGCTTCAGGAACAGGTCTCTCTTGCTGTTTGCCATTTTGCGCGTCCTTACTTCTTCTTGCCTTCCTTACGGAAGATATACTCGTCTTTGTAACGGATACCCTTGCCCTTATAGGGCTCAGGCTTCCGCCAGGCGCGGATATTAGCCGCGACCTGACCGACGAGCTGCTCATCAGTGCCTTCAACGATGATCTCGGTCTGCTTGGGGCAGGTCACCGTGACACCTTCCGGCACCTCGAAGTTCACTTCGTGCGACAGGCCGAGCGACAGTTTCAGGGTGTTGCCCTGCATCTGTGCCCGATAACCCACACCCTGGATCTCGAGGTTTTTCTTGAAACCGTCCGTAACGCCGGTGACCAAGTTGCCGACCATCGTGCGGGACATGCCCCACTGCTGGCGAGCGCGCTTGGACTTGCCGCGCGGGGTGACGGAGATGACGTTATCGTTGACTTCAACGGTCACATCATCAGTTGCGGTAAAGCTGCGGGCACCTTTGGGGCCTTTAACTTCGACGGTCTGGCCGGAGACGGAAGCCTGAACTCCCGACGGCAGCTCGACCGGACGTTTGCCAATACGAGACATTGCCATTCCCTCCTTAGAAGACCGTGCAGAGGACTTCGCCGCCAACATTGGCGTGGCGAGCCGCTGCATCCGACATCACGCCGCGAGACGTGGAGACGATGGAGACACCGAGACCTTGACGCACCGAGGGGATGTCCTTGACGGACATATACACTCGGCGGCCCGGCTTGGAGACCCGCTTCACTTCGCGGATAACCGGGGTGCCTTCGAAATACTTGAGGCTGATCTCAAGTTCGGGATGCTTGCTGTCAGCGACTTTATCGTAGCCGCGGATATAGCCTTCGTCGGCCAGCACATCCAGAACCCAAGCGCGCAGCTTGGATGCGGGGGTCCGAACCGTGGACTTGCCCCGCAGTTGTGCGTTGCGGATCCGGGTCAGCATATCACCAAGAGGATCGTTCATCTTTACTCCCCCTTACCAGCTAGACTTGACCATGCCGGGAATCTGACCGTTGGAGGCCAGATCACGCAACATGATCCGCGACATTTTCAGTTTACGGTAATACGCGCGCGGCCGGCCGGTCAGCTGGCAGCGGTTGTGAAGCCGCGTGGCCGAGGAATTGCGGGGCAGTTCAGCCAGCTTCAGCGAAGCACGGAACCGCTCTTCCATCGGTTTGGATTCGTCGCTCACGATCTCTTTGAGAGCGGCACGTTTGGTGGCATATTTTTCCACCAGACGCTGACGCTTCTTCTCGCGTTCGATCATCGATTTCTTAGCCATGTATTCTATCCCTTCCCGCGATCAGCTCGTGAAAGGCATGTTGAATTGCTTCAACAGCGCTTTCGCTTCCGCGTCGGTTTTCGCGGTGGTGCAGACGACGATGTCCATGCCCCAGTTCTCATCGACTTTGTCGAAGTTGATCTCGGGGAACACGATATGCTCTTTCAGGCCCATGGCGTAGTTGCCACGGCCGTCGAAGCTTTTCCCGCTGATGCCGCGGAAGTCGCGGATACGGGGCATCGCAATCGTGATCAGACGGTCGAGGAATTCATACATCCGCTCGCCGCGCAGGGTCACCTTGACGCCCAGCGGCATTTCTTCGCGGACCCGGAAACCCGCGATGGATTTCTTGGCCTTGTTCACGACAGCGCGCTGACCTGCGATAGCGGTCAGGTCATCCTGTGCGGATTTGACCTTCTTGCTGTCGCGAACGGCTTCTGCGCCGCAGCCGATGTTCAGGACGATCTTGTCCAGACGCGGGATCTGCATGTCGTTCTTGTAGGAAAATTCTTCCTTAAGAGCGCCGCGGATCGTGTCGCTGTAAAGCGTCCTCAGACGCGGGGTATAGTTGGTTGCGTCGAGCATCAGATCACGTCTCCCGTGGTCTTGGCGAAACGGACCTTCTTACCGTCTTCCGTGCGGAAGCCGACGCGGGTCGCTTTGCCGTTGGCATCGAGGAAGCCAAGATTGCTGAGTTCGATCGGCATCGCCTTGGGCTGGCGACCGCCTTGGCTGGTCTGGCTCTGGCGCTGGTGGCGGATCGCCATGTTTACGCCTTCGACCACGGCCTTGCCGGATTTGGGGTCAACAGAGGCGATTTCGCCCTGCATACCTTTGTCCTTGCCGGCAAGCACGACGACCTTGTCGCCCTTTTTCAGTTTAGCAGCCATCTTACAGCACCTCCGGAGCGAGCGAGATGATCTTCATGAAGTTCTTCGCGCGAAGCTCACGAACCACCGGCCCGAAGATACGGGTGCCGACCGGCTCGTTGTTGTTGTTGAGGATGACAGCGGCGTTGCGATCAAAGCGGATGGCGGTGCCATCCTCGCGACGCACTTCCTTGGCGGTGCGGACGACGACAGCCTTGCGGACGTCGCCTTTTTTCACGCGGCCCCGCGGAATGGCTTCCTTGACGGACACCACAATGATGTCGCCAACGGATGCGTATTTCCGCTTGGACCCGCCGAGGACCTTGATGCACTGAACCCGGCGAGCACCGGAGTTGTCAGCGACATCCAGATTAGTCTGCATCTGGATCATAGGGTTTCTCCCGACCTATGGGGGGCCTTTTTGGCCTTACCCCCAGGGTTTCGATCAAACCAGGTGTGGTTTGCGCCTTAGGAGGCGGTCACCACCTCCCAGCGTTTGGTTTTCGAGACCGGCGCACATTCCTGAATGCGGACGTTATCGCCGATCTTGAACTGGTTATCCGCGTCATGGGCGCGGTATTTCTTCGACTTCCGGATCGTCTTTTTCAGAACCGGATGCGTGAAGCGGCGCTCGACCGAGACAGTGACCGTCTGGTCGTTCTGGTCGCCGGTCACGGTGCCTTGGAGAATTCGTTTGGGCATTCGTCTGGCTCCGCTTACTCAGCCTGCGCGGCCTGAGCCGCTTTCTCGTTCAGGATGGTCTTCACACGCGCAGCAGCGCGGCGAACCAGACGCATCCGCGCGGTGTTCTCGATGGAGCCCGTCGCCTGCTGGAAACGCAGGTTAAAGCTCTCTTTCTTAAGACTCGCCAGCTCATCACGAAGCTGATCGGGCGTCTTGTCTCTCAATTCCTGGGCGTTCATTCGCCTCATCCTCTTATCAGAAGTCACCACACGCCCCGTCATGCGGGGCATTGAGCGGCGGCGCTTTTCCAACAAAGCACCGAACCCCCAGAAGAACTCCGGGGGTCCGGCTGAAAACCTTACCAGTCTTCGCGCTCGACGATCCGGGTTTTGACCGGAAGCTTCATCGCTGCGAGACGGAGCGCTTCCCTTGCCACGGATTCGGACACACCGTCAAGTTCAAACATGACGCGGCCCGGTTTCACCTTGGCTGCCCAGAAATCCACGGAACCTTTACCCTTACCCATCCGAACTTCGGTGGGCTTGGAGGTCACGGGGGTATCCGGGAAGATACGGATCCAGACACGACCCTGACGTTTCATGTGCCGGGTCATGGCGCGACGAGCAGCTTCGATCTGACGCGCGGTAACGCGCTCGGGCTGAACAGCCTTAAGACCGAAGGACCCGAAGTTCAGGTCGAAACCGCCTTTTGCCTGACCGTGAATCCGGCCTTTGTGCATCTTGCGGTATTTTGTACGCTTAGGTTGAAGCATCTGTCAGTTCTCCTCAGCGATCGCGACGCGGACGGGAGCCGCCGCCGCTTTCCTGGAGCTCCGTGTGACGACGATCACGAGCAGACGGGTCGTGCTCCATGATCTCGCCTTTGAAGATCCAGACCTTCACACCGATGATGCCATAGGCGGTCGAGCCTTCGGCATGGGCGTAATCGATATCGGCCCGCAGGGTGTGCAGCGGAACGCGACCTTCACGATACCACTCGGTCCGGGCGATCTCGGCGCCGCCGAGGCGGCCCGCGACGTTAACCCGGATGCCCAGGGCACCCATGCGCATAGCGTTCTGCACCGAGCGCTTCATCGCGCGGCGGAAGCTTACACGACGCTCCAGCTGCTGCGCGATCGACTCGGCGACCAGCGCGGCGTCCAGCTCGGGCTTGCGCACTTCAACGATGTTGAGGTGCAGCTCGCTGTCGGTCATCTTGGCCAGCTTCTTGCGAAGCACCTCGATATCCGCGCCCTTCTTGCCGATGATAACACCGGGACGGGCCGTGTGGATCGTGACGCGGCACTTCTTGTGCGGACGCTCGATGATGACGCGGCTGATGCCGGCCTGCTTGCACTCGGTCTCGATGAATTCGCGGATCGCGATATCTTCGAGCAGCAGATCACCGTAATCTTTGGTGTCAGCATACCAGCGGCTGTCCCAGGTGCGGTTGACCTGAAGACGCATGCCGATCGGATTGACCTTATGTCCCATTAGGCTTGCTCCTCAACTTGACGCACCGTGATCGTCAGTTCCGAGAACGGCTTGATGATCCGACCGAACCGGCCACGAGCCCGCGGACGACCGCGCTTCATGGTCAGGTTCTTGCCAACATAGGCTTCGGCAACGATGAGTTCGTCCACGTCGAGATTGTGGTTGTTCTCGGCGTTGGCGATGGCGGACTGAAGACATTTCTTCACGTCTGCCGCGATCCGCTTCTTGGAGAAGGTCAGCTCGGCCATGGCCTTGTCGACTTTCTTGCCGCGGATCATCTGAGCCACGAGGTTCAGCTTCTGGGGGCTGGTGCGGAGCATCCGCGCCTTTGCCAGCGCTTCATTCTCTGCCACGCGGCGAGGGTTCTTTTCCTTGCCCATGACTTATTTCCTCTTCGCTTTCTTATCAGCCGCGTGACCGTAGTAGGTCCGGGTCGGCGAATACTCACCGAACTTCTGGCCGATCATGTCTTCGGACACGTTCACCGGAATGTGCTTGTGACCGTTGTAGACACCAAAGGTGAGGCCCACGAACTGGGGCAGGATAGTCGAACGGCGCGACCAGATCTTGATGACCTCGTTGCGGCCCGACTCGCGGGTTTTTTCGGCCTTTTTGAGGACGTAAGCGTCAACAAACGGGCCTTTCCAGACAGCGCGCGACATGGATCAGCGCCCCTTCTTCTTGGCGTGCCGCGAGCGGATAATCAGCTTGCTGGACGCCTTGTTTTTGTTGCGAGTGCGAGCACCCTTCGTCGGCTTGCCCCACGGCGTGACCGGGTTACGGCCGCCCGAGGTCCGGCCTTCACCACCGCCGTGCGGGTGATCGACCGGGTTCATGACCACACCACGCACCGACGGGCGTTTGCCCAGGTGACGGTTACGGCCAGCTTTACCGAGGTTCTGGTTGCTGTTGTCGGGGTTCGACACGGCACCAACGGTCGCCATGCATTCCTGACGAACCATGCGCAGCTCGCCCGAGGACAGGCGGATCTGAGCGTAGCCACCGTCACGACCCACGAACTGAGCGTAGGTGCCTGCGGCGCGTGCGATCTGACCGCCCTTGCCGGGCTTCATCTCGATGTTGTGGACAATCGTGCCGATCGGCATGCCCGAGAAGGGCATCGCGTTACCGGGCTTCACATCGGCTTTCGTCGACGAGATGATCTTGTCACCGATTGCGAGACGCTGGGGAGCGAGAATATAGGTCTGCTCACCGTCTTCATACTGGATCAGCGCAATAAATGCGGTCCGGTTCGGGTCATATTCGATCCGTGCGACGACTGCGGACACGTCGAATTTGTTCCGCTTGAAGTCGACGATGCGGTAGAGACGCTTCGCCCCGCCGCCGCGGCGGCGCATCGTGATCCGTCCGGTGTTGTTCCGGCCGCCGTTCTTCGTCAAACCCTGAGTAAGGGCCTTGACGGGGCGACCTTTCCAAAGCTCCGAACGGTCGATCAGAACCAGCCCGCGCTGGCCAGGCGTCGTCGGTTTATACGACTTGAGTGCCATGCTTTCTGTCTTCCGTAGCTTTGCGCTCCAAAAAAGGAGCGGTTCTTACAAAAAACCAAGGCCCCGGATCGACCGGGGCCATGGTGATGGGCTCCTGTATTAGAGGCCCGTGGTCACGTCAATAGTGTTCCCCTCCTCGAGGGTCACATAGGCTTTTTTGACGTCTTTCCGCTTGCCCAACTGGCCGCGGAAGCGCTTGACCTTACCCTTGGTGATGGTCGTGTTTACGGCCTTCACCTTCACGCCGAAGAGCTCTTCGATCGCTTCTTTGATCTGGGGTTTGGTCGAATCGACGGAAACCTCGAAAACAACGGCGTTCGCCTCGGAGGCCAGGGTGGCCTTCTCGGTGATCACCGGCTTGCGGATCACGTCGTAATGTTGCGGCTTCGCACTCATTTCAGTCGAGCCTCCAGAGCTTCGACACCCGCCTTCGTGATCACGAGAGTATCACGCTTCAGGATGTCCATCACGTTAGCGCCCATGCTCGGCAGCACGTCCAGATCCTTAATGTTCGCGGCAGCTTTGGAGAAGCTTTCGTTCACCTCGGAGCCGTCGATGATCAGAACGCGCTTCCAGCCCAGTTCCTTGACCTGACGGGCCAGGACCGAGGTCTTGGCTTCGGCCAGATCAATGTTGTCCAGCACAACCAGGTTGCCGGACGCGGCCTTAGCGCTCAGCGCATGTTTCAGACCCAGCTTGCGGATCTTCTTGGGAAGATCGTGAGCGTGGGACCGCGGGGTCGGACCTTTGTAGATACCACCCTTACGGAAGATCGGCGCGTTCCGGTCACCGTGGCGTGCGCCGCCGGTGCCCTTCTGGCGATAGATCTTCTTGGTCGAGTAGGAGGTCTCGGACCGGGTTTTCACCTTATGGGTGCCAGCCTGCGCTTTGTTGCGCTGCCAGCGGACCACACGGTGCAGGATGTCGGAACGGGGTTCCAGGCCGAAGATCTCGTCGTCGAGATCGACGGAGCCGGCAGCGCCCGCGTCCAGTTTGATCACGTCGAGTTTCATTCTTCGCCTTCCTTCTTCTCGGCCTCAATGGAAGCCTCGGCCTCCTTCAAGGCTGCAGCTTCCTGAGCAGCTTGCTCCTCAGCGGCGACCTTTGCGGCAGCTTCTTCCTCGGCAGCGGCCTGAGCGGCGGCTTCCTCGGCAGCTTTCGCGGCGGCTTCGGCTGCGGAACGCAGGGCACCCGGCAGGATCGCGTTCTCGGGGAACGGTTTCTTGACGGCGTCCTTGATCGTGACCCAGCCACCTTTGGAGCCGGGAACGGCGCCTTTGACCATGATCAGGCCACGGTCGGCGTCGGTCTGAACGACCTGCAGGTTCTGGGTGGTGACACGGGCAGCGCCCATGTGACCGGCCATCTTCTTACCTTTGAAGACGCGGCCCGGATCCTGACACTGACCGGTGGAGCCGTGGGCACGGTGAGAGATCGACACTCCATGGGAGGCCCGAAGACCACCGAAGTTGTGACGCTTCATCGCCCCTTGGAAGCCCTTACCGATGGAGGTGCCGGACACGTCCACGAACTGGCCTGCGAAGTAATGATCGGCGGTGATTTCCTCACCGACGGCGATCAGGTTTTCTGCGGCGACGCGGAATTCCGCGATCTTCCGCTTGGGTTCGACTTTAGCAGCGGAGAAGTGACCGCGCATTGCCTGCGAGGTCCGCTTCGCTTTCGCGGTACCGGCGCCGAGCTGAATGGCGGTGTAGCCGTCCTTCTCGGCCGTACGCTGAGCGACGACCTGCAGTTTGTCGAGTTGAAGAACGGTCACAGGGATCTGCTTGCCGTCTTCCTGGAAGATACGGGTCATCCCGACCTTCTTTGCGATAATGCCAGAGCGCAACATCTGGGGAAGCCCTCCTTAAACCTTGATCTCGACGTCGACACCGGCAGCGAGGTCGAGCTTCATGAGCGCGTCCACGGTCTGCGGGGTCGGGTCGATGATGTCGAGCAGACGCTTGTGGGTACGGATTTCCCACTGGTCACGCGATTTCTTGTCGATATGCGGGCCACGGAGGACCGTGAACTTTTCGATCTTGTTCGGCAGCGGAATCGGGCCACGCACCTGGGCGCCCGTCCGTTTCGCGGTGCTGACGATTTCCTGAGTGCTGGCATCCAGGACCCGGTAGTCAAACGCTTTCAGCCGAATGCGAATATTTTGGCTCTGCATTTTAGTGCCTTTCGCGGCGTTAGAGTTGATAGGTGGGCCCCCGGATCATCCCGGAGGCCCACGTCGAACCCGAAGGTATTTCTTCGTTACTCGATGATTTTCGAGACGACGCCGGCGCCGACGGTGCGGCCGCCTTCGCGGATGGCGAAGCGCAGACCGTCTTCCATGGCGATCGGTGCGATCAGCTCAACAGCGAACTTCAGGTTGTCGCCGGG
>JBEDTR010000016.1:0-466181 GCA_040119125.1 Marinobacter sp.
GGGAGGGTATGCCCTTTGCCAAGGTTACGCCCAAACATGCCGGGAAATATCGTGATCACCTAGTGCGATTGCTGGCCAGCCCTAAGGAACAGGGTGGTCTTAGTGGCTCAACCGTTCGTCACCGGGCCTCCCAACTTAAAGCCTTCTTCGAGTGGCTGCGGGGACAGGAGGGCTACCGCCGCATAAGCACCAATATCCCAGACTATTTCGCGCTGCCCCGCAGCGCGTCGGCGCCGCAGTCAAAGCAGCGCCCTAAAGAATACCCTACGCTGGATGAAGCCTGGCGCATGATCGAATTGATGCCTCAGGCGAGTGTTTTGCAGCGCCGGGATCGGGCGATGGTGGCCTTTGCCTTCATCTCCGGTTTTCGAGGCGCCGCTCTCACAGCGCTCCGCAGGAAGCACCTTGACCTTGATAGCTTGTCGGTCGTGCAGGACGCGGGTGACGTTCCGGCCAAGAACGGCAAGTCCTATCGCGCCAAATGGTTCCCCCGGACCAAACGGTTCCAGGACGTCTTCTTGTTATGGGTTCAGGAATTGAAAGACTTCGGCTTTGAGCCGCAAGACGCCCTGTTCCCGAACGGCACGAACCTCCAGGCTCGCGTTCAAAGCAAGGCTCCGGTGGAACCTTTGGCCTCGAGCAGACCTTTGCAGAACGCCTTCGCGAAAGCCTCCGCGCGGCTCGGGAAAGTCTACACGCCACACTCAGCGAGACACACGTTGAAGGCGCTAGGCGCCACAATGTGCCGGTCAAATGAACATCGCAAGGCTTGGTCTATGAACCTTGGTCATTCGGATGAGCAGATCACGGAAAAGCACTACGCGAAAATGTCCCAATCTCGTAGCAGCGAGCTCATTGAGGCCCTGGGCTCGGACCAGGTCTTCACCGAGGAGGAAAACGAGCTGATCATCGATTATTACCAGCACCGTTACACGCGCGGCACCTCCGAATATTTTACGGCAAAGAGCCTTGCGGAGAAGCGCGATAGGGCGCGAGGGGGCTACGATGTGCTAGAATAATCGGGGGCTTGGTTGCAGCCTGAAAACTGGACCGCCAACACGCTAGAGTTTTTGGCTAATCCGATACGCCTGAGTAAGCCGCCTCCGATGATTGGGCAGGGTCTGGCCAGACGACGGACGAGGACGGGGTGTCCGGATCGGTGCTCATGTTCAAAGCCGACCTCGAACTTGTGGATGACCTTGCTTGGTGCATCGACGTAGACGAAGCGTCGAGGGTGTTTGAGATCCGCTTGACCAGGAACTTGCCAGTCTATGATTGGTCCCAACTAGAGGAAGCCGCGCCGCGCGGGCAGGTGGGTCGGTGATGTTCGAGCACTAGATCTGGTTCGGACGATCAGAGTCTTTGCAATCCCACACCTGCCGGCGCGTTCGTTGATACTCCCTTTCGTCGGATCAGGTGTTACTGGCAGAGACTGCTAGCTATATTCCTTACTTGACCCAACTAGCTGTCTTAAGGCTTGCACCAGGCGCGGCCTGCGCTTGGTGTGATCGATGGCTTCGGGCTGGGAACGGACTTTCGTCGCGCCTGGTGCGATGGTCGGCTCAGGGCCGAACGCGCCGCTTGGGCGCGGACGGCGGAAAGCGTCACTTTGCCGCAATTGCAAAATAGCCTGTCTCGACCGAGGAAAGCAGTCTTTAGGTTTATTAGTCGCGCATTCGACCTAGCTGTGTGGGTACGCTCACGAGACCAACCTTGCGCGTAATAAGTCTGCCCTCATGCTTCGTTTTTTCACACGAACGCCAAAATCCAGACGCATTTTCACATAATTGTGCTCTTAGCCTTAAGCTGTTCAGCGCCTAAGGAAGGCTCATGAAAACACCAAATTGATGCACTAGTCCCCACAAAAAAACAAGAACTAATAGTAATGAAAGGCGCGGTCAGTGATCGAAGACATGGCGATTAAATTATTATCTCAAAGTGAAATCCAGCGGTGGGCGTGGAGCATCGGCATATTGCTTTTCGGATTTGCTTTGGCGCTACTCATCCATCGAGGCAGATCGTGGACACTTCGGCGGGTTCCGTACTTTGTGGCGGTTGCCGGACTTTTGTTTTTTCAGTCTATGTTGTCAATTGCTGGGTTGGCATCTGCCAATCTGACCGAACCTAGTGGTATAGGGGGGTCTGTCGCCATATTATTTTTCGGGCAGATGGTATTTGGGTACCTTTACGGTATGATTTCTCTTGCCCGTTCGCTCGACATCTATGGCAACGAACGCGCGGCCTGGATCGCCCTCGTCCCAATCGCGTTTCTCGTTTTGTGGTTCAAGGCACCCCTTGACAATAAAAAGTCCACTAGCGCCGTTCGCATGGTGGGCAACGCTGCCGCAGTCTTTCTTGGGCTTTCTCTTCTGGCCTTAAGTGCAATTATCGACCAGTCCAGCGACGCTGCTTTCGATTACATGGTTGATTATGCTGAAGCCGATGCAGGCTTGAGCGCGTCCGCTCATCGGGCAAAAGTGCAGCCTCAGGCGCTAGCACGGGCGCAGGATTCAATACCCGTTCCGACGCTCAGAGATGCGGTGATCCAAATCAGAGGGCTTAAAAATTCTATGAATTTGAACCAAGTGCTTTTGGCAATTCATGGACGAGGCGGCACCTGTTCCTCAACTGAAAATCGCGACGCCTTTAACAAGGCTGTTGTCTGGACCTCATGCGAAATCCATGACGAGACGCGCCAAGGTGATTGGAACCAAACAGACGTTTATCTCAGTTCGGATCGCACCCGGAGTGGACTAGTTTTGACCCATATCCATTTTCAATGTGAGTATACAAATACTTGTGGGATGTCTTCCCACGAAATCACTGAAGCGCTACGAAGCGCTGGCGTGCTTTCAAGAAATTCAGATGGTGACCTTATTCGTATCGACCGCGACGGAGATATCACGCTTCCAATACTTGGAGTCGAGCAGCCAAATTTCAACTAATGGAGAGAAGCCATCTACAAGTCTTGAGCGGTATAAAATCAAGTCTCGGGATACCGGACAGCGGCAGTTTCTGAAATTCTTCGTGAGAGGGTGACTTCGTTCCGCATACTACCAGTTCGCCGACAACTCGATTTTACCCCAGCAGCGAAAGGCCGGAAAGCGCGCTGCAACCGCAGCATCCGGCTGGGTCGCCGAGAGTCCGGTTTGGGCCGGCCGCGAGAGCCGGCCCGTCCGGTTCAGATTTTCACCGCCTCGGCGATCGCGAGCACATCTTCGAGTTCGACGCCGAGGTAACGCACCGTGTTTGTCCATCTTCGTGTGGCCAAGGAGGAGTTGCACCGCCCACAGGTTGCCGGTCTTCGGTATATCTGCGCGACCTTCGTGCCCCGCATAGAATGGGTGCCATACGCGCTCGGCTCAAGGCCGATGGATGTCACCCAGTCTCGGACGTGGCGAGCATACTGGCGCGTCGAGATGTGCGGCCGCTCATGGAACCGTCCGGGCCAGAGATGCTCCGATCCGACCATTGTTGGCGCTTCGAGCCATGCTCCGATTGCTTTCCGGGTCCCGTCGGTGATCTCGAAGCTGACCGGCCGCCGTGTCTTGCTCTGAACGATCGAGGCGCGATGTTTGACCTGGCCCGCCGCATAGACGTCAG
Source organism: Marinobacter sp. (assembly GCA_040119125.1). Classification (GTDB taxonomy): domain Bacteria; phylum Pseudomonadota; class Alphaproteobacteria; order Rhodobacterales; family Rhodobacteraceae; genus Pacificitalea. The sequence continues at coordinate 3,604 of JBEDTR010000016.1, forward strand.
CGACCTTGAGGCGCACCAGGTCGCAGCCACGCAACTTGCTATCAATGGCGAGGTTGAGCAGCGCCAGCTCGCGAGTCCGCTCAGCAATTTCGAGGCGGACTCGGATCGCCCAGACGTGCTTCGGTTGTAGTGGCCGCTTCTGGCCGACGATCCTTCCTTTGTTCCAAGCGGGGCGTCAGGCGCGGATAGCTGGTACATTGGCAGTAGACATGGCAGACTAGGCTCCACCGTATCCCTTTTGTAACATGCTGATTTGGTTAAAACTTTCTTTTTTAACATAAGCCGCTTCCCACAATTTATCCCACACGATACATTGGACGGCATGAGACCTTACGGGCTCTCGTGACGATCAGGTGCGCCCGGCTATGTTTTTGTCGACTACCGTCACAATTGAGCCGCATCCCGTAACCTTTCGTCTGCTTTGTAACGAACCCGAAACAGGTCTGTTACGCTGCGCCGGCAATCATGGGAGCCCGAATATGTTCAAGTTGCTCTACGGATGGATGGCAAAGCGTCTGCGTGCATCTGATCAGGATCACGAGTGCCAGATTCCCGACCGCGCCGGACTTCTCGATATGCTTTCAGCAACCGAGATGTTTCACGAGAAGGATCTAGAATTCGTCGCAAAGGTGCTGCATGACGCTTTGCTGTTCAGTTTTGAAGCCGACTTTGCCACGCGAGCCTTGGTGGCCCGTGGAGTGCCCGTGACGGCCGAGACAGCACACGCACTGGGCTTCCGGGCATCGAGTAGGGTCGGAGTGGAGTTCGTAGCTTCACTGAAAGTGGATAGGGCGGTGGAGGCAACCGACGAGCTGGCCAAAGCGTTGCGGGATGTGCTTTCCGAACGGGAAGGACACTGCAATTGCTCCGCGACCGCGCCTTTGGCGTATTTCAGGAACGCGAACCAGAGGCAAACTTAGCTTTTAGACTCGACCTTTGGGCGAATTGGCATCAAACTATTCACGCGCAGACCCCTTACCCCTACCTCTGCGTCGATCATCCAGATCGGGAGGTCGGCACGTCCCAGTCGCCGGCCTCCTATTGACTCCACCTTCTGAACACCAACTAGATGCCGATCCGTACTATAAAACTGCATAGCCTCTCGTTCGACGATGAAGGGCATGTGTGGATCGGTGCGGTATCCGTTCAGCTAGGTGATCTGGGTTTATCGCATAGCGTTTACTTGATGATCCGCGTGGTTGGCGAGAAGGCGCAGGCTCAAGATGAAGTTGAACAAGCCTTGATTGAGAAAGCGGCAGAACTCGCGAGCACGCTTGCTTCATAATTCTAACACGCCTGCGAGGGCGAAAAGCCCCCGTGCTGTGGGGGGCTGCTCTATCCTCGATTGAGTGAGGCGGCTCAGGGGTGGGCTTCGATCAGCTTGAAGCTGAAAGGCCGTCTCCGAAGCCCCGCCCAACTGTTTCACGGCTCTTGCCAATAATCCCTGCGTTCTGCACGGGCGAGAATGTGACCACCCGCTCCGGTCCTCGCCAAAGAACCGCAGAGTTTAGACTGCCCCCCGCCACATGCAGTTGACGCTCTGGCGTCGCAGCCCAGATATCGCGACAGGCAGACGAACCAGTGAGTGGGGACTGCCACGGGGGCTGTGCAATTACCGCGCAGCCCCCATCATTTATCAATTCGGAAATGATTGTCGATTTGCGGTAGGATGCCTAAGACCCCACGGCGCACCGCCGGATCTTAGGGTGATGTTTGGGAGCGCTGCTGCCCTTGGGGTGGTGTCCTACCAGCTCGCGAACCGGGCCCCAGCCGTGCAGCGTGGATTCCTCCGCTTCGAGAATGGCGCGCTCATAGCTGGGCCCTGACCAGAGCGCGACCCGCCCGCCGTCTGCCTCGACTGCATCCACAAAAAACCACGTCTCTCCGACATGATCGAAAACCGGATGACAGCCCAGCGCGTCATGGCGTTCCTCTGCCAGTATCGTGCCGTGGGTCAGCTCCACATGTTCACCTGGTTCATTGGTCGTGTTGCTCATCGTGTCATCTCCGGGGTTTCGGGTTTTATCGGTGTTTGTTTAACGCGCCACGCCTGCCAGCGTTTGCGCTGGGCTTCGGCAATCCGGGCCCGTCCTTCGGCTGTGCGCGGGCCGGTGCTTCGGCCTCCGTGGAATTTGCACCTGCGCCGCCCTGGCTCCGAGAGAAGGCGGCACGGCGTGCCCTTGCGGTTGGTGGCAGCACACCGGGCCCGGTATCTCTGCGCCTGTGCGCGCCGCTGAGAGGCAATCTGCGGCAAAAGTCGGCTTCGAGCCCAAAATGACCAATACCGTGAAATGGACCAACAGCAGCAATGCGTATGAGATAGCTCTTCGCTTTACTTTACCAGCGAACGCTCGCAGTCTAACCATAGTGACGTAGACAGGGACTTCTCGGTTGCTGTTCTTCTAGAAGTGGTCGATAACTCTGCAATTCCTGTCTACTTTCGTCATGCTGCGAAGATTGAACGGAAGGTGTGATGAAATTTCTCAAAGCTATAGCTGTTATCGTCGGCATTCTGGTCCTTATCGGTGTTATTGACGGAGATGATGAACGGGACCGCACCACGGTAACGGCACGTTCTGAATCCGAGCAGCCCAAACGGCCCCAAGCCGATTGTGAGCAGGGGACAGCAGTTTCAGGCACTTTTTATACCCAGAGCAGCGACATTGATTTCCGAACTGGGCCAGGCTCTGACCACGCCCCCGTTATCAACCGAAAGGCTACCGAGGCACTCGGGAAGACCCGTTATCGCACCCTCTGGCCGACCATGGTGCTTGAAGGACGGTGCGAAACAGCCGACTGGCTAAAGGCCCGCATCGTCAAGTCGGACGGCAATGCGGTAAATTGGGAAACTGGCTGGGTCCACAAGCAGTTTGTCACCGCCGAAGTCTCTGACGAAATGAAAGCCGGGCTACTCTGGAGTATCGACAGCGAGAGCGAATTCACGGATGCCGAAAGGCAGCTTGTAAGGCGCGGTGCGCTCAAGGTTTTGAGAGACGAGCCCAATTGCGCCGAGATCATCACGGGCTACCGCAGTGGTTCACGAAAAAGCGCCTACTACGTAACCTGCAATGCAAAGAATGGCGGCCCCCCTTTTAATGTCTGGTTTACTCCCAACGAGGTTGAGGCCGGCGGTACTCTCGCAGTTCCTGAAGCATACTCCGAGACGCAATCACGCCAAGCATGTGAACGGGCCATTAAAGCCCAAGTGTCGCACCCTTCGACGCTCGATGTACATCACGTCCTTGGATACGCTTCCGAAGTCCACCACAACGGCAATCGCACGGTGGTCCAGGAGTTTTCCGCCGAGAACAGCTTTGGCCTTGAGCTTGAACACCGCGCGCGCTGTCTGCTTCAGCCAGACGGCACCTTGGAGATCACGATTACGGAGTTTCGGTAGACCTTAGGCCTCTGTACTGGGAACATACCTAGCGGGCCGGCTCTGGATCGTTAGCCCTGGTTCGAGCCGACTGCCCCAATGACCGGAAGGTCTGTGCAGCACGCCTTGACCTACTTGGTGATGCTGCATTGCCCCACCAACGTCTGCTTCAGGGACGCAGTGTCGTGCAAATGACGAGCCGTCAAACGACGGCTCAGGGCCGGTAATGGCCAAGGCCACAACGTCGGGCACCGGACTTTCGCCGACATTCACATGCTGCGACCAACGCCATGTTGGGATCGGCTTCCGACCAGAAATCTAAGAGACCCGGGCACCGCGTCAGTGGGGCTTGCTGACAATCCGCCCTCGCGAATCTCCACAGAAAGGATTCCAAGAGCTACTGACGGTAGACGAGGTGCGGGTGTCAGAATGGTCGTGTCGACACGTTTAGTTCCTCGCTTTTTCGCGTCGTCGCTTGTGGCTTGCGCCAATTAAAGGGGATTGCCTCAATCATTGCGGGTTAAGTATGCTGCGATGACGATGACACAGAGTGACTCCTCAGAACTCGAAGCTCCAGAAAGCCTTCAGCAACACCTCGCCGCCATCGTCGAGGGGTCGGATGACGCCATCATCACGAAGGGGCTCGATAGTATTATTCGGAGCTGGAACCCGGGGGCGGAACGACTATTCGGCTACTCGGCCGAGGAGGCCGTCGGGCGGTCAATCACATTGATCTTTCCTGATGATCGCATGGACGAAGAAGCCGGTTTCATCGCGCGGTTGCGCCGCGGGGAGCGGATCTCCAACCTAGAGACACTCCGCAAGCGCAAGGACGGAACTCTCGTGCCGATCTCGCTCACCGTTTCGCCGGTGCGTAGTGCCAACGGCAAAATCGTCGGAGCATCGAAAATCGCGCGGGATATCACGTTGCAACGTCAGGCCATCGAGAGGCAGCAGCTCCTTCTCTCCGAAATGCGTCATCGGGTCGGAAATTCCCTCGCGGTGGCCGGCGGACTTCTCTCTATCGCGGCGCGACAGGCGGACAGCGTACAGGAGCTTGTCAAAGTAGTGCGCCAACGCCTCCTCGCGTTGGCCTCGGTCCATGCGCGCGCCGTTGATGATCCCGTTGGAGCAAGACCGGAGGGCACTGCTCTGGAAAAACTCATCAACTCGATCCTGGAACCCTTCAGCGGGGGCGCTTCCGTGTCTCTGGATGTCCCGGAGCTCCACATCTGCCCGGCCGCCATCACGCCTCTGTCACTCGTTTTCTTCGAGCTGGCGACCAATGCGGTGAAATACGGAGGTCTCTCTGAAGCAGGAGACGGCATCTCGATCCGCGCGGATATGCATGATGATCGACTGATTGTTCGGTGGACGGAAGACTGCACCACTAAGCCCGCGTCTGGTGAACCCGATCACGTGGGATTCGGAACGCGCATGTGCCAGAGCACGGTCGGCGCTTCGCTCGCAGGGAAATTCTCCAGGGACTTCAGCCCGAACGGCATGACAGCGACGCTGGACCTCGACCTGAGAGCCGTGACGGGCTTGCAGACGTAGGAGCCCCATCTGGTGGCCTCGATAGGGAAGTGCGCCGAAGTCTGGGGCTGGGGGGCTTGGTGAAGCGCGTCCTAACTCGATGAAACGAAACGAAGCGAGTTTAATGGCTTGCACTGACTTCTGAGACTTTCGAACCGTCTAAGCGTTGGGTTCCGCATGAAGAAGATGTTTGAACTATCAAAAGTAATCATTTAAATATCTCTTTTCACATTTCAGGTAGGTCCGATGATCACAGGCCGACAGATGCGAGCGGCACGCGCCCTTCTTGGCATTGACCAGAAGACGCTGGCCCAACTGGCGGGACTCTCCGTCCCGACGATCCAGCGCATGGAAGCCGGCAGCGGCAATGTGCGCGGCGTCGTGGACAGCCTGACCAAGGTCGTCGCGGCCCTCGAGCGCGTCGGCATCGAGCTGATCGGAGAAGGCTCCGTCAGCACGGCAAGCGGGCGCGGTGTGCGTTTGAAAGCCCTTCCACCAGAACACTGACCTCTCCACCCGCGACGGCGACCGCCGACACCAAGCCGACGATCCCGCTGCTTCCTTCCCAAAGGTGCGGCCACACATGAAAAACACGACGCCCGGGCAGAGCGACGCCCCCAGGTTCTCCGAACTGTTCACCCCCAAGCTCGTCACCGTCCTGCGCGAAGGCTATGGCCCAGTGCAGTTGCGGGCCGATGCGATTGCCGGACTGACAGTGGCCATCGTTGCGCTGCCGCTCTCGATGGCCATCGCTATAGCCTCTGGCGCAACTCCGGCACAGGGGCTCTTTACGGCCATCGTCGGCGGCTTCTTGGTCTCGCTTCTGGGTGGATCGCGCTTCCAGATCGGCGGCCCGGCAGGAGCCTTCATCGTGCTGGTCGCCGCGACCGTGGCTCAGCATGGGATAGAGGGGTTGATCCTCGCTACCTTCCTCTCGGGGCTGATGATGGCCGTCGCGGGATTTCTGAGGGTTGGCGCCATCATCAAGTTCATTCCTTATCCGGTCACGGTCGGGTTCACCGCTGGAATCGCGGTGATCATCTTCGCCAGTCAGGTCAGGGAGTTGTTCGGCTTAGCGCTTGAGGATGAACCAGGCGAACTTCTGGAAAAAGTCCCGGCTCTCTGGGCCGCCCGATCGAACCTGACGCCAGCCGCGCTCGGCGTTTCCGCTGCAACGATCGCCGTGATCCTCGGTTTGCGACGCTGGCGCCCGCCCTGGCCGGGAATGCTGATCGCCGTCGGGTTCGCTGCCACTGCAACTGCCATGCTCTCGTTGCCGGTGCAGACCATCGGCACGAGGTTCGGCGGCATCCCGTCGACGCTTCCGGCGCCTAGCCTGCCTTCACTTTCGATGGAAACCATCCTCGCGGTCCTGCCGGCCGCAATGTCCTTCACCTTGCTGGGGGCCATCGAGTCGTTATTATCTGCCGTCGTCGCGGACGGCATGACCGGCCGCCGCCACCGGTCGAATTGCGAACTCGTGGCGCAGGGTGCGGCCAACATCGGATCGTCCCTCTTTGGCGGGTTCTGCGTGACCGGCACGATCGCACGAACCGCGACAAATGTCCGGGCCGGCGCGCATGGTCCGGTCGCCGGTATGCTACACGCTGCGTTTTTGCTCTTGTTCATGTTGGTCGCCGCACCGCTCGCCTCATTCATTCCACTTGCCGCGCTCGCCGGTGTGCTGGTTGTCGTTGCCTGGAACATGATCGAGAAGTCGGCCATCGCGATCCTCGTCCGCTCGGGCTGCGGGGAGGCGACGGTGCTGGGCGTCACATTCCTGCTGACCATCTTCCGCGGTTTGACCGAGGCCATTGTGGTCGGCTTCGCGCTCGGTTCGGTTCTTTTCATTCATCGCATGAGCCGGACAACAGAGGTTGAGGCGGACAGTGCTTTTGTCGGTCGCGACGAGGCCGACACCGCCCACCCGCGCGGCGCGTATTATGAAAACCAGGCCCAGAACCCCGACGTCGTCATTTACCGGATCATCGGTACCCTGTTTTTCGGTGCGGCCGCTTCCATCGGCCCCGTGCTCGATCGCATCCAGGACACCCACAAGGCGTTGATCGTCGATTTCTCCTCCGTGCCTTTCCTCGATTCGACCGGCGCTAACATGATCGAGGGGCTGACCCACAAGGCGCGGAAGCGGGGTGTTGCCATCTGGCTCACGGGGGCAAGCCGGGAGATCCAGCGCGTCTTTGCCACGCACGGCTTGGAGCCCCCGGCGGTCCGTTACGCCACGACCGTCGACAAGGCCGTTGCGGAGATGCGCGATTCCGCCACAAACGAATGGGAGGCCGCTTGATGCCCGGGACCAGCAGGGCAGCACGACTCCGGAACGGTCGGGCTGAGGCCCGGCGGCGCTATGTTCTGCAGGCTCTCGAGCACCCGCGAACCCAGGCGGAATTACGCGATGCGCTCGGGATGAGCAACAGCGGGATCCTACATCTTCTGCGGCGGATGGAGCGCGACGGGCTTGTGCGACCCGCCGAACGGGTCGCCTGGACACGCATCTGGGAGCGCGCGTCCACGCCGACATCGGGTAAACGTTGATGAAGCCAGAAGCCGAGATTTTCTCGCCTGAGCATTTTGGCCTGCTCTGCAGTATCCGACATTACGCGCTCGGACGAGGGGTGCCGTCACCCCGCAGGTCAGGGTTCGCCGGTGGTTCGATATAGGTATGGCAGCATCGAGTTGAGGAGCGGTCATTCGAGAGGCTTCGTTTGAATGACAGCTAAGGGCCGCCAGCGACGCCGCGTGAGAGGCGCCCAGGCGCTTCACGCCGCCGCGCAGCGATGGCCCAGAAGGAGCCCGGTTTTTCCAAACGCTGCGCTGCGCAACGTGTCAGAGGCGTAAAGGACGACCCATAATCCCCAAGAGCGCATTGATCCTGCGATAATCAGCCATCACGCGAGACAAATATGCGCAAGCTATATCACTTGAACAGCCATCGGACCCGCAAGGATCAACGCAACGAGATCTGTCTGCCTGTTCGTGCCAGTTTTCTGGAACAGATTGCGCATGTGAAACGAAACGGTCGTCGTGGAGATGCCGAGGGCATCAGCGACGTCCGAGGGCCGCGCGCCGCCTGTGAGCAGAGCCGCAACCCGAGCTTCTGTAGGGGTGAGCCCGAACAAATCAATCAGTAATTGCTCAGAGACCTTTTTGACCTGTTTTGGCGGGGAGAGGAAGACCGCGATATCTGCAGCGGTCCTACTCGCGGCGACAGGGCGCGCCAAAGTACCAATTAATGCGGATATTGAGGTATCGGGCCCATGTAACATCACGCCGCCGACACGATCATTGCTTGGATCTGACGACTTCGCCTCATCTACCGCGCGGCGTAGCGCCCGATCGCAATCAGGTTCGGCCGCTGTCAGTTTGCCGCCACGAAGCGAATAGAAAGCGGCCTCACGTGCCATCTTCTGCGCCGCTTTATTGGCGTGAACGACATTCCCATCGCTGTCCAGCAGCACGATACCAAGTGCGATGAGATCCAGCACCGGATGGCCTGCGCCGCCTGCCAGATCTGCGAGAGCCACCTGAAGATTGGCTACATCATTCTCGACATGGCCTTTAATTCGAGAGACCTGGCGCAGCCGGGCAGATACCGTGGCCAGCAGCAGATCATAATCGACCGGTTTTATGAGATAGTCGTCAGCACCGCGAAGCTTGCCTTCAATTATCTCGCGTGGCTCCGACATCGCGGTCAGAAAGACAAATGGGGTGGCGGCAAGTTCGGGGCGCTTCGCGCGCATTGCGGATAGTAGGCCGTAGCCATCAAGCTTTGGCATCATGATATCACAAAGCACCAAATCTGGCGTGGTGCCCATAAGCAGCATGTCAGCCATTTCGCCATTTGCTGCGGCGATGGCGCGGTATCCTGCCTCTTCAAGCTCTTCGACAATATCTCGGCGCAGGGCGGGCTCATCTTCTACCAAGAGAACCAGTGGTGCAGGGGCGTTCATTGGTATCGTGTCTATCATCATTTTTCCCCTTCATAGCGGGGTAGGGTGAAGCGGAACAAAGTGCCCACATTGCTGTCGCGCAGGTGCAGATCCCCGCCCTGCATTCGCGCTAAACTCCGAGCGATGAACAGGCCAATGCCAGTGCCTTGCGTGCCGACGCTATTTCTGCCGCGGAAGTTGGCATCAAAAAGCTGACCACGGTCTTCCTCTGCGATGCCCGGCCCTGCATTCGCGACATCGCAGTGAATCTGCGTCTCTTCATCATGCAGATGAACGGTAATTGGAGACCCCTCTGGCGCGTATTTTACGGCGTTGGACATGAGGTTCTCGAGCACCTGCTCCGCATGGGCAGGGTCGCAGAAAGCAACCGCTCTCACGTTAGGAGGCTTGCGAGTCACAATCCGTGCCGCGGGCGCGGCGGCCTGCTGTCTGGCGCGGACTCCTTCCAGCAAGTCGCCGAGATCGCAGGCCACCGGCCGCGCGCCTACCTGCCCGGTCTGCAGCCTTGTGGCATCCATCGTGCTTGCCACAAGGCGCGTGAGACCGGCGATCGCATTCCGCGCGCCATGTGCGCGTTTGTTCACCTCTGCTGCGTCTGCGCGGTCGCCACGACGGATGAGGCGCTGGAGGGCTGAATCTGCGACTGCCAGGGGGGTGCGGAATTGATGCGAGATCATTCCTGCGAAATTTCGGTAGAGATCCGCTGCAGACCGCTCGCGCATGAGCGCCTCATCCAGCTCTCTGGTGCGCTCGGCCACAAGATGCTCGAGATGTTCACGGGTTTGCGCCGCCCTCTGGCGCGCAGCGTATCTGTCGCTTGCGTCGTGCATGAACACGATGGCCCCAACGACACGTCCTTTATCGCGCATTGGCGAGAACCGGAGATCAACATAGAGTGCCGGTTCCTCCGCATCTCGATAATACGGCTGCAAGGCAATGCTGCTATCTTTGCCACGCAGCGACGCCTCAAGCGCCTGTTGAACATGGCTGGTGCTGAAGAAACCCGCGATATCAGAGAGCTTTCGACCGACAGCTGTCTCAGCTGGCTGCCCGGTCATCGCGGCTATCGCGGCGTTCCATATCGTGCAGCGGCCTGCGGCGTCGATCGCCAGAATGCCTTCGCCGCTAGAGGAGACCAACAAGCCTGAAAAGTCCCGCTCACGGCGCAGCATATTGGTGCGCTGCTGGGAAAACCGTAGCGCGAAGAACAGGGACAGGATCAGGATGCCGCCGGTGACGGTGATCCCCAGCAGGGAGGCGATAATCTGGCGAAGCTGATCGCGAGATGTTTCTAACCGTCCTCCCAGATCGTCCCATTCGCGGATCATGGTTTTATTGGCGGCCTGGGAAAAGAACGTCGTTATAGGGGTGATGACGCTGCGCAGCTCACGCGCAGCAGTCGGGGAAACCGGGGCAGGGGGCTCGGTAAGAGCCTGCAATGATGCCCGCAATTCAGATAGCTCATCCTGCAGGTCGATCTCCTCCATGAACCGCCGCTGTGGTCCTTCATTTAAAAGCGCGAAGCGGCTGCGCAAAAGGTCGAGCCTGAGTGCGATCTCATTCGCATCGGCCTCGCCCAATTCGGCACGCAGGGCGGTTTCGACCAAGCGGCGTGCAGCGCTGTCGGCTTGATGCATGACCCAGAGCATATTGTGCTCCGCGTCGACGCGAATATCATCCGCAACCCGGACCATGCGGTTGAGCGCAAAGGTCAGAAGCACCGCAAAGACCAGTATTGCGAGTATCGGCAGGATCAGGGGAGGCCCGGGCCGACCGAGGCGGGTCATTTGACCTCAAGTTCCGACAACTGCCAGACCCAGCGATAGTCATAGCGAATGTCTTGGAGTTCCTGATGACCGTCACGCGGGTAAACGATCCAGAGCGGCCCTTTATCGGCCCGGTCCAACTTCATGCCATTCATGCTGTAACCCACGATTACGTCGAAGTTCTCAGCATCCGACCGCGGGATATCGACCGTATAATCGTTTAAAGCGGTCGCGGTGATAACATCCCCTGTGGCGCCCATTTGGTCGAGAAAGTCGCGCAGCAATACCCCGGTAAAGGTGTGAACCCCGTCGGTTACGACTGTCGATGTCTCCAGCATGGTCGCGGGCATGGCACGCAGATCGCAAAGTGTAAATTGCGCCGGAGACCCGTCGATCTGACCGGTGACCTGCAGAACCACCTGTTTATCGGCGGCCAATGGTGCCCCAATTAGAGCAAAGCAGGTTGAGATAATGAAAACCGCATAGCGCATAAAACCCTCATTTCTTTTAACCAGTTCAGCAGTCTTCCAGTCGTCATGCAATCATAACTGGAATTTTTCCGCATTTCCCCCTCAAAACGAAGGGGGCGCGGCCGTCTATCAGCCGCTATCGGAGGTTGAGCTGTAAGAGGATCACCGCGCTATGCGACTTTTCAAAATCGTTTCAGCCTTCGCCGGGCTACTGGTTCTGCAATCCTGCGGAACACCGGAGTACCGCACCAAGCGAACCCATTGCGAAGCAGAGTGGCTGCTAAAAATTCCGCCGGTCTACCGCAAAGAGCCGGTCACCAAATACCGTTCAGTTCAGCGGCCCAGTGGTGAGACGACCTGTGAGACCGCAGGGACCACGACCACCTGCAAACCGGTGATGAAAACGATCTCGGTGCCCTACACGACCTCGGAACGGGTCGACATCCGCAAGGCACAGCGGGACCCGCAGATTGCCTCCTGCGCTGCGCAGGCGTGCGCGGCGAAATACGGCAACACCAAATGCGAGATCTAATCCGCTGTGCGCTTTCCGGCGCGGGCCGAGCGTATCGAAGATGTGAAAGAGGGGGATAGAAATGTGGGATTTTAGTATTGGTAGGGCGCTCGGCCTCATGGGGCGGACGCTGCCCTTCATCCTATTGCGCATGGCAGTCTATTTCGGGATTACGCTGGGCTATATTCTCGTGACGGGTGTGGGAGCAGGCGTCGGCTGGGGTATCGGCGGCTTTGGCGACGCTGATTTCCGCGCCACGACCACCGCCTGGGGCGGCTTTGCCGGTTTCGGTATTTTTGGCGCCATCATGTATTGGGCCCGCGAATACATCCTCTACATCGTCAAAGCTGGCCATATCGCGGTGCTTGTCGAACTACTCGATGGCAAACAGGTGCCGCGGGGCCGCAGCCAAGTTTCCCATGCTTCGGCGGTGATCAAAGAACGCTTCCCGCAAGCCAGCGCTCTTTTCCTGATGGATCAGCTGATCAAAGGCGTGGTCCGGGCCATCAGCGGGCTATTGCGCGGCATTCTCACGATCCTGCCGGTGCCGGGAGTGCACCAGTTTGCCAGCATCCTCTCGGCATTCTTGCGCATTGCAGTGGGGTTCGTTGATGAGGTGATCCTCGCCTATGCGATCCGCACGCAGTCAGACAATGCTTGGATGTCCACACGAGAGGCGCTTGTGCTCTATGGGCAGAACTACAAGCCAATGCTCAAGAACGCGGCCTGGCTCGCTTTGATCGTCTATGGTCTCAGCTTCTTGGTGTTCGCCTTGATGCTCGCTCCGGCGGCTCTGGTTGTCTACCTGACGCCCGGATCTTGGGCCGCGGGGGGCGTGGTCTTCGCGTTGCTCCTCGCCTGGAGCGTCAAAGCAGCTCTGCTCGAGCCCTTCGCCATCACCTGCATGATGCAGGTCTATTTTGAAACCATCGAAGGGCAGACGCCAAAACCGGAATGGGATTCAAAGCTCGAGCAGATGTCGGGAAAATTCCGCAAGCTCAAAGAGCGCGCCTTTGGCAGTGGTGGGGCGTCAGCCACCGACCCGACACCTCAACCCGCGTCTTATTAGAGAGTTTGGAGTTAGGATATGACAGCAATAGCTTGCACCATCTTCTCACTTGCCGTCGGCGCCCCGACAGTGTCCGCAGCCAAGGCTAACATCATTTGCGAGGGCACCTATGAGTTCTTCAATGGTAAGGACACGCTGACTGCCCTGCCAGGTCACGCACCGCCAAATGGCGCAAAGGCAGCAGAGCTTTACAACGCTTACAGAGGCGATTGGCTCGGCCATTTTATAAGAAAATCGACAAGCGAAGGTATTCACGAAGTCAAAGTCAGCCAGTGCGGGCGTCAGTTCATCTTATCCCAAGGCGCGAAGCAGATGCTGTTTCTGCAATCCATCATGGATGACACGCTTTATGTGGCTCAGGACATGGGGACCACCGGCGCTGAGCTGACCCTGCGCGTTGTCGATCATAAGATCATGATTGGAGAGGTCGCCGGGAAAGCGCATGGGTTTGCCTACAACATGCCCGTCGCGCTGGACCCCCGCGATGTCACACGGCCCGATATGACCGGTTGTTCGGATGATCCTGCGCCCAAAGAGAGAGTTTATGATCGGCTCACCATAGATCCCGAGCTGCGCGATGAGGCGATCGGTATTGTGGCTACAGAATTGGGGATCCCGGCGGACCGGTCGGAACGCTATATTTCAGCCGCGCGGACAGTGGCCAAGACCCGGCAGACCGATAAAGGTGTGACTGTTGTCCTACCGGGGGAGTCGGGATGTCCGATCGAGCTGACAGGGGTCAAAACCTGTCGGAGCTACTCGCCTGACACCTCTACCATCGTTGAGACCAATGTCTTGCTGGATGATGAAGGTAAGCTGTTACCGGTTAAGCCGCACAGCCCTGAGCAATCGCGCGTTAAAGTCGATGACCCTATGGCGGTGGATATATGTGCTCGGGTGACGAAATATCCGCCGGCGAGTCAGCGTCTTCGCTCCAAGTTTCTCGCCGTCCAAGAGGCTGGCATAAACGATGTGCAGGCCATGCTCGTGGACGCCCAAACCAACCTCGCGCAGAAGGCCCATTACGCAGAAGGAACGCTTGGCAAATCTGGCCGGGTTAAGGCCGCAAAGGAAGCATATGCGGCTGTCGGGTCGCCGGTGAATGGCCTGCATGAGCTGCCATAGCGATCAAATTCCGCGCTGATATTCTTATTTGAAAGAGGGCATTACATGAGACTGATCACGTCAAAGCTGGCAATTACAGCAATTTCAGGCGGCATTTTCTGTGCCGCGGCGGCGCAAGCTGCAGAGGATGTCGTCATCGTCTATGACGCGTCCGGTTCCATGTGGGGGCAGATCGACGGCACTTCCAAAGTCCAGATCGCTCGCGATGTGCTGGGAGATCTGATCCAAGGCTGGAGCGCGCAGACGAACCTTGGGCTTGTTGCCTATGGCCACCGTAGTCAGGGTGACTGCACGGATATTGAAACTCTGGTCACGCCAAAGCCTGTCGATAAGGGCGGATTCCAGGCCCAGGTGAACGCGATCAAGCCGGTCGGTAAAACGCCGATCTCGGCAGCTATCGAACATGCGGCCGATCTTTTGACCTACCGCGACAACCCAGCGACGGTCGTGCTAATATCCGATGGGGTTGAGACCTGTAACGCTGATCCCTGCGCGCTTTCAGCGCAACTGGCAAAACAGGGGGTGAGATTCACCGCTCACGTCGTGGGATTCGATCTGCAGGATGATGCCCATGCCGGCCTTGCCTGCATCGCTGAGAACACGGGCGGCGTTTTTCTCCCGGCCAGCAATGCAAGTGAGCTGCATGACGCTCTGGATCAGGTTCAAGCAGCGATGGTGCAGCCAGAATCTGCTCCCGAACCGGAACCTGCTGCCCCGGAGATCACTATCGAAGGTCCAAGCCAGGTCGTCACGGGCGCTGGCTTCGAGATGAGCTGGACGAAGACTATCCAGACCCAAGACATGGCCGCCATTGTGCCGGTGGGAGCGGATGAGAGCACGCGCGGTACATATCGCCGCATGGGGAACGAGACGGCAACGACGCTCATCGCGCCGTCAGAGCCGGGCCTCTATGAGTTGCGCTACATCCTGAACGAAACAAATCAGACGCTCGCTACGACACCGATTGAGGTGATCGAAGCTGAGGTCACAATTTCAGGTCCAGATACGGTCACCGCAGGGGCCGCTTTCGACCTCAGCTGGAGCGATACCATCCACAATCAGGACATGGCTGCCATCGTCCCTATGGGCGCTGATGAGGGCACACGCGGCGCCTATCGCCGCATGGGGCATGAGACACAAACGACCCTCGTCGCACCCTCTGAGCCTGGCTTTTATGAGCTGCGCTACGTCTTGAATGAGGGTGGCAGATCTCTCGCGACCGCTCCAATCGAGGTGATTCCGGCAGAAATCACAATCACCGGTCCGGAAACCGTGATCGCTGGTGCCGGTTTCGACCTCAGCTGGAGCGAGACGATCCATAATCAGGACATGGCCGCTATTGTGCCAATAGGTTCGGATGAAGGCACGCGCGGCACCTATCGCCGTATAGGGCATGAGACGCGAACGACCCTTGTCGCGCCCTCTGAGCCTGGCCTGTATGAGCTGCGCTATATCCTGAATGAAGGCTCCAAGACGTTGGCTTCAGCGCCGATTGAGGTGACTGAGCCAGAAATAGGGATCTCTGGCCCGGGCAAGGTAAGGGCAGGGACTGATGTTGATATCGCTTGGTCTTCGGTCATCCACAATCAGGACATGATTGCCATTGTGCCTATAGGGACAAAGAAAGGTGAGCACGGAAAATACATCCGGATCGGTTCAAAGACCGAAGGGCGACTCGCGGCTCCTGCCGAGCCTGGCCTTTACGAGATCCGGTATATTCTGAATGAAGGGGCGCGGACCCTTGCCAGTGCGCCGCTCGAAGTGGTCCCTGAGCACGCGCCGATGGATTCGGGCGCGGGGCTTTCGGCCCCTGAGACAGCAGCCCCAGGCGCGCCGATCACAGTCAACTGGACCGGAGGGGGAAGCGGTGCCGATCAGCGTATTTCTCTCGCTCGAAAGGATCAGCCTGACTTTGCTTGGATCACCGCGCAGAAAGTGACAGAGGCCAAATCTCTGACCCTGAACATGCCGGAACAGCCAGGGCTCTACGAGGTGCGTTTTCTCGACATCTCAGAGGAAGAATTGCTGGGCCGCACTGTTGTGGAGGTAAAGTGATGCGGAGCTTTCTTCTCTGGGCGGCTTTTGCGCTCGCTGCCGCCTCGCCTTTGGGGGCTGAGATCGACGGCCACGGCCCTGATGCCTACCGCGTGACTGGGGTCGCGTCGGAAGATGTGCTGAATATGCGCATGGGGCCGGGCATCCAGTATCTGGTTATCGACAGCCTGCCGCCTAATGCGCGCGGATTGCAGCAGGTTACCTGTGTGCCCCTTCAGATCCCCTCGATATACTACAAGCTGACCGAAGAGCAGCGTAACAACCTACCTCAACGCTGGTGCCTGATGCGGACAAGTGACCTCCTAAAGGCCGGTTGGGTAGCTCAGCGCTACCTCATGGAAGACGTGGATCTGCCAAATGACACGGCCGAGACTGATCCTGAAAACATGCCGGTACACCACAGCGGTGATGCAATGATTGATGCGGCCGCGCGGCTGGTGGGCGACCTCTACGCTGCATACGAAGGCCAAAGCAGTGCGGGGCTAAGTCCTTTTAGCCCCGGCCAGGCCCCACGGTTCTTCTTCTCCGGCATCGCGCCAAGAGCTGGGGGCCATGGTGCGGATGTTCTCTATGACGCGCAGGACTTTCAGGGCCGCATTACGAAGATCGCTGCGGATCCGGATCAGCCTATGCTGCGCGGGATGGTTACGATCATCGCGGATTACACCAACTTTGGACATGCGGACCGCGCTACGTTCCGATTGCGCGCCGATACCGCCCAGCCCGGTGCGCCGGTTCGTATCTTCCGCATTGAACATGATAGCTGGAGCTTTCCGTAATGAGCTATCTTGCGCAAACCACAGTGGCGTTGGGGGCCTGTATCATGACGTTGAACGGTGCCCCAGCTGAGCCGTTACCTTGCCAGGGGCGCTATAGCGCACAGTCGGGCAACGTGACCCTTTCTGCGGAGGGCATGGTGTATCTCGACCCGCGCAACCGCAGCGAGGGCACCATCGATCTCACTTATGACGGTTGCGAGAGGATTACCGTCGTGGGTCAGGGGATGCGGATGCAGATCACACGCTCGGCAACCTCTGGCTGGACCGGGACGCTGGCCGGGGGCGGTGCGACCCGCATTTTTCATTTTAACCCCGTAACGCCGCGCTCGATCAACAGCTGGATGGAGGCGTTCGGAGGCGGGGTGACCGTGCAGCGCGGCATGGAGCTGACCCTTCTGCAGGGGACAGAACATCAGCCTGAAGACTGCGTCTTTGACGCAGATCAGCAGAATTTCAGTCGCGAGAATGCGGCGGCTCGGGCCTTCATGGCGGCGCAAGGACTGGTTCCTCCATCGCCAGAGTTCTCACTGCATGACTACTTCCGCGCGACCGAAGTTGAGAACCGGACGCAGACGGTGTCGCGCAAAGGCAGCGCCCGGCACATCCGCTTCAGGCTAGGTGATGACGGCGCGATCCTTCCGGTGGCTCACACCGCGGTAAGACTCCGGGAAATCTGCCGGGCGGAAGCCGGGACACTCGCACCACCACGCCGAATGTTGGTTTTTAAAATCGTGCCGGTCGAGAACCCGGACGGCTACGCCATATTCGCGCGGATCATCGACATCGAGACCGGCAAAATCATCGCCCAGAGGGAAGGCCACGTCACCGGAACTGATGCGGAGGCTATGACGCTGGCTATGCAAAACGGGGCGGCACAACTTATCAATGATGGCGTCGCCTTTGGCCCACTGAGTGATGGCGCAGCGCGGTGATATTTTCAGAGAAAAATTGGAGGAGGCAAGATATGAATTTCGACAAACCTGGTCGCAGGGAGCGGCTCTCACAGCTAGGATTCCTGATGCGCCACACCTTCAGCATTCTGGGACGCAACCGCGCGATGTTGGCACCGCTCTTTGCTATGTGGATCTATGCCGCGGCGATGGTTTCGGTGTTCTTCGCCGGCATCCTATTCATTGCTACCGGGACAGGGGGTGGCGGCTGGCTTTTGTTCGGTGGGCTGATCATGTTCGTCTACAAGTTCTTCTTTTACAACCGAGCTGAACTGACCTTGAGCCGACTTACTTTCGACACCGCAACCGGCGACACGCCCACCCGGCGAGACGCAACCAGCGCGCTTGCAGGGCTTGGTGCGCAAACCCGCCGTCTGGCTTTGCTCGATATGGCAGCCGCATGGATCGCCAGCCGTAAAAACAAAGAAGGCGGGCTTATGGGGATGTTGCTTGGCGGGCTGGGTGAGATCTGGGATCTGGTTAACCATTTCTTGGTACCGGCCGTGGCAGTAGACCGGCTCACCCTGCGCGATGGTATTGCCCGACTGAAGCGGCTGAAAGCCCATGTGCCCGAAACGCTTATTGGTATCTTTGGCATCGACATTATGGGGGGTGTGGTCGGCACACTTATGGGGCCGCTATATCTCTTTGGCGGTCTGGCCGCGATTGGCTACGGCCTGGTCTTTGGTGATGGAATGCCTGCAGCGTTCTCTGCTGGCGCGTTGCGCGAACTGTCTCAGGACATTCCCGCGTTTGGACCCATCGGGCCGGAGACCGTGTTTAACTGGTTGCCTGTCTTCATCTTCGCGTTTTTAGGGTTCGTGCTGCATGGACTGATTGCTCGGGCGGTGACTGCAATCAAGGTCATCTATTTCACCCTGTTTTACAGCCGCATCATGCACTGCGAAGCGCTGGACCCGGGCATCCGCGCAGACCTTGAGGGCTATCTGGATCTCAACGATAAGGAGTTCTCCTCATCAGAAGCTCCGGCCTAAAAAGAGCAAAAATGAACGGTTCTGTGTCCAGTGCATAGTTGTATCAGACATGACCTGCCCCCCTCCAGATACCTCAGTCTGATGTCGAGTTTGCTCAATCGCGAAGGAGCAGACGATCCGAAAGAGCCGCTTCACCGAGGCGCAGATCATCGGGATGATCAAGGAGCAGGAAGCCGGGATGCCGACTGCCGAAGTCTTTCGCCACCATGGACTCAGCCCGGCGACGTTCTACAGGCTGAAGGCCAGGTATGGCGGCATGGAAGTGTCCGACGCTGCGAAGCTGAAGACGCTGACGGATGAGAATGCCAAGCTCAAACGCCTGCTGGCCGATACCATGCTTGACAACGTGGTTCTGAAAGACCTGCTGGGAAAGAAACTGACGACACTGACCAGGCGGCGAGAGGCAGTGCTGCGGGCGATGCGGGATCACAAGATCTCGCAGCGCCGCGCCTGCCAGCTTGTCGGTTTCGCCCCCAAGACAGTCCGGCGTCCACGCCCGCCGGACTGTCCCGAGATCCGCAAGGAAATGCAGGAGATCGCCGGGAAGACGCCGGTTCGGCTACCGCCGGAACGGCATGTTACTGGAATGCAAAGGCATGACCATGAACCACAAGAAGTTGTATCGGCTCTACCGCGAGGAAGGCTGGCGGTGAAGCGACGACGTGGCCGCAAGCGGGCTCGAGGCACACGCCCGAGATGCCGGCGGCGGCGCGTCCCAATGCTTGCTGGTCGCTCGACTTCCTGTCGGACAGCTTCGGTGCCTCGTGCAAGTTCCGCATCCTCGCGGTGTTCGACGACTGCTGCTGCGAGAACCTGTGCCTGATCGCTGACACCAGCATCTCGGGCACCCGTGTCGCGCGCGAGCTGGACGCGCTGGTGCGGATCTACAGAAAACCCTCCTGCATCGTCAGCGACAACGGAACGGAATTCACCAGTCGGGCCATTCTGAAATGGGCCGACCAGAACGCGATCCCCTGGCACTACATCGACCCCGGAAAGCCGCAGCAAAATGCCTTCATCGAGTCATTCAACGGCAGCGTGCGCGACGAGCTGCTGAACGAGGAGATCTTCGACACCTTGGACGATGCCCGGCGAAAGCTGGCTCTCTGGCGCTACGACTACAATGCCGTCAGGTCGCACTCCTCGCTCGGGAACCAGATGCCGCTCGAAGCGCGCCGGGCGCTTGAGTAATTTGAGGGCACCGCGCCCGGCGCGCTCGCCCAAAACGACCAGTCCAACCACCAATCTCAAACCTGCAAACTTTCGCTATGACCGAGGGACCGGCGGGGGGGCAGGTCGCTAATGGCGCCCGGGCGAAATGATCAAGCCCGGCCGACGAAAGCGAAGTGACGCTTCCGGCTGGTATTGGGAAGGAAGCCGGGTCTCGGGGAGTAGAATGGTTCACCACCAACGACCGCGTGGTCTATGAATGGCAAGCCTACGCGGGCAGATACCATCCGAAAACCGTCCAGGCTCATCTCGTCAGCCTCCGTGACTTCGAAGCGTTTTGGGAGGGTATGCCCTTTGCCAAGGTTACGCCCAAACATGCCGGGAAATATCGTGATCACCTAGTGCGATTGCTGGCCAGCCCTAAGGAACAGGGTGGTCTTGGTGGCTCAACCGTTCGTCACCGGGCCTCCCAACTTAAAGCCTTCTTCGAGTGGCTGCGGGGACAATCTGGCAAAACCACGCCGACTGGGACAGAAGACCGATTTGCGGGGCGCGCCGGGCTGGAACAGATCGCAAAGCGAATGTGTTCGTCCCGTAGGAGGACACGATATGACCCTACGCTTCGAACAGATACTGGCCGACGGGGTCGCCGAATGCTCTTACCTGCTCGGCGACGACGCGGCGCACACCTGCGCCGTTGTCGATCCGCGCCCAGACGTGGAGATCTACCTTGAGACCGCACGGCGTTTCGGTCTGGCCATTACCCATGTCTTCGAGACCCATATTCATGCCGATTTTCTGAGTGGCGCGCGCGAATTGGTGGACCGGTTGGGCGGGCAGGCCAAGCTCTACGTCAGCACCGAGGGCGGGGCTGACTACGGCTTTGATCACGAGCCGGTGCGGGACGGAGACGAATTCACCTTCGGCGGCATGCGGATGAAGGCACGCTTCACCCCCGGCCACACACCGGAGCATATGTCTTACTTGCTGTTCGACGGCGATACCGAGACCCCTTGGGGTGTTCTCTCCGGGGATGCGTTTTTCGTCGACAGTGTCGGTCGGCCAGACCTTCTGGGTGACGACCAGTCCGAGAAACTGGCCGAGAAGCTTTTCCATACGGTGCAGGATGTCTTCATGGCGCTGCCCGACGATGTCATCATCTACCCCTGCCACGGCGCGGGCTCGGCCTGCGGGCCGGACATCGGCGACCGGATGTCTTCGACCGTCGGCTATGAGCGGCGCTTCAACAGCTACGCCCGGATTGAGGATCTGGAGGAGTTCAAGGAGGCGATCCTCGGGGACGCGCCGCCGGTGCCGACGCATTACCCGCGGATGAAGAAGGTCAATTCGAAGGGTCCGGAGATCCTGCGCAACCTGCCGCGGATCGAGCCGATGACCGTCGAGCGTTTCGGCGAGGCGGCGGAGGCTGGTGCACAATTGCTCGACGTGCGCGACATGATGGACTTCGGCGCCGGCCACGTGCCGGGAAGCCTCAATATTGGCGCCCGGCCGGAGCTTTCGGTCTGGGCCGGTTGGCTGCTCGACCCCGAGAAACCGATCAATCTCGTCCTACACGATGACGGCGATCTGCCCGGCGTGTTGCGCCTGCTTTGGCGCACCGGGTTCACAGACTTCAGCGGCTATCTCGCCGGCGGCATGGCGGCTTGGCGCGAAGCCGGACGGAAGTTCACCCAGATTCCGCAGATTTCCGTGCATGAGCTGAAGGAGGCCGAGGATTTGCAACCGCTCGACGTGCGCAAGTTTGACGAATGGGAGGGCGGGCACGTCCCCGGAGCGCGACATGCCTTCCTTGGTGAGTTGCGCGACGAAATGGACAGCCTCGACCGTGCCGCACCCTATGCCACCTACTGCGCCAGCGGCTTTCGCGCTTCGATTGCCGCAAGCCTGCTGAAGAAGAACGGCTTTGACAAAGTGCGCAACGTGCCCGGCAGTTGGAAGGCCTGGCAGGCCGCTGGCTACGAGGCCGAGAAACCGAGCTAAGGAGAAGAAAATGCAAGATACAGTTCAAATCAACGATCGTTTCACTATCGCCAAGTTCGCGCCCGAGGCCGATCAGATCCGGCAAGCCGCGCAGGAAGGCTTCCAGTCTCTCATCAACATGCAGACCGATGACGAGGACAAGAAGCTGAAGATGAAGCCGCAGGAGGAAGGTCAAAAGGCGAAGGAAGCCGGTTTGACCTTTCTCCACCATCCCATCGACGGCGAGAAATTGTCCGAGGACCTTGTGGACGACTTCCGCCGAAAGGCCACTGACTTGCCGGCGCCGGTGCTGGTGCACTGCGCCTCTGGCAAGCGGTCCGGCGCTTTCGTGATGATGCACATCGGCTGCGAAAAGGGAATGAGCGGCGAGGAGGTCATCAAGAAGGCCGAAGAGATGGGCTTTGAATGCGACACGCCGGAGCTGGAGGAATTCGTGAAGGGCTATGTGGATAGCCATAACGGAAGATAAATATGTTGGGGGCGGAGGTAGAATCCTTCCCCCGGCTCTCAGCTGCTGCTCTTCGGTATCACGCTGACCTGACCATTCCGTTCAAGGCGTGCTTCCTCGACCTCCGAAAGATCCTGCAAGCCATTTAGCCGCAACAGTTCCGTGATGTCGTTCTCGCCGAAATGCGCCCTTCGGAAAGCTTGAAGATCAGCTTTCCCATCGTGGACGAGGGCAATGGAGCGCCCTTTCATAAGACGAGAGACGAGAGACGAATTGCGAATGCGGAGCGATGGCGGTTACCCCGACATAAAGAATCACCACAAGACCCGTGGCCACAAGCGTCGGTAGCAACGGCGCATTGCCCGTGAGGGCGCGGCTCAGGCTCGATCCCAGAATGACGGTCAGAACGATGTCCTGCGCCGACAGGTTCGAGAAGGACCGACGTGGTGCCACCCGGTAAAGCAGTATGGCGTAGACAAAGATGATCGTCGCGCGGATGCTCATCTGCCACCAGGCGATGTGCGGCGTGTCCTGCCCGATCAGGTAGTGAAATGTCTCCATGGCTGCGGCTCCCTTCTGCTCCACAGGTCGAAAGCCCTTTCAAACCTTCGCCGTGCTCCAGTTGAAACACCCGGCAGGGACCCCGGTCCCGCCCACCAGAAGGGCGCCACGCTGGTAGAGTTTCCACCGTTGCATGCTCGGCATGTCGACCACCACAACGCCCATGTCGGGGGTCGACCAGACCACCTGCGCCTGAACCGCGCTCAGCGCCTCTGCCACCTGACTTGGCGCGGCGCTCCCGCGGAACACCACGGTGGTGAAGGGATAGTCGGCGGGCGGGTGCAGTGCCCAGCCACCGCTGCCGGCGCTCAGGAGCGTCAGTCCCACCAGCGTCGCCGTCGTGCGCCGCAGCGCCGGGCCACCGCCGCCGTCACGGTTCAAGAGATACCATCCGACCAAGGCCGGAAGCAGGCCGAAGACGAGAAACCAGCCGATATCCCACAAAGGGGGGCTTCGCTGTCGATATTGATCCGGTGGATGCCGAGCAGCCAGTGTGAAAGCACACCGTCGAGCATGCGCCAAATGCCGAACCCCGCCGTCAATGCGGCAAGCAGCGACCGCCCGGCTATCTCCTCTTGCCGCCGTCCTGCCCACCACAGGCCCCACAGGCCCACCATATCAAGGACATACATAAGAAGGTGGAAATAGCCGTCCCAGAGCACCTGCACGCGCAGGTCGGTCACCGCGGGAATCAGGCTTAGTAGGTGATGCCATTGCAGGATCTGGTGCAGAAGGATGCCATCGAAGAAGCCGCCGAGTGCGACCCCCAAAAGCAAGGCATATTTGAGCCACGGCGCTGCGAGCATGTGTCAAGTTCCTCCGCGAGAAAAACATTTAGGGCCTTCCTAAAGTTCCCAGCCTGCCGGCATCTCCACAAAATGCCGCACAGTGGACAAATGGCCAGTTTGGTGAATTTTAGCGCAGCATCGACCATGGCGATCAGGCCCCGGGATCGGATAGGAAATGAGGGGAAGATGATCGGTTACCCCATCCTCAAGAACCCGCTTGAATGACGCGCGAAGCATTCGGCCCGGCCCGCCTTCCGGTTTGGAGGGAAACTCGTCGAACATTCTACGGCCGATGATGTCCTTGCGGCTGCGCTCCGTGGCGTGAAGATAGGCGTCATTCGCCCAGACCTTGAGGGCACCGCGCCCGGCGCGCTCGCCCAAAACGACCAGTCCAACCACCAATCTCAAACCTGCAAACTATCGCTATGACCGAGGGACCGGCGGGGGGGCAGGTCGCTAATGGCGCCCGGGCGAAATGATCAAGCCCGGCCGACGAAGGGAGCCCGGCGTCGTGAGGACGGTTCGGTCGTCTATCCGAGGCTTTGACGGCGATGACAGACAAACCGCTTTCCGAAGATATGTTTGTGCATTCCCTCGATCTTCAGACATTTTTGCTGCGTGGTAATACCAAAGCGGCCTTGTGGTGGATGCACCGAATCGCCGCTTTGCGCCCAAACTACCGCTCCATCACCACTCTTGTTCCGCAACGACTGCAGCCTGTCTGAACGAGCCCCATATCTTGGATGCTGCATAGTGGATCAGCTGCCTAGGGCATGATTCTATTGTGGTAGATCCTAAGAGCTTTGCTCCGTGGCGCTCTCTGCGGAGCTGTGGTGTCGCAATCTAAGGGGGCGAAGGAACGACCTCCTGTCCGTCGCGTTCTTCTTTCGAGGAGGGCTTGAGACTTTACGCTTCGAACAGATTCTGGCTGATGGTGTCGCGGAATGTTCCTACATGTTAGGGGACGATGCAGCGCATGTTTGCGCTGTTGTCGATCTGCGGCCTGATGTGGACAGTTATCTTGAGACTGCCCGGCGCTTTGGCCTTGTTATCACTTATGTTTTCGAGAGGCTTAGTCACGTGGACTTCCTGAGCGGCGCCCGCGAATTGGTGGATCGCCTAGGCGGACAGGCCAAACTCTACGTCAGGTGGCGATGCGGACAAACCCATGGCGGTGCAAAGCGGCAAAAGAGGCGTTTTCGGTCATGATGACAGCATCCTTTCGAAGATTTCCAGCACGGTTTCCAGCGCTTTCCTTCTGATCTGATCACGGCCCACAGCGCCAAATGATTTTTTCACGTGGGTCGTGACGGCCTCTTCCCGGGCCAAGGCGAAATGCACGAGGCCTTCTTCATCGTTCTCGCCGCCCGGCCCTGCAAAGCCGGTAACGGATACAGCAACGTTCGCATCTGAACGTTGCAGCGCCCCTTCGGCCATTGCGATGGCAACCTCTTGCGAAACCGCGCCCTTCTGATGCAAGAGATCCTGATCCACGCCCAGAAGCTCGTGTTTAGCTGCGTCCGTATAGGTGACGTAGCCACGTTCGAACGCATGAGAGCAGCCTTCGATATCCGTGACCAGGGCGGCAACCAGTCCGCCGGTGCAGCTTTCGGCGGTGGTCAGTTTGAGACCGCGCTTACAGAGCTGGGAAAGGACAGTTTCGGCCCGTTTTGCCAGCGGTCCCACGGACTTCATATCCTTCGGCGTGCTATCCATCCGCTTGATTTTTCCATACCAATTGAGGTCCGGGGTTCCAATTTCCGAATTGCGTTTGGCGGCAAGATCGTTCGTCCATCAAGCTATTACCCATTAGGCCCTTCCGAGGTCTCCACAACCAATAGGTGCCGCACCTCTGCCGCCGCTGCGAGTGGTATCGCCCCAGTGCTCAGGAACGTGGGCGCTGCGCCCACTCCGTCCAATGCCCATCCCGCGAACGCAGGCCCGATCACGCTGCCGGCTGCAGTTGCCAGCAGGGTGACCGTGAAACCAAGCGAAGGAAGTGCCGGGGAAAGCCGTCCAGACCAAACGGCCAGAACCGCACTCGTCATCATGATAGTGATCCGTCCGATGCTGTCTTTGACCCGCCTCGTCGCCAGTCCCGCAAACCCGAACAGCCCGAATCCCATTCGCGCAGGGCCATAGCGTATTGCCGTGGCCACGAACCCCGTCGCGGAAAGGCTCTGAAAAAAGTGATCGGTCATGCTCCAGCTTTTTTGCGACAACGTTGAACGAGATGAACGGTTTCCTTGTCAGAAATGGATCTGTCACGATCTGATGTCACCCAAGACTTCCGGAACAAGATCGGAAATTGGAGGTTGCCTAACAAGGAACGAGGAGATGAATATGTTTCACCACTCAAGCAAGCTTCAATGCGAAGTCCGTGTTGATACCCCCAGTTCGCCAAGCTTCTTTAGTAAGTTATAGGTGGCGTCGAGGGCGGAATACGGGTCGCCATGCAGTATTTTTTTAGGCCATTGGGGCTAGGGGCGACGTTAGGTATCGACATGCTCATGATGACGGCCACGGAAGAGCTCTCGCACATCGAATTCCTCGACCATGCATCTACACGTAGTGTCAGCGCAATTAGTGCACCGTCACTCACGTTGGACCTTAGAGAG
The DNA here is from genome assembly GCA_040119125.1 of Marinobacter sp. Lineage (GTDB taxonomy): Bacteria > Pseudomonadota > Alphaproteobacteria > Rhodobacterales > Rhodobacteraceae > Pacificitalea. The sequence continues at coordinate 29,790 of JBEDTR010000016.1, forward strand.
GAACGGCCCCGGCAATTCGCATCTGATCCTCAGGGAAGGGGAGCGCGACACCTCGCCTATCTAAGCCACGAGAGTTGCGCTCGCCTTCAACCGGGGTGTCAGCACACTCTCGACCGATTACTCTTGCTGCTCGTAGGTTCGGGTCATGTATCGCCAAGTGCTTATGACCGAGTGCGCCGAGGCGGGTCGAACCGCTTATTCACGAACGCGGTTCCCGTAGGCAACCGGAAGAACCCTCTCACGGGGCCGCCGGTTCAGCTTTGAACAAAGAGACGGAAGGAAACATCATGCGATATAGTGGATTACTGGTTCTCGGCATCGTTGCGGCGAGTTTGCCCATCATCATGAAACGTCATTATCGGACCCGAGCGCTCGTTGCCTTGCGGGGCAATATGACGGATCACGTTCGGGTGGCGGGACCGCGCGAGATGTCCGATCCGCCTCGCAAATGGGACATCGTGGATGAAGCGGTGGACGAGTCTTTTCCCGCGAGTGACCCGCCGGCGAATTATTAAGCGAGGTGCCTTGTCACTCAATTATTCTTCTTCTCCACCTTTGGCCGTTTTTTTTGAGCTCCCGGTCTTTCCCTGCAGGGTCATACGAATTTCGCCGAGCTGCGGGCGGATGGAGAACCAAAGGAACGGACTATGACAAGCAATGTCGAATCTGGAAGGGGTTGAACATGAAGGAAGAAAAAGGTGCACTCAGCGACGTTGTCGAGGAGCTCGAGAACGTTTCCGAGGGAGAAGGCAGGGTTGAGGTCGGCCACCTAATCGAGGCGCTCGATCATCGCGGTTATGGACCTGCATTGGCGGTGCTACCTTTGATCGAACTCACACCGATCGGCGGCGTTCCTGGTGTCCCGACACTTCTTGCCCTTACGCTCGCGATCATCACCATTCGCCTTCTCATGGGATATGAGCACTTTTGGGCGCCGGAACGCCTGCGTCGGCGCAAGCTCAAATCCGATCGAGTAATGAAGTCCGTGGAGTGGCTGAAGCCCGTGTCGCTACGGATCGATGCGAAGCTACACCAGCGCCTGTCGCGCTTTGCGGGTCCAACTGCACGGCGTGTGGCCTGCATCGTAATTCTCGGCCTACTTCTCACAGTTCCACCGCTCGAGCTCATACCTTTCGCCACGTCCGCACCTATGATCGTCATATCGATCTTCGGCCTCGGTTTGCTTTACCGCGACGGCCTGCTGATGCTTCTGGGGTTCATTGGCGCCGTAGTTGGGGTGGTCTGGGGAATGTCGACTGTCTTCACTTCTGGCTCTGGGGGCTCCTCGGCCTGATGCCGACAGGCTCGCCGTTCCGATGGGCACTGATGTTGCGCGGTAGGACTGACCGGCCACCGCCAACCTGCAAACCCGGCTAGATCGGTGCCGGACGCGCAGACATGCTCGTCCTGTGCCGCAGCACCCCGCCTTCATCTGAATTTTTCGTCCCACTATACCTCAGGACGGGCTTCGAATCGCGGAGTTACCGCACGCGAGATGGGGGTCAATCGCCCTCCCCCCAGCCAATCCGCTATCTCCTCTAGCACCGCGTTGGACAGGCCCGAGGCACCCCGCGCGGCCTCGAGCAACGGACAGGCGCCCCGGCGTGGGCCGCTGCCTTCTTTACGTCAAAGCCATTCGCCCGATCAGGCAGCGCCAGCTCATCCCATGTGACCCACCATCTTTGGTAGCTCACTGGCTTTCCAGACGGCTTGTGGCTCTACCGGAATGAGGTTTTCGAGCCCCGCTCGCGGGCCGAATGCAACTCCACTGGGATCGTCACGAGCGACAGGCGCAGCTGACCTTTCAAGACGGGACGCGAACCCATGGCAGTTCTCCCTGGATGAAACAGGATAACATTGAAACGAGATCATGAAGTCGGCGGTTCCCGGTCACGCCGCTCGACGATTGGTACCTCTCCGCCCTGCCACTTCAACCGCTTACTCGCTGTGCCGAGGAACCGATTGGACTGACCAAGAGGAGCATCCTTGCTTTTTTCACATCCAAGATGCGCGGTCAGGTCGGCACCCAGCATGCATTCCATCAACTTGATCCTGAGCTCGTTCATGAGCCCACTACCCTTTTTCCAGATCCGCTTGCGCTATCACGGTCCCCTGTTCCGCACCCTGCACCCCATTTCACTCCCCTGTCAGGCGAGGGCGCGCGCCTGTTCGGCGCCCGTTAATGCAAAAAGGCGCGCTGCGCTGTACCTTGCACAGGATTTTGTCACCCTGCGCCATGAGATCGCGCAAGGCGGCAATCTTCAGCCTTCCGTCATCGTCGAAATCGAGGGCCTGATCGATGCCTGCAATCCCGCGCAGGGCAACAACCATGCCATGCTGGGTGATCCGGCTTGGCGCCGGAAGTTGCAGCGCGGCGAAGCAGTGTCGACGCAGGATCTGGCTCAAATCCTGCTTGCAGCGGGCCATTGCGGGATGGTCGCGCCCAGCTTTACGCGCGGCGCACCGGCGGGCGCACGCAACATCGTTCTGTGGTCGTGGGGCGATACGGGCCGCCTGCCTGCGTGTCATCGACGATGAGGGCCGGATGTCGTAATCCGCCGCCCGTTTCGATATCAAGACCATGGCCAACGCGCCGGATCTGCTTCCATCAACCGCTCTCGCAGCAACTATAACTCTGGTGTGTCATAGGCCGTACCCCGGCTGAAGAAATGCAAGTTTTCGCCAAGCTTTCGTTTCGACTGGAACTACTGGGCCACGCCTTTGTTTTAACTTCAAAACAGATCACCACCTGAGATACGCAAGGAAATAGCATTAGAAAACCTTTGCTCTCCCGTTCCGAAGCAGAAACAAGCGGTGCCGGGCATGACGATCAAGGTGATGGACAACGTCCCTGCGATGGGCGCCCCCGCGGATACCACTGTTGCCGCTAGGTTATCAAAACCCTTCGCAGCCAAATTGAGGACACAGCCACGCCCGAACGCAGTGTCAGCCTGAGCGACATCCATCCACACAGCTTGGTCCGCTGATCCGTTTCCACCCTAATCCGGAGGTCAACCTCATGTCCGTCACCGAGCGCGACGCCGAACTGGTCTATGCGATTGCCCACCGCGGCGTTCCGCCCGAGCCGCCGGAGTGGTGGCGTGGTGCGGTGTTTTACGAAGTCTATACCCACTCGTTCAACGATACGACGAGCAGCGGGCTGGGCGACATTCCCGGCATCACAGAAAAGCTTTCCTATATCCGCGATCTTGGCGTCGACGGGTTGTGGCTGACACCGTTCTATGCCTCGCCACAGAAAGACAATGGCTATGACGTCAGCGATTTTCACGCCGTCCATCCGCCCTTCGGAACAGTGCAGGATGTGCAAAAGCTGATCGACAAGACCCATGCTATGGGGTTGAAAATTATGTTCGATTTCATCTTTGGTCACACCTCCGACGAACATCCGTGGTTTCGCGAAAGTTCTTCATCCTGCGACAATGACAAGGCCGACTGGTACGTCTGGGCAGATCCGGCAGTCGATGGCGGCCCACCCAATAACTGGATCAGTTCTTTCGGGGGGCGGGCGTGGCGATGGGTGCCCCAGCGCGCGCAATATTGCTATCGTCCGTTCCTGAAAAGCCAGCCCGCCCTGAACCTGAATAATCCCGAGGTGATGGAACAGATGCTGGACAATATGCGCTTTTGGCTGGACATGGGGTTGGACGGGTTCCGGCTGGATGCAATCCAGTGCCTGAGCCACGACAGCGATCTGCGGTCCAACCCCCCTGCGCGGGCCAGCGAAAATCCCTCGGTCGGGGGTGGCCCGAACAACCCCTTCAAGCGTCAGATACATCTGTTCGACCGCGATGTACCCGAGGCGATCCCGATCCTGCACCAGATCCGCGCGGCCGCCAATGACTATGAGCCCCAGCGAGTGCTGATCGGCGAGCTTGCCGATGTGGACAGTTCGCGGCTTGCTCCGAAATATACCGTCGACAACGATCGCCTGCACGCGGTCTATGATTTTGACCTTATCAACCGCGCTGACACCCTGCAGGATTGGACGGGGATGCTTAAACTGCGCTCTAATTATCTCATGCCGGGAAGCAGTTTGAACGTCTTTACCAACCACGATTCCCAAAGAGCGGTATCGAACCTGATGCCACGCGCCTGCGCTGCGGGACATGCCCGCGATGCGGCCAAAATGCTTTTGTTCCTGCAATGCACCCTGATGGGCGGTACCATCCTGTTTCAGGGTGAGGAGCTGGGTCTTGAACAGCCCGATATCCCCAAATCCGAGATTAAGGATCCTTGGGCCAAAGCGCTTTGGCCCGATTTCGAGGGGCGCGACGGTGTGCGCTGCCCGATGCCATGGGATCACGACGCGAAGAACTGTGGCTTCTCGGACGCCGACACGCCTTGGCACAAGGTTCCCGAAACCTATCGCGCCGGTGCCGTGGACCGACAGGAAGATGATCCGGATTCGGTGCTAGAGTTCACCCGCCGACTGCTGCGGTGGCGCCGTTCCGTTCCCATGCTGCTGACTGCGGCGGAAGAAACGCTTCACGACACACCACCCGGAGTCGTGGCGTTCGAACGTGTGAAGACCGGGGAAGTTTTGATCTGCGCCGCCAATTCCGACATGTCTCCAGTCGAGGTTACGTTGCCCCGCTCGTCGCTCACATCGCGGTTCTCACACGGCGATATCACTTTGGATCAGGAACGTTTGACGCTTGGTCCCTTGGCCGTGATCGCCTTGTCCTGACCCGCAAAAGGAGATTTCATGCCCCACCGCGCATCCAGTGTACGTCCCGCCCCAAAAGCCGCGTCCGAAGCCACCCAACGATGGTGGCACCGCGCTACAGGATACCAAGTTTATCCCCGCAGCTTCGCCGACAGTAACGGCGACGGCATCGGGGACATTCCTGGAATCATCTCTAAACTCGGCCATCTGTCGGACTTAGGAATAGGGTTTATCTGGCTTTCCCCAGTCTATGCCTCGCCGATGATCGACAACGGCTATGACATTTCCGATTATCGCGACATCGCGCCCGAACTTGGCACGCTTGAAGATATGGATCGTTTGATCGCCGAGGCCGGGGCGCGCGGCATCGGCATCGTGATGGACCTTGTCGTCAACCATACCTCTTCGCTGCACGATTGGTTCAAGAAGGCTCGAGCCATGCGCGTTTGCTCCGAGCACGACTATTACATCTGGCGCGATCCGCGACCGGACGGCGGGCCACCCGACAGCGCGCGCGCGGCCTTTGGCGGTCCGGCCTGGACGTTCTGCGAACAGGTTGGACAGTACTATTTCCATTTTTTCAGCTCCGCTCAACCCGACCTGAACTGGCGAAACCCCGAACTTCGCCACCAAATTTACGACATGATGCGTTGGTGGCTTGATCGCGGCATTGCTGGATTCCGGATGGATGTCATCAGCCTGATCGGCAAGGACGTGGATAATCAGATCTATGAGGAGGGTCCCGACCTGCATCCGTTTCTGCAGGAAATGCACCAACAGGTCCTAGCGGGCCGCGATATTCTGACCATCGGTGAAAGCTGGTCGGTATCCACCGACACGGGGCTTCTTTACTGTGGCCGCGATCGGAACGAATTGGACATGGTATTTGAATTCAGCCACATCCGCGACGGCTGGGACCCCGAGTTAGGAAAGTTCGCGCCAAAACCTTTTGATCTGGTGGCGTTCAAGCGGGCCGTGTTCTCTTGGCAGGATCTGACTCGCGACGATGGGTGGCACAGCCTGTTCCTGTCCAACCACGATCTGCCACGGCAGGTGTCGTTCTATGCTGATGACAGCGAACATCGCCGTATAGCGGCCAAGACTCTGGCGACAGTCCTTCACATGCTGAAAGGCACGCCGTTTGTCTATCAGGGCGAAGAGATCGGTATGACCAATGCTCGGTTCGAACGGATCGACCAGTACCGCGATCTGGAAACCCTAAACCATTTCGAGGAACAGATCGCCAAGGGCGTCGAGCCGCAGGAGTTCATCGCCGGTGCCAACCGCAACAGCCGCGACAACGCGCGCACCCCGATGCAATGGTCCGCGGCTGCCCATGGCGGTTTTACCTCGGGCACCCCCTGGATCGAGGTGAACCCGAACTATCCTGAAATCAACGTCGAAGCCGATCGGGCCGATCCTGACAGCATCTTTGCCCACTATGGCCGACTGATCGAACTGCGTCAGATACACGACACCGTCGCGTTTGGTCACACCGAACAACTTTTTGCCGATGACCCCAACATTCTGGTATTTCAGCGCAGGTTGGGAAATCGGCGCATCCTTGTGGCGGCCAATTTTACCGCCCGGGAACAGCGATGCGACCTTACCAAAGATCTGGCCGGTCCCGCGCTCTGTCTCGTCGCGACCCATACCCCGAGGAAGTCCCTTGCGCGTCAGATCACCCTTGCACCCTACGAAAGCTTTGCCTGCGAATTGACCGAAACCCGCTCATGAAATCGTCCGCGTCAACGAAAGGGCGCCGCTTGTCGGCAATCTCCTGCATCTCCTTGCGTATCTCAGCGCAGTCCGGCGGGCGTTCACGCCGGACTATCTTTGGGTCGACACCAACAAGCCTGCAGGCCCGACGCTGCGAGATTTCATGGTCACGCATCGCTTTCAGCGCTGCCTCCCGCCGCTTGCTTATTGTCGTCAGTTCTTTCCCAGCAGATATTTCAGCACGACATTGTCGAGCATTGTATTGGCCAGCAGCCGCTTGAGCTTGGCATTCTCATCTTCAAGGGACTTCAAGCGGGCAGCTTCGGAAACATCCATGCCCCCGTATCTGGCTTTCAGCTTATAAAATGTGGAAGGGCTCAGGCCGTGGTGACGACACACTTCGGCTGTCGGCATGCCTGCCTCTTGCTCCTTGATCATCCCAATAATCTGCGCCTCGGTAAAACGGCTCTTGCGCATACGTTTGCTCCTTCGTGGAGCAAACTCTACATTAGAGTGAGGGATTTCGCGGGGGGGCAGGTCAAAGCCACTAGTGAAACGGCAAGGTAAGATATGTGGCAGACGTCGTTTGACAGAAGCCGCCCGAAGCCCCGATGCATTAACTCTTTCATCAGCGGCACAACCATTGCCCAGGTAGCCTTAGCGCCGGCAGCGATAGGTCTGCGCGCCCGACGGATTGGATAGGACAGGGGCAAAGCACCGCGTGACCGCCAAAGACGCCTCATGGGGTATAAAGTGAGGTATTCGATATACTACAGAAATTTATAATATCTTATATCAATAGCTTATGCCTTATAATGGGCGGACTTCGTCTCCGCCATTATCCCTATTGCGAACCAGTGACACCGCCCTGGCGGATACGGATTTTTTCGTGTTGTTGAGGCGGTTTGCGGGTACCTGCCGAACCTCATAGACGCGCCGCGTAGCCGAAGCTGGGCTCAGAATGGCCCTCAGTCTCAGTTTGGGCGAACCTCAGCCGTTTCGGTTCGGTCTCGTTTCCTCGGTAGCTTTTAATGCCCTGCTGCCGAACTCTGCCAAAACCCAAGCGCGCGTTCCGAACGATATCGATGGCAAAATAGACGGGATACGCAGTAGGTGCGTTGCTTGGGATGCTAGCGTAAACTGGCGGACTCCGCGGGTAGGTTTGTATCCCAATCCCCCAACCGAAACCGCTGATGACAAAGGATTTTCCCGCGTCTAGCCTAGCCGCATGCCGGACGGGCCTTGGACAGATGCAGAGAATAATCTGATCGTCGCGGATTACTTCACGATGCTGTCTGCGGACTTTACTGGCCAGTCCTATAACAGGACTGCACACAATCGCGCCCTTCAGGCCCAGATCGACCGCCCCCGCAGTTCGATCGAGTTCAAGCACCAGAATATCAGCGCGGTTCTTAGGGCCCAAGGAGAGGACTGGATCCCCGGCTACAAGCCCGCGCGTAATTACCAGACCACGCTTGAGGATGCGGTCGCGCGTTGGTTCGCGCTCTATCCAGGTTGGCTGTCCCGCATTCCGGACCGGCCCGCGATGGGCCTCCGCGAGGCAGCTCAGCTTTGGATTGGACCGCCCCCGACGCTCAGCAACCAGCCGCCCGCTCCTGAGCTTGAGCAAACCATTGCCACCGCTCGCAAGTTTGATGTCGCCGAACGCGATGAAGGCAACCGCGCGCTTGGCCCGGCCGGAGAAGAACGCGCGCTGGCCTACGAGAAAGCGGTGTTGGCTGGCTACGGGCGATCTGATCTCGCGTCAAAGGTGCGATGGGTCACCGAGGGGGATGGCGATGGCGCGGGGTATGATATCGCCAGCTATGCGCCGGATGGTCGGCCTCGTCTGATCGAAGTGAAGACGACCGACGGCCCCGGCAGTTGGGGTATCGAGAACAGCCATAGAAGGTTTGTCCAGTCTTTCGATTGGCTCTCTCGATCATCTTCGATCCACATCGGGGGCATTTCGTGAGATCAGTTTCCTTTTGGATGGCTTTTTCTCGGACGTGCTGGACATGTGCACGCCGTGTTTCTTTGTTAGCATCCAAGGCGCTGCTGCGCAGTATGCGGGCAAAATCGCGCACCTCATTTTCAGTGAACTGAACATCTGTCCGCGAGGCAATGTACTTTAATAGGTCTCGTCTGTTCCAAAACACGTTAGCTGGCATTGCAGTTTTTGGCACCGCTGAGCCGACAAATGCGACGAGATTTTCTAATTGATCCAGCCTGATGCCAAGCAAGTCTTGGACGACTTTTATGTGATGGTAGTTCTGGCGAAGGGGGTTCTGAAATTGCGATTTATGGCGACGCATGACCTGCGTCCAACGTGCTTGGGTTCTGCTGCCGAAAATCCATCCTGACATGTTTTTGGTTTCAATCACGAAGACACCGAAACGTGACAAGACGATATGGTCAACTTGTGTGGTGCCGTCGCTAGTTGGCAAGGTGAGATCTTCGAGCAGGATGTAATCCTGTTTATCTAGTTTTCGGCTGAGCGTAGCATTAACGCGTCGTTCGCCTTCCGCGCCGATCACTGTTGGAGAATTCAGGTAAAAGTAAAGAAGTGCTGCACCGACCGGGAGCAAAACCAAAAGTAGTTCCAAGGGTTTTATGTTCTCCGTCCAGTGGCCATCAAAATCCGAACATAGTGCGAATTGAAGCGTTGGGCAAAAACTGAAATACGATAACAGCGTGGCGCGAACGACCGCTTCCGGTCGGCTGCATTGCGGCAATTGCCAGCGCGACTCAGGGTCGCGAGCGACGCCGCGTGAGGGACGACCAGGCGCATGATGCTGCCACGCAGCGACGGTCCGAAAGGAGCCCAAAATACCGGGCGAGTTAGAGAGGTATCTCGCTGGTGCAGCGAAGCGGCGCTAGAAGGCCCGCTCTGAGTCGCCTTCCTCCATCATGTCCATGCCCTGCCGCAGTTTTACCAAACCCGCCATTCGTCCATCCCGCAGCATTTTTAGAGGACAAGGGTCAGTAGCGGACTTTCCAGTCATTCGCTTTACTGCCTTAGGTGTGGTGACTGCAGAGGCGAACACGGCTGGGGCGTCTACATTATCATACCGCAGCCTAATACGTCGGGCTGGCCGCCCAAAGGTAGCTCTTGTTCTCTGTGCCTACTCTTTGCAGCGCTGGAGCATGTACACCTTCGCCAAATGCTTGGCGTTTAGCGCGAAAGCCGGATCGCCTGATGACTGTGCCGCGACTATGGCCCCGTCGATGAGGACGACGAAACCGCGTGTCGCATGGTCGACATCGTCGACTTTCATCTCGGCGAGGTCGGCCTTGAGCCAGTCGGTGATGTGCCGCTTATGGAAGGCAACGGTGCCATAGACGGCGGCGTGCTTGGAATCGAATTCCGAGGCCGCCTTGATGAAGGGGCAGCCGTAGAAATACGGATCGGCGAACCAATCATAGAGGATGTCGAAGGCGCCCAGCAGACGGGCCTGCGGCGTCTGGTCGAGCGTGGCAAGCCGCTCGAAAAACCATTTGCGCCATGCGTCGCCCTCTGCCTCGAGCACCGCGACTATAAGCGCCGCCTTTGAGGGAAAGTGGTTGTAGAGGGTCGCCTTGGCCGTGCCGGCGCGGGCGATCACGGCGTCGATGCCGGTTGCGGTAAAACCGCCATGGCAGAACAGCGTCGATGCGGCGGTGATGATCCGTTCTCGCGCGTTGGCGGGGTTGTTCCCCGTTACGCTCCACGCCGGGCGCTGTTCGCAATCTGGCTTTTGGCGAAGGGCCGCGCTTGCTGTATTTCTCACCGTAGCTTCCTCGATCTTGTCTGCGTTCCGCGCCCGCAACCACACTGCAAATGGTGCCACCTCCGCACCCCGAAGGCAAGACAGGTTTGTCTGGTTCGTAGATTTTCGACTGCCGCGAGACAGGTCTCCGCATTCGCTTGCGCCACGGGTTCTAAAGGGTCGAAGAATCACGAATTCGACAAAACCCTTCAAAAACTGCACTATAATATAAGCAGTTTTGACTTCTTCGCTGAAAATTTCACCGATAATTCAGATCGGCTGCATCTCCTGTCCGGTTGCGTTGACACGATGCGGTCCGTGCGCTGATCTGTATTAGACAGACCGGTCGGTCTTATTCAGACGCGAGGTAGCCAGATGATGCTCACCAAACTGATCCCGGAGCGGCGTGCGCCCACGAAGCGCTTGCGCAGCGGCGCACATCTGGCGGTGAAGGGACTGGGTCACACCTATCGGTGGACTCCAAGTCCCGTGCTCACCAACATCTCTTTTGAGGTGCAGCCGGGTGAGATCGTCGCTTTGCTGGGCCGGTCCGGCTGCGGCAAGTCGACCCTGCTTCACATGATTTCAGGGCTGTCCCAGCCTAGCGAGGGGCAGGTCGTGATCGACGGGAACACGGTCAGGGATTCCTCGCCGCACTGGGTACTCATGTTCCAAAGCCCGTCCTTGCTGCCGTGGCTGACGGTGGCGCAGAACGTCGCGATGGGCCTGAAGTTTACCCGCCGCGCGCATGAGATCCCCAAGCGGACGGCGGAAGTCTTGGAACTGGTCGAAATGGGCGCCTATGCGGATCGCAACGTGCAGGACCTGTCGGGCGGCCAGCAGCAGCGCGTCGCTCTGGCACGTTCGCTGGCGTCCAAGCCAGAGATGCTGCTGCTCGACGAGCCGTTCTCGGCGCTTGATGCCTTTACCCGCCGCGGCCTGCAATCCGAGGTCCGTGCCATCGTCCGCGAGTTGGGCTTAACCATGGTTATGGTCAGCCACGACGTCAGCGAGGCTGTCCGGATGGCCGACCGCGCGGTTCTGCTGGATTCCAATCCCGGCCGTCTTGTCGAGGATGTCACCATCTCGCTCGACGAGAACGAGCGCAAGAATAACAGCGGTCGCTACAACGGCGAGCTGAAGACTGTGATGGGCATGTACAGCGCCATCGCTGGCGAAACCATGGGCCCCGTCCTCGACTGAACGATGTATGCAAAGGAACCAACTCCATGACCCGCAACACAAAAGCGTCTCATCAGCATTCGGCATCCGACCTGCACCGGCACTGCTGTGGCGGTGAAGACGGTGTCGATCCGGGCCGGCGGCACACGCTGGACATGCTCGCCAAAGGCGGTCTTGCGGCGATGATGGGGCCGCTGGCCTCGAGCCTTGCCGCAGAAACCGCCGCCGCAGCTCAGCAGGACGACGTGCTGCGCATCGGCTATCTGCCGATCACCGACGCCACGCCGCTGCTGGTCGCCCATGCGATGGGCTACTTCGCCGACGAGGGGATCGAGGTCGAGGATCCGACGCTGATGCGCGGCTGGTCGCCGCTGATTGAAGGCTTCGCGGCCGGGCGTTTCAACCTTGTGCACTTCCTCAAGCCGATCCCGGTCTGGATGCGCTATAACAACAATTTTCCGGTCAAGATCATGGCTTGGGCGCATACCAACGGCTCGGCGCTGGTGGTCGGCAAACAGCACGTTGATGTCACCGATTTCTCGGGGCTGGGCGGCAAGCAGGTGGCCGTGCCGTTCTGGTATTCGATGCACAACATCGTACTGCAATACGCGCTGCGGGCCGCCGGCATCAAACCCGTCATTCGCAGCCAGAGCGAGCCGCTGGCGGACGACGAATGCAACCTGCAGGTCCTGCCGCCGCCCGAGATGCCGCCGGCACTGGCCGCCGGTCAGATCGACGCCTACATCGTCGCTGAACCGTTCAATGCCATGGGGGAGCTTCTGGCTGGGGCGCGGATGCTGCGCTTTACCGGCGACATCTGGAAAAACCACCCCTGCTGCGTCGTTTGCATGAACGAGCAGACCGTCGAGGCCAAGCCGGAGTGGACGCAGGGCGTAATGAACGCTCTGGTGCGGGCCTCTATCTATGCAAGCCAGAACAAGGCCGAGGTTGCGGGCATGCTGTCGCGCGACGGCAACGGCTATCTTCCGGCGCCGGCCGATGTCGTGCGGCGTGCGATGACGCTGTACGAAGGGAACGACGCCTACCTCGAAAGCGGCGCGATCCAAAACCAGTCTGAATTTAACAACGGGCGGATCGATTTTGCGCCATGGCCCTATCCGTCGGCCACGCGGATGATCGTTGAGGCGATGAACGAGACGGTCGTGTCGGGCGATACGCGCTTTCTCAACGGGCTCGATCCCGATTTCGTCGCCGAGGATCTGGTGAACTATGACTTCGTGCGCACCGCTCTTGAGAAGTTTCCGAACTGGCAATCTGACCTATCCGTCGCTCCGGGCGGCGACCCGTTCAGCCGGGAAGAGGTCCTGAAGCTATGACGGATATCGCCCCCTCGCAGGGGCAGGTCCGCCGCACGGGCCTGCCGAAACTGGGCCGTGCGCGCGGCGCGGTGAATGCGCTCATCGGTATGGCGGGCCTGCTCGGGTTGTGGTGGCTTGGCGGGCGCTACGTCGCCAGCAATCCCAACATGATGGCCTTCACCAATTTTGCACCTGCGCCGACGCTGGCGCGTCTGGTCCAGATGTTCGCCTCTGGCGAGGTGATCCAGATGGCGTTGCCGTCGCTGTCTCGAGTGGGCTACGGCCTGTTTTACGCGACGGCGATTGGGGTCCCGATGGGCATTCTCGTCGGGCGCGGCCCGCGGATGCACGAGATCACCAACGTGCCCTTCCAGTTCATGCGGATGATCTCGCCGCTGGCGTGGATGCCGATCGCGGTAATGCTGTTCGCCACATGGGACGCGGCGATCATCTTTCTGATCACCATGGCCGCCCTATGGCCGATCCTGTTCTCGACCGCCGCCGGCGTGCGGCGGATCGATCCGGCATGGCTGAAGGTGGCGCGAAATCTTGGGGCCAATCCGTTCCACATGCTGTTCACGGTGATCTTGCCGGCGATCGCGCTGGACGTGCTGACCGGAATTCGGCTGGCATTGGGCGTGGCGTGGATCGTGCTGGTGCCAGCGGAATATTTAGGGGTCAGCTCAGGCCTTGGATATGCGATTAACGATGCCCGCGACACGCTGGATTACTCGCGGCTGGCCGCGACGGTCGTGGTGATCGGGATGATCGGGTTCACCCTCGATGCGTCGGCTGGCCTGCTGGTAAAAAAATTCAATTGGATGCGCGGCGGGCAATGACCGCCGCCCTGGTCCTTCCGACGCATGGAACGATCCGCTCCACGCCGAGGTGGGGCAAGTCGGCAGAGGCCCCCGACAACGAAACCCAACCGCGATTCCTCGCAGTCGCCCCCACAGGAGGGACCATGATATGTCCACTACAGTAGAGACCGAAACAGTTACAACGTATCTTCGCCCCATCGATTCCGAGGGCCTCGCCGCCTTCGCCGAAAAGGGCCGGAACAATCCGCAGGCGCGGGGCACCAACAAGGTGCGCACCGTGCTAGAGGGCCAGTATCGCAGTCTTTCCTATGTCGGCAATCACGATGCTGTCGTCGTCGACGAGCCGCTTCATCTGTTCGGACAGGACACCGCGCCAGCCCCGGGCGAGATCGTCCTGAGCGCGCTTGGCGGTTGCTTGGCCGTCGGTATCACCGCCGTGGCCACTGCACGCAACGTCCGGCTGTCGAAGCTGGAACTGTTTCTCGAGGGCGATATCGGCAACCCCGCCGCTTGGGGCGCAGGCGGCGCAGAAAAGAAGCCCGAGGACATGGGATTCCAGGACATCCGCGTCTCGGTTGCGGTCGAGGGCGACGCCTCACGCGAGGAACTCGACAAGATCGTAACGGATGCAAATTTCTATTCGCCCGTCGCCAACACCATGCGCAACCCGATCGCTTTCAAGATCGGTCTGGCCCACTGACCGTCATCGACAGGTGGGCGGCGCGGAGGCGCTGCCCCCGTCATTCCGCGACCCCAAACCCTAGGTTGATCCATTATGGCTGATACGAAATCGGGCGGCCCCGCGCCCCAGACCAACAGATCCGCTCCCGGTGGCTTGGACGTCCACGCCGCGTCCCTTCAAAGGGTCGCCGATCTGGCGAGCCGCGATCTTGCGCCCCGCGCCGCCGACATAGATGCCGGCGACTATCCACTGGACCTGATGGCGCGTTTTGCAGCGGAGGGTGCCTTTGGATTTCACTTAGCAACAGGCCAGCGCGACTTTGCTAGCGCGATCACCGCAATGGGCTCGATCTCGCGCGCATGCGGGGCCACTGGGTTCCTGACGTGGTGCCACGATGTCTATGGGTTGTACCTTGATCAATCCGAGAATCGGTCGTTGGCCGCGCGACGTCTACCCGACCACATTGCCGGGCGCCGGTTCGGGGGTACCGCACTGTCGAACCCGATGAAGGCGCTGGCCGGGATTGAACCGATGGTGCTGCGCGCCAAGCCGACACCCGGCGGCTATGTCGTGTCCGGCACGCTGCCGTGGATCAGCCATATCCGCGAGGGTCAGTACTGTGCCGCAATCGCCAAGGTTGAGGGCGGCAGCGACGACCACGAGATCTTCTTTCACCTGCCGATCGATGAACGTGTCGGGCTTACGAAATGTCCGAAGTTCTCGGGTATGGAAGGCACCAGCACATGGGGCATCGCGCTAAAGGATTTCTTCGTACCCGAGGAAGACCTGATCGCCGACCCGGCGCGGCCTTTTATCGCGCGCGTGCGGGCGCAGTTCATCCTGCTGCAGATGGGGATGGGCCTTGGCGTCGTGCGAGGATGCATCGACGACATGGAAGCGGTTGAGGATCAGCTGGGCCATGTGAACCAGTTTCTGCCGGACCGGCCCGAGGCGCTAATTGGCGAACACGAAGACATTTTCGCGCGCACGATGCAGATGGCCTGCCGCGACGACAAGGCCAGCCAGACCTTTTTCATGGACGTACTGGACCTGCGCGCCGAAGTATCCGAACTGTCGCTGCGGGCGGCGCAATCAGCGCTGCTGCATCAGGGCGCGCGGGGCTACCTGATGGCCTCGGCTCCGCAGCGACGCGTGCGCGAGGCGCATTTCGTCGCCATCGTCACACCAGCGATCAAGCATCTGCGCTGGCAGATGGCGAAGCTGTCCAAAGAGATCCAGCCTGATGAGGTCGCCGCATGAGCCCGCAGGAGATTGTCGAGCCGACCGACGGGCTTGGACCGTGGCGCGAGTACCTGTGCCGCGCCTGCGGGCTGATCTATAACGAGGGCGAGGGCGATCCCGATGGCGGTCTGCCGCCGGGCACGCGGTTCGACGACATCCCCGATGACTGGGTCTGTCCGATCTGCGGCGTCGGCAAGGCCGATTTCGAGCCCTACGAACGCCCCAGTGCGCCGGCCGTAGTGGCTGATCAGGCCGGCATCGCGAAGGCAGATACCGGCGTGGTGATCATCGGCGCAGGGCTTGCGGGCTGGGCGAGTGCGCGGGCGCTGAGGGCGCTGGATCCAGAGCGGCCCATCACTATAGTGACGGCTTGCTCGGGGCAGGTTTACAACAAGCCTGAGATTTCCCGCGCCCTGTCGCGCAACGCGGATGCCGACGCGCTGCAGCGCGCGACCGGTCCCGAGGAAGCCGCCCGGCTCGGCATTCGGCTAGTGGCGCATACGCATGTGGTCGGCCTGTCGCCGCGGTTCCAGCGTCTGCGCACCACGCGCGGCACGATTCTCTATACGCATCTGATCCTCGCGCTCGGCGCGCGGGCGAACATCCCAGAAGGGCTGGACCCGCACCATTCGTGGCGGATCAACAGCCTTGACGCGTGGCGAGCATTCCACACCAACCTCGGGGACCGGAAGCGCAGTATCGCGATCGTCGGCGGCGGCATGATCGGCTGCGAACTGGCCGAGGATTTCGCCCGTGCCGGCCATGATATCCAGCTGATCGGGCGCGGAGCGCTTCCGCTGGACACGCTGGTGCCGGCAGAAGCGGGTGCGCGCCTGTTGGCGGGGCTGGAGCGGGCCGGTGTTGACTACATCGCCGGCCAGACCGTCACCGCCAGCGCGCGCGCCGCAGATGGGACCGTGACGCTGACGCTGACCGACGGGCGCAGACTGCAAGCCGACCGTGTCGTCGCCGCAACCGGGTTGGCGCTCGATACGCGATTTCTCAAGAATGCCGGGCTCGAGGTATCGCCGGCCGGGATCACCGTCGGCTCCCGCGACCTGTCGACGAACGTTACGGGGATCTATGGCCTTGGCGATTGCGTGGCGATTGACGGGGTACCCTGCCGCTTTGTTGAGCCGATCCCGAAACAGGCAGAGATCATCGCCCGCGACATCGCCGGTTTTGCGCACTCTGGCTACGACCACAGGGCGCCGATCATCCGGTTAAAGTTGGTCGAGACGGCGCTGACCATCGAAGGCGCCCCTCATGCCAAAGGCGAATGGCGCGTGATCGCCCAATCGCCCGAGGCGCTCGAAATGGAACGCTGGGACCGCGACAAGCGCGTCGCCCGGCTGACCGCCTGAGCGAGGCCGGTGCGTCCGATCTGGCCGCAGGCCAGCAGGCCCGGCCCCCCCCCATACTCGGTTCACGGACCGAGGTTGATACAACCGCGTTCAACACAGGAGACGACGTATGAAACGAGTCGAACTCACCGAGAAGATCCTTGACGTCAAGCGCGACAAGGACCTGAGCTGGAAGCAGATTGCCGAAGATATCGGGGGCTATTCCCAAGTCTTCATCACCTGCGCGCTGCTAGGCAACATGCCGCTGCCGCCGGAGCAGGCCAAGAAGGCGGGCGCTTTGTTCGGCTTGAACGAGAGCGAAGTGAAGCTGCTTACCGAAGTGCCGATGCGCGCGCTCGACACGCAGATGCCGCCGCAGGACCCAACTCTGTATCGCTTCTACGAGGCAATGCTGGTCTTCGGCCCGGCTCTCAAGGAAGCCCTGCACGAGGAATTCGGCGACGGGATCATGTCGGCCATCGACTTTGATCTCGGGTTCGATCGTCAGGCTGACGCGAAAGGCGACCGCGCCAAGATCACGATGAGCGGCAAGTTCCTGCCTTACAAGTATCACAGCTTGTCGGACGACGTGCAGCAGCTTGGCACCAAGCCCACCTGATCCGAAACGACGATGCACTCTGGCGCAGCCTGTCCCCATGGACCGTGGGGGCTGGCGCGCCGGAGTGTTGATGCAGGGCCGGTCGTTTTCGAATTGATAAAAGGGGCGGCACGTTCTTCCCAAATTCTTGCAAATCGATTTCGGACGATGAGAAATTCACGCAGTTTGCCTGTCTGGAAATAAGCGCTCGCCGCCGCTAATCGACTCTTCGCACTTCTGCTTTGGGCCGCTAAGGGCCGTGAGCAATGCTCAATGTGAAGGCAAGAAAGGCCCGTGTCGGCCCTGAGGCACGATGCTGTCACCGTAGAGATTGAGCCGTGAGAAACTGTTTGCAGGCAATGGAAACTTCACGAAATCCGATTAGCATTCAAGGCTGAAAGAGCCTTTCTCGTAATTTGATCCAGCTCGGCGTCTGACCTGGCATGCCATTTATTGTAAGCAGGAGGTGCAAGAGAAGGCATCTCGATGACGGCGGTAGACGCTGTATCGAGCTTTGATAACTCTTTCGCCGCGCCACTGCCGTGAACGATAACGACTTCGGGTGCAATTCGGTCGAGCAACCATTTGAAAACTTGGCTACCTTTAGATCGCTGCGCTCGCGTCAAGTCGCTGCTCATTGGCGAAGAAATACATATCACGTTGGTTTCCAAGACCTGCGCGCCTCCTTCTTTCAGCCTGTGCGAGAGCCGGTCGATGTTCTTGCGTGTGGGCGAGGGCAAGAAGAGACGGTCGTAGCGGCCACGGCAGGAGGCCCCATTCCTATTGAACAAGGCGTCAACATGACGTTGCTGGCTACCGACGGCCGCGACTTCGTATCCGTTACGCTGGTTTTTTCCCACGATGAAACAGTTCGCTTTGAGAGGGTCGCTAAGGTCCGTCATCCATGGTCGGGGAAATTGCCCATCGACTTCGCGGGTGTAATGAAACGCTTCTTCGTAGAAACTTTGCATCCGGGGATCCGCATTTTTGTCAAACCATGGCTCATGATGCCGATTTGAACGCAAACCGACAAGACACAAACACGCCGAAGCAATAGCGTTCTAATGGCTCAAATCCTGCCGTTAGTCATCCAATGCACGAATGGCCGCTATGGGCCGTTACTTAACCTACATTCACCGGGACTGTCTTTCTGTCACATCAAGACCGGGGCGCAGCTCACCGTTTCGGCCGTTGGCGACGTCGACCTGCTAGTGCTTCGTGCCCGACCTCCCCGCGCCGATTTTCCATATTTCTCCGTCGCGGAGCCGGCGGATCGGACCGATGTCGATGTCTGGACTATCCCATGAGAGGCCGTGAACTGGAACGATCGCCGCGGGAGCGACTGCTTTCGCAAAGCGCGTGAGATCGGCAGGACTTGCGTGACCAGACGTATGCAGCCGTAGACGTTTCGTGCCTGTTTGCCCCGCCCGATCCCAAGCCACCCCCATCCCGCCGTTTTCGAGATATCCGCCCCAGGAAGAAAAGACATACGCGTCGTCCGGCGTCATGCAGAGGCCGCCAGCTTCGAACTCATCTACCATTGAGTCGCGCAGCATGATGATGGCTTTGCCCTTTGCCAACCTAGAGCGAGAGGTTGAAAACGAGCTCCCAATCATGCGTCTCAGGAAATCGGTCTTGCCGAGGGCCGTATAACGCTTCTTGCGGCTTTCGGTGATTACGACGGCAATTTCCGGGAAAGTCGAACCGGGAGTTGGAAGGCGCGTTCCCTTGCCGGTCACCTCCAGCACCTCGGCCCCGTAGAGGTCGACGACGAGCTTTCTCCCTGTGCGGCGCGCGGCCCTAAAGAGCGTCGCTGTCCGATCGGCGTTCTGTGCGGACCAGTAAACAAAGATATGTCGGGGCGTATTGGGTGCGAGATCAACGAAGGCTTGCTCCAGTTCGGCCTCGGCCATGGTCGGCTTATCGGTGCCAAGATTGGTGCCCTCCATAACGAGGACATCGATTTGGTTCGGCGGATTGGTGATCGTCCTCTCGACGAGCCCACCCTTGCGGCCGTGTGTGCGGAAGTCCCCCGTATAGAGGATGCGCCGACCATCTACCTCGACGAGGAGCATGTAGGCATCGACGGCCGAATGGTCGGTGAGGATTGGCGTGATTTGAAAGTCGCCCACCTTGAAGGTACCGGACCGGTTTGTCCAAGTGGTGATCGGACGATCAATACCGCCGCCGAACATCGTCGCGTTTAAGCGGATGAGTTCCGCCGTTTTCTCGCCGCAGCGGACCTCCCAATTGGCCGGGGTTTCGTTCAGGAGACCCCAGTGATCAGGATGGGAATGCGAGATAAGGACGGTTGCGGACCCCGACGTGTCAAGCGTTGCCGGGAGGAGCCCGGTCGCATTGCGACCTGCATCGAGCGGTCGGCCCACGTCGAGAATGAGCCGCTGACGGGCGGTCGAAACAATCTCGATACAGGATCCTCCGATCTCGCGGGTCCCCCGATGGACCGTCAGGGACGGGCTCAAGCAGTGGCCTCGGGGGCGCGAAGAAGCGGAAGGATTGCTTCCTCGGAAGAGGTGACCTGATGGATCGCTATGCCGAGGTCGTCGAGCTTCTTGCGGTGCGGACCGAAGCTTTTGTGACCGTTCTCGATCTTATTTCGCTTCGTCACGTCATCGGCACCCGTCGGGAAATAATCGCAGATCACGACACCTAGCGATTTGACGATTTGGGGACTTTCATCCGCAAGCCGTCTCCAGTGCGCCACGCATTCGGGCGGGTCTTCGGTAGCAGGAATGAAATGCTCGTAGAGACGCAAGAGGATCGACGCCGTGGAGCGACAAGCGGCTTGGACGGCTTCCTCGTTACCGGGACTGTTCACCCAGTCTTGGTATTTCCTGACCTGACAAACGACCTTGGCATCTCCCTCCTTGCGGCGAAGTTCGCTGTTTGCCGCAGTTTTTACCTCCCAGAAGGCGATCTCGAGCCCATCGTCTCCCTCCTGGGCAATGACGAGGTCCATCGTCGACCTGTGCTTGGGAAGGCCCATCTCGAGATCGATTGCATTTGGATGCCGCGCCATTAAGTCATCAACGAACGACTTCTCGGCGCCTGCATAGGTGAGGGCGGTGCGGATCCAGACATCCACCCTTTCGACTGTCTCAAGGTCGGCAAGCATCTCCTTCGACAGAGTTTGATTGCCACGGCCACCTGTCCGATGCGGCGGTTTTTCCACGCCTTCGAGATAGGCGCTCGCGATCGTGGCGCTTGCGCCGGATTGGAGGCAATTCAACTTCGCGACCGACTGACCTCGCGCATAGAAATTTAGGTAGCCGTCGCGGACACACAGGCGGAGCATACGCTTTCCGTCCGGTGTGTGTCCGGGAAAGCACCAGCGGTCGAATAGCGCTCTGACCGCATTTCCAGGATTGGCTTTGTCCCATTCGAGAAGACCGCCGATTTTCGTGTTTCTCGCGAAGTTGGTCATCTATTCCTCCGGTGCCGCATCAATTATATTCGCACAGCCTCCCTCTGAATTTACATTTGCATAGCAATTTGCCGTCGGTGTGGCGTGCATGGCACAATGAGCGGCTGACAACCAAATAAGAAACAGGGATCAAGCAACACACGGATCGTTCCCAGCGATGCCAACTTGCTGCTGCCTCAATCTGCTGTGTTGGTCGAGTATTTGCAATTCAGGCATGAGCCGGGTGCCCGAAGCGCACCTTTGTAAACTAAGTCGGTCGAGGTGACACGCCGCAGCCGGAAGACTTCGTGCAGAGCGACATAGAACATCATAGCGGATATAAGGGGCGGGCGACACGATGAGCTGGTCCTTTGCTTCCCGGCCGCGAGGCGATCTCAGCTGTTACTTTTGGCGATCACGCTGACCTGACCGTTGCGCTCAAGATGCGCTTCCTCGACCTCTGACAGCTTTCGCAGGCCATTCAGGCGCAAGAGCTCCGAGATGTCATTCTCGCCGAAATGCGCCTTTCGGAACGCTTGGAGATCAGCTTCTCCGTCGCGGATGAGGGGGATGTGGCGGCCTTTCACGAGGCGGGAAACGATTTGCGAATGGGGCGCAATGGCGGTCACGGCGACATAGAGAACGACCACAAGACCTGTGGCCACAAGAGTCGGGAGCAACGGCGCATTGCCGGTCAGGGCGCGGCTCAGGCTCGACCCCAAGATCACGGTCAGAACGATGTCCTGTGCCGAGAGGTTCGAGAAGGACCGCCGCGGTATCACCCGGTAGAGCAGGATGGCGTAGACAAAGATGATGACCGCGCGGAGGCTCATCTGCCACCAGGCGATATGCGGCGTGTCCTGCCCTATAAAATGGTGAAATGTCTCCATGGTCGCGGCTCCCTCTGATCGCTCACGTCGAACGCGCCCTTCAAACCTCTGCCGTGCTCCAATTGAAGCATCCGGCAGGCACGCCTGTCCCGCCGACCAGCAAAGCGCCATGCTGGTAGAGGTTCCATCGCTGCATGGACGGCATATCGACGACCACGACGCCCATATCTGGGGTGGACCAGACCACGCGCGCCTGAACCGCGCTCAGGGCCTCGTCCACTTGGCCGGGCTCCGAGGCCGCGCGGAATACTACAGTGGTGAAAGGATTGTCTGCGGGCGGTTGCAGCGCCCAGACCCCACTGCCGACGCTGAGGAGCGACAAGCCCACCAACGGCGCCGTGTTGCGCCGCAGCGCCGGACCACCGCCGCCGTCGCGGTGCAGGAGAGACCATCCCACCAAGGCCGGAAGGAGGCCGAAGAGGAGAAACCAACCGATATCCCACAAAAGGGGCATCTCGCTGTCGATCTTAATCCGGTGAATGCCGAGTAGCCAGTGTGACAGAACCCCGTCGAGCATGTGCCAAATCCCGAATCCTGCCGTCAAGGCACCGACGAGCGACCGCCCCGCGATTTTCTCCTGCCGCCGCCATGCCCGCCACAAGCCCCAAAGGCCCACCATAGCAAAGACATACATGAGAAGGTGAAAGTAGCCGTCCCAAAGAACCTGCATGCGCAGATCGGTTACGGCGGGGACCAGGCTCAGCAGGTGATGCCATTGCAGGATCTGGTGCAGGAGAATGCCGTCAAAGAACCCCCCGAGCGCGATCCCCAGAAGCAACGCGTATTTGAGCCATGTCGCTTTTAGCATGTGCCGAGTTCCTCCGCGAGGAAAACACCTATGGCCTTTCCAGAGTTCCCAGCCTGCCGGCATCTGCTCCATGACATGCCGCACCGTGGATAAAAGGCCGGCGAACTGGGCGAAAATTTTGCTAAGTCAAAGACACACCGATCCTACTCAGAACCAAACATGGTGGAGCAATATCAGGAAACGTGTTCGGGAAAGAAGCATGCGGCTGTGTGCGGTTCTGCTTCCAGCTCGGGCGTGTTCGCGCGGCAGGTGTCCTGCGCTTTCCAGCAGCGCGGCGCGAAAGCGCAGCCATTCGGCACCGCCAAGGGCGATGGCAATTCACCTTTCAGCTTGATCCGCCGCTTTTCTGCGCCGGGGTTTGCCTGGGGCGTCGCTGATAAAAGAGCCACGGTGTAGGGATGCATTGGTGCGGCGAAAAGCGCCTCTTTCGATCCGCGTTCGACAGCGCGTCCCAGATACATAACGATGACCTCGTCGGCAACATGGCGCACCACGCCCAAATCGTGGCTGATGAACAGATAGGCCAGTTGCAGCCGGTCCTGCAATTCCAGAAGCAGGTTCAGAATTGCGCTTTGAATAGACACATCAAGCGCCGAGACAGGCTCGTCGAGAACCAGGACTTTCGGGTTCAGCATCAAGGCGCGGGCGATGGCGATCCGCTGTCGTTGCCCACCGGAAAACATATGCGGATAGCGGTCAAAATGTTCGGGCCGCAGACCGACCATTTGCAGCATCTCGCGGGCTTTCTTTTCGCGCTCTGCTTTCGTCAATTTGGTGTTGATGACCAAGGGCTCCATCAAGATGGCACCGATCCGTTGCCGCGGATTGAGCGAGCCATAGGGGTCCTGAAACACGATTTGCACCGATTGACGCAGGTCCGCCCAATCGTTCGGCAGGACGGGATCGCCCTCCAGCGTCAATGTGCCTTTTGTCGGCTCTTCGATCATGGCGACCATGCGGGCGAGGGTGGATTTGCCGCAGCCGCTTTCGCCGACAACGGCCAGCGTTTTGCCGGGAGTCAGCTGAAAGTCGAGACCCGCCACCGCCTTGAGCAAGCGTGGCTTGCGCATGAGACCGCCACTCACCTCATAGTGACGCTGTAAACCTTTGGCCTGCATGACGGGCGTTTGCATCATTGTCGTATCTGTCATGATGCGATCCTGTCAGCAGCGTTTAGGGGGTAGAAACAACGGGCATAGCCTAAATCGGCGCCCAAAGGGGGTGGGGGGGTCGTCTTGCATTTTGCATCTGCGAATTTGCAGCGCGGCGAAAACAGGCATCCTGCAGGACGGTCGAACTGACCTGGAACCACGCCGGGAATAGTCGGCAACAGCCGCGCTGTCGCACGCTCGGGCAGGGCATCGAGCAGGGCGGCTGTATAGGGGTGGTGCGGCGTGGCGAACAGATCGGCCACAGGCTGTTCTTCAACCTTTTGGCCCGCGTATTGCACGCTGACCCGTTCGGCGGTTTCGGCCACGACGCCCATGTCATGCGTGATCAGCACCAGACCCATGCCCGTTTCATCGCGGAGCGACGCCAGCAAGTCGAGTATCTGTGCCTGGATCGTGACATCGAGAGCCGTCGTCGGCTCGTCCGCGATCAAAAGCTTGGGTTTGCAGGCAATTGCCATTGCAATCATGACGCGTTGGTTCATCCCGCCTGACAGCTGGTGCGGAAAGGCGGACAACCGGCGTTCGGGATCGGGAATGCCGACCTGCTCGAACAATTCGACCGCGCGGGCATGGCGGGCGCGGCGGTCGATGTTGAGGTGAAAGCGCAGCGCTTCTTTGATTTGCCAGCCTACGGTGAAACAGGGATTCAGCGATGACATCGGTTCTTGAAAGATCATCGCCAGATCCTTGCCGACGATCCGACGCCGGGCGCGGGCGTCGATGTTCAGCAGGTCATGCTCGCCAAAGCGGATTTCATCTGCGGTAATTTTAGCGGTCCAGGGCAGCAAGCCCATCACCGCCAACATTGACACAGATTTACCAGAGCCACTTTCGCCGACGATGGCCAGAATTTCACCGTTATCAATGTCTTGATCGACGGAATCGACCGCGCGGAACGCGCCAGAGGCCGTGGCGAATTCGACGGTCAGGTTTCGGATGCGTAGCAATGTCATGTGATCAGCTCCGCTTTAGTTTCGGGTCGAGCGCGTCACGCAGCCCGTCGCCCATCAAGTTGATGGCCAGCACCGTAATCAGGATCGCCAGACCGGGGAATGTCACGACCCACCAGGCCCGCAAGATGAATTCGCGCGCTTCCGCCAGCATGGTGCCCCATTCCGGCGTCGGTGGCTGCGCGCCCATCCCCAGAAAGCCAAGGGCGGCGGCGTCCAAAATGGCCGTGGAAAACGACAAAGCCGCCTGCACGATGATCGGTGCAAGGCAGTTCGGCAATACGGTGACGAACATCAGCCGCATCAGACCAGCCCCCGCGACGCGAGCCGAGGTGACGTAGTCCTTTTCCCGTTCCGACAACACGCTGGCGCGGGTCAGGCGGACGTAATGCGGCTGCAGCACGATCGCGATGGCGATCATCGCATTGATCAGCGATGGCCCGAGGATGGCGACCAGCACCAGTGCCAGCAACAAGGACGGAAAAGCCAGAATGATATCCATGATCCGCATGATGATGGAGTCCAGCCAGCGCGGTGCGAAGCCTGCGATCAGCCCGATCAGGATCCCGCCAAAGGCCGCGACGGTGACGACCACGATACCAACAAAGAACGAAAACCGTGCGCCGACGATCAGCCGTGACAGCATGTCCCGGCCCAGCGGATCAGTGCCAAGGATGTATTTGAAACTGCCGCCATCCTGCCAGAACGGCGGCACAAGCGTATCGGCGCGGTATTGCTGCGTCGCGCTATGCGGCGCGATCCACGGGCCAAAGATCGCGAGTATTGCGAAAATGGCAAAGATGAAAAGGCCGATGACGGCGCCACGGTTTTCGCGGAAATAGAACCAGAATTCCCGCAAGCGACCCGGACGGGCATGGACCATTTCAGCTTCGGCAGAGAGTGCATCATCCATGTCAGCGCTTTCGGATCTTGGGGTTGATGACGCCATACAGCATGTCGACGGTCAGGTTCACGATCATCACAAGGACCGCGATCAGCAAAAGCCCGCCCTGCACGACAGGATAGTCGCGGCGGAAAATGCTATCGACCATCCACTTGCCGATACCCGGCCAGCTGAAAATCGTCTCGGTCAGGATCGCCCCGGCCAACAGTGTCCCGACGCTCAGGCCGATAACGGTGATGACGGGGATCATCGCGTTGCGCAGGGCATGAATGCCGTTGATACGACCGGGGGGCATGCCCTTGGCACGGGCAGTGCGGATGTAATCCTCGCCAAGAACCTCTAGCATTGCGGACCGTGTCTGGCGCGCAATGACAGCGAGTGGAATGGTGCCCAGCACGATTGTTGGTAGCATAAGGTGCAACACGGCAGACCTGAATGCCCCGCTTTGCCCAGAGGCGATGGAATCTATCAGCATAAAGCCGGTGGCGTCGGGGAAATAATACAAAAGGTCGATCCGACCCGACACCGGAGTCCAGCCCAGATTGCCCGAGAACACGATTATCAGCAGCAAGGCCCACCAGAAGATCGGCATTGAATACCCGATCAGCGCCGTCGACATGAGGGCGCGGTCGAAGAACTTGCCCCGGTTCACAGCGGCGATGATCCCGGCAGGCAAGCCAAGGATGATCGCAAAAATCATTGCACAGATCGACAGTTCTAGCGTCGCGGGAAACAGGGTGAAGAATTCATCCCAGACCGGTCGCTTGGTTACAAATGACGTGCCCAGATCGCCCTGCAACACGCCGGTCAGGTAATCCCAGAACTGAATATAGATCGGCTGGTCAAAGCCGTATTGCTTCGCAAGCTCCGCGTAGCGTTCATCGGTCAGGCCACGCTCCCCGGCCATCACAACGATTGGATCGCCGGGCAGGGCGCGGATAAAGCTGAACGATATCAATGTGACGCCGATAAAGGTCGGGATGAAGGTCAGCAGACGACTGAGCGTGTATTTCAGCATTGCAGCACCGTCAGTTCCTTTGTGAAATGGGTCAAAGTCTTATATCCGTCTTGGGTCACCAGCACATCGTCTTCGATGCGCACACCGAAATTTCCGATCTCATACAGACCCGGCTCGTTGGTATAAACAGTTCCCGCGGGCAAACCCATGTGGTTGCCGCGCAGGATATAGGGGGCCTCGTGCACCTCTCGGCCTAGACCGTGACCAGTCTTCGTGCGGATGCGATCAGCATAAGGCGTCGCCTCCAGTATAGAGGTGACGGTATCGTCGATCTCATGTGCGGTCACGCCGGCACGGGTCACGGCAAGGCCCGCCAGATTGGCCTGCAACACCGCGTCATAGACCGCGCGACCTTCGTCGCTGACGTGGTTCAGGAACACGGTGCGGGTGATGTCAGCGCAAAAGCTATGCTTCCGCGCCCCGAAATCGATCAGCAAAGCATCGCCAGACTTAACGTGATACGCGCTGCGGGCGGTGGCGTGGGGCCGAGCAGAACCGTCGCCTGCCGCGACAATCGGAGCAAAGGCCAGATCATCGGCCCCTTCGGCAAAAAGCATCTGCACCAGCATCTGTTCGATTTGCTTTTCGCTCTGACCCAGGCGGACGCTTGCCAGCGTGCGGGTCAGGGCGCGTTCGGAAATATCGATAGCCTCTTGCAGGGCTGCAAGATCGGCGGTGGTCTTGATCATCCGCAGGGCGGAGATCTCATGCTCGGCGTCGATAATGGTCAAATCAGGCTGCGCGGCCAGCAAGGCGTGGTGGACAAAGACACGCATGACCTGACCCTCGACAGCGAGAGAGCGGATGGACAGATGTTGCGTCAACGCAGCAAAGGCGGCGGCATAGCCATCCTGATCGCGCCAGTCGAAGACCGCACCGTCAAAGCCGACAAGGTCCCAGCTGCCCAGTTCCAGATTTGGCACCAGCGCCGCAGGCGGACCGTGCGCGGGAATGACCAGAACGAAAGGGCGCTCATGGCTCATGAAGGTATGGTTCACGGCGCGGGTGAAATTCGGCCCCGGCACCAAAGCCACGGCATCGACGCCCAGTCGGGCGGCAACGGCGGCATAGGGGGCCAGACGGTCAGTCAGGGATTCGGCCAAGGCATTGGCTCCTTGTCGAAATAGGGAAGGGGCGGCATACCGGATGCCGCCCCCTGTCGTATAACTATTGCTTATTCAGCCAGGCCGACGGCGTTGAAGATGTGACCACCCAAGGGATGCACAACGTAGCCTTCCACTTCGGGACGCATGGTCATGTAAACGACCGAATGCGCGATAGTGGCCCAAGGCGCCTGATCCTTGAAAACGGCCTGTGCCTCTTCATACAGAGCCGCGCGCTCTTCTTGCGTTGGCAGGACCTTGGCTTTCTGGATCAACGAGTCGAACTCTTCGTTGCACCAGTTGGCGCGGTTCGAATTGCCGACGCCATCGCAGCCCAGCAGCACAGCGAGGAAGTTGTCAGGATCACCGTTGTCGCCGGTCCAACCCAGCAGCACAGCACCATCACGGTCAGCGGCCTTGGACCGTTCCAGATACTCGCCCCACTCGTAGGACACGATTTCAACGTCGACACCGATCTTGGACATGTCGTCCTGCATCAGCTCTGCCATGCGGCGGGCGTTGGGGTTGTAAGGACGCTGCACAGGCATCGCCCAGATCTTCATCGACAGATCGGTGACGCCTTCGGCTTCCAACATCGACTTGGCGGCCTCCGGGTCATACTGATCGTCTTCGATCGCTTCGTTATACGACCACATGGTGGGTGGGATCGGGTTTTTTGCAATCTCGCCAGAGCCTTGGAACACGACATCGATGATCGACTGCTTGTCGATCGCCATGTTCAGCGCCTTGCGCACGTTGGCGTTGTCGAATGGGGCGACCTTTGTGTTATAGGCCAGATAGCCCACGTTCAGGCCCTCTTGCTCCATCACGACGACGTCTTCGGCATCCTTCATGGCCTGAACATCGGCCGGGTTCGGGTAGGCCATAACGTGGCATTCGCCTGCCTGAACCTTTTGGTAGCGGACAGATGCATCGGGCGTGATCGCAAAGATCAGGCTTTCGACCTTGGCCTTGTCGCCAAAGTAGTCGTCATTGCGCAGATAGCGGATGACGGCGTCTTTCTGATAGGCCTGAAATGTGAACGGGCCGGTGCCGATGGGCGCCTGGTTCACCATTTCAGGTGTGCCGGCTTCCATCATCGCGTCAGAGTATTCTTTCGATACGATTGAGGCAAAATCCATCGCCATATTGGCAATGAATGGCGCTTCGGGACGGGTCAGGTTGAACTTGACGGTATAGTCGTCGACCTTTTCGATGCTTTCGACCAGATCGGGCATGGACATGGAACTATAGTATTCCCATGTGCCGCCGGAATAGCTGTTGTAGGGATTGTCGGGGTTACCCTGACGGTCGAAGGAAAAGATAACGTCGTCAGCGTTGAAATCTCGGGTCGGCGTGAACTGATCGTTGGAATGGAACTTGACGCCTTCGCGCAGTTTGAAGGTCACGGTCATGCCGTCCTCGGACACTTCCCAACTTTCGGCCAAACCGGGCAGAACCTCGGTCGTGCCGACCTTGAACTCTGTCAAATGGTCGTAGATCGGGTGGCTCGAGGCGTCGAAGGTTGTCCCGGAGGTGTAGAGCGCCGGATCAAAACCTTCAGGCGAGCCTTCGGAGCAATAGACCAGCGACTGAGCCTGCGCGGCCATGCCCACGGTGCTCAGCAGCAGGCCTGCAGCTAAAGATAGTTTCAAGGACATTCGTATTTCCTCACTGTTGTCATTTTGTTTTGCAGTCAGATCCACCTGACCAGTGCATGCGCCAATAAAACCAGACGGTTAAGCAAGCCCCGGACAAGTTGCTTTGCCCTGACGGCGTTGCGGTCGTGTGGCGTGCTGTCTTGCGCCTGCAAGCGCGGCTGGAGATATTTTCGCGGTGTGATGAGCAGATCGGTGTGCTGACATGCCGAAATTGTGTGCATTCATGATCAAGAGAGCAAGCTAAAAAAACGCTGGTTGAAATGAGATCCGCCGCGCAAGATTGTTACGCGAAAAGCTAAATTCCAGGGGTGGTTTATAGCTCAAAACAGTGTTTTCAGCACAAGTATAACCCGCCGAAGTGCACCCCGCGCTGGTAACATCAGGAATGGACTTGACCGTTGCATAGAATTGAGCGCTTTGCCCTCTACGTTGCGCTGACTGCAATGACCGCCCTCGCCATCGACGGTGTGCTGCCAGCGATGCCCATGATCGAGGCCGACTTTTCCTTGTTGCCTCCTTACTCCGGCGGACAGATCATCACGATTTTTGTGCTAGGCATGGCGGTCGGAGAGCTGTTGATCGGCCCATTCATGGACGCGACAGGACGGCGCCCTGCTGTGATCGGGGGGCTTGTTCTCTTTGGCATCGGCACAATCATCGCGGGCACGGCAGACAGCTATGGCGCTGTTGTGGCGGGACGCTTCCTGCAAGGGGTGGGCATTGCCGGGCCCAAGATCGGGACACGCGCGATGATCCGCGACCGATATGCCGGAACAGACATGGCGCAGGTTATGTCGGTGATCTTTACCTTGCTGATCCTCATTCCGATGATCGCGCCCGCAATCGGGGCCGTCATTGTCGCCACAAGCGGCTGGCGCGGCGTGTTTTGGGCCTATCTGGCGATGGCGGTAGGGCTTGGCGCTTGGCTGTGGACACGTCACCCGGAAACACTTCCCGTCGACAAACGGATCCCGCTGCAATTTCGCAGACTGGCAACGAACTGTCGGATCGTGCTCACCCGCTCTGATGTGGCGCCCGTCATTGTCGCAACTGGATTGATTTTCGGCGCGCAGCTTACCTATTTTTCCGTGGCGGCGGATCTCTTCGGCGCGGTTTATGACCTCTCGGCGTCGATGCCAGCGTTCTTTGCGCTTCTCGCCACGGGGACGGGGGCGGCACTTCTTCTCAACGTGCGGTTCGTCGGGCGCACAGGGATGGAGCCTCCAATCTTAATCGGTCTCACATTGCTCGGGCTCTCGGGCGCCCTGCTGCTGGTGGCCGCCGCCCTTACCGATGGCCACCCGCCGTTGGTCATTTTTCTGGGCCTTGGCTGGATCGGGTTCTTTGCACTTGGCCTGTTGTTCGGGAACCTCAATGCCTTGGCGATGCGACCACTGGGTGAGCTTGCGGGCCTGGGTTCATCGATTATCGCGTCAGTCTCCAGCCTCGTCGCATTTGTTTTTGCCTTTACTGTCGAGGTCGCGGCAGACAGCCCAGTATGGGCCGTTGCCTGGGCTTTTGCACTCGCCGCGCCGCCGTCTGCAATCCTGATTTTGCTCGCCTTTCCGGCCAATTCACGTTTGCGGCTTTGGCGGTTTCTTCAAATCTTTCGATGATCTGAAGGGCGAACTCGCTCATCGTTGCTCTTGCGGCGATAGTCCGGTCTGACGGGTCGCCGTGCAGCATCTGAGCCAGTGCAGCCCGACGCCAATATCGACCCGTCAGCCCGTCAGGCGCGCCCGGTCGGCATCGGCGAGCGGTCCACATGCGCCAGTTCGGCGCGGATCAGCGCCTCCATCAGGCGGGCCTTGTCGGACTGAACCTCCGGCGCGTCCCAGAGATTGCGGAACTCGCCGGGGTCGGTGTCGAGATCGTAAAACTCGCCCCAGTCCACGTCCTGTAGCACCGAAAGCCGGTAGCGGGCATCGCGGATCGTGTGGATGTTCGGCGGCACGCCGATCTCTTCCATGGGTTTTTGGTGAGCGTATTGCACGAAGGCCGCTTCGCGCTTCTTTTCCCCCAATAGATTAAGCCCCTGCATTCCGAAGGCCGCCTCGATCCGGGCGCGTTCGAGGATGGTGGTGCCGATGTCGTGGGTCTGGCCGATGCGGCTTGTGCGGAGGCCTGCGTCACCTTCCGGATCGGCCCAGAGGAAGGGCACCCGCGTGATCTGCTCATATTGTTCAGCGCCCTTGAACAGAAGGCCGTGATCGCCCAGGTGATCGCCGTGATCGGAGGTGAAGATCTCCACCGTCTGATCTGCGCGGCCCGAAGCCTGCAAAGCCGCCCGCACCTGGCCCACCGCGTCGTCGATCATGGTGATCATGCCGCAGGTCAGGGCCTGTGCCTCCTGCGCCTCGCGGGCCGAGCAGCCGATGGCATTCATACCGTGAAGGTTTGCGCGGCCGTCGCGGCGGGTTTTCTGAACGCCCGCGACATGCGGCGGCGGGGTCCAGTCGTCGCGTCGGAATGCCTCCGGCACTGGGAAATCTTCGGGGTCATACATGTCCCAGTATTTGCCCGGCGGATTGAACGGGTGGTGCGGGTCCGGCCAACTGATCATCAGGAAAAACGGGTCTTCGTCGTCCTTATGTGCCTCGATATATGCCGCCGCGCGCTCCGCGATATAGGTCGTCGAGTAAAGCTCCGGCGGGACTGCGGTGCGCACCGCCTGCGGGCAGGTGTAGCCGTGCGGCAACTGGTTCTCAGGGCCGATCAGGCTGGCCACCTCCGGTTCGCGCTCCAACAGCCAGGTGGCGTAGTCACCGCCAATATGATCGCCGTGGCCGGTGACCAGTTCCACATGATCGTAGCCATAGAAGGGCGTCGGCACCCGGGGTTGCGGGCCGGACCAGAACTTGGGCTCTTCGACCTTGTAGCTCGGGGCGTCCAGATCGTGCCGCACGGCTTCCGCAAGCGCGCCATTGGCCCGGAAATATCCGTCGCGCGCCGGGGGGATCTGCGTTGTCGCTGGCGCGCCGGTAAAGGTTTGCAGGTGGCTCTTGCCGATCAACGCGGTGCTGTATCCCGCTTCCTTCAGCAAATCGACAAAGGTCACGTTCTTTCGGCTCAGCGGTATGCCGTTCATCGTCACACCATGGCTCGCGGGCATGCGACAAGTCATCAGGCTGGCGCGATTGGGCATGCAGACCGGGCTGGCGACGTAGAAGCTGTCAAAGGCCACCCCGCGCCGGGCGATATCGTCGATATTCGGCGTTTGCAGGACCGGATGGCCGTAGCAGCCCAGGTAATCGGCGCGGTGCTGATCGGTGACGAAGAGGATGAAGTTCGGGCGCTTGCTCATGCCGCCGTCTCCTTGGTCTTGGGGGCCAGCATGTAGCGATACGCCACCAGCGCCAGTCCGACGGCAAGGCCGCCCAGTTCTACGAAGGTCATGGGGGTCAATAGCGCGATGGTCACACCGAGCCGCGCCAGACGCTCCCAAAGGCTCAGTTTGCCTCGGTCAAACCCGATCAGCGCGCTGGTGCAGAAGTAAAGCGCCACCAGCAGGAAGAAGATCGCCGGGATCACCACCGCCAGGTCGGTCTCGCCGATGCCCAGCAAAAGCGCATCGTCAAAGGCCCAGGCGAATGGGATCAGGAACATCATCGCGCCAATCCGGGTGGAGGCCACCGCGGTCGCAATGGGACGGCCCCCGGAGACGCTTGCCGCGGCAAAGGCGGTCAGTGCGACGGGGGGGGTGATCCCGGCGGCGACGCCAAAGAAAAACACGAACATATGCGCCGCCAGCAGGTCCATGCCGAAGCCCTGCAACGTCGGGCCCATGACCGAAATGATGGCGATATAGGCGGGCAGCGTCGGCATGCCCATGCCAAGGATGATGCAGCCCACCGCCGCGATCATCAGCGCAATCAGCAGCGAGTCGCCCGAAGCGGTGGAGAGCAGCACGGCAAAGCTGGTGGGCACGCCGGTGGCCGACAGGGTCGAGACCACGATGCCCACGATGGCAATGGCCACGGCCAGTTGCCCGATGGTCTTGCCGCCCTCGGCCAGCGCGGCGATCAGCATCTGCGGCTTGCGGCGCACCTGAGGGTTGATGAAGCTGAGCGGCACCAGAAGCAGGATCGCCGCGATCGAGGCACCGGCGGCGGACAGCCCGCTGACCAGCAGCCAGACAATGACGAAGATCGGGCCGAAGACCAGGACGAGGTTCACCCAGTCCTGCAACACCGGGGCGGGCACGCTCACGTCATCGTCGCCGACTTGG
The DNA here is from genome assembly GCA_040119125.1 of Marinobacter sp. Classification (GTDB taxonomy): domain Bacteria; phylum Pseudomonadota; class Alphaproteobacteria; order Rhodobacterales; family Rhodobacteraceae; genus Pacificitalea. The sequence continues at coordinate 63,290 of JBEDTR010000016.1, forward strand.
ATGTCGAGCTTCTGCGCCTCGAAATAGACCGCAAGGAACAACGACAGGTAATAGGCCACCGCCGGAATGATCACAGCCAGCACCACAGTCAGGTAGCTGACGCCGACGATATCGGCCATCACCAGCGCCGCCGCGCCCATGATCGGCGGCAGGATCTGCCCGCCGGTCGAGGCCGTGGCCTCCACCGCGCCGGCGAAATTGGCGTTGAACCCGCGCTTGCGGATCATCGGGATGGTGACGACGCCTGTGCCAACCACATTGGCGACGGCAGAGCCGGACACAGTGCCGAAAAGCGCCGAGGCGAGGATCGCGGCATAGGCCGGGCCGCCTTTGAATTTCTTCATCAGGTGGAACGAGATGCGGATCATCGACCCGCCCGCGCCGCATCCCTCCAGAATGGCGCCGAGGATGATAAACGGCAGCACCGTGGTCAGCACCACGCCCATGATCGAGCCAAGAATGCCTTGGTCGCTGTCATACCAGATATTGGCCGAAATCGTATCATAGATGTCCGAGGGCGCGGTCTGAAGCGGTCCGGGCCAGTATTGCCCGGTGGCAAGATACAGCAGCGCGAGGCCGCCGAGCACAGCAATCGGCGCGCCCCAGAGGATCCAGCAGGCCCAGAGCGACAGCGCGGCAGCGGCCAGCGCCACATACATCTCGCGCGGGCCGAAGAAGATCACCGAGTTGGCGATGATCTGACCAATCCGGAAGTAGTCGTAGCAGACATAGCTGACCACCACGGCGGCTATTGCGTAGGCCGCTAGATGAAGTGGCGCCACCCGCCCCTGACCTGCGCGCCGCTCGGCGTCTCCGGCCAGAAAGACCAGGATCGACAGCCAGTAGAACAGCGGCCGGAACCATTCCACCGGAAACGGCCCGATGCGGGGCAGCACATTGTAGGTGGGCATCACGTTGGCAAGGCCGGAAAGGGCGATGATCAGCCCAATGGCATAGACAGAATACCCGGCGATGCGCTTGGCACCGGTCGAATGGGGGGGCATGGCGGTTTCCTCGAAGGGATCGGCCCGGGGGGCTTTGGAGACTTGGAGTGGCCAGCCGCAGCGCGTGGCGCGGCTGGCCCGAAGGGATCAGGGCATCAGATTGGCAGGAATCTCGATGCCGGCTTCCTCGTAGTAACGCACGGCACCCGGATGCAGGGCCGCATTGGTGGCGCCAAAGGCATTGTTGGTATCAATCGTCCGCATGAGCGCATTGGCGTTCATCATCGCTTCCAGATTTTTCCAATATGCCTTGGTCAGCGCATAGGCGGTGTCGTCGTCCATGTCCTTGTGCACAGCCATCATCATCGAGGTTGCGGCAGTGGTCAGGTCGGTATCGCCCGTGACGTTCCCCGCATAGGTCCCGGCCGGGATCTGGGTTTGCACCAGGGCACCCTTGGTCAGGACCTCGGTCCAGGCGTCGGTCGACAGCACCTCATCCGCGACGCCAAGAATCCGGATCTCGCGTTGCAGGCTAAGTTCGTTCAGCGCCTGAGTGCCGACAGCCGCCGAGGCGACATAAACATCGAACTGGCCGTCTTGGAACGATTGCTGCGCGGCCCCCCAGGGTGCGCGGACGCCCTCGTAGTCGGTATCGGCCGCAAGGCCACCAGAGGCCGCGGCGATCAACCCTTGAATCTGGCCGCTGGCTGCACCGGCCGGTGGGCCGATATAGACCCGCTTGCCTGCAAGATCGCCCCAGTCCTCGACGCCGCTGTCGACCCAGGTAATGGCGTGCAGGGTTCCGCCCGGAAACCCGAAAAGCGACCGCACGTTTTCGGCCATCGCCTTGGCTTGGTCGCCCTGATCGGCATAGGGGCCGACCCCGCGCGACATCGCCCCGAACGCCGGCGGCGGAACAACCGCCATGTCGATCCGTCCCGCAGCCAGTTTCAGCGCCGACCGGGTCAGCGTCTGGCCGAGCACCACCTGCAACGAGATGCCTTCCTCGGCGGCGAATTGGGCATAGGTCTGCGGCACGATGCCGGTGAGCGAAGCCGCGCCGCCGCCTTCGAGGCTGAGCGATTGGGCCTGCGCGAATGTTGCGCTTGCGGCCAAACTGGCCGCCACAAGAAGTCCTTTAAATCGGTACACGTGTGAATCCTCCCATACACTGCGTATCCCAAGATCATGTCATATCGAATTTGCGACGTGAAATTCATTTAACACGATCTGCGATACCATTTTCGGCATTAAGAGGCGCGCTCAGGATCGTCTGCACAAGGTTTTGGGCTCCCGACCCCAGACGCAGTTCGGGATTTGTCGTCAAACCCACCGGCCCCCGCATCGCATCGGTTCCTATCGCCAGCTGAACGAACGCGCCGCTGTCCAGCTCGGCCTGAACCACGCCGCGCGGAATGACGGCGATGCAGTCCGTCCGGGCAATGTAAGACCGCTGGAAATCCGATGAGGTGGATTCCACCACATCGGGCAACTCCGACACCCCTTGGCCCGACAGATACCGCGACAATTCCTGCCGGATGATCGTGCCTTCAGGCGGCAGCAAGGTCGGAAAGGTCAAGGCGTCCTGCAGCGTCGCGTGCCCGCCGGAGAGCGGATGTCCTGCGCGAACGGTGAAAACCAGCGGCTCATCAAAAAGCGCCCTGAAGACCAGCCCGCGCATATCCTCGCTGGAGGACAACCTCCCGATCACGAAATCGGTCTCTCCGCGCCTGAGGCTGTCCAAAAGATCGGCATTTGTGCCGGGGCTTACCCGGACCCTGACGCTGGGATATTCGCTCTTGAAGGCCTGCACGATGGCGGGAAGGAATTGCGAACAAACGTTTGGCAAAGCCCCGATCCGAACAATCTCATCCGACAGAACCTCTCCGGTGACGGACCGCACGCCCTGAAATATCCGCAGCAGTCCGGATTCCGTCGCTTCCAGAAAGGTCCGACCGCGCGGCGTCAGTTCCGCGCCCCTTGTGGACCGGTCGAACAGGTCGTGCCCGAGAACCTGTTCAAGCTCGCGCACACTGCGGCTGACCGCGGGTTGCGTGAGGCCGAGATCTTCGGCGGCCAGCACGAAACTTTTCTTGCGGGCCACCGCCACGAAACACCGGAGCTGGCGAAGCCTGACTTTCTTGGCCGCGGCAAGTAATTCATGCATAATTTGCTATCCATCCGGCGTTTTTACCAGATTTGATAGCATATAAGGTATATTGAGTCAGGCAAGATCCGCGAACTGTCCCCGCGTTGGTGACTGCGGCGAAGGGTCCCTGAGGGGCTGCGACCTTAGAAAGTGCCAGCCCCCACGCGCGCTAGTCGGTCATAAGGACAGTCGCGAAACACGGTCCTAAGAACCCTCTGCATATGCAGGACCAGCACCGCATCCGCGGACGGCTGCGGCCCTCTCTGATCAATGCTGCAATTGCGGTGCACAGCCGCTTCTCGCAGGTCGTCCGGTCCCGGCAGCTATCCCGCGAACATCGGTTCAGGACGTCCGAGCCAGGCTTTGCATGCCCCGTTGTTCTGACACGACCTCGCGTAGGAAGCTCGCGACGGCCTGCACCCGGCGGGAGGACGCCAGATCGGTTTGCGTCACGAGCCAGATTGGCTGGTCAATGCCGAGATCGGCGTCGAGGCAGATCAGCGCGCGTGGCTGCGCCAGAAGATGCGGCAAAACGGCGAGGCCCAGTCCCGAGGCACAGCCGATCACCTGAGCGGCAAGCGACGTAGTCACAACCGCCGGTGCCCGACCACGAAGGGCACGCTCGATCCATTGCGCGGCGGGAAGATGGCCGTATCCCTCGGCCCAGGCGATGATTTCATCCTGGTCAAGGTCGACTTCAGCACCTCCGGAGCGGCCTTCCATGTAGGATTCCGCGGCATAAAGGCCGTATCCAAGCGTTCCCAGACGCTGCACCGACACATGCCCGCGTTCGGGTTTGATCATTCGAAGGGCGATGTCCGCGTCACGGCGGTGCAGGTTTACAGTGGCGATGTCGGTCGCGATCTCCAGCGTCAGTCGCGGATGGGCGCGACGCAGGCGGGGCAGGGCGGGCAATATCAGCGCGGTCGCGAGGTTTTCGGCCGTAGCAAGGCGAACGGTGCCCGACACGTCCGGCTCTTCCGGCAGTCCCGATCCGAAGGCCCTTGCCGCGGCTTCCATCTCCTCGGCGCGTTCGATCAGGGCCGCGCCTTCTTTGGTCAGTCGATACCCCGTGTGGTGCCGCAGAAAGAGCGGTCGTCCCAGGCAGGCTTCCAGCCGCTCGACCCGCCGGGAAACGGTCGCCAGCCCGATGCAGAGTGTCGATGCCGCGCCGCTGAGTGAGCCCGACCGGGCAACGGCAAGGAACACCGAGACGTCATCCCAAACCAGCCTTTGCCTTTCCATAATCGGAATTCCCATTGCCGTTTCTGGCCATTTCCTGCCACCTTCGGAAATGCCACCTCTCTGTCGATTGCACAAGACAGGAGAGAGACATGAAACAACGGACACTCGGCACCGATCTCACGGTCTCGGCACTCGGCCTTGGCTGCATGGGTATGAGCGAGTTCTACGGGCCTCGGGATGACGAGAGCTCCCTGCGCGTCCTGCACGAGGCGGCCGAGCTTGGGATCGACTTTCTCGACACTGCGGACATGTATGGCCCGCATCACAATGAGGAGCTGATCGGTCGTTTTCTGAGCGAGACATCGGCCCCCATGAAGGTCGCGACGAAGTTCGGAATCGTCCGCGCACCGGGCGAGTATCGGCGCAGCCTGGACAATGGGCCAGATTACGCGCGGCAGGCGTGCGAGGGCTCGCTACGACGTCTCGGCATCGAACGGATCGACCTCTACTACGTTCACCGGGTCGAGCAGGATCGCCCCATCGAAGAGACCATGGAGGGGCTCGCGCGCCTTGTGCGTGACGGCAAAATCGCGCGGATCGGCCTTTGCGAAGTCAGCGCCGAGACGCTTCGGCGCGCTCATGCCGTGCATCCGGTGACGGCGGTGCAGACCGAATACTCGCTTTGGTCCCGCGGGCCGGAAAACAATGTCCTGCCCATGTGCCGACAGCTTGGCGTGGGGTTCGTTCCCTATTCCCCGCTTGGGCGCGGCTTTCTGACCGGGCGCTTTCAAGATGGCCGGTTCGAGGAGGGGGACTTCCGTGCCTCGCTGCCTCGGTTTCAGAACGATGCGGCGCAGGCGAACCGCCGTATTGCCGATCTCGTTGCCACGATGGCGCAGCGAAAGGGCTGCACCCCCGCACAGCTGGCGCTGTCTTGGCTTCTTGCGCAAGGAGAGGACATCGTTCCGATCCCCGGCACAAAACGGTCGACATACCTGCACGACAACCTCGGGGCGGCGGCGGTTACGCTCTCGGAGGCCGATCTCGCCTGCATCGACGCCGGCCTTGCCGCGCGGCCGGTCGCGGGCGCCCGGTACACGCCCGAAGGTATGAAGGGAGTGGACGCATGAGCGGCGCATCTGATCGCCTGACCCGCGCGCTCTGTCTTCTCGACCGCCTTGAGCCGGGCGCGCCGGAGCGGGTCGGTGTCAATCTCGACGCGTTCCATCCGGACACTGCGGAGCTTGTCCTGGGATACGCCTTCGCGGACATCGTCGGGCGCGACGGTATCGATCTCAAGACGCGTGAGATGCTGACGGTCGCGATGCTCGCGGCCATGGGCACTGCGCAGGGTCAGCTCGAGTTCCACATGCGTGCCGCGATGAATACCGGCGTGAGCCGCGAGGAGATTGTCGAGATCGTGCTGCAAGTCTCTGTCTATGCGGGTGTTCCTGCCTGCATGAACGCGATCACAGCAGCAAAGAAGGCGTTCGAGGCTGCGGAGGAAAGCTGACCGGCACGGTGCTTCGCCGTCTTTGGGTGGCGGCGAAAGGCGAAGGGTTACCAAAGCCTTGGAGGAGCCTCTCACTCGAGATTTGGTCCAAAATCTGATGGTCAGGGCGTTGCGTCAAGGTTTCGGTCAAACAAGGCGGATCTGATCTCCGGCCGCGTTGGTTCATGCTTTCCACGCAAGAGGATTCGCCATTTTTTGTCCCTGCGCTTGTTCTCTAAGCCGAGCCTTTTGGATCTGGCCCTACGCAAGTTCCTCTGCTTGCGAGGGCTAAAACTGAGCTCTGAATTGGCCGATCACCCATGCGCGGGTTGCCCAGAAGTTGATGTCTGAACCGAGATCTTCAAGCCGGACACCGATGACGTCGTCTTGACCAACTTTCCAGCAGAACTGCTCGCCATCTTCATCGGCGAACCGTCGGATTACCCCGGTGTTGAGATGATATGCAGCCCAAGCTTGAAAGAGTGCCGCATAAGCCGTGCGCTCTTCGTCAGACACGGGCATGCGGACGCCTGCCGACCTTAGGTTGAAGCCCCTTTCAGTCACGGTATCCGTCTCAAAACGGCACCCAAATGCCGTATCTTCGCGGCAAATCCTGGACTTATCGCGACCCGAAGTCTGGGGCTGCAAGCGCGGGAATGGTTCAAGCACGGCTTCGTCGTCGGCCAGAACGACCGAAACGACGCGATTTGCGCGCTCATGAAACGCCAGTGCGAACGACGACCAGTCGCCCTCAGGCAACTTAAGGTTCGGTCGGGGTCCATCTACCGGACGTCCCGGCTTTTTGCGCTTCCAGAACACGTCAATTCCTATCTTCGCCATTTTTGACCGATGACCGCAGAGCCATGTTTACCCGACATTCATTCACGAAGCAGCGCCGGGCAAGACGCGAAAAGATTTCCTGCGGGCCTTCCAGAACCTCCGGCGGATCTGCGCACCGGGGCGACACGATTAGGCACAAAAATCGGTGGCTTGTCGGCCTTGACGTTATCGCAGCACCGTCTTGAGCAGCTGCGTCAATGCGCTTTGCATCGCGTCGGTGACGTCAGGCGCAAGGCCGTTTTGCCATTCCAACGCGACATATCTGGCAATTGGTGGGTCTACGACCGCTCGGCAACGGATCAAATTCGCACTGACTTCATCCCGCACCGCGACCCACGGAAGGAAGGTCCGGCCCAGCCCGGCCATGCAGGCTTGCTTGCGCGGATTGGGCCCGTCTATTTCATGGGCAATTCTGACCGTCGCGCCCACGCTTTGAGCCAGGCGTTCGACGAGTTCGCGCACCGGGGTTCCTTTTGCCGGCAACATGACGGGCTCGGCCAAAGCCTCAGCCAGCCCGATCGGGCCCGTGGTGTCATCGCCTTGGTCGGCTGCCGTGCAAAACAGCATGTTTTCAGGAGCAAGCCATTGCGCGTCCGGGGTTGCATCATCGGCGATGACAATGCCGAAATCCAACTCTCCGTCGCGCAACATTTCGCGCGCTTCGCGGCTGTTGGCTTCGATCACTGTCAGGCCGGAGAACATTGGAAGCCCAGCCGTATGTTGCAGCAAGCGGGGTGTCAGCACTGTCGCGAGAGAGGATATCGCCGACAGACGGATCGCCCGGTGGTCTTTCTTGCTGCGCCGCTGCAACTCTCCCAGTTCCGCTTCGGCGCGGCCGACCTGCGCGATGACGATCGTTGCGTGATCCAAAAGCAGCTGCCCTCCCACGGTCGGGGTGACGCCCTTATGAGATCGCGACAGAAGTTTTCCTCCGAAATCCTGTTCCAGTTCCCGCAGATGATAGGACAACACGGGCTGGGGGACACCGATCCGGCGCGCCGCTTCGGAAATCGAACCTGCGTCGCAGATCGCGTGAAAATACGTCAGACGTCTCAGATCAAGCCATGCCATAGTTGTGCATACAGAGTTTATATGACTTACGGAAGTAATCTGTATTGGTCCGTTTTTATCGCGCCTGATATTCATCGTTGCAGGAGGAAGCGCAGTGAAAATTAAGCGGGGATGCTGCGAGCGCCTTTGGCGCTGAAACAGAGCCGCTTGACGGAACAGCTAGGCTTATTCCGGACTAAAATTCCAGGGAGGAATCAAATGATTACGAAGCAAACAAGTGCGCTGCTCGGCAGCGCAGCGGTGGTTTTTGGCCTGATGGCATCAGGTGCGATGGCGCAAAGCGATGATACTGCGATCACAATTGTGACGCCCCTGTCCTATGACAACATCGACAGCTGCAATTCATCGGCTGATGTCGGTTTGGTTGTTCGGGAGAATGTCGTTGAGGCGCTGACCCATCTGAACCCTGAAACCGGTGTGCCCGAACCGCGACTGGCGACGTCTTGGGAGCAGACCGAACCCACTGTCTGGCGTGTCACCCTGCGGGAAGGGGTCACGTTCACGGATGGCGCGCCTTTCGATGCCAGCGCGGTCAAACGGTCCCTTGAACGTATGTTCAACCCGAACCTCGATTGTCTGAACCGAGGCAAGCTTTTCGCCAATATCTTGCTCACCACGACCGAAATCGACAGTCATACGCTGGAAATCTCGACCGAGAATCCGCAGCCGCTCATGCCTATTTTCATGAGCTTCCTGACCATTGATTCACCGAATACCGACTTCGACACCATGACCAATACGCCGGTTGGCACCGGCCCCTATATGGTGCCTGAGCGCGGCGTGAACGACCCGATCGTGCTGGAGCGTCAGGACGACTATTGGGGGGATGCACCGGAAGTTTCCAAGGCGACCTATGTTCAGCGCGGTGAAAGCGCATTGCGCGCCGCAATGGTCGAAGTCGGCGAAGCGGATATCGGCCTTGCGATTGCGATCCAAGATGCGGTCGATCCCGAAACCGACATGGCCTATCTCAACGGTGAGACGACCCGGCTTCGGTTTACTTTCGAAGGTCCGCTGGCCGATATCCGAGTGCGCAAGGCAATGAACCTTGCCATTGATCGGACAATGTTGCGCGACGGGTTGTTCAATGACTCCTACAAGATCGCGACGCAGATGTTCCTGCCTCGGATCAGTGGCTACAATCCGGATATGGAGCCTTGGCCCTATGACCCGGAGCAAGCAAAGGCGCTTTTGGATGAGGCCCGCGCTGACGGCGTCGCGGTGGACACGCAGATCCCGCTTATCGCTCGCGTCAACTTCTATCCCAACGGGCTGGAGGCGATGGAGGCGATGATCGCCATGTGGCAGATGGTCGGCCTCGACGTGAAACTTCAGACGATGGAGCGGGCGCAATGGCTGCGGCTCGTGAACAAACCCTTCGCTGAACCGCGCGATCCAATGGTGATCCAAGAGCAGCACGACAATAATTCGGGCGATGCGACCTTCACGATGCACTTCCGTTATCATTCCGAAGGGCAGCAATCCGAATTCGCTGATCCGAAACTCGACGAGCTGATCGACGCAGCCGATGTTGCCACTGGCGAAGAGCGTGTGTCGCTGTTTCAGCAGGCGAATGCCTATTCGGCGGAAGAGATCGTGCCAGACATCATGATGTTCCACATGGTCGACTATATGCGCGTGTCCTCGCGCCTCGACTTTACGCCTGATGCTGTCAGCAATTCGATGCTGGAACTGGCTTCGATCAAGTTCGACGAAACCGATTGATCCAAACTTCAGTCCGGGCGGCAGGTCATGCTGCCCGGGCGCAGTTGGCATCCACTACAGGGAGCACCGGTTTCGTGGGCTACTATTTCCGTCAGAGAACAATCCACAGTGCGATTTCACTGCTCGGGCTTGTCATAATCGTATTTTTCCTCGCCAGGCTTACGGGTAATCCGATGGATTTGCTTTTGCCTGTCGACACACCGCAGGCCGTGCGCGACGAATTTTCGGCCCGGCACGGCTTCGATCAGCCATTGATCGTGCAATTCGGGTCATATCTGGCCGATCTGGCACGTTTGGATATGGGAAACTCCCTGCGCGATGGTCAGCCTGCGCTTGATCATGTGCTGGCGGCCTTTCCGGTGACGCTGATGTTGTCCTTCTGGGCCATGCTCGTTTCGCTTGTGATCGCAATCGTCACCGGGTCAATCGCCGCATGGCGGCCGGGCGGCGTGTTCGACCGGGTGGCCAGTCTCATTTCATTGGCTGGCGCGTCGATCCCGAATTTCTGGATTGCCATCGTGGGTGTTCTGGTCTTCGCGGTCTGGTTTCGCGTCTTGCCAACCTCCGGTACGGGGACGCCATGGCATTGGGTTTTGCCCGTCACGGTCCTGTTCGTGCGGCCCTGCGGTGTTCTGACCCAAGTGGTCCGCTCGGCCATGATCGACGCCCTTGCAGCCCCCTATACCAAAACCGCTCGGGCGCGTGGCGTCACCAGCCGGAAGATCATTTTCGGACATGCGCTTCGCAATGCGATGCTTCCGGTGATCACTGTCGCCGGGGACCAAGCCGCAGGCATGATCAATGGCGCTGTGATTGCCGAGACGGTGTTCGGTTTTCCGGGAATTGGGAAATTGCTGATCGAGTCGATCATGTTCCGCGACTTCGCGGTCATTCAAGCCGCGGTGATGGTAACTGCCATCGCAATTTTCGTCCTCAATATCGGGATCGATTTGTTCTACGCAATTCTCGATCCCCGCGTGAGGCATGGGTGAGATAATGGATATGGCTCAAAATAACGTCTCCTCTCGTGCCGAAACGGGTCTTGGTGTCGGGGATTGCGTCATGATGCTCTGGCGGGACAAGTTCGCTTTCTCAAGCGCGCTCTTCCTCATCATCGTCACCTTTGCCGCGCTCTTTGGTCCATCGGTGCTTCCCGATAGCGCGTTGAACATGAATTTAATGGCGCGCAATGCGCCGCCATTCGAACTTGAACGCGGCTGGATGTATGTCCTTGGATCGGACAATCTGGGGCGCAGCCTTCTGGCGCGTCTGGTCATCGGGGCACGCTATACGCTGATGATCGCGGCCAGTGCAGTTCTGCTGGCGCTCGTCGCCGGTACGATCCTTGGCCTTATTTCCGGATATGCAGGCGGACGACTGGGCAACGTCATCTTGCGTGCAGCGGATATCGTGATGTCCTTTCCCTCGCTGCTGCTGGCGCTGATCGTGCTTTTCGTGCTGTCACCGCAGGTTTCGAACGTGGTGCTGGTCCTCGCGCTCAGCAGGATGCCGATCTACCTTCGGACATGTCGCGCCGAGGTTCTCGAAATCCGCGAGCGGCAGTTTGTGAACGCCGCCCGTGCGTTGGGGGCGACACATTCGCGGATGGTCTTCCTGCACATCCTGCCCAACGCGCTTCCGACACTCATGACGCTGGCCACGCTGGAATTTGCGGCGGTGATGCTGGCGGAAAGCTCGCTGTCCTTCCTGGGCCTCGGGGTTCAGGCGCCGGCGGTGACATGGGGTCTCATGGTTGCGGACGGACGTGGCTATCTCGCCTCCGCATGGTGGGTGTCGTTCTGGCCCGGCCTTGCGATTTCGCTCACCGCCATTTCAGCCAACCTGATGGCCAACTGGCTGCGCACGGCAATGGACCCGGCCCAGCGTTGGCGCCTTGAAGGAGACCGCAAGTCATGACGGATCATCTACTCGAAGTCCGCGACCTATCGATCTGTTTCCATTCGCGGGGTCGGACGGTCAAAGCGGTCAATGGTGTGAATTGGCACCTCGACCGTGGCGAGACCTTGGCCATCTTGGGAGAATCCGGTTCAGGGAAATCGGTTTCGGCCTCTGCTGTCATGGGCATCATCGACATGCCGCCGGGCGAAATCGTCTCAGGCAGTATTACGTTTGACGGACAGGACCTGCTGAACCTTCCGCCGCACAAACGGCAGAAGATCAATGGCCGTCGCATCGCGATGATCTTTCAAGATACGCTGGCCGCGCTCAACCCGGTCTATTCGATCGGGCGCCAGATCAGCGAAAGCATGGCGGTGCATGGCAAAAGCCCAAGCGAAGCCCGTGCGCGTGCCATTGAACTGCTGGAGCGCGTCGGCATCGCAGAGCCCGAACGGCGGTTCCATGATTACCCCCATCAGTTCTCAGGCGGTCAGCGCCAGAGGGTGATGATCGCGGCGGCCATTGCCATGGAGCCGGACGTGCTGATCGCGGATGAGCCGACCTCGGCGCTCGACGTGACCGTGCAGGCCGGCATCCTCAAGCTGCTCAAGAAGCTTCAGGCCGAAACGGGGATGAGCATCCTGATCATTACCCACGATCTGGGGGTCGCCGCAGAAGTTGCGGACCGGGTGGTGGTGATGAACCAAGGTGAGGTGGTCGAGCAGGGGGGCGTCTCCGACGTTCTCAACAGGCCGCAGCATTCTTATACCAAACGCCTTCTTGCCGCGGTGCCGGGCCGTCATGGCTACACCCGGACCGAGACGGAACGGGGCGAAATCCTGCTGGAGGTCGAGAACCTCTCGAAACATTACGGCATTACCAAAGGCTTCATGAAAGTCGCGACGGGCCGTGCGATCCGTGCGCTTGATGAAGTCAGTCTGACGCTTGCGAAGGGCGAAGTTCTGGGCATCGTGGGCGAAAGCGGCTCTGGCAAGTCGACTTTGGTCAACACCTTGCTTGGGCTGACAAGCCCGACAAGTGGCGATGTCCGCTTCCGCGGCCAGTCCATGCTGTCGGAGAACCAACGCGAGATGCGCGCTTTGCGTCGGCAGGTTCAGGTCGTGTTCCAAGACCCGACCGCATCGCTCAACCCGCGTATGTCGGTCGCTCGGATCATCTCGGAACCTTGGGCGATCCACAGGGACGTTCTGCCGCGCAGCCAATGGCGTGACCGTGTGGCCGAATTGCTGGAACAGGTGGGCCTGCCCGCGGCTTGCGCGACGCGCTATCCGCATCAGTTTTCGGGAGGGCAGCGTCAGCGTATCGCCATCGCCCGCGCCTTGGCGCTGCAGCCTGAGGTCATCATCTGCGACGAGGCCGTCTCGGCGCTTGATGTGTCCATTCAGGCTCAGGTGATCGAGCTTCTGAAGGACCTCAAACGGCAACATGGTCTGTCCTATCTTTTCGTCGCCCATGACCTGCCGGTCGTGAGGGACTTCGCGGATCGCACCATCGTCATGCAGAACGGAAAGATCGTCGAAAGCGGCCGCACCGAAGACGTCTTCGAGCGTCCGCAGCACATTTACACACAAAACTTGCTCGCATCGCGTCCCGAAGAGGAAAAGCTGCGCAGCGAAGTCATGGAGCCAGCACGATGAGCCTTAGCATAACCGCAGAACGCGCCGCCGATCTGCTTGTGCAATCACGCCGCGACAACACGTTGCTGGCGGACCTGCCCGAGGGGTTGATCCCCCACAGCATCGACGAAGCTTACGCCGTGCAAGACGCGACCCTGCGCCTGAACGGGCCGGCCGGCGGATGGAAGATTGCGGCCAAACCCGACAGCGACCCTCGGTGCTCGGTCATTTCGGCCAATGCTTTTGTTCAATCCGGTGCAACGCTGGATGTGCCGCCGCAGGGCTTCGACGCTGAGATCGAAACGGCGTTCGTTTTCGCGCAGGAGCTGCCGAAGCGTGACCGCCCCTATACCCAAGATGAGGTCGCCCAAGCGATTGGCGCCGTCCATCTGGCGATTGAACTGGTTGCGGCGCGGTTTGCCGACCGCCGAAGCCTGCCTGCGCTGACACGCATTGCGGACCTGCAGGGTAATGCCGGTGTCGTTCTCGGGGCAGGGCGAACGGACTGGACGGGACTGAACCACGCGGATCTTCCCGTGAGCTTGTCGATTGACGGCGCGGTCGCCGCGCTGCCCCGCCGGAACATCGGGCTGGAGGACACATTGCAGATGCTGACTTGGCTGGCGAACCATGCCGTGACGCGCAACGTCGAGCTGAAGGCCGGCCATGCGGTCATCACCGGCGCGCGGCTCGGGCCTGTGCCACTTGGCGTAGCGCGCGAGATTGTCGCGGAATGCCCCGAGCTGGGCGTGGTCGCGGCCAAGTTTCGCAAGACTGACTCAAAGGGAGAATGAAGATGCTCGGTTTCCAAGTTCACACATGTGAGCGCCCCCCGATGACTGACATGGTTGAGAAGTTCCGCTCCGTGCCGGTCGCAAATATCAGCGACGTCATGTCCCGCATGACCGCTGGAGGCGCCCGCCTGCGGCCAATGCACGATGGCACGCCCCTTGTCGGACTTGCCGTGACGGTAAAGACCCGCCCGGGGGATAACCTCATGATTCATCGGGCAATCGACATCGCGGCTCCGGGGGATGTGATCATCGTCGACGGCGGCGGCGAGCTGACGAATTCGCTGATCGGTGAGTTGATGACCAGCTATGCGGAAAGTCGCGGTGTTGCTGGCTTTGTCGTAGACGGCGCCATCCGTGATGCCACCGAGCTTCGGGCAGGGAGCCTGCCGATCTATGCCGCGGGCGTCACCCATCGCGGTCCGTTCAAGGACGGTCCGGGCGAGATCAACTGTGCAATCGCCGTGGATGGCATGGTGGTTCATCCTGGCGACATTATCGTTGGCGATGGCGATGGCGTTTTGTGCATCCCGGCCGGTCTGGCGGAAGAGATCTACGCCGCCGCGTCCGAGAAATGCGCTCAGGAGGAACGGACACGTCTGGCGATTTCCGAGCAGCGGTTGAACCGCGCTTGGGTTCTCGAGACCCTCAAGGCGCGCGGCTGTATCCTTCCCGGCGGCGAGGATCAGAGCGCAACCGGCTGAACGCCTCTCGCCTGATCTGTCCCTGAACGGCTTTCCCGCCGTGCTCTGGCCCTGTCAGGTTTCTACATCAAAACGCGCAGGTTGCCCGCAACGGGTCGGGCAACCTACGCCGGTCACGCGCCGCGCGCGCATGGTCATTCATCGAGGCACCAACGGTTTAAGCCTGATGAAACAGATTGCGGGTGTCGTTAACCCGCGCATCTCACATACGCCCATTAGAATTCCCTACGAAACCGGTCTGCATCGGCCTATCCGGCGCGATGTAGGGCCGCTGAAGACTGTTCTCGCAGTATCGCGTTGCGGATCGGTTCCGTGCCGCTCGCCATTGTCCTTGGCGCGCTTGCTTGGCGCGTGATGACGGGGTCTGTGCCAAGATCCTCCACAGTAATCCCGCCAAGCATCTACTTTGCCAAAAGCTTGCTTTCCTCAGCGCTCGACCCCTGTCTCTCTGTCGGGGTCCGACGGAGCTGCTGCGCTTACCTCACCTCCCGCCGTCCGTATCGCAATGCGATACGCTTAGCGCTAACAAAAGAAATATTTGACCGCATTACGGTCATAATGCACCATGATACGGGACAGAAGGAGGAGCTTCTGTTAGATGAGGATCAGGGAATCTCTGTCCGGTGAGCGGGGAGGTGGGTCAGAAGGCGAAGGTGGCCGAGCATGACTGCTCAGACGCATCCAAGCCACTCTGTGCCCGCATCGTTCAACGGGGCGCTCGTAACGGGCGGAAACAGAACTTCCGCATTGGTGAAGGCGCAGTATGCTAGATGCCTGCGCTTGCCGTTCGAGGAGGAACGGTGCGCGGCAGAGCGAACGAACAGGGAGGGGTATCGACCGCCGATGCGGTCGCGGGCGTTTGGGCCAAATACACGAAAATTAAAGAGAATCCGCGCAGCCGACGCCGCCATGCATTCATGGCGACTTAACGGACGCGCACACAGGGAGAGGGCGTCACAACACCGCCCGCTGAGAGGAGAACCGAACAATGAAATCCACGCTTTTCTATACCGCCGCGGCGCTCGCGCTGATGACCGGTGCGGCTGAGGCCAAAACCCGGATTCTGGTCAACTGTTTCTGGCCGTCCAGCCATTTCGTCTGCGCGCAGGTGCTGCCGGACTGGATCGAGGAAATCGAGCGCGTCACCGAAGGTCGCGTGACCGGGCTCATTCCGCCGAAATCCGTGGCCGCACCGCCAGAGCAGCTTGCCGCTGTTGAAAAGGGGATCACCGACGCCGCTGTTCAGTTCAACGGCTTGATCCAGAACCGTGTTTCCGGCCCGCTGGTCGCGATGCAGCCTTTCGCCGGCTCGAATGATGCCGCTGCGATGAGCCGCGCGCTGTGGGAAACCAATCGCAAGTTTTTCCCCGATGAATTCGACAGCGTGCACCTGTTGTCGCAATTCGTGATTTCACCCGGACAGCTTTATAGCCAGACAGATACACCGATCAATTCGATGGACGATCTTGTGTCGCGCAAGATCTGGTCTTTGCCCGGGCCGCTTGCGGCGATCACCAAGAAACTGGGCTCGGGCGTCGTGTCGACCCCGGCTGCCGCGTCAAATGAGATCATCTCGCGCGGTGTGGTCGACGGGCATATCGGCCTCGATGCGCAAGCTTTGCAAGCCTATCAGCTGATGCCCTACACCAAATCCATCACGGCTTTCGAAGGCGCGCTTTATACGTCGTCCTTCTCGGTGGTTATTAATAACGACACATGGGCCGAGATCTCGGCAGAGGATCAAGACGCCATCATGAGCGTCAGCGGGGCCGAGCTTGCCGCGAAATTCGGTGGCGGTTGGGATGCCGAAAACGCAGCCGCCGAGGCTGGCTATAGTGATGCGGGACTGGACGTCGTGCCTGCCGATCCGGCATTCGAGGCCGCTTTGGTCGAGGCATCGGCTTTTGTCACCGAGGGTTGGATCAACGCCGCGACCGAGGCGGGGATCGATGCGGAAGCTGCGCTGGAATTCTACAAATCCCAGCTCACCGCAGCCACCAACTAAGCGTTTGACCGAAGGGAGACAGCATCATGTTCCGCACGATACTTGATCGTATCATCGCATTGCTTGAGGTTCTATCGAGCATCGTGCTCATGGCCATGATGCTGTTGACCTTCGTCGATGTGGTGGGCCGCTACATCATCGGCAAGCCCGTCTTCGGCGCTTCAGAAATGATCAGCACATTGTTGGCGCTGCTCATTTTTGTGGGCTTGGGGATCGCCAATGCGCGCGACACCCATATCGTGGTGGAACTCGTCGATGGCCGGTTCCGCGCAATCTCCCCCCGGATATACGATTGGCTGGTGCAGGGATTTTCGCTGCTGGCCATGTGTCTGATTGTCGGTGTCTTGATCGAAGCGGCAGTGGAAGCGGCGCATACCAATTCCGCAACGATTGTTCTTGAATGGCCCATGGCATGGATCACCGGGACAGTCGCCGCGCTGGCCGCTCTGTCGGTCCTGTGCCAGATCCTCGGCCTCATCACCGGCGCGGGCAACCGCCACAACCGCCGTCTGGAGGAAATCTGATGGTCCCCGCCCTGATCGGGTTTGCGGCGCTTCTGGCGCTTTGTTTCATTGGCTTTCGCGTGGGCTTTGCCACGCTGGTCGTGGGGTTCGTCGGGTTTGCCCTACAACGCGGGTGGGAAGCCTCCTTCGCGATGGTGGGCCAGCAGGTTCTGCATGACAGCATGAACTACAACCTGTCGGTGATCCCGCTGTTTATCCTGATGGGGGTGCTGATCGTGCATGCCCGCATCAGCAACGACCTCTACGACGCGGCTTATTCGGCGCTGGGAAAATATCGCGGCGGGCTGGCATTGGCGACTGTGCTGGCGGCGGGCGGGTTTTCAGCGGTTTGCGGATCGACCCTTGCGACGGCGGCGACCATGTCCAAGGTGGCGATGCCGCCGATGCGCAAATACAGATATTCCGATCAACTGGCCTCCGGCACGATTGCTGCGGGCGGCACGCTGGGGATCATGATCCCGCCATCGGTGCCATTGGTGATTTACGGGCTGATTGCCGAACAGGATATCGGGCTGCTGTTCATTGCGGGGATCCTGCCGGGGATGCTGCTGGTGACGTTGTTCCTGATCGCCGTGGGCATCACCGTGCGGCGCAATCCGCTTGCCGCTCCGCCCGCACCGCCGCTGGACCCGGAGCGTCGCAAGGCGGCTATTCGCGGCACAATGCCGGTGCTGGTCCTGTTCCTTGTCGTGCTTGGCGGGATTTATACCGGCGTCTTCACCGCGACCGAGGCGGCGGGTATCGGGTCCTTCGGCGCAGCGGTCATCGCGGTGTTTCGCGGTCATCTGCGGACATTCAGCGAATGGCGCGAATGCCTCGTGGATGCGACGAGCACGACCGCCACGATCTTTGTCGTCCTTCTGGGGGCAATTGTTTTTTCGCAGTTCATCAACCTTTCGGGGATGCCCTATGACCTGCTGGACCTTGTCGATGCGTGGAGCCTGACACCATTTCAGCTGGTCGTCTTCGTCTGCATCATCGCCATTCTGATGGGCATGGTGTTTGAGGCGATCGGCATTCTGGTCCTGCTGGTGCCGGTGTTTCTGCCGGCGCTGATGATCAGCGGGGTGGACATGGTCTGGTTCGGCATCCTTGTGGTGCTTGTCTCCGAGATCGGTCTGATCACCCCGCCCATCGGGATGAATGTCTTTGTCGTCAAGTCGGTCCTGCCGGACGTGTCTCTTGGCGCCATTTTCCGCGGTGTCCTGCCTTATATCGCCGCGCTGGTGCTGGCCCTGATCCTTGTGCTTTTTATTCCCGGGATTGCGACCCTCCTTCCCGGCCTGATGAGATAACCCCATGACAAAAATTAAGAATATCCTCTTCATCATGGCTGATCAGCTGCGCTGGGATTATCTCGGCTGCTATGGGCATCCGCATCTGAAGACCCCCAATATCGACAAGCTGGCCGCCAAGGGCGTGCGGTTCGACCGGGCCTATGTGCAATCGCCGGTCTGCGGGCCCAGCCGAGCGTCATGCTATACCGGCCGGACGGTCTTCAGCCACGGCGCGACATGGAACCGCGTGCCCCTCCCCATCGGCGAGCTGACATTGGGCGACTACCTGCGTCCGCTGGGTGTGCGCACGGCGGTGGTTGGCAAGACCCACATGATGGCCGACCGCGAAGGCATGGCTCGGCTGGGGCTGAATTCGGAAACCGCAATCGGCATGATCATCAGCCAGCCGGCGTTCGAGCCTTTCGAGCGTGATGACGGTCTGCACCCCACGCCGCTTTTGCGCAATAAGGGCGGCAAGCTGCGCTATAACGACTATCTGCGCGAGCAAGGCTATGAGGGGGAAAACCCCTGGAACGATTATGCCAACTCCGCCGAGGGGCCGGGTGGCGAAGTGCTATCGGGCTGGCATCTGAAGAACTCGAACCTGCCCGCCCGCATTCGCGAAGAACATTCCGAGACGCCCTATATGACCGACCGGGCCATGGAGTTCATCAGCGAAACCGGCGATCAGCCGTGGCTCTGTCATCTAAGCTATATCAAGCCGCATTGGCCCTATATGGCGCCCGCGCCCTATCACGACATGTATGGCCCGGAGACATTCCTGCCGCTGGTGCGCGACGAGGACGAGCGCCGCGATCCCAACCCGGTCTATGGGGCGTTCATGGGGATGGAGGTCAGTCAGACATTTTCGATGGAGGGCGCGCGGGATGTGGTGATGCCCGCCTATATGGGGCTTATCAAACAGATCGATGACCATCTGGGGCGGCTGTTTGCGATGCTGGAGGAAACCGGCAAGGACAAGGAGACGATGATCGTCTTTACGTCCGATCACGGCGACTATCTGGGCGATCACTGGATGGGCGAGAAAGAACTCTTTCATGAAGTTTCGGTCCGGGTGCCATTGATCGTCTACGATCCCCGCCCGGAGGCCGACGCCACCCGTGGCACGGCCTGCGACGCGCTGGTCGAAGCCATCGATCTGGTGCCGACCTTCCTTGAGGCCACTGGCGCGCCCTCGGCGTTCCATCGGCTTGAGGGCCGGTCTCTGGCGCCGTTGATCCGTGGTGACAGGCCGGATGACTGGCGTGACGCGGTGTTTTCGGAAATCGACTACGGGTTCTACGCCGCGCGGGAGGCTCTTGATGTCGATGTGTCCGATGCGCGGGGCTACATGCTTCGGACCGATCGCTGGAAATACGTCCATTTCCGGGGGTTCCCGCCGCAGCTATTCGATCTGGAAAACGATCCCGACGAATTCCGCGATCTCGGACGGGATCCCGATCATGAGCTTGTGCGGCGTGACATGCATGCCAAGCTTTTCGACCGGCTTTCCGCGCGCAAGAACCGTGTCACGATGACAGACGCCGAAGTGCATGAGTTACGCCGTGACGAAGACACATCAGGCATCATGATCGGCAAGTGGGGCGGCTGACGATCAACCGCGGAAAGGACATCGGACCATGCTGTCAAAGGCAAAACTCCGCGGTTTCGACTGGCTTGGGCAGATTACGGCATCCTCCCTGCGCCGCGATGCGCTTGCGGGGCTGACCGGGGCGGCGATTGTCCTGCCGCAGGCTGTGGCCTTTGCCTCCATCGCGGGGCTGCCGCCGGAATACGGGCTTTATACGGCGATGATCCCGCCGGTGGTGGCGGCCATTTTCGGATCCTCGCTGGTGATGGTGTCCGGGCCAACCACGGCGATTTCGGCGGTGGTGTTCAGCGCTTTGTCGGGCCGCTTCGTGCCGGGAACCGCGGAATTCATTCAGGCGGCGATCCTGCTGGCGTTTCTGGTGGGGGTCATTCAGCTGGCGTTAGCCCTGGCCCGCGTGGGGCGTCTGGCCGGGTTCGTGTCGCATTCCGTGATGATCGGGTTCACAGCCGCCGCGGCGATGCTGATTTTCGTCAGCCAGCTTGGCCCGGCTCTGGGTCTGCCGCCATCCGGCGCGCATGGCATACCGGGGCGGCTCGGCGCGCTGTTTGCAGGGCTGCCTCAGATAGACCCCGCGGCGGTGATATCGGCGCTGGTCACATTGGGCACTGCGGTCGGGTTTCGCATCTGGCTGCCGCGCTGGCCCGGCCTTTTGATCGCCATTGCGGTCGGAACTCTCGTAACCCTGCCGATGGGCGAATGGGCGGACGGCCTGCGCAAGGTCGGTGAATTGCCCTCGGCCTTTCCGGCGCTGCAATTGCCTGCGCTTGCCAGCTTCGATCTGCCGGAGATGCTGGAAAGCGCCTTTGCCATTTCCCTGATCGGCCTGCTTGAGGCTATTGCCATTGGCCGCAGCCTTGCACATCGCACGAGACAGGATTTTTCGGCCAATCGCGAAGTGCTGGGGCAGGGCCTGTCGAATGTGGCGGGGAGCCTGTTCCAATGCTACCCCGCGTCGGGATCGTTCACCCGCAGTGGGGTCAATCTTGAGGCGGGCGCGTCCAGCCCTCTGGCGGCGCTATCGGCCGCGCTATTTCTGGTGGTGATGGTGCTGGTGTTCCGGCCATTCATCGGCCATGTGCCCATAGCTGCCGTGGCGGGATTGATCCTTTATGTGGCCTATAAGCTGCTCGATTTCCGCGAAATCCGGCATCTTCTGCGCACCAGCCCGACCGAAAGCCTGATCGTCGCGATCACCTTCGTCACCGGTCTGTTGGTCAATCTGGAATTTGCCATCTACCTCGGCACGTTTTCGTCTCTGGCGGTATTTCTGGGGCGTAGTGCCAATCCGGCCCTGGCCGTGGGCGCGCCCGATCCCGGCGCGGAGCATCGCAAGATCAAGAACGCCGAGATATTTGAACTGCCGGAATGTCCGGCGATCCTGATCCTGCGGCTGGATGGGCCGTTGTTCTTTGGCTCCGTCGACACGCTGAATGCCAAATTCAGGGCGCTTGCGCATAAACGCCCGGAGCAGGTCAACATGATCTTGATCATGCATGGGGTCGGTGAGGTCGATTTGCCGGGCGTCGAGCTGCTGCAAACCGAGGTTGATCGCCGAAGGTTGGCAGGCGGCGACGTGTTCGTCGTGGTCCATTACCCCCCGCTTGAAAAGAAGCTGCGGCGGTTGGGGTTGGCCGTAATCCTTGGCGAGGACCGGATATTCGGCGACAAGCGTTCGGCCATCGCCGCGGCCATCAGGAACGTGGCGCTCGACACATGTGCATATTGCGACAACCGCGTGTTCCGGGAATGCGCCCTGCGCCCGGATCGTCGCGGGCGTCCAGTGGCACCGGACGAAATGTCATAAGTCCGAGCGGGATCAGGTCACGCGTGGCGGGTCCGACCCGTCAACCTTGCGGCCCGCGCGGGCCCGTCTGCGGAGGCAAAAACGAGGATCACCATGGTCGGGAGCGGGGTTCCGTGCGGTCCTCGGCACAGGCCATGGCCTCCAGCAGCATCGCCTTCATGTGCCGCCGCTCCGCCGCATATTCGGGACGGGCGTAGAGGTTATGCAACTCCCCCGGATCTGCGGCGAGATCATAGAGTTCGCCGTCACGCTCGGTTCCGCAGGCGGGCATGCCGTGCCACACGATCAATTTCCAATTCTGGTGGCGCAGCATGGTCGTCATGATCAGCGGATCGGTGGTGAAACCGGAATAGCGGTATTCGCATAGCGCCCAATCTCGCCAGTCCGTCGCGCATCCCAAGGCCAAAGGCAGCAGCGACTGACCCTGCACGCCAGCACCCGGCGCGCAATCGGCAGCGTCAAGCATGGTCGCGGGCAGGTCGACCCATTGCACCAATTCCGGCACCTCGGCGGGTTCAGCAATTTTTGCGGGCCACCGCAGGATTAACGGCACGCGGGTCAGATCGTCATAGAGCTGCGGACCTTTCAGAAGCTGCTGATGATTGCCCAGCATCTCACCGTGATCCGATGAAAAGACGACCAGCGTGTTCTCGGCCATGCCGGATGCATCCAGCGCGGCAAGGATGCGTCCCACCTCATGATCGATGAGCGCGATCATCGCCCAATATTGCGCCCGGATCTCCTTGATCTGATCTGCCGTGTAGTCCTGAAATCCCGGTGCGGTGCCGCTGTAGCTTTTCTCGGAATAGGCGCGGTGGGGGGCGGGTTTTTCGTCCAGCTCGCCGGGCTTGGTGTTCGGGGCGGGGATCGCATCGGCGTCGATCATATCACGGAATTCCTGAGGCGCGCCAAAGGAGTGATGCGGATCGAAGAAATTCGCCATCAGGAAAAACGGCTCGCGCGTGTCGCGTGGGTGCTCGATGAAATCGATCGCTCGTTCGGCGACCCAATGGGAATAATGCGCCTCCTTTGGCACATGATCGATCGGGGTGCCTGTGCGGGCGTGGTTGCTGTATTCGGTGTTCTCGTTCGCGCCCCGGTCGGGGAATATCTGCTGATAGATCTCCGGATGCGTCACGCGAAGCCAGCGGTGGTAATCGTTCTCCAACGCGCGATGGTTCGGCCCATGCGCCCATTCGAACACACGGTAGCCGTCGTCGCGGCGCGGCTCCGTGCGCCAGGTGTCACAGGGCGCGAGGTGCTGTTTGCCGATCATTCCGCAATCATAGCCCGCATCCGCAAGGGTTCGGGTAACCATGCGCTGATGGGCGGGCAGGGGAACGCCATTTGCATAAAGCCCATGATTGGCGACGTATTTGCCGGTAAAGAACGAGGCGCGCGAGGGGCTGCATACCGGGTTTTGCACATAGCAATTTTCAAACAGCGCCCCCTGAGATGCCAGCTTGTCGAGGTTCGGTGTAACCGCCCAATCCGCACCGGTGCAGCCCAGACTGTCCCCGCGTTGCTGGTCGGTGCAGATAAACAGGATGTTGGGGCGGTGGTTTGGCATCCAGGGCAGCTTTCAGAATTTTGCGATGCGGGGCTCGGTGCGGTCTTCGAGGGCGACACGCGCGTCGATCATCAGGTCCACCATGCGCTCCAGCGTGGCTTGATGGGGTGGGGCGTCGGCAAGATCACGGGTTTCATCCGGGTCGGTCAGAAGATCGAAAAGGCTGAATTTTGAACGCGTGTCGGCCTTGGGGTGTCCGTGTGTCATGACAAGCTTCCAACGCGCCATGCGGAGCGCCGTTTGCCAGTCATGTGCAGGATGGCGCAGGCGGGAGAGGGCCCATCCCCGCGCCACATCGTCGATGTTATCCGCCATGAGAGACGTGCCTTGCATGCGGCGGGGCGGCGTGACGCGCGCAAGATCGAACACGGTGGCAGCCAGATCGAGGGTGGAGACCATGGTATCGACCGTCTGGGCCACATGGCCCGGCGCGCGGATCATCAACGGCACATGCAGAGCGCTTTCTTGCATCGGTGATCCAGCATCCGCGATGGTCCCCCGCGCCGCCGTCACCACAACGGCGGTCGTGTCGGCCCGACCCGCATGCTCCAGCCCCTGCAGGATAGCGCCAAGCGCGGCGTCCGCCTGCCGTAAAGCCGTCTGGTTGATGGGCTCGCCGGGCGAGGCCGGATCGGGCGCGGCGCCCATCGCCTCCCCGATGACGAAGCCTGCGACCGCGAGAAACGGCTCTTCGCCCGACTGCTGCGCGCATTGGCTTGCGATCCGGCCCCCGACCCAGTGATTGAAGCTAAGCGCATCCGGCAGGGCAGTCAGCGCTTTATGCTGCCAATTCTGAATCTCCGTGTCATCGGGATTGGCCTGAGCGGGAAAAATCGTTGCATATGCGTCGGGCGCGACCTGCTGAAGCCAGTTCAGATAGGCGTTCTGCCGGGAGCGGTGCAATGGCCCATGGGCCCAGTCAAAATTGGCGTATTCAAACGGTCGCGCGTGTTCGGTCGTCCAGTTCGACACCCCCGCCAGATGGCGGCGCCCGACGAGAGCGGTTGCATAGCCGTGATCCGCCAGCCGCTGAGCCAAGGTTGTTTCCCGTTCCGGCAGGGCCACGCCGCCCGTCCAGACGCCATGCACGGCCATGTCCAGCCCGGTGAAAAGGCTCGCCGTCGCCGGGCCGCTTTCGGGTGAAGGGGCATAGGCTTTCGTAAAACACCGGCTGCCGTTTCGGAAACCGGCCAGCGCTGGAAGATCCTTGCATCGGGACTGACAGACCTGTTCGCTCAGGCTGTCGAAGACAATCAACAAGATGTTGGGCCGGATCTGGCTCATCAACGTCATCTCCCGAAACGCTTAAATGTGGTGTCTGCCGCGCTGATTGACCCCGCCTGCGCATGTCAGGTCCGGCAAGCGATACGGGCGCGGGAACAGAGAGGGCGGTAACGCGGCGAAGATGCGCCGCGCATACCTCCGCCCCTCATCATGCTTAGCTGACCCGCAGGCCTTCGGCGTTGAACCGGTGCAGGTTCTCTTCCTCGGGCGTGATGAAGATCCGCTCGTGATAATCGAGCCGGACCTTGCCGGGCGCGCGCACTGTCATGGTTTCGCTGACACCGTCGACATCCACCCGGATATAAGTGTCGCTGCCAAGATGTTCCGACACGCCGACCGTGCCCTGCCACAGGCCGCTCTCTTTCGATAGCGATACATGCTCGGGACGGACGCCGATGGTCTGTGCGCCATGTTTGCTTGCGGCCTCCCCATCCACGATATTCATCATGGGCGAGCCGATGAACCGCGCCACGAACAGATTGCTCGGGTTTTCGTATAGCTCCATGGGAGAGCCGACCTGCTCAATCACGCCCTTGTTCAGCACGACGATCTTATCGGCCATGGTCATCGCCTCGACCTGATCATGGGTCACATAGATCATCGTCGTTTCGAGCCGCTTGTGCAGTTCGCTGATTTCAAGCCGCATTCCCACACGCAGCGCCGCGTCGAGGTTGGATAGGGGCTCATCAAACAGGAACGCAGCCGGTTCGCGCACGATGGCGCGGCCAATGGCGACCCGCTGGCGTTGCCCGCCCGACAGCTGGCCAGGCCGACGATCAAGGTAGTCGGTCAGGTTCAGCACGGCAGCGGCCTTGTCGATCCGGCGCTGCTGTTCGGCGCGGTCGAGCTTTGCCATGCGCATCGGAAACGCGATGTTCTGAGCCACGGTCAGATGCGGATAAAGCGCGTAGGACTGAAACACCATCGCCAGCCCGCGTTTGCCGGGGGGCAGGTCTGTCGCATCCTGACCATTGATTTCAATCGCGCCAGAGGTCGTGTTTTCCAGCCCTGCGATCAGCCGCAGCAGCGTGGATTTGCCACAGCCCGAGGGGCCGACAAACACGACGAATTCGCCATCCTCGATTTCAAGGTTCAAAGGGGGAATGACGGTCAGTTCGCCAAAATCCTTCGTGACATCCTTCAGTTGAATACGCCCCATCTCAGCGGCTTCCTTCCCGGTGTTGTCCGCGTGCCATGTGCTGCGGCGGAGACGTCATTGCCAATGCGCCGCGCACGCACGCTTCGATAAATCCTTGGGTTTTCAGGCTGCTTTCGGTGCGCCAAAGCAGGATCTCGTGAAGCAGCCTTTCACGGGTCGCGCGATGTTCGGGCGCGTCCCACAGGTTCGTCTGTTCGTCCGGGTCCTGTTCAAGATCGAACAGCTGACCGTTGTCCGTGCCGATGAAATGCACCAGCTTGACCCGCCCATCGAGCACCATGGTCATCATGCGCGTGCCGGTCAGCAGCGCATCATTGGAATGCTCGGCAAAGACCATGCGGCGTTCGGGGGCAGGGGCCTCGCTGAAATAGGGGGCAAGGGAGGTCGCCTCCATCCAGCAAGGCACCTGCAAATCAGCCCATTCCAGAATGGTCGGGCCGAAATCAAACAGCGCCACATTATCCGACACACGTTTGCCTGCCGGGATGCCCGGCCCGGCGACGAGTGCGGGAACGTGGACCGTAGATTGATACATGTTCCATTTTTGCGAATGACCGTGATCGCCAAGAGCATCACCATGATCCGACGTGAACACGATGATGGTGTTATCCAGCGCCCCGCGCGCGTCCAGCGCATCGACGATCTCGCCCACCTGTTTGTCGATCATGGTGACATTGGCATAGTAATGCGCCCGCTGTCGGTGCGATTGCTCGGCCGTCGGCGCGGCAAGATGCACGACCCCGTCCGCATCCTCGCCCAGCATGAAATCGCGCAGGCCTTGCAGGGCTTCGGGCTGCGCTTCGGGGTCCGGGGGGATGACTTCGGGCAGGTCGCGCCCGCTATATTGATCCAGCGCGTCCTGCGTCGGATCATAGGGCGGGTGCGGGCCGGGAATACCGATCTGGAGGAAAAACGGCCCCTCGCCGGTATAGCGATCAATCCACCATTTCGCCATCTGGCCGGTAAACACATCCGGGTGCAGGATCTCCTCCTTGTCCCAGACCCACGCGCCCAGCTGATCGCCGTAATCGGCATCGCGCCGTTTGGTCACGCGGGACGGTTTCTCCACCCCGCGCAGGAAAAACGCCTTATCCCAGTTATCCAGAAAGAACGGCAGGTTCGGATGATCGCGGTCCTTGTTTTCGGTCACATGGCGTTCGTGGAAACCGAACGCGCCTTCGATCGGCATCGTGTGCATCTTGCCGACATTGACAGTGCGATACCCCGCTTCGGCCAGATCCTTTACCCAGCAATATTGCCAAGGCTCGTCATTGCGGAACACGCCATTCGTATGCGGATAGGTGCCACTGAACAGCGAGGCGCGTGACGGCGCACAGGAGGGCGACGTGATATACATGTTGTCAAACGACGTGCCACGCCGCGCCAGCCGGTCGAGGTTGGGGGTGATCATGTGATCAAAGCCAAGCGCCGCGATCGTGTCGTAGCGTTGCTGATCGGTGATGATAAAGACGATATTCGGACGGTTCTGCATGGTCATCCTTTTACGGCCCCCGAAAGCGACTGAACGATATAGCGGTTGGCGATGGCCATCAGCGGCAGGATCGGCAGCGTCAGCGCAATGCTTGCCACTGCGATCGAGGCCCAGTCGACGCTGTCGAATGAAATGAAGTTCATCACCGCCACCGGCGCGGTCGTGGTGTCGGACCGCGTGATGATGAGCGAATAGAAGAAGTCGTTCCACGCGACAAGGAAGGCCAGGATCGCCGCCGCCACTGCACCGGGCCGCGCGGCGGGGAGCGCGATCAGCAGGAAGGCCTGCCCAAGCGACGCATCATCCATCACCGCCGCTTCGATCAGCTCATCGGGCACCTGCGCAAAGGAGTTCCACATCGACCACGTCACCAAAGGCAGCGTCAGCGTCATATAGGCAAAGACCAACCCGGCATATGTGTCGATCAGACCCGCATTCACATAGAACAGGAACAGCGGAATGACGAAGCCCACCGGGGGCGCCATCCGCAACAGCAGCAAGACCCAGGACGCGACGAATTTTCCCGACACGCGCGATTTGGCCAAAGCGAACCCGGCAGGCACGCCGATCAGCATGGCAAAGATCGTCGACAGGCCAGCGGTGATGAACGAATTCATCAGCGCCTTGGGAAAGTCCGACCGGGTGATGTTGTAGAAATTGTCGAAGGTAAGCTTGAACGGGCTTTCCCAGATCGGCTCGAACACCGCATCGGGGGAGCGGAAAGCAAGCAACAGCGTCCAGAGCGTCGGAACCGCCGCAAAGGCGAGCAGAACAAACATCACCGTCATGCCGAGGGCGCGTTTGACGCGGTAATCGCGGCTGTTATCGATCATCGGGAGATCCTCTGGTTCAGACGCGCAACGTAGAAGCTGATCAAAGCTGCCATCACGAACAGCACGACCGCGATGGAGGCACCGTAGGCGACGTTCGAGCTTTGGAATGTCTGCACGTAGGCGTAGAAATTCGTGGCTTGGGTGGACCGGCCCGGCCCGCCTTTGGTCATCACGAAAATCATCGGAAAATGCTTGAGCGAGTCGATGAACCGAAACAGCGTCACCATCAGCAGCGCCGGCATCAGCAGCGGTAGCGTGATGAAGATGAACGTCTTGACGCGGGTCGCGCCGTCCAGCGCGGCGGCTTCATCGAGATCGGTCGAGATGCCTTGAAGAGCGGCGAGGATGATAAGCATCGCGAAGGGGAAGTTGGTCCATGTGTCGGCGACGACGATGGCAAAAATCGCGCCGCCCTGACTGGTCAGGAAGCTCGGCACCGTGATGCCGAATACATCGAAAAATGCGTTGATCGGCGATAGGGTCGGGGTGAAAAGCGACAGCCAGATCAAGGCCACCGCGACATGCGGCACTGCATAGGGCACAAGGAAGAATACCCGGCCCAGCCGCCATTTTCCGGTGACCTTCTGCAGGCCGACCGCAATCGCCGTGCCGATGGTGACTTGCGCTGCCACGCCGAAAATCGACAGGGCCATCATAACATAGACCGAGTTCACGAACCGCTGGTCGCCCACCAGTCTTGCGAAATTCTGGAAGCCGAACTCGCCCTTCGTGCCCCGGATCAGGTGATAGTCGCTGAACGATAGCGCAAACATTCCCGCCAAAGGAACGATTGCAAAGATTGCGACGGCGAGGAGCGCGGGAATGATCATCCTGCGATAGCCGCGCTCAAGTTCGTAGGTCGCGCCACGCCGCTTTGTGGTGGTCGGTGTCATGTCGTCGCTTTCCGCTGGGAATTTGTCCGGCAGGGTCTGCCCCGCCGGACGTCCATCAAGACCGGGGATTACAGGCCCAGAATGTCCCGCATTTCCTGCTCGGCGGCTTCCAGCGCGTCTTCAGGCGACATCAGGCCGTTGACGGCTGCGTTGACATTCTCGCCAACCGCGGCACCCAGCGAGGGCCAATCGGGCAGCAGCGGGCGGTAATGACCAACCGCAAGGTTCAGCGCCTCGACCCGCAGCTTCAGGAAGTCGGGATGCACATCGGCGTATTTCGCGATAACATCGGGATTTTCCGCAACCGGACCGGTCGTGAAGTCCGGGAACGGCTCCGACAGCGCGATCTTGGTGACGGTCTCGGGGCTGACAGCCCATTCGATGAACTTCGCCGCAGCTTCGGGATTGGCGGCGCTTGCCGAAATGCCCAGCCCGTGAACCGCGATGGCCGGGGACCGTCCGGCAGGCCCGCCGGGAGGCAGGGCCAGCCCGGTTACATCCGCGAATTTGCTTTTGGCGGGATCGACGATCTGGCTGACGACACCGGTGCCTTCGACGGTGAAGGCGGCCTGACCGTTTTGCGCGGCGGCATTGACCTCGGCAAAGTTGAAATTGCCAGCGCCTTGGGGGGAATAGTCATTCACCAGCTTGGTATAGATTTTCAGCGCTTCGAGGTTTTCAGGCGAATTGATCGCGGGCGTCAGATCGCCGTTCACGAAATCCTCAAAGAACTTGCCACCATAGGCGCGCATGATCATCGGGAAGATGAACATGTTGAACCCTTGCCCCGGCACGGCACGCAGCGCGATGGCGGCGGTGTCGTCGGTATGGATCGCTTCCGCGACGGTCAGCATCTCTTCCCAGGTTTGCGGCACTTCCAGCCCCGCGGCCTCCAGAATGTCCTTGCGATAGGTCATCAGTCCGGTGCCCGCCATGAACGGAACGGCCCAAAGCTCATCATTGATGACATAGGATTGCAGCGGCCCGGCAAGGATGTCCTTCTTGACCGGCATGGCGTCGACTTCGGCAGTGATCGGTTTCAGCCAGTTCGCGGCAACCCATTGCTGGACCTGAATGGACGGGGTGTGAACTACGTCGATATCGCCAGTGCCGCCGGTGAAGGACAGGGTGATCCGGCTTTCGAATACGTCCTGACCGATCACGTCGATATTGGCCTTGATGCCGGTTTCGGCCTCGAACTCACCGGCCAGCTTTTGCAGCCCGGTCGTGTAAGGCATGCCGAACAGAACGACGTTGATTTCCTCGGTCTGCGCCACGGCGGGCGCAAACGGCACGGCAAGCGCAAAGCTCGCCACGAGAGCCGTGGTATAAAGGTGTTTCATAATTCCTCCCAGATGTTGACGCCCTCCCGCTTCTCTAACCTCCTCGAAGCGGTGCGACGTGATGCTTGGGCCGCGGTCGATGTGCGGCACTCTCCTCGAATACGAGCTCGGTGAGCTCCTCGCGCGCCGCAAGCAGCGCGTGTCTGTATGTCTCGATATCCCCCTTGGCACCCTCAGCCGGTTCAGCAAGGGCGAGCAGGTGCAGGAACTTCCCGTCAGGATCCTCGACCACCGTGGCGCATCGGCGGATCCCCATATGGTTGCCCTGTGGGTCCACGGCGAAGTTTTCCGAGCGCATGCGTTCGAGAACCTCCCTCACCGAGGCGGCTGGCAGCCATGATGTGATCTGGCCGGGATCGCGCAGGGTCTCGAAAAAACCGTCGGTGTAGAATTGCGCCTCAAGCGCATCCCAATCCAACCGGCTCAGATAGAGCTGCGACAGCACGTCCAGCTCATAGAGAGAGCGCCGGAACCCGACATTGGCTCGGATGATAACCTCCGGATCGGGGTGATCGGCCTTGGAGTGCCAAAGAAGCTCGTGACCGGCCACCACGACGACCTCCGCCGAGACCCCAAGCCGCTCCGACAGGGACCGCATCGTGACGTCGAGTTTCGCCAGATAGGTCTCGGACATTGGGACGTTGCGCTGAAGCCGGAAGTTGCGAACGCAAAATTTCTCGCTGGTGCGAAACAGGTAACCCCAATCGGAAAGCGACTTTATGATCCGGTTGAGCGTGGCCGGGGACAGGCCGCAATCTCGTGCAATATCAACCTGCTTCAGCGGGCCGGGACCCGCCGCCATGATGTATTCCAGCACTTGCAGAGTTCGCTCAGTAGGGTTCATCGCTTCTTTCATATATGGAATGCTAAGTTCCAATATTGGAATTTACATATGAGTGCCGTGTTTGCGCCCGTCTGTCAACACTTGTCCGCTCACCGGACGAGCCGCGCCGATTTCGAGATTTGCGCGTGACAGGCAGTCGCTGGACCTCCGCCTATTTTCATAGGGTTAGGCGCGTCATGCAGTGGGTTTGAATGCACCGAAATCACGGGCAGGCTGTGGGCGGAGCCGAACCAAACCGGCGGGAACGGCGTTATCAGACCGTGCCACAAGGAGATAACCATGGCCTCTCGCGCAGTCTGGAAAGGACAGCTTCGCCTGTCGCTCGTCTCCATCCCGGTGGAGATTCATTCCGCGACCAAGACCGGCGCGCGGGTGAGCTTTCGGCAAATTCACGGTCCCAGCGGCAAACGCGTGCGTTATGAGAAAACGGTGCCCGGCATCGGTCCGGTGAAGTCTGACGACATCCTCAAGGGCTATGAGCTGGGCGACGATGAATATCTGCTGCTGGAGCCAGATGAGATCGACGAGATCAAGCTGGAGACCAAGAAGACGCTCGAACTGGTCCAGTTCGTTGATTTCTGCGAGATCCCGCCGCTCTATTTCGACAAGCCTTATTACGTCGTGCCGACCGATGATCTGGCGGAGGACGCCTACCGTGTGGTGCGCGATGCGTTGCGCGGTGCAAAGAAGGTCGGGCTGGGCCAGCTGACCATGCGGGGGAAGGAATACCTCTGTGCGTTAAAGCCCTGCGGTGACGGGTTATTGTTGGAGACGCTGCATTACGCCGATGAAATTCGCGAAGCTGATCCCCTGTTTTCTGACATCGCGGATGAGGCGTCCGATGACGACCTGTTGGCCGTCGCGACACAGCTCATCGACCGGAAATCCGACGCGTTTGATGCAGGCATCTTCAAAAATCGCTATGATGAGGGGCTGCGCGATCTGATCGAGCGCAAGCGCCGCAACAAGAAGACCCCGCGCGCCCGAACCGGAGATGACCGTAGCGGTGGCGGTGACGACAATGTCGTCGACCTGATGTCCGCGCTGAAGCAAAGCCTCGCCAAGGACAAATCCGGCGGTAAATCGGGGAGCAAGGCCAGCGGCGGTAAGGCGGCTGCGAAACCGAAGGCCAAATCAACGAAGTCATCGGGCGCGAAGGCAAGCCCGGCCAAGCGTGGCTCCCGCTCGAAGTCGGCGTGACGTGACCCGGCTGGAGCGATATCTGGAGCGTCGGGATTTCTCAACGACGCCGGAGCCATCGGAGGCGAGCGCCGCGCCCGCGCTTGCCCTGCGCTACAGCATGCAAAAACACGCGGCCACCCGCACTCATTTCGATCTGCGACTGGAATGGGATGGGGCATTGTTGAGTTGGGCGGTGACCCGTGGACCGTCTTTTCAATTGGGCGAGAAGCGGCTTGCCGTGCGGACCGAGGATCACCCGATCTCCTATCTCGGTTTTGAGGGCAACATCCCCGCCCGGCAATATGGCGCGGGCGCGGTGATGCTGTGGGATTTGGGGCATTGGGAGCCGCTGAGCCCGGTCGCGGCGGGTCTGCGCAAAGGACATCTGCAATTCCGCATTCACGGGGTGCGGCTGTCGGGCGCGTGGCACTTGATCCGGATGAACACGAAGGAGAAACGCGAAAACTGGCTGCTGACCAAGCAAGATGACGAGGTCGCGGGCCGACGCGATCCTGTTGCGCGCTACCGGCGGGGCGTGACCAGCCGCCGCAGCTTCGCCGAGATACGCAAGGATGCGGCCCCGGTCGATCTGCGAGAGGGCGAGCGCCCGCGTTTCGCCAAGCCGCAACTTGCCACGCTGAGCGACACGCTGCCTGACGGCAATGACTGGTGGCATGAGCTGAAATTCGACGGTTATCGCGGAATGATCGCGCTGGGGCAGGGCGGAACAAAGGTCTTTACCCGCAATGGCAAGGACTGGTCGGACCGGTTCGCAAGCCTGCTGCCTGCGTTCGACGATCTGCCCTGCGAGAGCGCCCTGATCGACGGTGAGATCGTCGCCGGTGCCGGGCTGCACGGGTTCTCGGCCTTGCAGGACGCGCTGAAACTCGGCGGGCCGTTCCGCTTTTACGCGTTCGATTTGCTGCACTGTGATGGCAAGGATCTGACGCGCCAGCCATTGCAGGACCGGCGCAACGCGCTTGAGGAGTTGTGGCGCGGCATGTCGCCTGCGGGACAGGCGCAGATCTCGCCCATTATTGAGCGCAGCCCCGAGGAGGTCTTTGGCGACATCTGCGCGGCAGGCGGCGAGGGGCTGATTTCAAAGCGGATCGACGCGCCCTACCGCCATAGCCGGACGAAAAGCTGGCTGAAGGTGAAATGCGAGATGCGCGACGAATTTGTGATCCTTGGCTGGCAGCCGAGCGATAAGCGCGGCAGACCGTTTGCCTCGTTGCTGCTGGGCGCGCAGGACAGCGACGGGCTGCGCTATGTCGGCAAGGTGGGAACCGGGTTCAGCGAGGATCAGATGGAGGCGCTGAGCCGCGCGATGCAAGCGTTGACCCGCAAGACCGCGCCCGTTGAGGCCGACGCCGCCGACACGCGGGGCGCGCAATGGATCACGCCCAAACTGGTGGCCGAAGTGCAATATGCCGAGCGCACCGCCAATGGCCTGCTGCGCCATGCCCGCTATATCGACCTGCGCGAGGATAAACCCGCGGACGAGGTGCGCCTCGATAATGACCGGGATCGGGCGGGACCCGACCGGAAGGACGGACACCACGCGGGTAAGCTTGTCGTCGCGGGCCAGCGGATCAGCAGCGGGGACCGCGTGGTTTATCCAAAGGCCGGCATAACCAAGGCGCAGGTCGCGGAATATTATGCGGCGATGGCCGAGCGTATCCTGCCTTTCGCGGCTGACCGGCCTTTGTCATTGCTGCGCCTGCCCGAAGGCCTGACGGGCGAGACATTCTTTCAAAAGCACGCGGGCAAGGGATTTCCGGACGCGATCCGCGAGATGTCGCTGGAGGAGGCAGATGGCGCGACGGCCAGCTATATGTATGTCACCGATGCCGCCGGTTTGGTGGGGGCGGCGCAGATGGGGGCGTTGGAGCTGCATATCTGGGGCAGCCGACGGGACCGGCTCGACAGGCCGGATCGCATGGTGTTCGATCTCGATCCCGATCCGGGTCTTAGCTTTGCCGATGTGACCGCCGCCGCTTGTGATCTGCGCGATCGCTTGCAGGCGCTGGGCTTGCCAAGTTGGCCGCTTCTGTCAGGCGGCAAAGGTGTGCATGTCGTCGTTCCGCTGCGCCGCGTCGCGGGCTGGGATACGGTGAAGCTTTACTCCCGCATATTCTCAACCCTGCTCGCCTCCGAGGAGCCAGAGCGGTTCGTGGCCACCATGTCCAAGGCAAAGCGCAAGGGTCGGATTTTTATCGACTGGCTGCGCAACGAGCGGGGGGCCACCGCCATTGCGCCGTTTTCCCTGCGCGCACGGGAAGGTGCGCCGGTCGCGGTCCCGGTCACATGGGAGGATTTGCGGGGATATGACACGGCGCAGGCCTTTGACCTGAGCCGCGTCCTGTCCGGCGATATTCCCGATCCTGATTTCCCCAATCCTGTGAGTTTGACCCAGCCGAAAATCGAGGCGCTGGAACAGGCGCTGAGCGCGGCCAAGGACGACGCCAAATAGGGGCGGTGCTGTTCGCTGGGGACCGGCCTGACGCATACAAGTTTTCAGCCTGCGTGGTATCAAACGCCTCCGGTGGCGTGGCTGCGATCATGCTCTGCCAGCGGGGTTCGCGGCGTCATGAAGGCTTTCCGCCGAGCGGCGTTCGCGTCCGGTTGTCCGCCCATTTGCGCGTGCTATATGACGCGCAAACAACGGGGCGCAGGCATGATTTCGGATAGTGACAGAAGGCTGGCCTTCCTCTTGGCAGGGGGGGAGGTCGGGGCGCTGATCGAGGCGCGCGCGTGGGACACGCACCCCCTCGGTTGCCCGGACGATTGGTCCGCCGCTTTGCGGACCTCGTTGCAAATCATGCTGGCCTCGCCGCTTCCGACGATCCTGTTCTGGGACGCTCGTCATTTTGTCTTCTACAATGACGCGGCACGAGCCCTTGTTGGCGCGGCGCATCCCGCCGCGCTCGGGCGGCCTGCTGCGGAAGGTCTGGCCAAACTTTGGCACGCCTTGGGGTCTGCCGTCGGGCGCGGGGAAGCGGCGCGGCTATCGGCGCAGCTGCAACCCGATGCGGAGGGGATGGAACATGACATCCTTATCAGCCCCGTGGGCGATGACCTCGGGCGCTCGGGCGGGATGCTGTGCACTGTCCTCGATCCCGTTGCACGGCTTGTCGACCGTCAGTCGGATGAGGGCGGCTCAGACGCAGATGAATTGCAGCGCTTCCAACACAAACTTCTGGAATTGACGCTGCAAGAGCGGCCATTGCAGCTGATCCTCGAAGAAGTGGTAAGCGCGGCGCAAACCGTCCTCGGGCCACAGACGGTCTGTTCGATCCTGCTGACCAATGACAATGACGACAAGCTGCACCACGGCGCGTCGGTCGGCCTGAGCGCCGATTACATCAAGGTCATTGATGGCCTGCCCATCGGACCGGTGGCGGGATCATGCGGCACTGCGGCCTATCGCGCGGCCCCGGTGATGGTCGCCGACATCGACACCGATCCGCTGTGGCAGGAGTGCCGTGACCTTCCCTTGTCGCTGGGTCTGCGCGCGTGCTGGTCCAGTCCGGTGCTGGGCGCGCGCAGCAAGGTGCTGGGCGCCTTTGCAATCTATAACACCCAGCCGGGTCTGCCTTCGGTGCGACAGCGAGAGTTTCTGGATCTGGTGTCGCGCGTGTCGGCGCTGATCCTTGAGCGCTATGCGGCGCAGGAGGCGCTGAACGATCAAAAACGGGTGCTTGAAACGCTGAACCGGACCGGGGCCGGGGTTGCGGCGGAACTGGATCATGAGGCGCTGGTGCAGATGGTCACCGATGCGGGGGTCGAGCTGACCGGCGCGCAATTCGGGGCGTTTTTCTACAACATCGTCGACAAGGTGAATGAAAGCTACATGCTCTACACCCTGTCCGGGGTGGACAGCGCGGCGTTCAGCGATTTTCCCATGCCGCGCAACACGCAGGTTTTCGAGCCGACCTTCGCCGGGGTGGGCATCGTGCGGTCCGACGACATCACGCGCGATCCGCGCTACGCCAAGAACGCCCCCTATCGCGGCATGCCCAAGGGCCATCTGCCGGTCCGCAGCTACCTTGCCGTGCCGGTGATATCGCGGACGGGCGAAGTGCTGGGCGCGCTGTTTTTCGGACATGAAGAGCCGGGGCGCTTCTCCGCGCATCATGAGAAGCTGATGGACGGCCTGGCCGGGCAGGCTTCGATCGCCGTGGATAACGCGCGGCTGTATCGATCCGCACAGCGCGAGATCGAAGTGCGCCGCCGGGCCGAAAATGATCTGATCCGG
Organism: Marinobacter sp.; assembly: GCA_040119125.1. Classification (GTDB taxonomy): domain Bacteria; phylum Pseudomonadota; class Alphaproteobacteria; order Rhodobacterales; family Rhodobacteraceae; genus Pacificitalea. Next base: position 99,807 of record JBEDTR010000016.1, read on the forward strand.
ATCAAGGGTGATCTGGAACTGGCGCAGGAACGGATGGAACTGGCGCTCGATGCCGGGGCGATTATCGGCACTTGGATCTGGCATGTGCCCGAAGACTGCATCACCGCCGACGAACGTTTCGGGCGGGCTTTCGGGCTGAACCCCGAGCAGTGTCGCACCGGCATTCCACTTACCGAGGCGACGGCCTCTGTGCATCCCGATGATCGCGAGCGCGTCCATGCGCTGATCGAAGCCTCCGTGCGGGCGGGCGGTGTGTATCGCGCGGAATATCGTGCGTGTCATGCCGACGGCAACTATCGCTGGGTTGAGGCAAGCGGCGTTTGCGAGTTGGACGAAGCGGGGCAGGCTGTGCGCTTCCCCGGTGTTCTGCTGGATATCGAACAACGCCGCCGCATCGAGGCGGATCTGGAACGGCGCGAGGCCGATCTGGCGCTGCTGCTCGATTCTACCGCTGACGGGTTCTACGCGGTCGGGACAGATGGGCGGGCCACGCGGTGCAACGCGGCGTTCCTGCGCATGCTCGGCTTTGAACGCGAAGATCAGGTCGTCGGCAAGCAGCTGCATGATACGATCCACCACACCCACGCCGATGGCACGCCTTACAAACGCGAGGACTGTCCGATCTATCGCGTCGCCTCGATCGGCGGCATGGCACATGTCGATAACGAAATTTTCTATCGCACCGATGGCAGTTCGTTTCCCGTCGAATACTGGGTGCGTCCGGTCTATTGGCAGGGCGAGCTTCAGGGCGCGGTCTGCAACATCCTCGATATCAGCGAACGCAAACGCGGGGAGGAAGCGCGCCAGCTGCTGATGCGCGAATTGAACCATCGGGTGAAAAATCTGTTCTCGATCACCGCCGGGATGATCACCATGACTGCGCGCCATGCCAACAGCGTGGCGGAATTGGCCGAGACGCTTTCGGGACGGGTGCTTGCGCTTGCCCGCGCGCATGAGCTTATCAGCAGCTCCATCACCTCCGGCGAGGGCGATGTGATGCCAAGCGGACTCGACAAATTGATCGAGGTGGTCATGGCCCCCCATGTCGAAGGCCGTCCCGCTGCGCTTGATATTGCGGGCCCGCCGCTGGAACTGGGCCCCACCGCGACGACCAGCTTCGCGCTTATCCTCCATGAGCTGGCGACCAATGCCGCGAAATACGGGGCGCTTAGCGCAGCGGGTGGCCGGGTTCGCGTCGTCTGGACGCAGGAGGATGAGATGATGCATCTCGAATGGTCCGAGACCGGCGGACCGGAAGTGACAGGCCCCCCGAAACAAAGCGGCTTCGGCAGCAAGCTTGCAAGGCTCAGCGCGACTGGCCAGCTGGATGGCTCCATCGATTATGTCTGGGACCCGACCGGGGTGACGATACGATTGACCGCCTCGATCGAGCGGTTGGCGCAGTAAGAATGGAAAGTGATATTATGACTGACTCCTTTCTGTATCTCGACGGGCTCAAGATCCTCATCGTGGAGGATGAGCCCTTCATCTCGCTGAACCTTGCCTTCGGGGTCGAGGATGCGGGCGGCACAGCCATAGGGCCCGCGTCCACCGTGGCGCAGGCGCTGTCATTGATCGCGACCGGTCGTCCGGATGCAGCCATTGTCGATGTCGACCTGCCCGATGGGGATATTGGTCCGGTGCTGGATGCGTTGCGTCCCGACATCCCGGTTGTGGTGCATACGGGCGTCGGTCTTCCGCAACGCCTGCGGGAGGCCCATCCCGAACTGGAAGTCTTTACCAAGCCCACAACGCCCTCGGTGCTGGCCAAGCGATTGGGCACGGAGATCGATCAGCAATAGCGCGTCATCCTCGTCTGTCGCGGAGGGGCTGCTGAGCGGTTCACGAAGTGCTGACAAGCCTGTGCGCAACACTCCCCCGCAGGAACCACTTCGTCTTCGTTAGCGTTTGCCAAGTGGCTACAGAATACGGAAAAAAGGCAGGGCCAATCCGCTCGATTGTCAGCGTCTCAACACAGAGACGGCGAACGGGGGGCCACGAACACGACAAGGCGACCGGGGCGGTGACGCACAGTTCGCGTAACTCTATCCACTAGGCCCGGGGGTATGCTCCCACGCCGCCAGACCGAATGGGAGATGCCTTTTGCACGTCGATACTACCGGGAGCGAAGCGCGCTCTGCCGCTGGCGGTGAAATGGGCCAGTTGATCCGTGCATTTGACTGGGACAGCACACCGCTTGGACCGGTCGAGGAGTGGCCGCAGGTTTTGCGTGTGCTGCTTGATCTCATGCTAAGTTCCAGCCAGCCGATGTTCATCGTCTGGGGGCCGGAGCGCACCTGCCTTTATAACGACCCCTACGCCGAAATCCTTGCCGCAAAGCATCCTGCGCTGGGCCAGCCGTTCGAGGTCATCTGGGAAGAAATCTGGCAAGATCTCGAGCCCATTGTCGCGCAGGCCTATGCGGGCGAAGCGCTGCATATGGAAGACATTCCCTTGATGATGATGCGCAAGGGGTATCTGGAGGAAACGCATTTCTCGTTTTCCTATACGCCCGTGCGCGGCGCGGATGGTGAGGTTCAGGGCTTTTTGTGCCCCTGTCTGGAAATCACCGAACAGGTGATGGAGGAGCGCCGCGCGCGGCTGCGGGTGAACCTGACCGAAAGCTTTCGCACCTTGCGCGATCCCGCCGCGCTCAGCCATGAGGCTGCGGCCCTCCTTGCCCGCCATTTTGATGTCGAACAAAGCGCCTATGCCGCGATTGACGAGGCCGGGAATTACGCGCTGATCGATAGCGACTGGAACAATGGCAGCATGCCGAGCAATGTCGGTCGACACAGGCTTCAGGAATTCGGGCCCGCCTTCATAGCGGATCTGAAGGCCGGGCAGAGCATCGTCATTGATGACGTGCGCGAAGACCCCCGGACCGCGACGCCCGAGGCCCTTGAGGCATTTGACCAACGTGGCATCCGCGCGTTTTTGAACGTGCCCCATGTGCGGGACGGGCAGCTTGTCGCGGTGCTCGCTATTCATTCGGCACAGCCCAAGTTCTGGGACCCGGCAGACATCGCGCTGGCCGAGGAAATCGCGCAGCGCACCCATGCGGCGGTCGAAAGCATTCGGTCAGAAGAGGCCCGCCGCCTGAGCGAACAAGACCTGCGGGAAACCCGCGATGCGCTGGCGCTTGCCACGAATGCGTCCAGTCTCGGCTGGGTGACATGGGATCTGGGCACCGGCGACGCCACACTTGACCCCTGCGGTCGCGAAATACTGGGGTTTGACGATGCGACCATATCCGTCACCGAATGGTTTGAGCGCGTCCACCCCGAGGATCGCGCCACTCTTGAGAGCGAGGTCAGCGATTGCGTGAACGGCGGGCGGGCCTTTGAGCTGGCCTACCGCATCGTCCATCCCGACGGCAGCCTGCGCCATGTTCATGCCACCGGCGTGTTTCAGGATGCGGGCGAAGAGCTGCCCACGCAGGGCACAGGATTTGTGCGCGATGTGACTGATTACAAACGCTCCGAAGAACACAGCAACATGCTGATGGCCGAGCTGGATCACCGGGTGAAGAACATTCTTGCGGTGGTCCAATCGATTGCCCGCCAAAGCTTGGCCCGCGGACAGGAGCTTGGTCCCGAGGCGGCGGAGTTGCTGATCGGTCGTATCTCCGCTCTAGCACAGTCCCACGCGCTGCTGGCGCGCGGACGCTGGGAAGGCGCGTCATTCGAGGCGTTGGTGGAAAACGCGATCTCGCCGCATCGCGCAGAAGGCGGCGGGCGTATCGTGGTCGAGGGGCCGGACCTGAAGGTTACACCGAAGGCCGCGCAGACCCTGACACTCGCCCTGCATGAAATGGTGACGAACGCCGCGAAATATGGCGCGCTGTCGCGTCCCGAAGGCCGGGTCTTCGCCCGGTGGCATTTCGCCGGGGACGATATGCTGATCTTTGACTGGCAGGAACGTGACGGCCCGGCCATTGAGGCCCCTCCCAGTCGCCGGGGATTTGGGTCGATCCTGATCGAGCGGATGCTGGCCGCCGATCTGGGTGGCGACGTCACGCTTGATTTCGCGCCTGCCGGGCTTCAGGCGCGGATCGAACTGCCGCTCGATATTCTGCGCGCGAAAGATACCACTGTCGCACCCACGTCCGACACGCCCGTCTCCCCCGCCGGAGATCGCGCCGCGCTGCAAGCCATGAAGGTCCTTGTGGTCGATGATGAGCATCTGGTCGGTCAGGAGACCACGGCCGCCTTGCGTGCAGCGGGATGTTCGGTGATCGGTCCGGTCACCACGCTCAACGAGGCCTTGAATGTCGTCGGCGCCGAGAGTTTCGACGCAGCCGTGCTCGACATAAACCTGAACGGGGAATTTGTCTGGCCCGCCGCGCAAGTCGTGCGCGCGCGAGAGATTCCTTTCGTGTTCGCCACCGGCTATTCGCGGGTGATCGACACCCCAAATGAGCTGAAAGACGCGCCATGGGTGGAGAAGCCGATTGCGGCAGAGCAATTGATCCAGTCTCTCGCCGCCGCGTTATCCGACCGTAAGACACCGCGCACGGATAAGCCCGACACCGAATAGCCGGAGAGGATCGGTGCTCAGTGGCGCGCCCTATCTGCGGTGCGCGACTGTCGGGACGCGCGGGGCAGGGGTTAGGGGTCGCACGGGCTCCTCGCGTCGGAACCTTCTTGCCGTGCCAGTCGCGATGCTGTTCGTTGCGTGGGCCACGCTATGACGTCTCCCCTCCGAAAAGGATCGCCCATGCCCGCCTTGCCGAACCCGTTCAAATCCGCGCTGAAAGAGGGCCGCCTGCAATACGGGCTGTGGCTGGCGCTTGCCAACGCCTATACGACCGAGATTTGCGCCGGGGCGGGCTATGACTGGCTGCTGATCGATGGGGAGCACGCGCCCAATGATATTCCCAGCATATTGGCACAGTTGCAGGCAATCGGGCGCGGCGGCAGCCATGCTCTTGTCCGCCCGCCGGTGGGGGAGACAAGCCTCATCAAGCAGCTCCTCGATATGGGCGCGCAGACCATCCTGATCCCAATGGTTGAAAGCGGCGCGCAGGCGCAGACGCTGGCACGGGCGATGCGCTATCCGCCGCATGGCATTCGTGGGCTTGGCGCTGGAATGGCGCGGGCGTCGTCGTTCAATCGCGACACCGATTATGCCCGGACCGCCGATGAGCAGGTCTGCCTGCTGGTCCAGATCGAAAGCTGCGCGGGCATTGATGCCCTCGACGCGATCACCACCACCGACGGCGTCGATGGCGTGTTCATCGGCCCTGCCGATCTGGCTGCCGATATGGGGCATCTGGACCAGCCCGATCACCCGGATGTGGTCGACGCCGTGGAGGCCGCAATTCGCCGGATCGTTGAACTGGGCAAGCCTGCGGGGGTGCTGACGGTCAATCGGGCGCTGGCGCGGCGCTACATCGATGCAGGCGCAACATTCGTGGCGATCGGGGCCGATGTCAGCGTGCTGGCAGAACAAACCACGGCATTGCTGAACGCCTTCCGCGCCGAGGTCTGAGCCTTCTTTGATCGGGCCGGAACATTGTAACGCCACCGGCATGGGTTGCGCCCTAGGGCGATCTGGTATCCCTTCATAGCAGACAGGTTTTGCGGAGTGGGGAGGTCCGCTTGCATGAACGGGATCACAATCGTCGTCGCTTCGCATAACGGCGCGGCGCGGCTCCCCACCACGCTTGCGGCGCTGACGCGCGCCACGCTCCCCGAATTGCCGGTCCAATATATCTTGGTAGACAATGCCAGCGATGACGCCACATCCGAGGTTTTCGCGGGGTTCCGGCCTGAGGGGAATGTAACCTGCCTATATGAGGCGCGACGCGGGAAATCCTTTGCCCTTAACCGGGCGCTCTCTATGGCGGATGATGAATTCATCGCCTTTATCGACGATGACATCACGATCAGCGAAGGCTGGCTTTCGGCCTATCTGGAGGCCGCACGCGCGCAGCCGGACTGCGTCGTGTTTTCGGGGCAGATCCGCCCGGATTGGGCCCGGCCTTCGTCCAGTTGGCTGCGGCACATGACGGATGCCGGTCGCGCTTACGGCTGCACGCCATCGGGTCGACAGGATGGCCCGCAACCCTTCCATCAGGCGAAGGGCGGCAACCTGTTTGTCCGTTGGCAGGCCGTGGGGGCGGTACGCTTCTGCACGGGCGCTGCGAATTTCGGCGCGCCGGGCACCCGGCTGGGCGGTGAGGATACCAAATTCGTGCGCCAGATCCTTGGCTCGGACGATCACTCGTTTTGGTATGTCCCCGAGGCCTTGGTCCATCATCAGGTCAAGCGGCGTGAGATGTCGCTGCGGGAGGTGATGCGGCGCTATGTTCTGATCGGCGAAGGGCGCGCGGCGCGGGCCGAGGAATTCGGGCAAGCGAAGCGGATGCCCTCAGCGTCGAAACTCATGCGCCGTGGTCTACCCATCCTGCCTGATCTGGTTCGGGGCCGGACAGGCGCTGCGGCGGTCCGGGCCACCAAGGTGGCGATGCTTTATGGGGAGCGTCGATACTGGCGCGCGCGGTCGCCTGAACGACAGAGCTGCGCCCCTCGCGCCTAGGTAAAAGGGGCAGCACCCTGCGGCGCCGCCCCCTTTATTCGCTCACCCAAATCAGGCTTAGCCGATGGTCGCGCCATCCTCGCGCCAGACCGCGACCACGGCGGAACGGGGTTTGCCCGCGCCATCGGGCCAGGAGCCGCCGGGATGCTGAATGCCGACAAAGGCCACCTTGCGGTCGAGCGACCAAGTAAGGCCTGTGACCTCCGCCCCGTTGGGCGCGGTCAGGAAGCGCGCGATCTCGCCGGTTTCGGGATTGCCGACAAGCATCTGGTTGTTGCCCATGCCCTCGAATTCGCCCTCATTGCTGTCATCACCATCGGTCTGGATCCACAGCATGCCATCGGAGCTGAACACCATGCCATCGGGCGAATTGAACATATTGCCGGGCGTGACATTGGCGGAGCCGCGATACAGGCCTTCGGCGGCGGTGGGGTTGCCGGCCATGACGTAGAGATCCCAGCTGAACGTATCTGCGCCGTGATCTTCGTCCGTGGGCCACCAACGCACGATCTGGCCGTAATTATTGACCTCGCGCGGGTTGGGGCCGCCGACCGGCGCCGCGTCGCCGCCGGCATTGCCGCTGACGCCGCGGTTCTTGTTGTTGGTCAGCGCACAATAGACCTCTGCCCGCAGCGGGTTGGTCGCGATCCATTCGGGGCGGTCCATGGTGGTGGCGCCCACCTTCGAGCCTGCCATACGGGCGAAGACGAGGATCTCCTCGATTGCCATGCCGGTGCTTTCGGGCGTCAGGGGGAGCCACGCGCCGGTTTGGTCGTCATTGAACTTTGCGACATGCAGCGTGCCATCCGACAGCAGGCCATCAGTCGGCTGGCCCTCGGCCCATGTGCCGTTGGAGACGTAGCGGTAGATGAACTCGCCGCGCTCATCATCGCCCATATAGACCACGACGCGGCCATCGGCGGCCTGCACCATCGCGGCATTCTCGTGCTTGAACCGGCCCAGAGCGGAATGCTTGACCGGGGTGCTTTCGGGATCTGCAGGGTCGATTTCCGTGATCCAGCCGTGGCGGTTGGGCTCATTCGGCTCCGCGGTCAGGTCGAACCGGGGGTCGAATTTCTCATAGGCGTAGCGCCCTTCGCCGCCGATGCCGTAGCGGTCATACCCTTCGGTCTGGGTGACTTCGCCCGTGGCACCGAAGTAGCCGTTAAAGTTTTCTTCGCAGGTCAGATAGGTGCCCCACAGCGTGCGACCCGAGCCGCAGTTGTTCATCGTGCCCTTGGGCGAACGGCCTTCGGGATCGGCATTGGTCTGCACCAGCGCGTGACCGGCGGCGGGACCGTCCATGGTCATCGGCGTGTCATGGGTGATGCGGCGGTTCAGGGGGCTGTCCTTGACCACTTCGAACCCGGCGCCGGTATCGGCGATTTCCATCACCGTCACGCCTTGGATGTTTTTCAGCAGCGTCACCTCATCGGCGGTGGCGGCCATGCCTTCGGAGGCTTCGGGCAGGTTGATCTGCGGGTTGGCATATTCGGAATTGATGGTCAGCACCGTGCGGCCCTCAACCTCGAAGGTTTCCATCCCGTCGGTGTTCTCGCCAAACACCTTGTCGGACATCGCCACGGACACCATGCCGTCGGTGTCATAGGCTCCCTCAGCCTCGGACCACAGGGCATCGCCCCAGCGCACCAGCGGTTTCCACTGATAGCCCTCGGGCACGGTCAGATCGAAGCCGGTGCCAGCGGGGACGGGGGTGAAGGCAAAGGCGCTGGTCTGTGCCTGCGCGCGCCCCACCTGACCCAATACGCCCGCGCCGAACACGGCCGTGCCGGACCCGAATGCCAGCGCCCCGCCGAGAAAGCCGCGACGCGACACGGCGCGGTCCACGACCTGATCGAATTCGGTCTCCGCCGAACGCGGCGAGCGCAACTCATCGAAGTCATCCCAGGACAGGTCGACGGTCTTCTTGATATCCATGATGTGTTCCTTTGGCGCATGGCTGAGGATGGTCGGCGGGAGGCAGGCCATCGCTGCACGCGAGGTCTCATTTTTATCTGACGGTTGAATGACGAACGTGCGACAGAAAGGTAAAGACTGACCGGATGCCATGAGGTCTGGAAACAGAACGGCCCCCGCGACCGAGGGGCAATGGCGAAAGAAACCTGCGGGGCCAAACCTTGGACCTTGAGGCCTAGACTACTCGTGCAGCGGAGTGACGCGCCATGCGCGGTTCCGCGATATCAGACAGGACTGTAAGGACGCATTATGACCCAACTGAAAGTCACCATCGCCGGCATCGACTTCGACGCGCGATTTGAAGAGGCCGCGGCGCCGAGAACCGTCGCGGCGTTTCGCGCGCAGATGCCCTATGTCAGCAAGGTGGTGCATGTCCGCTGGAGCGGCGAGGGCGTATGGATTCCGCTGGGCGAGACCGACTTCGGCGTTACTTACGAAAACCACACCAGCTATCCGGCGCCGGGCCAATTCATCCTCTATCCGGGCGGCATTTCCGAGACCGAGATCCTGCTGGCCTATGGCGGCGTGCACTTCGCGTCGAAGATGGGGCAACTGGCGGGTAATCATTTCATCACGCTGACATCGAACCTCGATAAACTGGCCGAGATCGGACCCAAAGTGCTGTGGGACGGTGCGCAGGACATCCGGTTCGAGTTGGTCTGACCCCGTATGCCGCGAGACCCCGCTGCGCGATGGGGGGGCGGCTAGACCCGGCGCAGGGCATTGCAGGTTGGGTTCGGGGCCTGATGTGTGCCCCGTCAGGGGGGGCGTTAGTCAGCCGTCACTCTGGCATGGCGCGGGCTTGGGCCTCGGTGCGCGCGGCATCTGCGATGCGTTCCAGCCATTGGCTTAGCGGTGCGGTCAGCCGGTCGCGCGTGGCCAGATCAGCTGCATTCTCCGCGCAGGCGGCCAGCAGCATGGGATCGGTGCCGATCCGGTCGTAGCGCCGCGCCCGGTCGGGGTCGAACCATCCATGCCGGTCGCGCTGGGCGATGATCAATCGGCAGCGCTGCACCGCATGCAGCACCGAAAAGCGCAAAAACAGCGGCAAGGCGCGTGGAGTCACAAAGCCCGTCGCATTGAGGATGTCGAGTGATCGCGCCGCTGGAATGGGCCAGAATTCATCGGCCACCAGAAACGCGGCATCCTCGACCCCGCCGCGGCGGCCGTAATCCTCCCAATCGAACCAGATCACCCGGCCATCATCGGATAGGGCGGCATTGCCGGGGCGCGCATCCCACTTGATGAAGGCCAAGGGCAGGCTGGTCATGCCGCTTGCCAATGCCTCGGCATCATAGGCGGGCGCGGGGCGGTGCAGCTGCGCGCCCAGCAGGCGCGGCCCCTCGGCAAACCGGCTGAGCCACCCCGGACCATTCGCGATGGGCGACAGGCCTGCAAGAAACCCGTTGCCGCGGGCAAGAGCCTTGAGCCTCAGCAGGCTTTCACAGGCAACGGCGGCCAGATCGTCGCGCGCCGCGCCGTCGCGGCGCAGCAAGGCGCTGGTCAGGCGGCGGCTGCCCGCATCGGACTGAAAGCTCCAACCATCGCATTGGCCCAAAGGACGCGGCACGTCGGCGCCTGCCTCCGTGAGATGCGTCAGCAAGGCGACTTCTCGGGCGCGCCGGTCCGGATCGGCCCGCCAGGAGGCGATGACGGTGTGATCGTCGAAATGCACCCGCAGACTGGCCCGCCGTGCGCCGCCGGGGCCGGTGATCCGTTCGACCGGGCGACCAAACAGGGTCTCCGCCGCGCGCGCAGCGGTATCGGCGCCGGGAGGTCCGTCATTTGGGGGGACAGGAACGCTCATAGCCGGGCTGCCAGCGCTAGGCATTCGGGCCCGAAGTCTGGCAGAGTGCATCGCAAGCCTTCCCACGCTGGAATGCAACTTGATTCGCGCCGAATACACTCTAAAGATGTAACGATTTCAGTCACTCGCATATTGTTAGCGCATTTCTGGAAACTGTTTGGTTCGATTGCAGAAATAATTCATCGACGTTCCCACGGCTAATCTGACCCGAGCGTCGCGGAATACTGTCACAATACAGCATCCTAGGCCAGTCAGCGCTGCGCAGATCACAATCGCGCGCCCCGACTCGCGCCGCTGTGACCGGGGCGTCAGCGGGTAAGCTGTTTCTCGCCTTCTAAGAAATGCGATATAAATCAAACTGATATTTTGCGTTCACACCGGGGGGAGCGGCGCAGAAGCGAACTCCACGACCTGGATGCGCTGCATGTTCAGGCTGCCAAGGAAAGCATGATGGCTGATTTCAAAGGTGACTCGAACGATAACGAGATCAACGGCACGAATGAAGACGATAAAATTTCGGGTGGTGCCGGCAATGACACGCTGCGTGGTCGAGACGGCCATGACGAGATTGACGGCGACGACGGTGACGACCTGATCTACGGCGGCAACGGCGACGATACGCTCGATGGTGGGCGGGGTCGCGATACGATCTATGGCGGTGAGGGCAACGACACCATCACCGGCGGATCGGGTTCCGGCTCCAGCGGATCAGGCTCCGGCAGTTCCCACTCCGACGCCGATGATGACATGCTCTACGGCGAAGGCGGTCAGGATAATATTTCCGGCGGCGGCGGCGATGACCTGCTCGACGGGGGAGAGGGCGACGATACCCTCGACGGCGGCTCCGGCGATGACACGCTCTATGGGGGCGGTGGTCAGGACGAGCTTGACGGCGGCAAGGGCAATGACATGCTCGACGGCGGTCAGGGCGATGACACCCTCGACGGCGGCTCCGGCAATGATACGCTTTATGGTGGTCAGGGTCAGGACGAGATCTATGGCGGCAAGGGCAACGACACCGCCTATGGCGATGACGGTGACGACACGATCTACGGCGGCACCGGCGATGATCGGCTGTTTGGCGGTCAGGGTCAGGACAAGCTCTACGGCGGCAAGGGCGACGATGTCCTCGCGGGCGGTGACGGCGACGACACGCTCGAAGGCGGCACCGGCGATGACGTGCTGGCGGGCAACGCCAATAATGACACGCTGCGTGGCGGCAAGGGTGACGACATCCTGTGCGGCGATGACGGCGACGATAAGCTTTATGGCGGGACGGGGAACGACCAGCTCTACGGCGGCGCCGGCAATGACATCATGTATGGCGGCAAAAATGGGTCTGGGACGGGCTCAGGTTCCTCCATCGGCGGCGACTCCTTCTATGTCGGCCGTCAGGGCGGCGGCGTGGACACGGTCTATGGCGGCGATGGCGGGTCCAAGGGCGGGTCTGCCTCCGGTCAGGATCTGAACGACGTTCTCTACGTCGAGGGCCCGGTGCGGGTGACGCTGGAAAGCGGTGAGACATTCACCCTGTCGCCCGGTGAGATGCGTCAGATCGTCGACGAAGACGACCATATCGACGATGACCTGCAAGATGGCGGCTACGCCACGTTGGATGACGGCACGCGCGTCAATTTTCAGGATATCGGTGCAATCCGCTCGGTCGAAAATATCGAGCGCCCCGAGCAGTGCATCTGCTTCACCCCCGGCGCGCAGATCGCCACCGCCCGCGGGCTGGTGCCCGTCGAGACGCTGAAGCAGGGCGACCGGGTGCTGACCCGCGATAACGGGTTCCAGACGATTTCCTGGACTGGCGCGCGGCAGCTCTCTGCGGAGGAACTCGCGCAAAACGAGCAACTGCGCCCTGTTTTGATCCGGGCTGGGTCAATCGGGCCGAACTGTCCCGAAGTCGACATGCTGGTCTCGCCCAGCCACCGCATGCTGGTCACCGGCAATCGGGCCGAGTTGCTGATGGAGCATCGCGAAGTTCTGGTCTCCGCCAAGCATATGGTCAGCCAAGAGGGCATCGATAAGGTCCAGCCGGCCCGCGGTGTCACCTATGTCCATATCATGTGTGAGCAGCACGAGGTGATCATGGCCGATGGCGCATGGACCGAAAGCTTCCAGCCGGGGGATTACTCGCTGGACGGGCTTGGCCAGCCGCAGCGCGAGGAGATCTTTGCGCTGTTCCCTGAGCTACGGACCACCCGCGGAACCGAGGCATTTTCCGCCTCGCGCATGGTGGCCAAGAAGCACGAAGCCCGCCTGCTGTTGGGCTGATTGATCGGGCCGGATCGCGTGGGCTTACGGGGCCTCAGCGATCCGGTCCTTTCCATCCGACATGTTTACTGGCGCATCGACCCCGGCGCGGTAATCGCCGGGTGTCATGCCTTCATGCCGTCGAAACACCCGCGCCAGATGCGGCATGTCGCAAAATCCGGTGGCCTGCGCGATTGCGGTGACGCTGCGCCGACTGTGCCGCAGCAGATGCCGCGCCTGTGCCAGCCGCAGCAGCATCCCGGCCTGCGCCGGTGACATGCCGAGCGCGGCGCGAAAATGCCGCTCCAACCGCCGTCGCGTGACGCCTATGCTCTCCGCCAGCGTCGCCACCGTCACCGGCGCGTCGAGGCTGTCTTGCATTCGCAGCAGCGCGCGTCGCACCAGCGGATCGTTGCAGCGCAGGGTCAGGGGCAGGGCAGGCTGTGGCTCCTGTCCGGGATCGTTATCGGTGGTCGCAGGCTCCACCAGCATGATGTTCAGGCTTTTATGGGCAGCCGACGATCCCACATGCCGGTCCACCAACCACGCGGCCAGATGCGCCGCGCCGACACCACCCGCACAGGTCAGCCGGTCGCGGTCCACGACGAAAATGCGGTCGCTGATCGGGTGCAGCCCGCCATCACGCGCCGCAAAATCATTGTGGTGAAACCAACTGACGCAGCAGCGATACCCGTCCATCAGCCCGGCATCATGCAAAATGAACGCCCCGGTGCACAGGCCGATCAGCGGGATGCCCGCGCGGGCGGCACGGTGGAGGTAGGCCAGTTGCGCAGGTGCCAGCGGCTGTGGCGCGCCCAGCAATCCGCCCACAACGGCGATGTAGTCATACTCCGCCGGATCGCTCAGCCGCGCATCGGGGGTCACGCTGATCCCGCTGGAGGATGGAACCGGCGTCGCATCCGCCGCCAACACATGCCAGTCACAGCGGATTGGACGGGATTGATCGCCCTCATCCGCCGCAAGACGCAACACATCCACGAAATTGCCAAACGCCGACAGGGTGAATCGCCGGGCCAGCAGAAGGCCGATGCGCAGCTGCGGGGGGCGGGAGGAAACGGGGTGCGGTATCATGGGGAGCGGCCAAGCTGTCGTATATATGCCGCGAGAGTGTCGCAAATATCCACGTCAGACAAGCCGCCCTCCGCTAATGCTGAACCAGTGCTAGAGACAGGACGGCCCGCATGACCCATTTCTCCGCGCTATCGCTGCTGCGCCACGCGTTTAACCGGAACAAGGGCTGGACCAGCCAGTGGCCAGACGCGCAGCCCAAGGCCGAATATGATGTGGTGATCGTGGGCGCGGGGGGGCACGGGCTTGGCGCGGCCTATTACCTTGCGCGCGAGCACGGGATCACCAATGTCGCCGTGATCGACAAGGGTTGGCTTGGTGGCGGCAATACCGGGCGCAACACCACGATCATCCGCTCCAATTACCTCTATGACGAAAGCGCGCGCCTTTACGATCATGCCGTCGATCTATGGGATGGTTTGGCGCAGGAGCTGAACTACAACGTCATGTTTTCCAAGCGCGGCGTGATGATGCTGGCGCATACCGTGCATGATGTGCAGAGCTCTCAGCGGCATGTGCATTCCAATCGCCTCAACGGGGTCGACAATGCATGGCTGACGCCGGAGCAGGCGCAGGCATTCTGTCCGCCGCTCGATATCTCCCCCCATGCGCGCTACCCGGTTCTGGGCGCGGCGTTGCAACGGCGCGCCGGGACCGCGCGCCATGATGCGGTGGCGTGGGGCTATGCCCGCGCAGCGGCGGCGCGGGGCGTCGATATCATCCAGAATTGCCCGGTAACGGCGATCCGCCGCGGCGCGGACGGCGCGGTAAGGGGCGTGGAGACCGCGCGTGGCGTGATCCGCGCGCGCAAGGTCGCCGTGGCGGCGGCAGGCCATACCTCCGTCGTGATGGATAGTGCGGGCCTGCGCCTGCCGTTGGAAAGCTTCCCCCTGCAGGCGCTGGTGTCGGAGCCGGTAAAGCCGGTCTTTCCCTGCGTGGTGATGTCGAATGCGGTGCATGCCTATATCAGTCAATCCGATAAGGGCGAGCTGGTGATCGGCTCGGGCACCGATCAATATACCAGCTATTCCCAACGTGGCGGTCTGCCGTTGATCGAGCATACGCTGGCCTCGATCTGCGAGATATTTCCGCTGTTTACCCGGATGCGGATGTTGCGCAAATGGGGCGGGATCGTGGATGTGACGCCTGACCGCTCTCCCATTCTGGGCAAGACGCCGGTGCCGGGGCTTTACGTCAATTGCGGCTGGGGCACGGGCGGGTTCAAAGCGACACCCGGCGCGGCGCATCTGCTGGCCCATACCATCGCGCGCGATGCGCCCCATCCCATCAACGCGCCCTTCACCCTCGACCGGTTCCGCACCGGCCGCCTGATCGACGAAGCCGCTGCTGCTGCCGTCGCTCATTGACGCGCCCAAGCCCGAAAGCCTGCCCATGCTGCTGATCCACTGCCCCCACTGCAATGAGGCCCTGCCGGAGCTGGAATTCACCTATGCCGGTGAGGCTCATCTTCTGCGCCCTGCTGACCCCGCCGCGCTAAGCGATGCGGAATGGGCCGATTACCTGTTCAACCGCCGCAATGCCCGCGGCCCGCATCATGAGCGCTGGCGTCACAGTCACGGCTGTGCGCGGTATTTCAACGCCTTGCGCGATACGGTCAGCGACCGGTTCCTGGTGACCTATAAGGTCGGGGAACCCGCGCCGGACCCTGCCGCATTTCAGCCGGAGGCAGGCGCATGAGCGGGCCATTTCGTCACGCCAGCCGGGGCCGCGTTGATCGCAGCACGCGCGTCAGCTTCACCTTCGACGGGGCTGAGATCACGGGCCATCCCGGCGACACTGTTGCCTCGGCGCTGCTGGCGCATGGGGTCCATCTGGTCGGGCGCTCGTTCAAATATCACCGCCCGCGCGGCATCCTGACCGCCGGATCGGAGGAGCCCAACGCGCTTATCCGCACCAGCCGCACAGGCGACGGCGCACGGGTGGAGCCCAACACCCGCGCGACAATGCAGGAGTTGCGTGCGGGGCTGGTCTGCGAAAGTCAGAACCGCTGGCCCTCCCTGCGCCATGACGTGGGCGAGGTTAACGACCGGCTGCATCCGCTTCTGAGCACAGGCTTTTACTACAAAACCTTCATGTGGCCGAAATCCTTCTGGGATCGCGTCTATGAGCCGCTGATCCGGGCCTCTGCCGGGCTGGGCCGCGCGCCGACACAGGCCGATCCCGACAGCTACGCCTCCCGGTTTCACCATTGCGACCTGCTGGTGGTCGGCGCGGGGCCTGCCGGGCTGATGGCGGCGCGCGAGGCTGCGCGGGCGGGGTTGGAGGTGACGCTGGTCGATGAAAGCGCCGAGCCGGGTGGCGCGCTTCTGTCCGAGCCTCATCTGCAGATCGAGGGGCAACCGGCGTGGGATTGGCTTGCCACAACGCTGGCGGAACTGCGCGATTTGGGCGTGCGTGTCATGAGCCGCACGACGGCAATCGGGTATTATCACCAGAACATGATCGGGCTGTGCCAGCGGCTGAGCGATCATTTGGGAAGCGCGCCCGCCGATCTGCCGCGCGAACGGCTGTGGCGAGTGCGCGCGGCGCAGGTGGTGCTGGCGCAGGGCGCGCTGGAACAGCCGATGGTGTTTAATGGCAACGACCGGCCCGGCATTCTGCTGGCGGGCGCGGCGCAGGTCTATCTGAACCGCTACGGCGTGCTACCGGGGCGGCGCGTGGTCGTGGTGACCAGCCATGACAGCGCGTGGCATACAGCCTTCGATCTGGCCGATGCCGGAGTGGAAATTGCGGCAATCGCGGACACCCGCGCCATTCCGCCTGAGCCGCTGATGGCCGAGGCCGGCCAGCGCGGCATTCATGTGCTGCCCGGTCATGTGCCAGTGTCCACCAAGGGTCGCCTGCGTGTGACCGAGGTGCACATCGCGCCTTGGGACGGCGAGGATTTGACCGGGGATGCTCAGGGCGTCACTTGCGATTGTGTTCTGATGTCAGGGGGTTGGGCGCCGTCTTTGCACCTGTTTTCGCACACGAGGAACACGCTGCGCTGGGATGAGGCCACCGCGACCTACCTGCCGGACACAACGCTGGAGGCCGCAAGGGTCGCCGGCGCCGGGCGGGGGCTCTGGGGAATATCGGCGGCGCTGGAGGATGGCGCGCAGGCGGGCGCGCATGCAGCACAGGCGTTTGGGCACGAGGCCACCGCCATGGCCGTGCAGACGACTGGCGACCGCTCCGGTGGCGGCACCCCGCTGCGCGATCTGCCGGGGGTCACGCGGGGCCGGGCATTCGTCGATTTTCAAAATGACGTCACCGCCAAGGACCTGCGCCAAGCGGTCAGCGAGGGCATGCGCTCGATCGAGCATGTCAAACGCTACACCACGAATGGCATGGCGACAGATCAAGGAAAGATGTCGAACATCAATGGATTACGCATCGCTTCTGATGCGCTGGGGCAAGATGCGACGCGGGTCGGGCTCACCACGTTCCGCCCGCCCTACACGCCCACAACCTTCGGTGCGTTCACGGGCTATCGACGCGGCGCGCTGTTCCATGCGACGCGCAAAACCCCGATTGATCCATGGGCCTGCGCGCATGGTGCGGTGTTCGAGCCGGTGGCGCAGTGGCGGCGCGCGCGCTATTTCCCCCAAGGGGAGGAGGACATGCACGCCGCTGTTGCCCGCGAGTGCCGCACCACCCGCGCAGGCGCCGGGATGTTCGACGCCTCCACGCTGGGCAAGATCGAGGTGACAGGCCCCGATGCGCTGATCTTCCTCGACCGGCTTTATACCAATCCGCTGACCAAACTTGCCGTCGGGCGCTGCCGTTATGCGCTGCTGCTGGGGGAGGACGGCTATATCCGCGATGACGGTATCATCGCCCGGATTGACGAGGCCCGCTGCCATGTCACCACCACCACCGGCGGCGCGGCGCGTGTGCTGGCGATGATGGAGGATTACCTGCAGACCGAATGGCCCGATCTGCGGGTCTGGCTGACATCGGTGACCGAGGAATGGGCGACCATCGCCATTAACGGGCCCGCCGCGCGCGAGTTAATCGCGCCTTTTGTCGAGGGGCTGGATCTGACGCCTGACGCCTTCCCGCATATGGCGGTCGGCACCTGCCGCTTTGACGGGGTGCCCTGCCGTCTGATGCGCGTCAGCTTCACCGGGGAGCCGGGGTTCGAGCTCAACATTCCCGCCCGCCACGCCCAGCAAGTCTGGGAGGCGCTGCACCGCGCCGGGGCAAAGGCCGATGCGCCGTTCTGTGTCTATGGGACGGAGACGATGCATGTGCTGCGCGCGGAGAAGGGCTATATCATCGTCGGGCAGGACACGGATGGCACTGTGACGCCCCATGATGCCGGGCTGAGCTGGGCCGTGGGGCGCAAGAAGGCCGATTTCATCGGCAAGCGGTCGCTCTCACGCGAAGATATGGCAAGTGCCGGGCGCAAACATCTGGTTGGGCTTGTGGTGCTGGATGAGGGTCCGGTGTTGGAGGAAGGCGCGCAGATCGTTCTTGACCCCGATCAGCCGGTTCCGATGAAAATGGAGGGGCATGTGACCTCCGCCTATGACAGTGCCGCATTGGGTCGGCCTATCGCGCTGGCGCTATTGGCCAACGGGCGGCACATGATGGGCCGGGAGGTGTATCTGCCGATGCCGGACGGCGTGCGTCGCGCGCGGGTGACCGGCACGGTCTGGGTTGATCCTGCCAATGAAAGGCTAAGCCGATGAGCGATGCGCAGATGGACGGGCAGGGGGATCGCCACAGCGGCAGGCTCTGCGTGACGGTGAGCGATTGCACCCCGCGTTGGTCGCTGCGCGTCGCGCCGGGCGACACCGCCGCGATGGGCGCCGCGCTGCAGCTGGACCTGCCGTTGCGGATCGGGACCATTGCGTCCGACGGGCCGCGCATGGCGCTGTGTCTTGGGCCGGACGAATGGCTGCTGGTTGCGCCGCTGCTGCCGGATCTGGACGCCGCCCCCCTTCACGCGCTGACCCGGATCGCGGATCGGGACCAGACGATCACCGTCACGGGCCCCGGCGCTGCGGATCTGATCGCCATCGGCTGTCCCCGCGACCTGCGCCGGATCGCGCCCGGCACCGGCTGTCGCACCCTGTTCGACGAAGCACAGGTAGTGCTGTGGCGCGACGGCCCTGAGGCGTTCCGGCTCGATGTGTGGCGCTCGTTCCTGCCGCATGTGATGGCGCTGCTGGAGACGGGCCTGCGCGAGCTGCGGGCCGAGGATGCGCTCGACACGGCTGAGGCCTGAGATGTTCATTTCGGTTTTCGACATCTTCAAACACGGTATTGGCCCGTCGTCGTCGCACACGATGGGGCCCATGGTCGCCGCGGCGCGGTTTCTCGACGCGCTGCGCGGCGGGGCGGAGCGGATCCCCGGCGCGGACCGGCTAAGCGCGGTGGAGGTCACGCTGCACGGCTCGCTCGCTTTCACCGGCAAGGGGCACGCCAGTGACCGCGCGGTGATCCTCGGCCTGATGGGTCAGCGGCCCGAGACTATGGACCCCGACGCGGCGGAGGCGATCTTGGCGCAGGTGGCGCGCAGCAGGAGCCTGACCCCCGACACTCTGCCGTCGTTGCGTTTTGACCCCGCGCGCGATCTGATATTTGACTATGGCCCGCCGCTGCCGCTGCACGCCAATGGGCTGGTGTTTCGGGCCCGCGATCAGCGCGGCAATCCCTATATGACGGAAACCTATTACTCGGTCGGGGGCGGTTTTGTCCTGACCGCGCGGGAGCTGGAGGCTGAGCGCGCCGGAACGGACGCGCCGCTCGCCACGCGGAAAACCGAGGCCGGGCATCCCCATCCCTTTGGGAGCGCCGCCGAGATGCTGCGCATGGCGCGCCGGACGGGTCTGAGCATCGCCACGATGAAGCGCCAGAACGAACTCGCCGCCGGTCACCGGGATCTCGATGCCGGATTGGACGAAATCGCGGCGGCGATGCATGCCTGCATTGATCGCGGGTTGGTGCAGGAGGGCGAGTTGCCCGGTGGCCTGCGGGTGCGCCGCCGGGCCCGTGCGCTGCACGAGGCACTGGAACGCGAACGCCATTCCAACCGGCAGACGCCGCATGTGGCCAATGAATGGATGAGCCTCTACGCCATCGCGGTGAACGAGGAAAACGCCGCCGGCGGCCGTGTTGTCACCGCGCCCACTAACGGCGCGGCGGGCACGGTTCCCGCGGTGCTGCGCTACTGGCGCGACCATATGCATGATGTCAGCGACGCGGGCAGTCGGGATTTCCTGCTGACCGCCGCCGCGATTGGCGGGATCATCAAGACCAATGCCTCGATCTCGGGGGCCGAAGTCGGGTGTCAGGGCGAGGTCGGCAGCGCCAGCGCAATGGCCGCCGCCGGTCTGTGTGCGGTGCTGGGTGGCACGCCGGAGCAGGTGGAAAACGCGGCCGAGATCGCGCTGGAGCATCATCTTGGCATGACCTGCGACCCAGCCGCCGGTCTGGTGCAGGTGCCTTGCATCGAACGCAACGCGATGGGGGCGATCAAGGCCGTGTCGGCGGCGGCGCTGGCGCTGCGCGGGGATGGGGCGCATGTGATGCCGCTCGACAATTGTATCCGGGTGATGCTGGAGACGGGCCGGGACATGAGCGACAAATATAAAGAGACCTCGACCGGCGGTATCGCGGTGAACCTGCCGGAATGCTGAGTGCTGAGTGCTGAGTGCTGAGTGCCCGTCGTGTAAAGGCCCCCGTGCCCAAGCGCTTCGGAGCGCACCGCTCAATCGGAGCCGCGCGACCCTAAGGGCAGGCTTTAGGAGCCATCTCGCAAATGGCCGCGACTGGACGGAGCGCTAGGCTAGAGCGCCACTTCACACCAAACCGCGCCGGCCCTCCGGGATCATGACTTCTCACAAGCAACTCGCACCAACTCCCCCTTGATGCTTGCCGCCAATACGACGATTGTGCGCCGACGATTGATACCCGGGAGGAAGATCATGAAATTCACCGCAGTCGCGAGCCTCGCCGCGCTTGGCCTTCTGGCCGCAGCCCCGCTCGCCGCGCAGGAGCGCGTCACCTATAAATCCGCGAAAACCGGCTCGTCCTACTATCAGATGGGCGTGGAACTGTCCGAGGCGATGAAAGCCGGGACCGATGGCGCAATCAGCGTCACGGTCGAGGAAAGCCAAGGCTCCGTGCAAAACGTGATGGAGGTCCGCGCACGCGGGGGCGATTACGTCTTTACCACGCCGCCGGCGCTGGTCGGTGCTGCGCAGGGCGCCAAGGGCCCGTTCGAGGGCAAGGGCGCGCCCGCGTTTGACGAGATCCGCGCGCTGTTCCCGATCCCCTCGCTGACCATGCATTTCGTCGTCGCTGAGAAGGCAGGCGCACAGGGTCTTGCCGATCTGGCGGGCAAATCGGTCCTGCTGGGCTCGGGCTCCTTCGGGGCGACCGAGGGTGAGAAATATCTGGACCTCTTTGGCCTGACCGACAGCGTTGAGGTCGCGGATAGCGAGCTGTCGAACGCCGTTGCCGCGCTGAAAAACGGACAGATCGATGCCTTTGTCACCGCCGGGTCCTATCCCGCGCCGAACGTGATTGAGGCCGCGGCTTCCACCCCCGTCACCATCCTGTCGATGACGGATGAGCAGGTGACTGAGACCGGGCGCACGCGGCTGGTGATCCCGGCTGGCACCTATGCCGGGCAGGATGCGGATGTGGTGACCACCTCGCTGCCGGTCGTGGCCTATGCCACCACCAAGATGAGCGATGACACCGCCTACACCATGACCAAGACGTTCTGGGAGGAGCGCGAAGCGCTGGCCGACAGTGCGAAATGGTGGGCCGCTGTGACGCCGGAGATGCTGGAGAACATCACCACGCAAATCCACCCCGGTGCCCTGCGCTACTACGAAGAGATCGGCGCGCCGGTCACCGACGCGCAACGCTGATCACCGCCTGACTTCGGCAATATTCCAACCACCGCCCGCGCTTTCGGCTGATGATCCGGAGGCGCGGGCGCTTTCATACCGGCCCTGTGCACCATGACCCGACCCCGCCCCGAGACCATTCCGACGGCGCCCGCCACCCCCGTCCCCACCCCCGCGCCCGCCTTAAGCGGCGCGCTGCGTTATCGCCCGATGTGGATCGCGTTGGGCCTGCTGAGCGTCGCGGCGCATCTGGGGCTGATCTTCTACGGGTTGGTCCCGAACCTTGTGGCGCGGCCCTTGCATATGGCGCTGGTGCTGCCTTGGGTGTTCGTGCTGCCCGCCACCACCCGGCGCGGCGTCTGGCTGGGCGTGGCCATTGCCGGGGCCGGGATCGCCGCCTGTCTTTGGGTCGTGCTGAACCACGAGGCGCTGCGCAATCAGTATGGCTACCTTGAGAGTGGCCTACAGGTGGCGCTGTCGGTGTTTCTGCTGGGGCTGGCGATGGAGGGCGCGCGGCGGATGATCGGCTGGCCGTTGCCCACCGTCGCGGCGGTCGTGCTCGCCTATGGGCTGCTGGGGCAGCACCTGCCGGGCCAGTTCGGTCATGCGGGCGTGCCACTGCGCAGTTTTCTCGGCACGCTGGTCATCACCGAAGGCGGGCTATGGGGCAGCCTGACCGGGGTGTCCGTGGGCGTGGTGTCGATCTTTGTGATCTTTGGCGCGGTGCTGAACGCGGGCGAGGCCGGGCAAGGCTTCATGAATGTGGCGGCGGCTGCGGCGGGGCGTCTGCGGGGCGGGGCGGCCAAGGTTTCAGTGCTGTCATCGGCGCTGTTCGGGTCGATCTCGGGCTCGGCCTCGGCCAATGTCGCCTCCACCGGCGCGGTGACACTGCCGGCGATGACGCGGCTGGGCTACCCCAAGCGGCTGTCGGCGGCGGTGGAGGCCGTGGCGTCGTCGGGCGGGCAGATCATGCCGCCGTTGATGGGGGCGGGCGCGTTCGTCATGGTCGAATTGACGGGTGTGCCCTACACCCAGATCATGCTGGCGGCGCTGATGCCCGCGATCCTCTATTTCCTTGCGGTCTGGGTTGGCATCGACGCCTATGCCTCGCGCTATGATCTGCGCGGCTTTCCTGAGGAGGAGCGCCCGGCGCGGCGCGATGTGGCGATCACCTCGGCGTTTTTCCTCGTGCCGTTCACGCTTCTGCTGGGGGCGATGTTCTGGCTGGGGTTCACCCCGCAATATGCCGCCGCGTTGGCGATCCTGTCGGGGTTTATCCTGCTGCTGTTCGATGGGCGCGGGCTGGCGCTGCGCCGGGCACCGGGACGCGTGGCCGACGCGCTGATCAGCGCCGGACGCCAGATCGCAATGATTGCATCCATCATCATCTGCGCCTCGATCATCATCGGGGTGCTGGGTATCACCGGGCTGGGGGTCAAGCTCACCTCCGCCATCGTTGCCGGATCGGGTGGGCTGCTGTGGCCATCGCTGTTTTTGACCGCGCTCGCCTGTTTGCTGCTGGGGATGGAGGTGCCGACCACCGCCGCCTATGTGATCTGCGTGTCGGTTGCGGGGCCCGCGCTGACCGAGCTGGGGCTGGCGCCGCTACAGGCGCATCTCTTCGTCTTCTGGTTCGCGCTGCTTTCGACCATCACGCCGCCCGTCTGTGGTGCGGTATTCATCGCTGCTGGCATGATCGGTGAAAACTGGCTGCGTGTGGCGGGAAGCGCGATGGCGCTGGGGATCGGGCTTTACCTCATCCCGCTGGGCATGATCGCCAACCCGGCGCTGATCGGCGTGGCGGAGACCCCGGCGCTGGCGCTCTTCGCGTTCCTGCGGGTGGGGCTGGGGCTGGCGGCTGTGTCCTTTGCACTCATCGGACGCTCGGCGGTGCTGACCCGCGTGGCGCTCGGCGCGGGGGGGCTGGTGCTGCTGTTCGGCGCGGCGGTCTGGCCTGTGGGCGGGTGAGTCGGTTGGGCCGGAGGCGACTGGCCTCCGGCCTGCGCCCTCCTTCCCGCACGGGAAGGCGCTTCGCGCCCGGACAAAGCCGCGCCGCCGCGTGCCTTACAGGTCTACGGGCATCCCGGTTTCGGCGGAGCGGGTCACAGCCTCCAGCACGCGCATGTCCTCATAACCTTCGCGCAGCGAGGTCAGCGGAGCCTCAACGCCGCGTGCCACGCGGGCCAGATTGCGGATCTGGCTGACATAGGCGTCCTCGCCATCAGCGGGCAGCGCTTCGTGCTGGAGCTTCTCATACCAGCTTTTCTCACCCCCATGGCGCCAGAATGACAGATCAGGCAGGCTCACGCCGCCTTCGCTGCCCGCGAACATCGACGAGATCACATCATGCTTGGGGAAGCGGCCCGGATTTTCGCCCGCGTTGATGTCCCAGCACCACGGCCCGACGGCGGCATCGGAAATCGCCACCGTCACCAGCCCGCCGGAGGCAAAGCGCAGCACGATGGCGGCGGTGTCCTCCACCTCCAGCCCGCGGGCCTTGTTCGACACGACGGCATGGACCTGCGCCACATCGCCAAAGAAATGGCGCAGCAGGTCGACCTCATGGATCAGGTTGATGAGGATCGGGCCGCCATTGCCCTTCTCGCCGTGCCACGCCACGTCAAAATAGGCGTCGTCCTTGCGCAGGGATGCGGTGACCGTGCCCATTACCAGATCCCCGAAACGATCCGAGGCGATCACCGATTTGGCGGCGCGGATGATCGGGTTGTGGCGGCGGTGATGGCCGGTCAGCCCCGGCACGCCGGTTTTTTCCGAGGCGGCGACAAGGCGCGCACCGGCTTCGGCGGTTTCGGACAGCGGCTTTTCGATCAGGACCGGGATGCCTGCCTCGATCAATCGCAGGCCGATGGGGACATGGGTGGCATTGGGGGTGGCGACGACGACCGCATCGGGCTTCGCGGCGATCAGCGCGTCGAGATCGGCAAAGAGCGTGCAGTCATTGGCCTCGGCAATCGACGCCCCGTTCGCGCCCGGCTCGACGATGCCGAACAGCGTTGCCTCGTCGCAGGCCTTGGTCGCCTCGATATGGGTCTTTCCGATGACACCGGTGCCGACAATGGCGATACGGACGGGATCCATGTGCAATCTCCTTCGAATGAGTATGGCGCGTGCTTACGTCAGAAGCGGGCAGGGGTGAATTGGATAGATGGGGAAAACCCCCGGCGTTCAGCCTGCGCGCCCGGCACTGGTCCTCGTCTTGCATTTCAGGGATAACCCGCCGCGACGCGCCCGCAGTGGGGCGCGCCAGCCCGGCCCGAGGAGACCCCGATGCGTGACAAGATCGACCCCGATGACTGGCTGCCCCGCCTGACCGAGGTCACACCGCCCGCGCCGGGTCTGCGCAGCTGGACCTGCCTGCCGTGGGAGGATGTGACCGACAAGGCTTTCGGCGGAGAGCTGATGGCCCAGAGCGCCCGCGCCGCGCTGCGTCTGCACCCCGAGGATCGCCGCTTGCTGCATTCCGTCGCGACCCAGTTCGCCGCGCCGATCCGGGGAGGGGTCGAATTGCGCCACGATGTCCGCTTGTTGACCGATGGCGGGCGCTACCGCCGGGTGATGGTCGAAGCATCGCAGGAAGGGCGGCTTCTGGCCGCGTCGCTGATGTCTTTCATGACGCCACAGGCCGATGCGGGCGAGGTGCCGCGCGATGCGCCGCCTCCGCCCTTGGAAAACAGCTTCGAGCTTCCCGAAGGGTCGTTGCGCCGCATGCTCGCCCGCGATGACCGGCTGGAGAAGCGCATGGGCGCTTACGCCCCTGCGGAAGGGGCTTTTGGCTACTGGTTCCGGGTCTCGCCCGGCATGGCCCCCGCGCTTGCGTCCGATCCGGCGGAGCGGCTGGTTTGCGCGCTCTATGCCTCAGACCGGACAGTGATGGCGGCGGCGCAGGAGGCGGTGATGACAGCGCAGGGCGATACCGACACCGACTACTACCTTGCGACCCTCAACCATGATGTGCATGTTTTTGATGCGCAGGCATCGCTGTCGGAATGGCTCTATATGTCCGTCGCCGCCGATTTGGCCCGGTTGGGCCGCGTCATCGTGACCGGCGCAGTGCGCGACGCGGCGGGGCGGGTCGTTTTGCGATATCGGCAGCAGGGCGTCATGTCGCCGCTGAAACGGTGATCCGTGCCGCTGACCTGTTGCCCCATCCGAGGCTTTGTGCGAAACCTCGACTCGAGGAATTAAACCGATGAGTTCAGCTCCGATGAAATACACGCAGCGCCGCACGGTGATGGTCGATACGCAAGTTCGGCCCTCGGATGTGACGAAATTTCCGATCATCGACGCGATGCTGAATGTGCCGCGCGAACTATATGTCCCCGCCGAAATGCGCGAGGCGGCCTATTCCGGCGAGAATGTCGATCTGGGCCGGGGCCGCGTGGTGCTGGAGCCGCGCACCTTTGCCAAGCTGCTCGACGGTCTGTCGGTGCAGTCGCATGAGCTGGCGCTCGATGTGGGCTGCGGGCTGGGCTATTCCACCGCCGTTCTGTCGCGTCTGGCCGAAGCGGTCGTCGCGCTGGAAGAAGACGCCGACATGGCCCGCGAGGCCCAGTCGATCCTATCCGCCGAAGGCGTCGACAATGCGGCTGTGATCGAAGGCACCCTTGCCGATGGCGCGGCCAAGCATGGCCCCTATGATGTGATCATGATCGAAGGCGCGGTCGAAGACCTGCCCGAAGGCTTTGCCGACCAACTGAAAGAAGGCGGTCGCATCGGCTGCGTCTTTATGGAAGGCGCGCTCGGCGTGGCCCGGATCGGTTACAAGACAGATGGCAACATCAGCTGGCGTTATGCATTCAATGCCGGTGCGCCGGTTCTGCCCGGCTTTGCCGCGAAGCACGCATTCGTTCTGTGACGGAAAACCGTCCGGGCGCCGTATAGGACTATCCGAGACTGCCAAGAGGCGCGTCGCCCAATCAACTTTTGTCGGGGCCTCCGGGCTCCGGGGACAGGCACCCGATGACATGTAATACGCATTTTTCCAACGCCCGCGCGGGTGAGAGCCGTTCCGAATTGCGCGCCGCGCCGCGCATGACGCGGTCGCCAAAGGGGCGGTCACGCCGGTTTGGGCTGGCCATCGGGGTTGTCATGGGGCTTGCGTTATCGGCGCCCGCTGCATGGGCCGAAACGCTGACCGACACGCTCATCGACGCCTACCGCCATTCGCATCTGCTCGAACAGAACCGCGCCCTGCTGCGTGCTACGGATGAGGATGTGGCTCTGGCCGTCGCCTCGCTGCGTCCGGTGCTGAACTTCGTCGCCAGTGCCAACCGTAGCTTTCCGCTGCCGGTGACCGCGATTGACGTGATCAACGCGGCGGTGGAGCTTCAAGCCTCGGTCACGCTTTATGATGGCGGTGCCAATCGCATCGCCGTCGATCAGACCAAGGAAACCGTGCTCGCCACCCGCGAGGCTCTGGTCGCCGTGGAGCAAAGCGTGCTGCTGTCGGCCGTGCAGGCCTATACTGATGTGCAAAGCGCCAAGCAGTTGGTGTCCCTGCGCCAAAGCAACACGCGTCTGATCACCGAACAGCTTCGCGCGGCCCGTGACCGGTTTGAGGTGGGCGAGATTACCCGCACCGAAGTGGCCGCCGCGGAGGCCCGGCTTGCTGCTGCGAATTCGTCCTTTGCTGCGGCTGAGGGCCAACTGGAATATGCGCGCGAGGCTTTCAAGCTGGCCGTGGGCCGTGCGCCCGGCACGCTTGCCGACGCGCCGCCGACGCCGGACATCCCCAACACGCTCGACGCCGCCAAGAAGATCGCGACCCGCACGCATCCTGCGATCCGGCAGGCGCAGCGCGAGGTCACGGTGACCGAATTGGGCGTGCTGCGCGCTGAGGCGGCGATGAAGCCGTCGGTCAATGCCAACGCGTCGATCGCGATGGATAAATATGGTGACAGATCAGGGGCTTTCGGGCTGAACTTGAGCCAGCCTATCTATGCGGGCGGGGCGTTGTCCTCGGCGGTGCGACAGGCCAAGGCACAGCGCGACGCCAACCGCTCGAACCTGCTCCAGACCGTGCATGAGGTTGAACAGGCGGCAGGCAACGCATGGGCTACGCTCGCTGTTGCCATTGCACAGCTTGACGCGACCGAGCGTCAGATCAGTGCGGCACAGATCGCGTTTAACGGCGTTCGCGAAGAGGCGGGCCTTGGCGCGCGCACCACGCTAGATGTGCTTGATGCCGAGCAGGATCTGCTCGACGCGCGGGTGGACCGGGTTGATGCGGTCGCGGCGCAATATGTAGCGATTTATTCACTTCTGTCTGCGATGGGTCTGCTGACCGTCGATCACCTGAAGCTGGGTATCCAGACCTATGACCCTTCCGCTTATTATAACGCGGTCAAAACCGCGCCCGCCGGTCTGTCCCAGCAGGGGCGTAAGCTTGACGCGGTGCTGGAACGTCTCGGCAAACGCTGAACGAACGGGCAGGGCGCCTCTGCGTGCCTGCCGTCCGTGCGGGCGCGCCACAGATGGGCCGGGAATGGATGAGGCGGGATGAACCATTGGTCCCGCGTGCAGAGATTGTGTGATACGGCTCGGGCAGCTACACTATGTGGCGAGGCGCGAGCGAGGAGCATCCATGTCTGATCCGGCCACCAATACCGAAATCGAGGATGTCTTGTCGTCGATCCGGCGGCTGGTGGCGCAGACCCGTATGCCGGCGTCCTCCGGGGCCGGTGCTGCTACGGGCACGGCGCCAACCGATACGGGGGCGTCGGATGGCGGCTCCGGGGTGGCCTCTGAGAGATGGTCGCACGCGAATGCGCCCGAGGGCGTCTCTGATGATCGCTCCAACCTTCCGCAGGGCTCCGATACCACCGCGCCGCAGGCTGCGGATGGAGATGCACCGATGGTGGAGGAGGCGGGCCACGTCTATGCGCCCCTTACCTGCACCCGTTCGCTGGCCGAGCGGATTGCGGCGTCCAATCGCAAACCTCCGGTGGCATCGGAAACGAACACTGCCGTGCCCTCGCACGGCTCTGCGCCCGCGCTTGTTCTGACGCCGTCTTTCCGCATCCTGCCGGAATTGGTTCCCGATCCAGCGGAAGATGATCCTGAGCCCCCCACCTCCGCCGCGCCCATTCCGCTGAACCTGTCACGCCCCGACCGGGTTGACGAGGATGCGGTAGAGCAGACGGCAACTCACACGCCGGCCTCGGCCCCGGATCAGCCCAGTCAGAGCGACCGGGATGCCATCGCCGCCGCGATCTCGCGCAGGCTGAGCGAATTGGAAGCGGGCGTTGACGAACATCCGCAGGATTGGGAGCCGGATGGCTCCGAAGTGATCCGCGACGCGCCGCCCGTCCAATGGGATGATGCGGAGGCGATCGATGTCGAGGATGCGTTTGATATCGAACTGGCGCGCGTCTCGGAACGTGTGACCTCCCGCGTGTCGGCCTATGTCGCGCGGCGCAGCGGGCTGGTGCCTGCGGCGCCCGACGCCGCCGATGCGCAGCAGGGCTCCACTGGTGAAGCCGACCCGCAGCAGACCGTCGGGGGCGCGGCGCATGATCCGCTGACATTCCACACCACCCGCACCCCAGCCGCGCGCCCTGAGGCCGAGGCGGCGCATGAGGCTGCTACGTCCGAGACGGACCGCACCAGCGTCGAGGAGACCGGCTCCGCCACGCCTGCACCCTCTGCGGATGAGCCGGTGGCGGACCCCTCATCGGATGCCGACACCTTTGGCGCCATCGCGGCAAATCTCGACGTCGATCCCGGTGCGCAGTGGTCAGGTGCGCTCGCCGCCGAGGCTGACGCGCTGGCCGCTGCCGCCGTCGCGGACCTCGAACGCGCAACGGATGCCGATCTGGCCGAGGCAGCGCTGGCCGATGGGTTTGATGACGATACGGACCGTGACGAGTATGAGCACGAGCCTAAGCAGGACGACCCGAAGTCCGGTGATCCGGCGGTCGGGGACGCGAAGGGCGCTGACGACAATGCACAGCCTGCCGATCACGGCTCCGCCGCGGCGCAGATGCCCGCATTGGCCGGGTCGATGGAGCTGACGATTGATGATGGCGATCTGCGCGAAATCGTAGGGGACATCCTGCGGGACGAATTGCGCGGCGTGTTGGGTGAACAAATCACCCGCAATGTCCGCCTGCTGGTGCGTCGGGAAATTCAGCGCATTCTGGCGGGGCGGGAATTTGACTGATCTTCCTGCTTGGAAGGCCGCGTCCCTATGCGGTCATCTGCCCAGTGAGTAGGCCAGTGAGCGGCCTTGCGACCGATCCGCGGGGGCACGGCGCCCAAATCATTCGGGGCTCCTGACAGCCACCGTCTATGCGCGTCACCGGTAAGCTGGCGGGTCGTCAGCGCGCAGGGGTCGATCCGATGCGCGGGACCAGACCGGGCCAGCTTCTCGGGCCAAGCACATGTCCAAATCCCAACCCCTGAAATGAAAAACGCGGCCCCGAGGGACCGCGCTTTCGTCGAGCCGGCCCGTGGCAGCGGGCCGAAGAGGAATGTCAGGCTGCTTCGGCCTGCTCTGCCGCATGGCGGCGCTCGCTTTCTTCTCGCGACAGGGCGACCGACGTGCGGACACCATTGGAGACAAACTCCATCAGTCCGGACACGACCCGTTCATTGGGGTCGATGCCCGCGCAGCTGAGAACCTCACGGCCGTCGCGCGACCGGGCCCAGCGGGCGATTTGTTCAGGACCATTGCCGTATTTTTTATCATCGGCGATGGCGTCATCCAGCGCGGCCAATACTACAGCAGCAAAAAGCTTGCGCGCTCTTTGGCCCTGTTCATAGTTGAAAGCCGTGCCATCAACGAAATCGATCATGTTTCGTCCTTTGTTATTCTTGGTCTTGTCTTTCCGGCATACGTCCGAATATGACAGTTCGACCTTGATTCGATATGGCCCCCAGTGCAATGCACCCATGCGTATACAGCATGGCTAGCAATATCCGATCCCGTATTTAGTCGTCTTGTCACGCGCTCAAGGCCCAGATATAGGTGCCGCCGAAATTGCTTCAACCCGCTGACAAGGTTTTGCCGAGATGTCGAAAATCAACGGAAACGAGATCCGCCCCGGCAACGTGCTGGAGCATAATGACGGTCTCTGGGCCGCGGTGAAGGTCGATCACGTCAAGCCCGGCAAGGGCGGCGCCTTTGCGCAGGTCGAGTTGCGCAACCTGCGCAACGGCTCCAAACTGAACGAACGCTTCCGGTCTGCGGACAAGGTCGAGCGCGTGCGGCTGGAGCAGAAAGATCAGCAATTTCTCTATGAAACCGATGGGATGCTGGTTTTCATGGACACGGAAACCTACGACCAGATTGAGCTTCCGGCGGAAATTCTGGGCGACCGTCGCCCCTTCCTGCAAGACGGCATGACCGTGGTGATCGAGTATTACGACACCGAAGCCCTGAACGCGACCGTGCCGCAGAAGGTCACCTGCAAGGTGGTCGAGACCGAGCCGGTGGTGAAGGGGCAGACCGCCGCCAATAGCTTCAAGCCTGCCGTGCTCGACAATGGTGTGAAGGTCATGGTGCCGCCCTTCGTGGGGCAGGACGAGGACATCATCGTCAACACCGAAACCATGGAATACGCCGAGCGCGCCTGATCCAAGGTGACGCGACGTTCATTGCGAAAGCCGCCTGATCCCCTGTGGGGCAGGCGGCTTTTTCGTGTCTGGGGGGCAGAGCGCGCGTGCGCTAACCGCGACATCAGGCCTTCAGACGGTCCAGAAGGTCGGTCACCATAGCCAGATAGCCGCGCCCGAACAGGCGCAGATGCACCAGCGCGGGCCATAGTTGGTAG
This sequence comes from Marinobacter sp., assembly GCA_040119125.1. Taxonomy (GTDB): domain Bacteria; phylum Pseudomonadota; class Alphaproteobacteria; order Rhodobacterales; family Rhodobacteraceae; genus Pacificitalea. Next base: position 131,147 of record JBEDTR010000016.1, read on the forward strand.
ACCGCGCGCCGCTGTAGAAATGCCGGGTCCGTCCCATAGGCGATATGCAGCGCGTCGTCGGGCCGCCCGAAAAGGTGAAGCATCGCCAGATCAACCTCGCCGTGGCCATGATAGCTTGCCGGGTCGATGAGCCCCGAAAGCCGCCCCTCCGGGGTCCACAGCACGTTGCCGGACCACAGATCACCATGCAAAAGCGCGGCGGGAGGCTCCGCAGGCAGTAGCTCATCAATGCGGTTTGCGACATGTTCGACCCGCGCGGCGATCTTTTGGGGGAGCGTTTCAGGCCAGGCGAGCAGCCGGTTCTCGGCCCAGAACAGCGGCCATTCCGCAACGCGCCCGTTGGGGATCAGCGCGGGGCCGAAGGCGTGGTCGCACTCCCTCCCATAGGCGGGACCGGTCGCGCCGTGCAATTGGCGCAACGCCAGCCCCAACTCGGCCCAGCCCTCCGACCCCGGCACGCCGCCGGATGCAAGCTGCTGCATCACCATCAGGTTGCCGCTGGCATGGACCACCTCGGGCGTGGGGCACCCACTTGCCCGGATCGCGGCCAACATCTCGGCCTCGGCAACCACGTGCGGGCCGGGCTTTACCACGACCGTGTCCCCATCGCGCAGCGTGGCCGCATAGACGGTCGACAGATCGCCGCCGCCCAAGGGCAGCAGTCCCACCACCTCGCGCCCCAGCAGGCCGGTCACGCGGGCGCTCAGCTGGGCTTCGGTCTCACGCGCGGGCGGGGTGGGCATGGCTCAGTTCACCCGGCGCAGCATCGCGTCGCCGGCCTGCATTTCCCCCTTGGCGCGATCAAACCGCAACCACGCGATGCCGCGCCCCTCCGATTGGGTATAGAGCACGCCGGCTTCTTTCTCGCCAGCCATGACCGGCGTGCCCGGCGGCACGGTGCCGGTCACTTCGACGGGGACGAGGCCTTTTTTCAGCTCGGTCTTATGCTTCATCCGCGCGGTGACCTCCTGCCCGACATAGCAACCCTTGCGGAAATCGACGCCGTTCAGACGCTCGAACCCGGCCTCAAGGATGTAGGTTTCGTTCGGGATCAGCTCGATGCAGGTTTCGGGGATCAGATGGGCCACGCGGATGGCATCCCAATCGGTCGCCTCCGCCGTGCCGGGCCGGTCGGTATAGGCCCGCCAGCCAAGCGCGGGATGGCGGGGATCGGGCAGGGCGCCTGCGGGGCGACCCTCGGGGCTATCGTCCAGACCGCGCTGAATATGCAGCAGGCTCTCGCCAATTTCGACATCCGCGCGCAGCTTATACAAGGACAGCCGGCGCAACAGGTCAGGGGCCAGACCCTGCGCGACATCGATCAGCACGGCACCGTCCTGTTCGGTGACCAGAAAATCCGCCAGATATTTGCCCTGCGGGGTCAGCAGCGCGGCATAAACCAATCGGTCGTCCAGCCGCGCCATTTCGTTGGTGACAAGGTTTTGGAGGAACTTGAGCCGGTCGGTGCCGGTGATCTGCAACAACTTGCGTCCTGTCGCGGCTTCGCCCATCTTCTTTGTCTCCGGTGTTGGAACTCTTGCATTGGATATAGGTGTCACAGCCGGGTGCAACACCCCGCCTGCCGCTTTGGCTGTCTAGGATGAGGAGCGCGGATGCCTGCGCCGATTTCGGTTATCATTCCGACTTGGAATGCCGCCGCCGTGCTGCCTGATACGCTCGCCTCGCTGGTCGAAGGGCTCGGGGCCGGGTTGATCCGTGAGTTGATCGTCAGCGACGGTGGCTCGGTCGATGCCACATGCGCGATCGCCCGCGAGGCGGGTGCGGAGGTGGTCGCGGGCATGCCGGGGCGGGGGGCGCAGATCGGCGCAGGGCTGGCGACGGCACGCGCGCCGTGGCGGCTGGTGCTTCATGCCGATACATGGCTGGCGCCGGGATGGAGCGGGCCGGTAAGCGATCATCTGTCCCATCCCGACCGCGCCGCGCATTTCCGGCTGGCATTTCGCGCCCGCGGGGCCGCGCCGCGATTGGTGGCAGGCTGGGCGAACCTGCGCAGCCGCTGGGCGGGGCTGCCCTACGGCGATCAGGGATTGCTGATCCACCGCGATCTGCTGGCGGCACGCGGCGGCTACCCGGCACTACCGCTGATGGAGGATGTGGCGATGGCACGGGCGCTGCGCGGCGCGTTCAGCGTGCTGCCGGTCACGGCACAAACATCGGCCGCGCGCTATGCGGATGAGGGCTGGCTGCGGCGCGGCGCGGGCAATCTGTGGCTGCTCGCCCGCTACATGGGCGGCGCCCCGCCCGAGAGACTGGCCGCAGCCTACAGGCCGCGCTTCGCGTCTTCCGATTTGCGGAACTGAAGCCGGTAGAGCTTGGCATAATGGCCGTCGAGCGCGAGCAGCTCTTCGTGGCTGCCGCTTTCCACGACCTCGCCCGCATCCATCACCACGATTTTCGACGCGTTGCGGATGGTCGAAAGCCGATGCGCGATAACGATGGTCGTGCGTCCGGTGCTGAGGCTGTCGAGCGCCTGCTGCACCACGGCCTCCGATTGCACGTCAAGCGCGGAGGTGGCCTCATCGAGCAACAGGATCGGGCGGTTGCGCAGCAAGGCCCGCGCGATGGCGATCCGCTGTCGTTGACCGCCCGACAGGTTCGATCCACGCGTGCCTGCGGGACTGTCGATGCCATTGGGCAGGCTGTCGATGAAATCCGCGATATGAGCGGCCCGCAGGACGCGGTCCAGTTCTTCTTCGCTGACCTTCTTGCGGCCCAACAGGATGTTGTCGCGCAGAGATTCGTCGAACAGCGCCGCATCCTGACTGACGATGGAAAATTGCCCGCGCAAGTCGCCCAAGGCAAACGAGCGCGTGTCGATGCCGCCAAGCGAAATCACCCCGGAATCAGGATCGATCAACCGCGTCAGCAGGTTGAAGACCGTGCTCTTGCCCGCGCCTGATGCCCCTACCAGCGCGGTGGTCTTGCCCGCCTCGGCGACAAACGAACATCCCCTCAGCACCGGCAGGTCGCCGTAATTCATCCGCACATCATCAAGCCGGATGTCTCCATGCGCCTCAGGAAGGTCGACGGGTTCTTCGGGGCTGGTGAGGCTGGGCCGGATGTCGAACAATGTCTTGATCCGGTGCAGGCTGACCGCGGTTTGCTGCCATGTGCCGCTCAGGCCCCCCAGACGGCGCAGCGGCTCGAATGCCAGCGCCATGGCGGTGAAGAAGGACATGAATTCGCCAACGGTCTTTTCGCCCGCGATGATCTCGGAGCCACCAAAGATCAGCACCCCGAAGAACCCTACGCCGGTCATGATATCGATCAGGCCGGGGATCAGCGATTTGCCCAGCACGGCCTGCTGGGAGATCTTCACCGAATCCTGGCTCAGGCGCTTGAACCGCTTCGCCTGATAGGTTTCCAGCGCGTTAAGCTTCACCGGATTGATGCCGTGGAAAATCTCATCCAGCCGCGTCGACATCTTGCCCGCTAGGATGCGGCGTTTGTAGGCGGTCTTGCGGATGAAGCGCTGCACCAGAAAGGTCGGAAGCACCAGAAGCGGCGTGCCGATCAGCGCGACCAAAGTCCATTGCCAGTCAATATAGAGCACCACCGAAAACAGCGAGATAAGCGAAATCGCATCCCGCCCGACCCCGGTGACCAGCGCGTTGGCGACCGAGCCGATGGCCCCGGTTTCGCCGCGCACCCGTTCCATCAGCGCACCGGGAGGATTGACCTGATGGAATTCGGAATCGAGCGTCATCAGATGCCGCAGCAGATCATTCTGGATGCGCATGATGACGATTGAGGACACGCGCGTCAGCAGCACTTTCTGAATGACCGAGGTGGTCGCCCGCACCGTAAAAATCATCAGGATCGCAAAACCGACCCCGTAAAGTGCCGTGGAATTACCTTCGATGAACACCGTGTCGAACATCGGTTTCATCATGTAGCTGAGGAAACCCAGCATCGACCCTTCGACGGACATCAGCAGCCCGGCAAAGATGATCATGGGCAGGTGTTTGCGCAGGTAGCGATTGAAGAACCACGGAAAGAGACCCTTCTGCACGATGATTTCGTCGTCTTCATCAATCGCGCGGCGGCGGGTCAGGCGCGGCACGCTCCCGGCAGGCGGGGTCGCGGCTTCGGTTACCTGCGCGGCATTGTCCAGATTGCTGCCACCGCCTGCAGGCAGCGGCTCGCCGGGTTGTGATGCGCGCTCATCCTTGGCCGTTTGCACGGCGTTTGAGCTGTGGCTTGTCTCGGCCCCAGTTTCGGGCCCCGCCTCGGCGTTCTGGGCGTCAGATCCGCCGGCACTCTCGGGCAGGGGCGGTTTGCGGTCGGCATCAGTCATGCGTGGGGCCCTTCGGGTCGGTCAGCATCTGGTTTGGTCTCTGCCGTATCGGTCACCGCGTCCTCACGCTCCGGCGCGTCAACGGCCAAACCGTCCCGCACGCGCCGCTCTCGCCGCGACAGCGGCTCCGGCTCGCCGCGCAGCCGGGCAAAGCTGCGCGCGGCCTCGCGGCCATCATATTCCTCGCGGAACCACTCCTCCAGCCCGATCGGGCTTTCGGCGTTGCGCGCTTCATAGAGGTCAAGGATGTGATCCACGATGCCGGTTCGGGTCCATTTCAGATGCAGGTATTTCAGGCCCAGATGGGGGCGTGCCTGTTCCAGCGGCACCCCTTCGATGATGACCTTATAGAGCACGGAAGCAAATCCGGCACGGTCGGCGCCCGACTTGCAATGCATCAAAACAGGCTTCTCGGCGGTCTTCATCGCGTCGATCAGCTTCAGGATTTCCGATTGGCGGGCAGGTTTGCGGGCGTAGATCTTGGCCACGGTCAGGTTCAGCCCCAGCTTCCGGCAGCTTTCCTCTTCGAACAGCCACGGGCTTTGACGATCTTGGCCGCGCAGGTTCAACACGGTCTTGCCGCCCATCTCCTTGAACGCCTTCAGCCGGGAGTGGCCGGGATGGTTGGAGCGATAGACGCCGTCGGCCACCTTGTCGAAGTTCGTCCACAGGTAGCGCAGAATGTGGTGATCCATCAGATGGAAGTGAAACCACGCCTCGCGCCGTTTCGCCGGGGTCGAGATGTCGTCGCCAAACGACAGCCGAACCTTGCGTTCCAGCGTCTTGAGCCGGGCTTTCAATGCGTCGAACATAGCGGTTCCCACCTGCGGACAGTCGCGCGGGGTCTATCGTGAAATGCCCTCCGCAGGCAAGGCGGCGCCCGGCGGATTGACGCCGCGCGCGCACGGACCTATCGCAGATAGACAGCCCTAGCCCGGAGTTTTCCCATGACGCTTGCCCACGGTCGCCAATACCTTGCAATTCCCGGACCTTCGGTGATGCCCGATCGGGTGTTGCAGGCCATGCACCGCGCCGCGCCCAATATCTATACTGGCGAATTGCATGACATGGTCGGGGGCATGATCCCTGATCTACAGGCGCTGGCGCGCACGCGGCACAATGTTGCGATCTATATCGCCAACGGGCATGGGGCGTGGGATGCGTCCTTGGCCAATACCGTCAACCGGGGCGAGCGTGTGCTGGTTCTGGCGACGGGTCGTTTTGGTCTGGGCTGGGGGGATGCCGCGCGCGGCATGGGGATCGAAACCGACACCCTCGATTTCGGCAAGCAATCCACCATTGATCCCGATCAGCTATCCGCCGCGCTCGCCGCGCCGGGGGCGGGGGAGTATAAGGCGGTGCTGATGGTGCAGACCGACACTTCCACCTCCGTCAAGAACGATGTGCAGGCGGTGCGCGCCGCGCTGGATGCCGCAGGGCACCCGGCGCTCTTGATGGTCGATTGCATGGCGAGCCTTGGCTGCGATCCGTTCGAGATGGACGCATGGGGCGTCGATGTCATGGTGGCAGGCTGTCAGAAAGGTCTGATGACCCCGCCGGGGCTGGGGTTTGTGTTCTTCAACGACCGCGCTGCCGCGCAGCGCGAGACGGTGCAATTCGTGCCGCGCTATTGGGATTGGAAGCCGCGCGCCGATCCGCAGGAATTCTATCAGTATTTCGGGGGCACCGCCGCCACGCATCACGCCTATGGCTTGCGCGCTGCGCTGGACATGATCGGCGAGGAGGGACTGGAAAATGTCTGGGCCCGCCACGCCACGCTGGCCCGCGCAATCTGGTCCGCGGCAGAGATCTGGGGCGGCGAAGGTCCGATCCGGCTCAACATCGCGGATCCTGCGCTGCGGGCTCATTCGGTGACCGCGTTCCGCACCGGCATGCCCTATGGGCGGCTGCTGCGCGATTGGGTCACCGAAAATGCGGGCGTCACGCTTGGGATCGGTGTCGGCATGAACACGCCCGAAGATCCCCGCGCCGAAGGGTATTTCCGCATCGGTCACATGGGGCATGTGAATGCCCATATGATCTTGGGTGTGCTGGGGGTGATCGAGGCGGGGTTGATCGCGCTGGATATTCCGCATGGGCAGGGCGCAGTGGCGGCAGCGGCTGCGGTCTGCGCGGCGCATCCCGCAGGCTGATCTGTTGGGGCAGCGCTGGGGTGCAGCGCTGTCCTACCCGCCTTCTTGCTTCACCGCCGCGCGCGCAGCGACCAGCGCGGCGGGCAATTCAGCCTCCAGCACCGCCAGTTCGCCTTCCGGCGCGCAGGATATTCGGATGCAGCGGTCCTGTGGCGCCGTGAAGGGCATCCGCACGAACACATCCCGCGCCGCCAATTCCGCCAATACCGCGCGCGCCAGATCGCCATCGCCGCCGCAATCGACACTGACAAAATTCGCGCCCGAGGGCAGCGGCTCCAGCCCTGCCGCAATCGCGATCTCGCCAATCCGCGCGCGGGCGGTCGCGGCCTCAGCCCGGACATGGGCCAGCCATTCTTGATCGGCAAGCGCGGCGCGCGCCCCCGCAGGCCCGACCCGTCCCATGCCAAAATGATTGCGGATCTTGTCGAAGCTGGCGATCAGATCGGGATGGGCGATGGCATAGCCACAGCGGATGCCCGCCAACCCGTAAGCCTTGGAAAAAGTGCGGAAGCGGATCACCCGCCGGTCGGTCACATCCAGCGGCGGCGCGGTGCCGTCGGGGGCAAATTCGATATAGGCCTCGTCCAGCACCAACAGGCAGCCATCGGGCACGCCGTCGATCATGGCCTGCACTGTCGCGGCATCATGCCAACTGCCCATCGGGTTGTCGGGGTTGGACAGGTAGACAAGCTTCGCATCCGACGCTTGAGCCCGCGCAAGCAAGGCCTGCGGGTTCTCGTGATCCCCCTTGAACGGCTCATGCAGCATCTCGCCGCCGAAACCCGCGACATGATAGGCAAATGTCGGGTAGGAGCCGCGCGTCGCCACCACCCGGTCGCCGGGGGCGATCACCAGACGGCACAGATTGCCCAGCAGCCCGTCAATGCCTTCGCCCACCAGCACGGCCTCGGCGGGCACGTCATGATGGGCGGCGAGCGCCATGCGCAGGTCATGGCATTCCGCATCACCGTATTTCCACGCCTCTGCGGCCTCAGTGGCCATCGCGGCAATGGCGCGGGGCGAGGGGCCAAAGCCGTTCTCATTCGCGCCAAGACGCGCGCGGAACGGCGCACCGCGTCGTCGCTCCAGCGTCTCGGGCGTCACAAAAGGCACGGTCTGCGGCAGGCTCTGAACGAGCGGCGTATAGCGGGGGCCGGGATGATGCTCTGTCATGGTCGAAGGAGTAAGATATACGGGGCGGGCTTGGCAACCGGGGCTGGGGGGCGACCCTCCTGCGGCGCGGGCTATCCTGTCTGAGCGCAGCGTGCGGGTCCGGGATGCGCCGCCGCAATCAACCAGCCAAGACGCGCCTTCCACCACCGACGCCCCTTGCACCAAACCCCTGCGCCGCTACCCTCTGCGCCGGTCCCATTCAGCCGTAAGGAGCCCCGATGCCAGAGCCCGAATTCCTCACCACCGCGCAGTCGCGCCGTATCGCCTATCATCGCAGCCGCGGCACCGGGCCTGCCAGCGTGCCGGGCGTAGTGTTTCTGGGCGGGCTGAAATCCGACATGCAGGGCACCAAGGCCACGCATCTCGAAGGGCTGGCCGGGATTCGCGGGCTCGATTTCCTGCGGTTCGACTATTCCGGCCATGGCGAGAGCAGCGGCAGCTTTACGGATGGCTGTATCGGCGATTGGGCCGAAGACGCCGCCGAGGCGATCGGGGCGCTGACCGAAGGCCCGCAGATCCTGATCGGCTCCTCCATGGGCGGCTGGGTGTCGTTGTTGATGGCGCGGCAAATGCCCGAGCGCATCGCCGGGCTGATCACCATCGCCGCCGCGCCTGATTTCACCGATGCCATGTGGGACGACTTCACCCCTGAGCAGCGGCAGGAGATGGAGCAAACGGGGCAGGTGGCGCGGCCCTCAGACTATTCTGACGAACCCTATATCATCACCCAGCGCATGATCGAAGACGGCGCAAACCAGCGGATTTTCGATCAAGCGTTGGATCTACCCTTTCCGGCACGGCTGTTGCAGGGCACGGCGGACACGGATGTGGATATGTCGGTGGCGCTGCGTCTGCTCGATCATGCGCAGGGGCCTGATATCCGGCTGGAGCTGTTGAAGCACGCCGATCACCGGTTTTCCGATGCACCGTCACTGGCGGCGTTGGAACAGGCGCTTGATGAGGTGCTGACGCTGGCGCGTGCTCACGGCTGAGCCGGTAAGTGCAGAACGCAAAACGGCCGCCCCTCGGGGCGGCCGTTTCTGTATCTGGGGGTCGAAACCCGCGCTCAGCGGTCTTCGACTTCGACATAGTCGCGATAGGGCGCGCCGGTATAAAGCTGCCGGGGGCGACCGATACGCTGGGTGGGATCGGTCAGCATTTCCTTCCACTGCGAAATCCAGCCAACGGTGCGCGACAGCGCAAAGATCGGCGTGAACATCGAGGTGGGGAAGCCCATCGCATCGAGGATGATGCCGGAATAGAAATCCACGTTGGGGTAGAGCTTCTTCTCGATGAAATACTCGTCCTCGGTGGCGACCTTCTCCAGCTCCTTGGCGACCTGAAGCGTGGGGTTGTTTTCGATCCCCAGCAGGTCCAGCACCTCGTCGGCGGATTTCTTCATGACCTTCGCGCGCGGGTCGAAGTTCTTGTAGACCCGGTGGCCAAAGCCCATCAGGCGGAAGGGATCGTCCTTGTCCTTTGCGCGGGCGATGTATTCGGGGATGCGGTCGACGGTGCCGATCTCGCGCAGCATCTCAAGGCAGGCCTGATTGGCGCCGCCATGGGCCGGACCCCAGAGACAGGCAATGCCAGCCGCGATGCAGGCGAACGGGTTCGCGCCCGAGGACGACGCCAGACGTACGGTCGAGGTCGAGGCGTTCTGCTCGTGATCGGCATGCAGCGTAAAGATGCGGTCCATCGCGCGGCTCAGCACCGGATCGACATGGAATTCCTCGGCAGGCACCGAGAAGCACATGCGCAGGAAGTTCGACGCATAGTCGAGATCGTTGCGCGGATACACGAAGGGCTGACCGATCGAATATTTATAGGCCATCGCGGCGATCGTCGGCATTTTGGCGATCAGGCGGATGGAAGCCACCTCACGCTGCCACGGATCGGCAATATCGGTGCTGTCATGGTAGAAGGCCGACATTGCGCCAACCACGCCCACCATTGTCGCCATCGGATGCGCATCGCGGCGGAAACCACGGAAGAAGTTGTGCATCTGCTCGTGGATCATCGTGTGATTGGTCACACGGCTTTCGAAATCCTCCAGCTGTGCGGCGGTCGGCAGCTCACCATAAAGCAGCAGATAGCAGACCTCGAGGAAATGCGACTGCTCGGCCAGCTGGTCAATCGGGTAGCCGCGATGCAGCAGCTCGCCCTTGTCACCGTCGATGAAGGTGATGGTCGACTCGCAAGACGCGGTCGAGGTGAACCCCGGATCATAGGTAAAGACATCGCCTTGCGCATAGAGCTTGCGAATGTCGATCACGTCCGGGCCTGCGGTAGGGGACATCATGGGCAGTTCGAGGGTCTTGTCCCCAAAGCTGAGCTTCGCTGTCTTGTCTGTGTCGGCCATATCGTTCCCTTTCTCCATCGCGCCTCCCCCGTCGGGAGGGCGGATCAACTCTTCCCGCGCGGCCCCGCGCCGGTCAGTGCGACCGTCACGAAGGCGCCTGCACCGCGGCACGGGTCGCGGCATCATTCAGCCGGGCGAGGGTTTCGTCCCGGCCAAGAACCAACATCATGTCGAATATGCTGGGCGACACGGCCCGGCCCGACAGAACGGCCCGGAGCGGTCCGGCGAGCTTGCCGAGCTTCTGCCCATGCGCCTCTGCCACCTGCGCTACCGCGCTCTCCAATTCGTCCCGCGTCCAGCTAGCATTTTGCAACTGCGGCGTCAATTCTGTCAGTATACCGTCGGATACCGATGCCAGCGCCTTCGCTGCTTTCTCATCCGGCTCAATGGGCCGAGAGGTCAGGACAAAGTGCGCTTTTTCAAGGAGTTCCGGAAGGTTCTTAGCGCGCTCCTTCAGGCAGTACATTCCCGCCATCAACCCGTTCTTTTGCGGCTCGGACAGGGCGGGCTTTCCTGTGACTGTCAGGTAAGCCTCGATTTCATGCAACAGCGCAGCATCCTCGGCCATGGCGATCTGCTGACCGCAGACATGGTCGAGCTTCTTGAAATCGAGCCGGGCTGCGGATTTGGTGATCCCATCCAGATCGAACCACTCGCGGGCCTGCGCATCGCTGAACACCTCGTCATCGCCATGCGACCAGCCCAGACGGGTCAGGTAATTGCGCATGCCCGCGGCGGGGTAGCCCATTTTCTGGTATTCCTCGACACCGGTCGCGCCGTGGCGTTTGCTGAGCTTCTTGCCATCGGGGCCGAGGATCAGCGGAATATGCGCCCAGACCGGCACGTCCCAGCCCATGCCATGATAGACCAGCATCTGGCGCGCAGCGTTGTTGAGATGGTCGTCGCCTCGGATCACATGGGTGATGCCCATGTCGTGATCGTCGACGACGACCGCCAGCATGTAGGTGGGCGTCCCGTCGGAGCGCAGCAAGATCATGTCGTCGAGCTGGTCGTTGCGGATGGTGACATCGCCCTGCACCTCATCCGCGATCACCGTCTGCCCGTCGAGCGGCGCCTTGATGCGGATCGCATAGGGCGCGTCGGGATGGCTGGCGGGATCGGCGTCGCGCCACGGTGACCGATAAAGCGTCGAACGGCCCTCGGCCCGCGCGGCTTCGCGGAACTCGGCGATTTCTTCCTGCGTGGCAAAGCATTTATAGGCATGGCCATTGTCGAGCAGCGCGCGCGCCACTTCGGCATGTCGATCGGCCTGTGCGGCCTGACTGACCGCCTCGCCATCCCAGTCGAGCCCAAGCCAGCGCATGCCGGTCTCAATCGCCGCCGTCGCCTCGGGGGTCGAACGCTCGCGGTCGGTATCTTCGATCCGCAGCAGGAATTTGCCACCACGGCCACGGGCATAAAGCCAGTTGAACAGCGCGGTGCGCGCCGTGCCGATATGCATGTATCCGGTGGGGGACGGGGCAATACGGGTGACGACCGGACCGTTCGGCATTGGGGGCATTAACCTCTGGGTAACCTGAAATTTGATAGCTTGGAGATCGTGTATGCGCTTGGCTCGGAGAGAACAAGACTTGCCCTGATGCCGGGGGTGACCCGCGCGTTGCTGACGCAGCGGGGGCATCTTCTGCTGTGGGTTCCTGTCTGTCTGGGCGCGGGCATCGGGATCTATTTTGCGCTGCCGGTGGAGCCTGCGGTGATGCATTGGCTGATGCTTGCGCTTGGCACGATCTGTGCCGCCTGCCTTGCGTCATGGATCGGAGAGGCCGCCGCGCCGCTGATATGGGCGCTTGTTCTGGTGGCTCTGGGCGTGGGGCTTGGCGGCTGGCGCAGCTATCACGTCGCGGAGCCGGTGCTGGGCTTTCGCTATTACGGTCCGGTCGAAGGACGCATCGTCGCGATTGACCGCTCGGCGTCCGATGCGGTGCGGTTGACATTGGATCGGGTGCGGCTGGACCGGGTTAACCTTGAGCGGAGGCCCGCGCGGGTCCGTATATCGCTGCATGGCGATCAACGCTGGCTGTCGCCTGCGCCGGGGCAGCGAGTGGCGATGACCGCGCATCTGTCGCCGCCCAATGGCCCGGTTGAGCCGGGAGGTTTCGATTTTCAGCGCCATGCGTGGTTCGACGGGCTGGGGGCTGTCGGCTACACCCGCACGCCCGCGCTGTTGCTGAGGCCTGCGCGCGCCGATGATCCGGCGCTGCGGCTTTTCGTATGGCGGATGACGCTGGCGCGCGCGGTGCGGGACCGTGTGCCGGGGCAGCCCGGCGCGGTGGCAGCGGCGATCCTGACCGGGGATCGTTCCGCCATCAACGGCGCGGTGACCGAAACCTTGCGCGCTGCGAATACCGCGCATCTTCTGGCCATTTCCGGGCTGCATATGGGGTTGCTGACCGGCACCGTATTCGCCGCGCTGAGATTGGCGATAGCGCTCTGGCCGTGGCTGGCGCTTCGGGTGGCGGGTAAGAAAATCGCCGCAGGCGGGGCACTGGCCGCCGGGGCGGCTTATCTGGTGTTGTCCGGTGGATCAGTATCGACGGAGCGCGCGTTCGTCATGGTGGCGGTGATGCTTGGCGCTGTGCTGCTGGACCGGCGGGCGATCAGCCTGCGCGCGGTGGCGCTGGCGGCTATGATCGTGTTGATGCGCCGCCCCGAGGAACTGACCGGGCCGGGGTTTCAGATGTCCTTTGCCGCAACCACCGCGCTGGTCGCCGTGTTCGAAGGGCTGCGTCACACGCGCGAGGCGCGGTCGCGCCTGCGCAGCCTTGCCGGTCGTCCGCCGCCGCGGCGCTGGCCGCGCGGCACCGGCTGGATCGCGGGCACGGTCATGTCATCGCTGGTCGCGGGGCTGGCCACCGCGCCTTTCGCGGCGGCGCAGTTCAACCGGGTCGCGGATTATGGCCTGATCGCCAATCTGGCCTCCGTGCCCGTGATGGGCGTGTTGGTGATGCCGGCGGGGGTGCTTGCGGCGGTGCTGGCGCCGTTCGGATTGGCGGAGCTGGGCTTGATCCCCATGGCATGGGGTCTGCGCTGGATCTTATGGGTGGCGGAGCGGATCGCCGGGCTGGAGGGCGCGGTCAGCACCGTGCCCGCCCCCGATCCATGGGTCATGCCGCTCATGAGCCTGTCGGCGCTGTTTTGCATGCTGTGGCAGGGCCGCGCGCGCTGGGGCGGCGTGATGGGGCTCGGGTTGGCGGCGGTCCTGTGGGTGCAGTCCGAGCGTCCGCTTCTGTTGATCGCCAGCGATGGTGCGCTGGCCGGGGTGATGACACCTGAGGGGCGCGCCCTGACCAAGACGCGCGGCAGCGGCTTTGCCGCCGGGATCTGGCTGGAAAACGACGGTGATCCGGTCTTGCAGGCGCAGGCGGCGGCGCGGGCAGGCTGGGCTGGCCCAGCCGAGGATCGGCGCGCGGTGGTGGCGGGCGTGCCTGTGCGGGTACTGTCGGGGCGCGGGCAGGCGACGCGGCTGGCGGGGCGCTGCGGTCCCGGTCTGCTGATCACCAGCGTCGCAATCGAGCCGCCGCCCGCCGGGCCATGTCGCCTGCTCGACCCGCCCGCACGGCGGCGGACAGGTGCGCTGGCGGTTGATGCCGATGGACAGGTCATCACGGCGCGGCAGAGGCAGGGCGCGCGGCCCTGGGTCCCGTGATGCGGACGAACCCCGCCGGTCAGTGCTCGGGCCGAATATTACTCAGGCCGGACCCGTGCCCACGGTGCGCCGCTGGTAGCGTGACCCCAGCGAGGTCAGCACTTCGTAGCCGGTCGTGTCCCAATGCGCGGCCAGCTGATCGACAGTCTGTTGCAGGCTCAGCAGATCCAGCGCATCAGGCACGTCGGGCAGATCGGTAACATCGACGGTGATCAGGTCCATCGACACGCGCCCGACAATCGGACAGGCGCGATCGCCTGCGTAAAGTGCGCCACGGTTGCTCATCGCGCGGTGGATGCCATCGGCATAGCCGCCCGAAACGGTGGCGATCAGGCTGTCGCGCGGCGCGGTCCAGGTGGCGTTATAGCCCACCTGTTCGCCCGCCTCGACGGTGCGGGTCTGGATGACGGGCAATGTGACGCGCACCACGGGGCGGGCATCCTCGAACGGCAGCCCGCCATAAAGCCCGATACCGGGGCGGGTCAGTTCGAAATGGTAATCGCGGCCCAACAGCGTGCCCCCCGTCGCGGCAAGCGAGCGGGGAATGCCGGTGCCATCGGTCATGTGCCGGAATTCCTCAAGCTGCCGCGCGGATTGATCGCTGTCGGGATCATCAGCGGAGGCGAGATGGCTCATCAGCAGGCGCGGCTGTTTCGACAGCGCGATCTCGCCCACCGCCGCCCATTCCGCCAGTTCCAGCCCGAGCCGGTTCATGTTGCTGTCGAGTTGCACGCCGAACGGGCCGTCGGGCAGAGCCTCGAAATGGCGGGTCATCTGTTCGATGGAATTCAGCAGCGGAATCAGATCCAGATCATGGATCATCTCCGTGTCGCCGGGCATGTGACCGCCAAACACATAGATCTCGGGGGCGCGTCCCAGCGCCGCACGGATCGCCGCGCCTTCCTCGGCCACAGCGACGAAAAACCGGCGCGCGCCAGCCTTTGCCAACACCTGAGCCACGGTCTCCGCCCCCAGCCCATAGCCATTGGCCTTCACCACCGCACCGGTCTGGGTGTCCGGCCCCGACATCCGGTCGAGCGCGCGCCAGTTATGCGCCAATGCGTCGAGGTCGAGGGTGAGCGTGCCGGTGGCCATGAGCGAAGTCTTTCGGATGGGAGGAGAGGTAAAACAGGTAGGAGAACGCCGCCGTCAGGCGTCGAGTTCGATCCAGATCGGAACGTGGTCAGACGGCTTCTCGCGGTCACGAATGTCCTTGTCGATCTGACAATCGAGCAGCAGATCGGCGGCCTGCGGGCTAAGCAGGAGGTGGTCGATGCGGATGCCGTTATTGCGGCTCCACGCGCCGGCCTGATAATCCCAGAACGTATAATGGCCGGGGCCGCGGGTCCGGGCGCGGAACGCCTCTGTATAGCCCAGTGTCAGTATCTCGCGATAGGCGGCGCGGGTCTGCGGGCGAAACAGCGCATCGTCGATCCATGTCTCGGGGCGGGCGGCATCCTCGGGCTGTGGGATGACGTTGTAATCCCCAGCCAGAATCACCGGCTCCTCACCGGCAAGAAGCGCCGCCGCGCGGGTCTTCATCCGCGCCATCCACGCAAGCTTATAGTCGTATTTGGGGCCGGGCGCGGGGTTGCCATTGGGCAGATACAGCCCGCAGACCCGCACCGCGCGATCCCCCACCACCGTGGCCTCGATCCAGCGGGATTGTTCGTCTGTGTCGTCGCCGGGCAGGCCGCGTGTGACATCCTCAAGCGGCAGTTTCGACAGGATCGCCACCCCGTTGAATCCCTTCTGCCCGTGGGTTTCCACGTTATAGCCGCGATCCTCGAACAGTTCGCGCGGGAAGCCTTCGTCGACGGATTTGATTTCCTGCAACAGCGCCACATCGGGCTGTGCTTCATCCAGCCAATCGCAAAGCGCAGGGTGCCGGGCCTTGATGCCATTGATGTTAAAGCTGGCGATCTTCATGGGGCGCACTCCGTCTGGTCCGGTCGGTTTCGCGCCGGTATTGCCCGATCAGCGGGGGCGGAGCAACAGGGGGACGCGCCAAGCACCGAGCGGAAAAGCATCCAAGCTCAGAACACGCGCACTACAAGCGTTCAAGCGCCGCTTCACAGACGCACCGGCGTTGCGCCCCTGCGGGCCGCCCCGACAGCGCGGTGTCACATGGCGAAGGACGTCCCGCAGCCGCAGGAACTGGTTGCGTTGGGGTTTTCGATCACGAAGCGCGCGCCGATCAGCTCTTCGGTGAAATCGATCACAGCGTTGGCGAGGAACGGCAGGGATGTCGCGTCGACGACCACCTTCTGTCCGGCATTTTCGATCACCAGATCGTCGGCGGCGGGCGCATCAAGTTTGATCTCGTATTGAAAGCCCGAACAGCCGCCGCCCTCGACCGCGATACGCAACGCTTGCGGTGCGGCGTCGATCTCGGTCAGGCGCGCAAACGCCCGGTCGGTGACTTTCGGGGGCAAGTTGAAATCCATGGTCGCGGCCTTTGTGTCTGATCTCGGGCATGGCAGGGCACATGCCCTGTCGCAGTCGCCGTCTCTAGAATACGGAAATGCATCCGGGCGCGCCCATTTTCATGGAATATTGGGCGGTTTGCGCGTCGCATTTTCGTCTCATCCCGAATATATGGGCCCAAAGGCGACGCGACAAGGTCGCCGCGACGCAAGCCTGTGGTGCTGGGGGTCTCCCGGCCTGCCGCAGACCCTATCGAGATGAGGTGGCGATGAACTTCCGACCGCATGTAACGACCCAGCATGATGACGATGCTGCATGGACCACCCGTGGACATGTGCAATGGGCTCCCTATGCCAGCGACCCGGCCCAAAGCCGTGGACGCCTGATCGCGGAGGAAGAGAGCGCCTTTCGCAGTTGTTTTCAGCGTGACCGCGACCGCATCATCCATGCGTCGGCCTTTCGCCGGTTGAAGCATAAGACCCAAGTGTTCGTCGAACATGAGGGCGATTATTTCCGCACCCGCCTGACCCATTCGATCGAAGTGGCGCAGGTTGCGCGGACCATTGCTGGCGCGCTTGGGCTCAATCAGGAACTGACCGAGGCCGTCGCGCTGGCGCATGATCTGGGTCACACGCCCTTTGGTCATACCGGCGAGGACGCGCTGCATGCGCTGATGGCGCCTCATGGCGGGTTTGACCATAACGCGCAGGCGATCCGCATCGTCACTGCGTTGGAGCGTCATTACGCTGAATTCGACGGGCTGAACCTGACATGGGACTGTCTTGAGGGCATCGCCAAGCATAACGGCCCGGTCACGGGGGATCTGCCCCATGCGCTGGCGGCCTATACGGCGCGCCATGATCTGGAATTGCACACCCATGCCAGTGCGGAGGCGCAAGTGGCCGCGCTGGCCGACGACATCGCCTATAACAACCACGATCTGCATGATGGGCTGCGCGCGGGGCTGTTTACTGAGACCGATATTCGTGCGTTGCCCATCGTTGGTCCGGCCTTTGCGCAGGTCGATACGCTCTGGCCCGGTCTGGATCGGGCGCGGGCGGGACACGAGGCGCTGCGCCGGGTCTTTGGCGTGTTGGTCGGCGATGTGATCGACAGTTCACGCAGCGTGCTGGAGGAAACCCGCCCCGACAGCGCCGATGCGGTGCGTCATCTGGGACGACCGATCGTGGCGTTTTCCGAACCGGTCCGCCGGGATCTGGACCAGATCCGGAAATTCCTGTTCACCCGCATGTATCGCGCGCCGTCGGTAATGGCGAAACGTGCCGAAGTGACCCGCGTGATCGAGGATCTGTTCCCGCTATACATGCGCGCGCCGGAGCATCTGCCATTGGAATGGCAGACCGATATCGGTCGCGCGCGCGGGGCCACGGGTCTGGCGCGGATCGTCGCCGATTACATCGCGGGCATGACCGACCGTTTCGCGCTGCAAGAACACGCGCGCCTGCTGAAGTGATCTTCGCCAGCACCACCAAGCGCACCTGCTCTCGGGCAAGCCAAGGGCCGCTTGGGTACGGCGCTTGCCCCTCCGCGCGGCTTGGCATGTTGCGCTGATCACCGAGCGGGGAGGCAGGTCGCGCTCTAACGCGCGTCGGTCACGCGGAGGACGACACGCCCGCGGATAAGGCAAAGCCGCGCGGGAGAGCGCCTGTTCGTCCCGGCGGGCGGGCGCTTTTGAGCCTCGCGCTGACCTCTCAGCGGGCGAGTGCGTGTTGTCATATAGCGCGCCGCTCAGGCGTTAGGGCGCCACCCCACGCTAAAGCGCAGGTTCCAAGCCAATACAAAACCCGCATCCGAACATGAAAAAGGGCGAGCCCGCAGGCCCGCCCCTAATCTGAATTTTGGCGACCTCAGGACGCGGCGCGGTTCTGGCGCTTGCGCTCATGCGGGTCGAGGAAGCGTTTGCGCAGACGCACCGCGGTAGGCGTGACTTCCACCAGTTCGTCATCGTCGATATAGGCGATGGCCTCTTCGAGCGAGAGCCGCACAGGCGTCGTCAGGCGCACCGCTTCATCCGTGCCGGAGGCGCGGACGTTGGTGAGCTTCTTGCCCTTCAGCGGGTTCACTTCCAGATCGTTTTCGCGGCTGTGCTCGCCGATGATCATGCCGGTATAGACGGGCTCCTGCGAGCCGATGAACATCTTGCCGCGATCTTCGAGGTTAAAGAGCGCATAGGCGACCGAGGTGCCGTTTTCCATCGAGATCAGAACACCAGCGCGGCGACCGGGGATGGGGCCGCGATGCGGGGCCCATTCCTGAAACACGCGGTTCAGCACACCAGTGCCGCGCGTGTCGGTCAGGAATTCGCCGTGATAGCCGATCAAACCGCGCGAGGGCACATGCGCGATGATGCGTGTCTTGCCAGCGCCGGCGGGCTTCATCTCGACCAGATCGCCCTTGCGAACGCCGGTCAGTTTTTCGATCACGGTGCCGGAATATTCGTCATCCACATCGATGGTGACTTCCTCGATGGGCTCCAGCCGCTGACCGTCTTTTTCGGAGAACAGAACCTGCGGGCGCGAAATCGACAGCTCAAAGCCTTCGCGGCGCATGTTCTCGATCAGAACGCCCATCTGCAATTCGCCACGACCGGCCACTTCAAAGGCCTCGCCGCCCGGCGTGTCGGTGACGCGGATTGCGACGTTGGATTCGGCTTCCTTCATCAGGCGCTCGCGGATGACGCGGGATTGCACCTTCTTGCCGTCACGGCCCGCCAGCGGGCTGTCATTGATGCCGAAGGTCACGGAAATGGTCGGCGGGTCGATCGGCTGGGCGGGCAGGGCTTCGGTCACCGAGGTGGCGACAAGGCTGTCGGCCACGGTGGCTTTGCTCATCCCGGCAAGGCTGACGATATCGCCTGCGACGGCTTCCTCGATGGGCTGCTGGCCCAGACCGCGGAAGGCGAGGATCTTGGTGACGCGGAAATTCTCGATCAGATCGCCTTTGCGCGACAGTGCCTTCATCGTCTCGCCAGCCTTCAGCGTGCCGCTTTCGACACGGCCGGTCAGCAGACGCCCAATGAACGGGTCGGAGCCGAGCGTGGTTGCCAACATGCGGAAGGGCTCATCCTTGGCGGCGACCTGCTTGGGCGCATCGACGTGACGCATCACCAGCTCGAACAGAGCCGACAGATCCTTGCGCGGGCCGTCGAGTTCCTCGTCCGCCCAGCCAGCACGGCCCGACGCATAGAGATGCGGGAAATCCAGCTGCTGGTCATCGGCGCCGAGCGAGGCGAAGAGGTCAAACACCTCATCCAGCGCGCGATCGGGCTCGGCGTCGGGCTTGTCGACCTTGTTCAGCACGACGATCGGACGCAGGCCAAGCGCCAGCGCCTTGGAGGTCACGAATTTGGTCTGCGGCATCGGGCCTTCGGCGGCGTCCACCAGCAGCACCACACCATCGACCATCGACAAGATGCGCTCCACCTCGCCACCGAAATCGGCGTGGCCGGGGGTATCGACGATGTTGACGCGCGCGCCATTCCATTCGACGGAGGTCGCCTTCGCAAGAATGGTGATCCCGCGTTCGCGCTCCAGGTCGTTGCTGTCCATGGCGCGCTCGGCCACGGCCTGATTTTCACGGTAGGTGCCGGATTGCTTCAGCAGCTCGTCGACCAGCGTCGTTTTGCCGTGGTCAACGTGAGCGATGATCGCGATATTGCGAAGGTCCATAGTCTGTCCTTAATCGGGGGTCGTCGCGCCCATACAGTGCAGGCGCAGAAAACACCAGCCTCAAAGCGGTCGAGCCGTCAGATGGGCAGGAATACCCCACGATGCAAGGGTCACAGTCGGATATAACGGGCGAGAGCCCACATAATGACTAGTGTCGCGCCGCATCGGAAAACAGATGCAGGACAAGGATTCCGGCGATGATAAGCATAAGCCCCGCAATGCCCGGCCAGTCCAGCCGCTGTCCGAACACCGCCCAGCCGATGGCCGCGATCATGACGATTCCCAGCCCGGACCACACCGCATAGACGACGCCCACGGGCAGAACCTTCAACGTCAGCGACAGCAACCAGAAGGCCAGCGCATAGCCCACCACCACGATCACCGAGGGCAGCAGCCGGGTGAATTGTCGCGACGATTGCAGCGCGGTCGTCGCGATGGTTTCGGCGACAATCGCCAATAGCAAAATGACATAGATCTTGGGCATTGTCGGTCTCGGCGATCAGGTCGGCGTCAGTTCGCGATATACCGATCGCGGCGGTGATTAAAGGCGATGACAAGGTTCAGAACCAGCGCCCCTAGCAGCGAAAACAGCACCACGCGCGGCGGGAACAGGAAAAATGCCACGGCGAAGATCATCACATCGACAATGGTCTGGACATACCCGGCGCGAAAGCCGGTGCGGTCCTGCACCATCAGCGCCACAACCCCAAGCCCGCCAAGCGAGCCCTTGTGCCGAAACACCGCCAACAGCCCCAGCCCGGTGAGCACACCGAACATGACCACTCCCAGCACGGGGTTGAGATGCGCAATTCCCAAACCCTGCGGCAGCAGGTCCGTGGTGACTGAAAGCGCGGTGACGCAAGCGGCTGATTTCAGAGTGAATTCCCGTCCTAGCCGCTGCCAGGAAAACAGGTAGAACGGCAGATTGACAAGGAAGAACACAACCCCGAACGACCATCCCCCCAGATATGAGATGATGAGTGCAATCCCTGCGGTCTGTCCGGTCAGAAAACCCAGATGCGCCAGAAAGGTGATCCCGATGGAGCAGATCAGAACCCCGATAGACAAGCCCTGCACATCCTCGATCGGGGTGTGCTGCACGCTGTCGGGGGAGGGAAGGGGATGAGGCGCAGGCATGGTCGGATAATATGGCAGAAGTGCTGACCTGCAAGCGATAATCGCAGGGTCTCGGCAACGATACGTCACGTCAGACCGCACGGGCCGCTTGATCCGGCATTGGATGTCGGTGGCGAAAAACGCTCCGCGATGAATGGGTTCACCGGTCTTGCGGTGGGAACAAGCGAAGAACAGGTCGCTCGAAACAGATAATTTCTATTTGAGATACAATCTGAGGGTGCGCGCCTTACAGTTGCGTTAACCTTAGGGAAATCAAACAACTTTAAGTGTCAATTTCAAGGCGCATTGCATTTATGCAAACAAATTCCCGCCTTGTTCGCGCCGCATAGCAAAATCCCGAAGGTGATTTGTGGCCGATTGGGTCTAATCTCTAGGTTGTCGGGGGCGACAAGGACGTTCGGCACAAGGCGCTTACCGAAGGCGCGCCGCGCGTCCAATGCAACTTTGAGGATATGATTGATGACTTGTTTTAGCTTCTTCACTCCCTCCACCGCGACACCACGCAAGGTTGTCGCGGCTCTCTCGGTTTCTGCGGTTTGCGCTGCGGCGCCTGCCGTTGCACTTGATCTCGGTGCCAGCGTCAGCATCGGCGGCGGGTCGCTTGCCAGTGTCGGCGCCAATGTCGGCAATACATCGGTCGGGGCGGATGTGCTTGGCGGTGGCAATGTGGCCGATGTCGATGCCGATGTGCTGGGCGGGTCCGGCAATGGCGGTATCAGCGCGGATGCCTGCGTCGGCAGCTGCGGCAGCGGCGGTTCTGGCTCTGGCTCCGGATCGGGTGGTGGCACTGATACCGCTGGCGGGGGCGGCAGCACGGGCGGAAACACGGGTGGCTCCACAGGGGGCGGCACGGTCATCGGCACCGATAACGGGATGGATGCCGGGCGCGGCGAAAGCGGACTCGTGACGCGCCGGGCCACCGCGATGGTCCCGCCCATTCAGGCTGGCCCCTACCGCTGTGCTAAACAGGGCAACACGTCGCTCTACGAAGGCTATCCGGTGATGGACAACCAAGGCCGCTGGGTCGGAACCGCGCATAGCATCACGCTGGGCGGTGATCGCTCCATCGACACGTTGCGCCTGATGTCGGCCTCGGGCGCCTGCACCGCCGTGCGCGGCGGCGGCGTGGTGTCGCGCGGACAATCCCTGCAACTTGGCTTTGGCGCCGAGCGTCTGGGCCTCTGATCCCTCCCCAGTTTGCAGCGGAAGGCCGGCGTCCCACGGGCGCCGGCCTTTTAACGTCACAGCGGGGAATTTACCCCTTCAACGCCTTGTTCAAATTCTCATCGATCTTTTCCAGAAAGCCCATCGTCGTGAGCCATTTCTGATCCGGGCCCACCAGCAGCGCGAGGTCCTTGGTCATCCAGCCCGCTTCGACCGTGTCCACGATCACCTTCTCCAGCGTCGTGGCAAAGGTCATGAGCGCGTCGTTGCCGTCAAGCGTGGCGCGGTGCTTCAGCCCGCCGGTCCACGCGTAGATGGAGGCGATGGAGTTGGTCGAGGTCTGCTTGCCCTCCTGATGCTGACGGTAATGGCGGGTGACCGTGCCGTGGGCGGCTTCGGCCTCCACGATCTTGCCGTCCGGTGTCATCAGCAGCGACGTCATCAGCCCCAGTGAGCCGAAGCCTTGTGCCACGGTGTCGGATTGCACATCCCCGTCGTAATTCTTGCACGCCCAGACATAACCGCCCGACCATTTCATCGACGAGGCGACCATGTCGTCGATCAGCCGGTGTTCATACCACAGGTCTGCGGCGTCGTATTTCTCGCGGAACTCGGCCTCGAACACCTCTTCGAACAGGTCCTTGAACCGCCCGTCATAGGCTTTCAGGATCGTGTTCTTGGTGGACAGGTAGACGGGGAAGCCGCGCGTCAGCCCGTAATTCAGCGATGCGCGGGCGAAATCGCGAATTGAATCGTCGAGGTTATACATCGCCATCGCGACACCGGCGCCGGGGCTCTGGAACACTTCCTCTTCGATGGTTTCGCCGTCTTCGCCCACGAATTTCAGCGTCAGCGTGCCCTTGCCGGGAAAACGGAAATCGGTCGCGCGATATTGGTCGCCATAGGCGTGGCGCCCGACGACGATAGGCTGGGTCCAGCCGGGCACAAGGCGCGGCACATTGCGGCAGATGATCGGCTCGCGGAAAATCACGCCGCCCAGAATGTTGCGGATCGTGCCATTGGGGGAGCGCCACATCTTCTTGAGGCCGAACTCCTCCACCCGCGCCTCATCCGGGGTGATGGTGGCGCATTTTACGCCCACGCCGATTTCGCGGATCTTTTCGGCGGCGTCGATGGTGATCTGGTCGTCGGTGCGGTCACGCTCCTCGATCCCCAGATCGTAATAGAGCAGGTCGATATCCAGATAGGGCAGGATCAGCTTATCCTTGATGAACTGCCACATGATGCGGGTCATCTCGTCGCCGTCGAGTTCGACGATGGGGTTGTCCACCTTGATCTTGGTCATGACGTCGCTCTCCTTGGAAATGCGTGTGGTCTTGGTTCTGGCATAACGTGGCGCGGCGAGATCCGGAAGCCAGTATACATTTGTATACCGAACTTTCCTGAATTTGACGATGCGGGTGGTCTCCCTGCGGCGCTCTGCCCAGAGATGGGGCACATCATGTGCGAGGGAACCGCGACCCGGCGCCAGCGCTTGATCCGTCAAAGGAGATCACGATGCCCGCGACCACAACCCTGCCGCCACATCAGCCCCGCCCCACACCCGGCCCGGAGGCCGCAGGGGGGCGACGCATGCCGCCAGATGCCGCCGCCGACCTCGCCCGGATCGAGAAGCTCGCGCGGTTGCTCGACGCGCGCTACGGATTGCCGGGCACGCGGTTCCGGTTCGGGCTGGATTCGCTGGTGGGTTTGATCCCGGGTATTGGCGACACGCTGACATTGCTGCCGTCGGCATGGATGGTCTGGCGCGCGCATCAACACGGATTGCCCAAGTCCAAACTGGCCCGGATGGGCATCAATACCGGGCTCGATTATGCCATCGGTTTGGTGCCGGTGATCGGTGATCTGGTCGATTTCGGCTTCAAGGCCAATCTGCGCAATGCCAAGATCCTGCGCGAGCATCTGGAAACGCGCGCCGCCCCTGATCTTGCGCGGGACGTGACGCCGGGCTGACGGTCACTCGGTGCCGGATGCCGTGTCGTCGGAGGGCGCGGTCTCGGGCGCCAGGCGGGCCAATAGCATCCTTCCGCGCGCTTCGGCGCGCCGCACCCGGATCTGGGTCAGGAAGGCTTCTTGCAATGTGGTCGAGGTCGCGCCGACGGATTTGGCGATATCGTCGACCAGGTCATCGCGATTGGCGCGCGGCTCGGCGGCCAGCACATCCTGGGCCAGCCGGTCGGCAATCTGCGTGAGGATATCCGAGGACATATGCGCGCCGCCTCAGGCCAGATCGTCGCGGCCACGCACCGCGAACCACGGGCGCACCAATGCGGCGACATGGGCCCAGACATCCGGCGCGCCGCGAGCGACCTTGTCGCCCACCCGTGAGACGATCTGCGACCAGCGCACATCGTAGTCGAGCCAGCTGCCGCCATCATTCGCGAGGTTCTGCAAAAGCGGCACCACGCGGTCGAGCGCCTTGGCGAAGACCGCGTCCGGGCTTTCGGCGGCTTCGAATTCATCCCATAGCGCGCGGAACTCGGCCCCTTGCGCGGATGGCAGCAGACCAAACAAGCGGTCAGCGGCGGCCTGTTCGGCGGCTTCCTGAAGCGCGGGGTCGAGCCCAAGGTGGATGGGCGTGTCGCCCGCGTCAATCTCAACCAGATCATGCAGCAGCAGCATCCGGATCACCCGGTCGATCTGCACATCCGGTCCCGCCTGATCCATCAGCGTCAGGGCGTAGAGCGCGGCATGCCAGCTATGCTCCGCGCTGTTTTCATATCGTGATCCGTCACAGAGGCGCGACGCGCGCAGCACGGCCTTCAGCCGGTCGGCCTCGACCAGAAACCGCAGCTGCGCGGTCAGGTCCGGCTGGCCGGCGACAGGATCAGGCGCACCCTGTGCCACGATCAGCGCGTGGTCTCGGTCAGGCGGCGGCGCACATAGCCGTCGACGGTCTCCAGCATCGGCTCCATATGCGGGTCCTCAAAGAAATGCCCGGCGCCCTCGACCTCGTGATGGGTAATGGTGATGCCCTTCTGCTCATGCAGCTTGCCCACCAGCGAATGCGTGTCCTTGGGCGGCGCGACGCGGTCGGCGGTGCCGTTCAGGATCAACCCGGATGACGGGCAGGGCGCAAGGAACGAGAAATCATACATGTTGGCAGGCGGCGACACGGACACGAAGCCGGTGATTTCGGGGCGGCGCATCAGCAGCTGCATCCCGATCCACGCCCCGAAGGAGAAGCCCGCGACCCAGCAGTGTTTCGCGTTCTGGTTCATGGATTGCAGGTAATCGAGCGCCGATGCGGCATCCGACAGCTCCCCCAACCCCTGATCGTATTCGCCCTGACTGCGCCCGACACCACGGAAATTGAACCGCAGCACGGTGAACCCCATGTTGTAGAACGTGTAATGCAGGTTGTAGACCACGCGATTGTTCATCGTCCCGCCAAACTGCGGATGTGGATGCAGGATGATGGCGATGGGCGAGTCTTTGGTCTTCTGGGGGTGGTACCGGCCTTCAAGCCGGCCCTCGGGTCCGGGAAAGATAACCTCGGGCATCCGTACTCGCTCTCTTTTCTTGCGCGACCAGACCCGCAGCGTGGCGCTGCTCGCGTCAGTGTTGACGGGCCGGGACGGTCTATCTAGAACAGTTCTAATTTCACCGGTCGGACCGGTGACAGGGCCTTTGCGAGTTAAGTTGTCACGGGCCTCGCGTCAATGGTCTGGCGGGGGTCGCGGTGATCCTTCGGTCCCGGCGGGCATCCGACAGCGCGGTTTTGCGGGCGGATCGCGGGGGGCAGGGCGGCGCTGGCGAATAACAGGCGGGCGGTGGCGTGACCGCCGCGATAGACAGGTTGAGGGCGGAACATGAAGCTAAGCACAAAGGGCCGTTATGCGATGGTCGCCCTTGCCGATCTGGCGCTGGAATCGAAAACCGGTCTGGTCACGCTGGGCGAGATCAGCAAGCGACAGAATATTTCGCTGGCCTATCTGGAGCAATTGTTCGTCAAGCTGCGCCGCGCCAAGCTGGTCGACAGCGTGCGGGGCCCCGGTGGCGGGTATAAGCTGAGCCGCTCCGCCGATCAGATCCGCGTGTCGGAAATCCTCGAAGCCGTCGATGAAACCGTAAGCGCGATGCATCGCGGGGCAGGGGCGTCGGGGCTGGTGTCGGGCAGCCGGGCGCAATCGCTTACGAACCGCCTGTGGGAAGGCTTCTCAGCTCATGTATATGTATTCTTACATCAGACCCGCTTATCCGACGTGATCGGCAACAGCCTTGTGCCCTGTCCCGCCGTGCCGAACCTGTTTGAGCTGGTGGACGAATAACCATGTCTCGCATGCGCGCCTATCTCGACTGGAACGCCACGACGCCCCTGCGCGACGAGGCCCGCGCCGCGATGATCGCGGCGATGGAGGTGGCGGGAAACCCCTCATCGGTCCATGCCGAGGGGCGCGCGGCCAAGGCGCTGATCGAGAAATCGCGTGGCCAGATCGCCGAGGCGTTTGGCGCGGATGGGGCAGATATTGTCTTTACCAGTTCCGCGACCGAAGCCGCCGCGCTTGCGCTGGAGGGCCGCGATCTGGCGGCCTCGGGGATTGAGCATGACGCGGTGGGCGCGTGGACCGATCCCAGCCTTGCCACCGATGCGGCGGGGCAGGTCACCGTGCCCGATCCGGCGCGTGCAACGCTGCAATTGGCCAATTCCGAAACCGGCGTGATCCAGACCCTGCCGGACGGGCTGGTGCTGTCGGATATGACCCAAGCCTTCGGCAAGCTGCCGGTCGCATTCAACTGGACCGGCGCGCAGATGGCGCTGATTTCCGCGCATAAGCTGGGCGGGCCCAAGGGCATCGGTGCGCTTGTGCTGCGGCGCGGCACGGATATCGCCCCGCGCATCCGTGGCGGCGGTCAGGAAATGGGCCGACGCTCCGGCACGGAAAACATCATTGGAATCGCGGGCTTCGCCGCTGCCGCACAGGCAGCGATGCGCGATCTGAACGATGGGGTCTGGGAACGGGTTGCGCAATTTAGAAATATTCTAGAAAAGGCGCTGGAATCCGAGGCAAAGGGGATTATTTTGGTCGGGAAAGGCACCGAAGCTGCGGCAGGGTCCGGGGTGGCGCAACGTCTGCCCAATACCAGCTGCATCGCGGTGCCCGGATGGAAGGGCGAAACTCAGGTCATGCAGATGGACCTTGCCGGTTTCGCGATTTCCGCAGGCTCGGCCTGTTCCAGTGGCAAGGTTCGCGCCAGCCGGGTGTTGCAGGCCATGGGCCTCGACGACACGACCGCCGCCAGCGCCATCCGGGTCTCGCTCGGCCCGGCCACAACAGAGGATGAGGTCCATCGCTTCGCCGAAGCTTGGATCAATCAGTATCGCAAGTATCGCGCCCGTGCGGCGTGATGCGGACGCCGCGCTCGGTTTTTCCGGCTCGGCCCAGAAAGAGGACGCGTCAACATGACCGCATTGGACAAGGACCTGGAGGTCCGCGAAGGCGTCGATCGCGAAACGGTCGAAACCGTTCAGTCGATGGGCACGTATAAATACGGCTGGAACACGGATATCGAGATGGAATACGCCCCCAAGGGCGTAAACGAAGATATCGTGCGCCTGATTTCGTCAAAAAACGAAGAGCCGCAGTGGATGACCGATTGGCGGCTGGAGGCGTTCGCGCGCTGGAAGCAGATGGAAGAGCCCGAATGGGCGATGGTCGATTACCCCAAGCTCGACTACCAAGATCAATATTACTACGCCAAGCCCAAAAGCATGGCCGAAAAGCCCAAGTCGCTGGACGAAGTCGACCCCAAGTTGTTGGCCACTTATGAAAAGCTGGGCATCCCGCTGAAGGAACAGATGATCCTCGCCGGGGTCGAAGGTGCCGAAGATGCCCCCGCCGAAGGCCGCAAGGTCGCTGTTGACGCGGTGTTCGACAGTGTCTCCGTCGGCACGACCTTTCAGAAGGAGCTGGCCAAGGCTGGCGTGATCTTCTGCTCGATCTCCGAGGCGATCCGCGAGCATCCTGAGCTGGTCAAGAAATACCTCGGCTCCGTCGTGCCGCAGAGCGACAACTTTTTCGCGACGCTGAACTCGGCCGTGTTCTCGGATGGCTCCTTTGTTTATGTGCCGCCGGGCGTGCGCTGTCCGATGGAACTGTCGACCTATTTCCGCATCAATGCCGAAAACACCGGCCAGTTCGAGCGGACGCTGATCATTGCCGATAAGGGCAGCTATGTCAGCTACCTCGAAGGCTGCACCGCACCGCAGCGCGACACCGCGCAGCTGCATGCCGCCGTGGTCGAAATCGTCGCGCTAGAGGATGCCGAGGTCAAATATTCGACCGTGCAGAACTGGTATCCCGGCGATGAAAACGGCAAGGGCGGGATCTACAACTTCGTCACCAAACGCGCCGATTGCCGCGAGGCCCGCGCCAAGGTGATGTGGACGCAGGTTGAAACCGGCTCGGCGATCACTTGGAAATACCCCTCCTGCATCCTGCGGGGCGATGACAGCCAAGGCGAGTTCTATTCGATCGCCATCGCCAACAACATGCAGCAGGCCGATACCGGCACCAAGATGGTCCATCTGGGCAAGAACACCAAATCGCGCATCGTGTCGAAAGGCATCAGCGCGGGGCGGGCTCAGAACACCTATCGCGGGCTGGTGTCCATGCATGCCAAGGCCGCCGACAGCCGCAATTACACCCAATGCGACAGCTTGCTGATCGGGTCCGATTGCGGGGCGCATACCGTGCCGTATATCGAGGTCAAGAATAACTCGAGCCGGGTCGAGCACGAAGCCACCACCTCCAAGGTCGATGACGATCAGCTGTTCTATTGCCGCCAGCGCGGCATGGACGAGGAAGAAGCCGTGGCGCTGGTCGTCAACGGGTTCTGCAAGGAGGTGCTGCAAGCGCTGCCGATGGAATTTGCGATGGAAGCACAGCAGCTTGTCGCGATCTCGCTCGAAGGGTCGGTGGGCTGATCCACAGCCCCGCAGACCGCCCCTGACCGTTTCGCTCTGCCGCCGGGTTCGCGCCCGGCGGCGCCTGACAGGAGACCACGCCGATGATCACCACGACCACGAATAGCGTCGAAGGCTACCAGATCGCCGAATATCACGGCATCGTCGTCGGCGAGGCGATCCTTGGGGCCAATGTGTTTCGCGATCTGTTCGCGCAGGTCACGGATATCATCGGCGGGCGTTCGGGCGCCTATGAGCGCTCGCTCGGAGAGGCGCGGACCACCGCGCTGAACGAGTTGAAGGACCGCGCCGCCGATCTGGGCGCGAATGCGGTCGTGGGCATCGATCTCGATTACGAAGTCATCAACAACATGCTGATGGTCTCGGCCTCCGGAACGGCCGTCACCATCGCCTGACACATGGGGCCGCGCCGCGCGCGCCCACTAGATACGAAGGTAGAATTCATGCTGGAAATCAAAAACCTGCACGTCAAACTGGAAGAAGAGGACAAGCAGATCCTCAAAGGCGTCGATCTGACCGTCGAGGCGGGCAAGGTGCATGCGATCATGGGGCCGAACGGCTCTGGCAAATCCACCTTGTCCTATGTCCTGTCGGGCCGCGCCGGTTATGAGGTGACCGAAGGCTCCGCCACCTTGGGCGGCGAAGACATTCTGGACATGGA
This sequence comes from Marinobacter sp., assembly GCA_040119125.1. GTDB lineage: Bacteria > Pseudomonadota > Alphaproteobacteria > Rhodobacterales > Rhodobacteraceae > Pacificitalea. The sequence continues at coordinate 160,847 of JBEDTR010000016.1, forward strand.
GCCCGAAGAGCGCGCCGCCGCTGGCTTGTTCCTGGCCTTCCAATATCCGGTGGAAATCCCCGGCGTTGGCAACATGACCTTCCTGCGCACTGCAGTGAACGCACAGCGCAAGGCCCGCGGCGAAGACGAGTTGAGCGCTGGCGACTTCCTCAAGGTCGTGCGCGAACGTGCCAAGGCGCTGGAAATCGACGCCGACATGCTGAAGCGTCCGGTCAATGTCGGCTTCTCCGGTGGCGAGAAGAAGCGCAACGAGATCCTCCAGATGGCGATGCTGGAGCCCAAGATGTGCATCCTCGACGAGACCGACAGCGGTCTGGACGTCGACGCGATGAAACTGGTCGCCGACGGCGTTAACGCGCTGCGCGACGAAGGCCGTGGGTTCCTTGTCATCACGCATTACCAGCGCCTGCTGGACCACATCAAACCCGATGTCGTGCACATCATGTCCAACGGTCGCATCATCAAGACCGGTGGCCCTGAGCTGGCGCTTGAGGTCGAAAAGAACGGCTATGCAGACATGAAAGCGGAGGTGGCCTGATGACCGCAGCCACTGAACGTAAACAGGCGCTCCTCCAGCGCCGGCAGGACGCGACCGACGCGCGGATCGCCGCGCTCGGCGCGGTGCCGGGCGCTGGCTGGCAGGCCCGCCCCCGTGCCGAGGCGCTGGCGCGTCTGCGCGCGATGGGACTGCCCCAGCCGCGCGACGAGTATTGGAAATGGACCCGTCCGGAGACGCTGACCCAGCCCGAGGCGCCGACTGCGGCGACCTTCGACGCGCAGACCGCGCCCACCTATGACGCGATTGACCGGCTGACGCTGGCTTTCGTCGATGGGGTGTTCGATGCCGAGGCAAGCGATCCGCTGGAACTGGAAGGGATCGAGATCGAACGTCTCGCGACCTCTGAGGCCGATATCCACTGGGCGCAGGATCTCTATGGCGCGTTGGAAACCAACGGCCAGACCCCGGTCGAGCGTCCGCTTGCCGCGCTCAATAGCGCCTATGCGACCGATGGCATCCTGATCCGGGTCACGGGCAAACCGTCGAAGCCGGTGAACATCGTCTATCACCACCGCGACGACAGTTCTGACGCCTGCCTGCACCACGTCATCCGCGTGGAACCGGGCGCGGCGCTGACCCTGCTGGAGAACGGCCCCGCCGCCGCACGCTTCAATCAGGTGATCGAGGTCGATGTGGCCGACACCGGCGCGTTCCACCACATCCGGACCCAAGGCCGTGACCATGAACGCCGGGCTGCCACGCATATTTTTGCGCGCGTGGGCCAAGAGTCGCTGTTCAAATCGTTCACCCTGACCGCGAACGGCGTGCTGACCCGCAACGAGGCGGTGATCGACATCATCGGCGATGACGCGTCCGCGCATATTGCCGGCGCGGCGCTGGGGGATGGCGATTTCCTGCATGACGACACGGTCTTCATCACCCATGGCGCATTAAACGGTGAAAGCCGTCAGGTGTTTAAGAAGGTGCTGCGCAACGGGGCGCAAGGCATCTTCCAAGGCAAGATCCTTGTAAAGCCCGGCGCGCAGAAAACCGATGGCTATCAGATCAGCCAATCGCTGCTGCTGGACGAGGCAAGCCAGTTCCTCGCCAAGCCGGAGCTTGAGATCTACGCGGATGATGTGGCCTGTTCACACGGCTCCACCTCGGGCGCGATTGATGAGACGGCGCTGTTCTACCTGCGCTCTCGCGGCATTCCGGAGCCGATCGCGCAGAACCTGATGGTGCTGGCTTTCGTGGCCGAGGCAATTCAGGAAATCGACGACGAAATCATCGCCGCCGAGATCCTCGCTCAGCTGGAAGGCTGGTTGGCGCGGCGTCAGCGCTGATCCCCACTCAATACCGCCGCCCCGTTGTCTGGGGCGGCGGGCGCAGGCGTTAGGGCGCGCGCCTTTGGCGGCACCCACACGTTTGATCATTCGCGCTTAGACCGACAGGGGCCCGTCATGGCCATCACGACCGAAATCCTGCGCAGCTACCGCGCCCCGCGCGCCGTGATGCGCACCATCCTTGCCGCGGGCCCGCGCGAGGACCGTGCCATTGCTTGGCTGATGAGCGGCTGCGCGATCTTGTTCATCGCACAATGGCCGCGCCTGTCGCGGGAGGCCTATCTGGGCGATACGCCGCTCGATGCGCTGGTGGGCGGTGCTTTTCTGGCATTGGTGTTTCTATTGCCGCTATTGCTTTACGGTATTGCCGCGATCTCCCACCTGTTTGCCCGCATTTTCGGGGGGCGCGGCACGTTCTACAGCGCGCGGGCCGCGTTGTTCTGGACCTTGCTGGCGGTGTCCCCGCTGGTGCTGCTGCGCGGGCTTGTATCCGGTATGATCGGTCCGGGGCCGGCGTTGGTGGCCAGTGACGCGATCGTGGCCGCCGGGTTCTTTGCCATCTGGGCCGCCACGCTTTATGAGGCAGAGCGGCATCCACCTGCGCTGCCCGCCTGACCTGACCCTATTTCCCGCATGACGGAATCCCGATGACCGAGCTGCCGCGCCTGAGAGACCTGATCGCCCTGACCCTGCGCAGCCCGCGTCAGGCTGCCGGGCATCTGATTGCCCTGAACCTGAGCCGCGGGATACTGTGGCAGACGCTGCTTTTGGTGGTGGTCCTGTCCGTGCTGGCCGCGCAGGTTTCGGTGCTGGTCAGCTTCGGCACGCTCAGCCCAGTGCTGGACACGGGCGAGGGCATGATATCGCCGCTCTTTGCCAGTCCGCTGATGCTGGGTCTGATGCAGGGCGCGCTGCTGCTGATCTCGATCCTCGCGACCTATTGGATCGGTCGGGCCTTTGGCGGCTCAGGCAGTTTCGAGGCGGTGCAGGTCACCGTATGCTGGCTGCAATTCATCATGCTGTGCCTGCAGCTGGTGCAGATCCTGCTGGCGCTGCTCATTCCGCCGCTGGGCGCGATGATCGGCTTGGCGGGGATTGTCGTTTTCTTCTGGCTGTTTACCCAATTCGTCACCGTGGTGCATGGGTTCCGCAATCCCGGACTGGTGTTTCTAGCCATCATCTTGTCGCTGACCGGCTTCATTCTTGGGATTTCCATCCTCATGGCCAGCTTCGGTATCACCTTCATGGGAGAGATCCCCGATGTATGATGTCACCGCGATCCGTCGTGATTTTCCGATCCTCGGCTCCACGGTCAATGGTAAGCCATTGGTCTATCTGGATAACGGCGCCTCTGCGCAGAAGCCGCAGGTGGTGATCGACGCCATTACGCAGGGCTATGCTGCGGAATATTCCAACGTCCATCGCGGGTTGCACTACCTGTCGAACCTCGCGACCGAGAAATACGAAGGCACACGCGGCAAGATCGCCCGGTTCCTGAACGCCTCGGACGAAGAGGAGGTGGTGTTCACCACCGGCACCACCCACGGCATCAATCTGGTCGCCTATAGCTGGGCCATGCCCCGGCTGGAGCAGGGCGATGAGATCATCCTGTCGGTGATGGAGCATCACGCCAATATCGTGCCATGGCATTTCCTGCGGGAGCGTCTGGGCGTGGTCATCAAATGGGTCGATGTGGATTCCAATGGCGATCTGGACCCTCAGGCGGTGCTGGACGCGATCACCCCGCGCACCAAGCTGATCGCCGTCACGCATATGTCGAATGTGCTGGGCACTGTCGTCGATGTCGCGGCTATCGTGGCGGGCGCGCATGAGAAGGGCGTTGCCGTCCTGGTCGATGGCTCGCAGGCCGCCGTGCACATGCCGGTGGACGTCGAGGCGATTGGCGCGGATTTCTACGCGATCACGGGGCATAAGCTCTATGGTCCGTCGGGCTCCGGCGCGATCTGGATCAAGCGCGCGCGGATGGCCGAGATGCGGCCCTTCATGGGCGGCGGCGATATGATCCGTGAGGTCAGCAAGGATGCGGTCAGCTATGCCGATCCACCGATGCGGTTCGAGGCGGGCACGCCCTCCATCGTGTCGCAGATCGGGCTGGGCGTGGCGCTGGACTACATGATGGGCCTCGGCATGGACCAGATCGCGGCCCATGAGCGGGGGTTGCGCGACTATGCGCGCGAACGGCTCGCCGGGCTGAACTGGTTGAACGTGCAGGGCAATTCGGCGGGGAAGGGGGCGATCTTTTCCTTCACGCTGGAGGGCGCGGCGCATCCGCATGACATCTCGACCGTGCTCGACAAAAAGGGCGTAGCCGTGCGCGCAGGCCATCACTGCGCGGGCCCGCTGATGGAGCATCTGGGCGTGACGGCGACCTGCCGCGCGAGCTTTGGCCTCTATAACACGGTCGAGGAGGTCGACAGCCTGATCGACGCGCTGGAACTGTGCCACGATCTGTTTGCGTGAGGACTGCCGCAGGCAGGCGGATATCGGCGCGACGGGGGCTCTCCCATAAGGTCGCGCCGCAAGTCTTACATCCCATCTGAGTTGAATGTCTGAGAGCGCTCGCCCGCGGGGGTGGCGTCCTGAGCCGCGATCTCTTTGCAATTTCGCAAAAACGACCTGCGCGGAGCGCGACTGTTCGACCGAAACATCTTGACAGAATTTAATTTTTGGAATTTGCGGCTTGTGTTCTCAGGCTGCTGTGAAACCTGCCAACCACATCTGAAAACTGCCTATGATCGCAGCAGCGGCTGTGCCAGATCCCGTTCGACCAAAAAAAAGGCCGAGCTAAGCTCGGCCCAAGTCCAACAGGGAGGTAAAAGACATTGCCTTGGCAACGTCTGATACGGATCATTTAGGTGTCGTAGGGGGCTGGTTCAAGAATTTTCTTGCGCCACTACGTCATACCCGCCATGAGCGTTGCGCATATCGCACAGAAGACGAAAGTCGTAAGGGTGCAATGCACGGCATGGGAGAGTGGTTACGGCGCATAGGGGAATGGGTCAGGCCAGAGCGTTCGATTGGCGCCCGCTTCCGCGGCATTCGCTGAGCGGACAGGCAGCCGAAGCCGGCTTGCCTGTCGTTTCACCGATTAACGAATGACCACATCCATGGCCTGCGCGCATAGCAGCGCCACAGCACCGATCAGGCGGCGTCGTCCTCATCTTCGCGCTGCTTGACCCGTTCCGCCATGATTTCGCGCGTGACGAAGTCGCGGAAGGCGGCGACGCGCTTCGACTGGCGCAGCTCCTCCGGATAGGCGAGGAAGACCGGCACTTCGTTGCTTTCGACTTCGGGCAGGACGCGCACCAGATCATTGGCGGGGTCGCGGGCGGTGTAATCGGGCAGGACGCCGATGCCGAGGTTGTTGATGACCCCCTGCAGCACGCCGAAATAGTTGTTCACCGTGAGGCGGGAGCCGACATCATGGGTCATCAGCATCTGCACCAGAGACGCCCCGGCGGCGACCTGCACCGCGGCGGGGTTCTGGCAGATCAGGCGATGGCCTGACAGATCGTCGAGGGTCTGAGGCGTTCCGCGCTTCGCCAGATATTCCGGGCTCGCATAAAGGCGCATGCGCACCGATAGCAGCCGTTTGCGGATCAGGTCGGCCTGGCTCGGCTCCTTCATGCGGATGGCCACGTCGGCCTCCCGCATGGGCAGGTCCAGCACGCGTTCCTCAAGCATCAGGTCGATCTTGAGGTTGGGGTATTCCTCGTAAAGCGTCGAAAGCCGGGGCGCGAGCCAGAGAGAGCCGAAGCCGGTGGTGGCGGTGACACGCAATTCGCCAAACACCTCCTCCTCGCTGTCGCGAATGCGGGCCTCAGCGGTTTCAAGCCGTTTGCTCATGGCGGAGGTGGCGTCGAACAGCAGTTCACCCTGCTCAGTCAGGATAAGCCCGCGCGCATGCCGGTGGAACAGCGTGGTGTTGAGACTGTCCTCCAGAGCCCGGATCTGCCGCGAGACGGCAGATTGGCTCAGATGCAGCACGTCCCCCGCATGGGTCAGACTGCCGGCATCGGCCACGGCGTGAAAGATTCTCAGTTTGTCCCAATCCATCGCGGTTACTTATGCGCTCCAATTATTTCGATCTCGTTAGCAACTGATGCTGCAACGCAGAATATGGTGTTTAGCTACGGCAAAAACAGGGGGTCTGCTCTGCATTTTGCGAAAACTTATGGTCAATCAGGCCGGGGGCGGTCAAGCCACTTGCCCGGCTCTTGGCGTTTAGCCATGAAAAAACCCGCCGTTTCGCATGCGAAAGCGGCGGGTTCGTCAATCTTACGGCCTAGGCTCAATTGCCAGTGGCGGTGCCGGTCCCTGCATCAGGAGTGATGTTGGTTTCGGTTTCGCTGGGCGTGACCGGTGCCGGAGCGGGGCTGACGCCGGCGCTATCGTCAATGCCACAGCTGCGCTCGATCAGGCCTTCAAACCGGCCAGTGAGCCATTCCAGCACGGTTTCTTGGCTGGTGATCTCACCCGTGATGCGGACCTTCATGGAGTCGAACACGCTGACGGAGCGGGAATTCTCGACCATGGGCAGGCCATCGCCGCCAACCACGAAATCGTAGACGATCAGCGCAATGACCACGAGAAGCATCCCGCGGATCGCCCCGTAGAGAAAGCCCAGACCCTGATCGACCGCATTGAGCGCAGAGCGCTGCACCACCGATGAGAACAACGGTGTGAACATGGCAAATATTACCAGCCCGACGGCAAACACGCCCGCAAAGGCCGCGATGGTCGAGGCCGGGCAATTGTCCAGAAAGTCGGAGACAACCGGAATTTCGCGCACCAAAGGCTCCGCCTGTGGTGCAAAGATATAGGCCAGAACCGCCGCCCCGATCCACCCCGCAATGGCCAATGCTTCGCGGACGAAACCGCGGCTATAGGCGAGGATCGCAGAGAGAATGATGACGACTGCTACGCCTGCGTCGAATATCGTGAACCCGTTCATGTGTGACCTTGTTCCGTTGTTTTGCGGGCGCTAACCGGCGCCGAACATGTCCCCGACGAATGCCGTCAGGTCTCCCATCTGGCGCAGCCGCAGCCCCTGCCCGGCAGAGGTCTTGGACCGGGCGGGCAAAGCCGCCTCGGTGAAACCAAGTTTTTGCGCCTCTTTCAACCTATTTTCCGTCTGTCCCACCGGGCGCAGCGCACCAGATAGGCTAATCTCGCCAAAAACCACGCATCCGGCGGGCAATGCCACGTCCTCACGCGCGGAAAGTAGCGCAGCCGCGACCGCCAGATCGGCGGCAGGCTCCCCGATGCGCAGCCCGCCCGCGACGTTCAGGTAGACATCCATGCCCGCGAACGGAATGCCGCAGCGGGCCTCCAGCACCGCAAGGATCATTGCCAGCCGCGAGCTGTCCCAACCAACGACCGAGCGCCGCGCTTGCCCCGCGGGGGCGGGGGCGACGAGCGCCTGAAACTCGACCAGAACGGGCCGTGTGCCTTCGATCCCGGCAAAGACCGCCGAGCCGGGCGCGGGTTGTTCGCGATCACTGAGAAACAGCGCGGAGGGGTTCGCCACCTCGGCCAGCCCACGCCCGGTCATCTCGAACACACCGATCTCATCGGCGGGACCGAAGCGGTTCTTGACCGCGCGCAGGATGCGGAACTGGTGGCCGCGCTCGCCCTCAAAATAAAGCACCGTGTCGACCATATGTTCGACGACGCGGGGACCGGCGATCTGGCCTTCCTTGGTGACATGACCCACCAAAATGACCGATGTGCCCCGGCTTTTGGCGAAGGTCGTGAGTTCCTGCGCCACGGCGCGCACCTGACTGACCGAGCCGGGGGCGGCTTCGACCTTGTCCGACCACATGGTCTGGATCGAGTCGATGATCGCCACGTCGGGGCGCAGCTCATCCAGCGTGGTGAGAATGTCGCGCAGCGAGGTTTCGGCGGCAAGCTTCACCGGCGCTTGCGCCAATCCCAGTCGCTGCGCCCGCATCCGCACCTGGGCGGAGGCTTCTTCCCCGGTGACGTAGACCGAACTCAGCCCCGCATCGGCAAAGGCAGCCGCCGCCTGTAGCAGCAAGGTGGATTTGCCGATGCCCGGATCGCCGCCGACCAGCGTGGCCGAGGCCGGGACCAGCCCGCCACCCAGCACGCGGTCCAACTCGCTCAACCCTGACAGGGTGCGGGGCGGCGGTGCTTCGGCGGTGGCAAGATCCATCAACTTGATTGTCGCGCCGCGCCGGGAGCCGAGGCTTTTCTTGCCCGGACCCGCCGACAGGGGCGCCTCTTCGACAATGCTGTTCCATTCGCCGCAGGCATCGCATTGGCCTGACCAGCGCGGATGCTGCGCGGCGCAACTCGAACAGGTGAATACCATCGCCTTGGCCATCAGCCGACCCTCCCGGCAAGCAAGGCCAGCCCAAACGCCGCCAGCACTGCCGGTGGCACCCGGTGGCGCCCGACAAAGCGCAGCGCCGCCGCGGCCCCCAGCAGCATCAGACCGATCCCGGAAATACGCGCCAACGGCGCGATATCCAGCCACCACGCCGTCAGCCCCAGCAGCGCCAGAACCAGCAGACCCTGCGCCAGCGCGCGCTCAACGCTCTGTCCGGCCTGCTGACGCAGCGCGCTTTGCACGGCGGCCCAGAGGCTCGCCAAGGCCACCCCTATCGCCAGCGTCGTCGTGAGGATCGTCATCGCTGTCATCGGTTCACCAGATCAAGGTAGCCATCGGCGTCAGAAGGTCCGGCAGCCGCGGCAGCGCCAAGGGGAAGCTGACCAGCGCCCCGATGCCAAGATACTTATCAAGCCGCAGCGCCGGCATGCCCGGCAGAACCCGCAGGTAAAGGGCAATCCCGATTGGCATCAGCCAGGCAATCGACCAGGCAAAGGCCTCCTGCGCCGAGAAGCCCGTCATTTGCGCCCGCGCGATTGTCCGGGTGTAGCCCATGAACACCATGAGGAAGGCAAAGATCGCGGCGATGGCCCAGCTTTTCGGACGGCCCGGCACTTGCACGGCGCGATAGACCGTCAACGGCAGCCAGAACAGCGAGGCCCAGAACAGAAAAAGGCCAAGGATGGCGACGGCGTTAGGCACGGGGGGTATCTCCGGTCTTGGGGCGGGCGCTCATACCGAGCGCCAGCGACAGCAAAATGCAAAAGGTGAATAGGTACAGGCCCCAGGCGGTTTCAACCCGGCCAATGCCCATCCCCTTGATCACCACGATGTAGAGGGCGATCAGGAAGACATCGGCCATGGCAAGCTTACCCGCCCATCTGAGCCATGGCAGCACCTTCGGGCCGAGACGCCCGAATTGCACCGCCGCCAGCAGCAGCGTCTTGGTATAAGGTGCAACCAGAGCTGCCAGCCCGACCAGCACCGCCAAGCCCGGATCGGTGCGCCACAGGCTTGCCACTCCCGACAGCACCGTGATCTCGTGGCTGGGAAACAGCGGCAACACCGCCGCACGCAGCAGCGGCGCGGCCCAAGCCACGGGAAACAGGATCAGAAGCAACAGGTTGAGCCATTTCGCCATCGACGGGGCAGGGGCCTTTTATCCGGGCGCAGCCGCGCCACGCGTGTTGTCCGTGGTTCTAGGCCGGATGGGCTGAAAGTGAAAGGGAGGGTTTCGCAGGGATTAACGCGGGGGATAGTCGGTGAAACGCGACACTGCGGACGGGTAAGGCAGCACCGGCTGGGCTACGCCCACCCCCGTTACAAGGTCACACACGGCGACAGACGCGCCAGCCTGTAGGGACGTGCCCCTCATGATGGGAACGCAAGGGCGGTTAGACGGAAGTCCGTTCGTCTCCGTCAAGCGGGTCGTCTTCCCATAGGCTAAGCACGTCCGGGCCCAGCCGTTCCACGCGGGTCAGGCGCAGGCGGGGGGCCTCTGACAACGCGCCCAGACCCATCGCGCCAAGGGCTGGCCAGCCTTCGGCCCCAAGGGCGACGCCTGCGCCGAACATGGCCAGCCGGTCGACCACCCCCGCGACAAGAAGCGAGGCCGCAAGCGCGCCGCCGCCCTCGCAGAACACGCGGGTAAGGCCATTGGCACCAAGCGCCTCCAACATCGCCGCCGGATCGATCTGCCGGTCCGGCCCCACATGGCAGGGCAGAAGCCGCGCGCCCAATCCCTCCCATGCTGCGATCAGATCAGGCGCGGCATCGGGGCCATGGCAAATCCAGACCGGCACGGTTTGCGCGCTGCGGGCCAGCTGTCCGGTCAACGGCAGATCCAGCCGCCGGGACACCACCACGCGCACCGGCTGCCAATCCGTGCCCAGCCCCCGCACCGTCAACGCCGGGTCATCGGACCGCGCCGTGCCCGCGCCTACCATCACCGCGTCATGGTTTGCCCGCATCACATGGACCCGGCGCCGCGCCTCTGGTCCGGTGATCCACTGGCTCTCGCCCGAGGCGGTGGCGATGCGTCCGTCGAGCGAGGTTGCCAGCTTCAGCGTCAGCATGGGGCGTCCGCGCGTGATACGGCTCAGAAACCCCTGATGCAGCTTGCGGGCGCGGTGCTCCAGCACCCCGGTCAAAACGGGAATTCCGGCGGCGCGCAGCATTGCATGACCGCCCCCGGCCACACGGGGATCGGGATCCTCCTGTGCGGTCACAACACGGGCAATCCCGGCCTCGATCAAGGTGCGGGCGCAGGGCGGGGTGTGACCGGTATGGGCGCAAGGCTCCAGCGTGACATAGGCAGTGGCCCCGCGCGCGGCCATTCCCGCCTGCGCCAGCGCCTGCGGTTCGGCATGGGGCCTGCCGCCGGGGGCGGTCCAGCCGCGCCCGACGACGCGGCCCTGAGGATCGACAATCACGCAGCCCACGGCAGGATTGGGCCAGACCCGTCCCAGCCCCCGCGCGCCGAGGCTTAGCGCGCTGGCCATGTGGCGCAGATCGGTCTCGGTCGGCATCGCGGTCTTGGGCGACATCGCATTCGGGCCCCGCATCACGGCGGGGTCTTGATCAGGCTCGGTCGCGAAACCCATGGCCTTCACTCCTCCGGAGTGACCGGCGGGCGCAGTTCCGAGACAAATTTGTCGAAGTCATCGGCAGAATGGAAGTTCTTGTAAACGCTGGCAAACCGCACATAGGCCACGGTATCGATCCGGGCCAGAGCCTCCATCACGATCTCGCCGATCGCCTTGGAAGGAATGTCCGTGTCGCCCAGACTTTCCAGCCGCCGCACGATGCCAGAGATCATCTGATCGACGCGCTCACGCTCGACGGGACGTTTCTGCAGCGCGATACGGATCGAGCGTTCCAGTTTGTCGCGGTCGAAATCCTCGCGGCGGCCATTGGTCTTGATCACCACCAGATCGCGCAGTTGCACCCGTTCATATGTGGTGAACCGGCCTCCGCAGGACGGGCAGAACCGCCGCCGGCGAATGGCGACGTGATCTTCCGCAGGGCGGGAATCCTTCACCTGCGTATCGACATTACCGCAAAACGGGCAGCGCATCCCGGACCCCTTCAACTTGCTTACTTGGGGTTGCCCCCAACCTGTCCACAGGCAGTATAGGCGAGCCGCTAGGATTTGGGTAGACCGGAATTGCTGCTACCTCATATGGAGTTATGACATCCGGAGGCCGCGCCAGCGCGTCAGGCGAAATGCGCGGCAATCTCGCGCCGCTGCGGGTGCTGCCGGTGTTCCATGACATAAATCCCCTGCCATGTGCCCAGCCGCATCCGCCCCCGCGCCACAGGGATCTGCAAACTGACGGGCAGCAACGCGGCCTTGATATGGGCTGGCATGTCATCCGGCCCTTCATAGGTATGGGTCAGATAACGCATTGAGGCATCGGTGGACGGCGGCACCAGCCGGTCAAAATAGGCGAGCAGATCGGTCTGCACCTCGGGATCTGCGTTTTCCTGTATCACCAGCGAGGCGGAGGTGTGGCGGATCATCAGCGTCAGCAGCCCGTCCGCGCCCAATTTCTGCACCCACCGCGCAACCTGCCCGGTGAATTCATAAAGCGCGGGGCCCTGAGTTTCGATCTGGAAGCTGGTCTGCATGGGGCTGACCATAGCTGGAATGCGCCCGCCCGCAATCGCTGCGATCCAAGCGGCGGCGGAAATCGTGACGCAGCGGCAGTCAGAGTCAGGCGCTTGCGGCAGACTCCCATGAAAAAAGGGCCCCGAAGGACCCCTTTTTGCATTTTTTTATAGTCTCCCTGTCGGACGGGCCGACTTATAAGGGGACGCTAGGATGAATGCGAGAAACGGTCAACAGGGAAAATCGCAAGGGATTCGCAGCAGGGTCAAGCAGCCTGCGCGGCGGTCGGCGAAACTCCGAGCATGAAGACGAAAAAAGACCGCGCCAAAGGTGAGGCGCGGTCAGGCCAACAGGAGGGATATCCACCCGACCGCCGACACATCACCAGCGGAGGGGCTGAAAACCACTCTGGCCTCAAAAGGTTAAGCTTGTATTGTCATTGCAGATATAATGCGCATGAGGGCAGTCATGGATCGGATTTTCGTAGGCGGCGGCGGGGCGGATTATGCGGAGCCGCAGGAATTGCTGCTCAATTACGCCAACCGCCATGGGCTGATCGCCGGGGCCACAGGCACCGGTAAGACCGTGACGCTGCAAATCCTTGCCGAAAGCCTGTCAGCCGCCGGGGTTCCGGTGGTGCTGTCGGATGTGAAGGGCGATCTGTCGGGGTTGGGGGAGGCAGGCTCGGCTGAATTCAAGCTGCATGAGGCGTTCATGTCTCGCGCCCAGACCATCGGTTTTGCGGAGCGCTACCGATATGAGGCGTTCCCGGTCACGTTCTGGGATCTCTTTGGCGAACAGGGGCATCCCATCCGCACCACGGTGGCCGAGATGGGGCCGCTGCTGCTGTCGCGCCTGCTGGAACTGACCGAGGCGCAGGAAGGCGTGATGAATATCGCCTTCCGCACCGCTGACGAACAGGGGCTGGCGCTGCTGGATCTGAAGGATCTGCAGGCGCTGTTGGTCTGGCTGGGCGAAAACGCCCGCGATCTGAGCCTGCGCTATGGCAATGTGTCTACCGCCTCGATTGGCGCAATTCAGCGGCGGCTTCTGGTGTTAGAGGGGCAGGGCGCAGCGCATTTCTTTGGCGAACCGGCGTTGGAGTTGGACGATCTGTTTCTGACGGACGCTGCGGGGCGGGGGCGCATCAACATTATTGCCGCCGACCGGCTGATGGGGGCGCCGCGGCTTTATGCGACATTCCTGCTGTGGCTGCTGTCTGAACTGTTCGAGACCCTGCCGGAGGTCGGCGATCCCGAGAAGCCGAAGCTGGTGTTTTTCTTTGACGAGGCGCATTTGCTGTTCGAGGACGCGCCCAAGCCGCTGGTCGATAAGGTCGAGCAGGTCGCGCGGCTGATCCGCTCGAAAGGCGTGGGCGTCTATTTCATCACCCAGAACCCCGCCGACGTGCCCGAGGATATTCTGGGCCAGTTGGGCAATCGGGTGCAGCATGCGCTGCGCGCCTTTACCGGGCGCGACCGGCGGGAGTTGAAACAGGCCGCGGAGACCTATCGCGACAATCCGCGTTTCTCCACCGAGGATGCAATCCGTGAGGTCGGCACCGGCGAGGCGGTCACCTCATTTCTGATGCGCAAGGGCGCGCCGGGGGTGGTGGAGCGCACATTGATCCGCCCGCCCTCATCCCGGCTGGGCCCGGCGCAGGACCGCGCCGCGCTGCGCGCCGCCTCGCCGCTGGGCGGTAAATATGACACCGCGCTCGACCGGGAAAGCGCCTATGAAATCCTGAAGGCCCGCGCCGAAGCCGCCGCCAATGAAGCCGCGAATGAAGTGGAGGCCGATGACGATGCCGATCCGGCCGGCCCGCGCGCAGGTCGCCGATATGGCGGCACCCATAGCAGGGGCGGTAGCTCATCGGTAGGTAAACCGGCCAGCACCTCCCGGAAGCGGAGCTCGCGCTCCGACAGCGTTGGCGAGGCCTTCGCCAAAAGCTTCGCTCGCCAACTTGGCACCCAAGCGGGCCGCCGCGTGGTGCGCGGCATTCTGGGCGGGTTGTTCAAGGGGCGGTGATGCCCCGCCGGGAGCTTGCCACTACCACGCTGGTCCGAGGTGGCGCCGCCCACGCAGGCTTTGTTTGCAGGCGGCGGGAAGCCTTGACTGAACCTGTTCGCTGCGCGGCATCGAGTGCGGGCTAAACGGCGAGCCTATGCGATAAGTGCCGAGACCTGCCCAAGGCCCCCGGCATCACCCCAGCGGGCGGATGCGCAGGCGGGTCAGGCGATTGTCCTTGCGGGTCATCACCTCGAACCGGAAGTCGTGGAACGAGAAGATCTGACCTTGGGTCGGGATCGTCTGCGCCTCGTGGATCACAAGCCCGGCGACAGTGTTAGCCTCATCATCGGGCAATGACCAATCGCAAGCCCGGTTAAGGTCGCGGATCGTCATCGAGCCGTCGACGATATAGTCCCCGGTATCGGTGCGACGCACGGGGTTATCCTCGTCCAGATCGAATTCATCGGTGATCTCGCCCACGATTTCCTCAAGGATGTCTTCCAGCGTGATCAGCCCCTGCAACGAGCCGTATTCATCCACCACCAGCGCGAAATGCGTGTGGCGGCGCAGGAATTCGCGCATCTGGTCGTCGAGCGTCGTGGTTTCCGGCACGAAGTAAGGCTTCATCGCGACATCGGTGACGACAAAGGATTTCAGCCCCTCGGCGGAGGCTTCGGGTCCGCGCACCAGCCGGTCCATTGCGCGCAGCAGGTCCTTGGCATGAATGACGCCCACGATGTTTTCAGGCTCATCACGATAGACGGGCAGGCGGGTATGGGGGCTTTCGAGCGCTTGGCTCAGGATCTGTTCGGGGGCCGCGTCGGCATCGATCATCTCGATCTTGGAGCGGTGAAGCATGATTTCCTCAACCGTGCGTTCGCCCAGATCCAGCGCGCCCAGCAGCCGGTCGCGGTCTTCCTTCTGAACCACGCCTTCGGAATGTCCCAGCGCCAGCGCCCCGGCGATTTCCTCGCGCACCGACAGGACGGAGGCGTCTGGGTCGGTCTTGATCCCGAACAGGGCCAGCACCCCGCGCACAATCGCCCGCACCGTCGAGACAACCGGCGTAAAGACCACGACCACGACGCGTATGACAGGCGCGACAAGGCTGGCGGCGGCTTCGGAATTGGTGATGGCATAGGTCTTGGGGAGCACTTCGGCGAAGACCAGCACCAGAAGCGTCATCACCAGCGTCGCCATCGCGACACCGCTTTCCCCGAAAAGCCGGGTGAACATGGCCGTAGCGAGCGAGGTCGCGAGGATGTTGACGAGGTTATTGCCCAACAGGACCGCGCCGATCAGCCGCTCGCTGTCCTCGGTCACGCTCAGCGCCGTGCCCGCGCCCCGGTCGCCCTTATCCGCACGGCTGCGCAGTTTACCCCGCGACGCGGCGGTCAGCGCGGTTTCAGAGCCGGAGAAGAAGGCGGACAATACTAGCAGCAGAAGGATTGCGGAGGCCGTGAGCCAAAAGGCGGTGTCTAGCATGGATCCGTTTCAATGGGTGACGCGGCTGGGCCGCAGGACTGTTCTGGTTATGGGGTGCGCGTGGCGCGGGTTCAACCACACAGCGCGATGGAGAGGCGGAAACTGACGCGGACGGGGCGGGTCTGTGCGGACCAGTCGGCCTGTGACCCGTGGCGAAGGGAGGATGCGACGCCCTAAAGGTAGGCGAGGAGCGCAACATGAGGATGCTCGCGGGGTGGTGCCGTGGCGCTGTGGCGTTTGAGCGGTCTGCCTTTGAGTGCAAATGCCTCTACGCGCTGAGGTCAGCGCGAGGCCGTAAAGTGCGCGCCCGCCGGAACGGCTCTTCGGCCTTGGCCGAGCGGATGTGCGTGGCAGCGCCTGTTCGACACCCGCCTTTTGCATGGAAACCGCGGTCTCTACGAGAATGTGACATCCGGTCCCGGCCCCGCCCCCGTGACCCGAGCGGCGCGAGCCGCTAAGGGGGGTGCAGACCAGCCACGCGGAGAGCCCATGTTCGGTTTCGAGATTATTGACGCAGCCCTACTGCCCGCAATGGGCATCGCGCTTTTTGCCGGGGTGATCAGCTTTCTCAGCCCCTGCGTGCTGCCGATTGTGCCGCCTTACCTTGCCTATATGGGGGGCGTGTCGATGGCGCAGATGGACGGCTCGGATACGGCGGGGCACGCGCGGGGCCGGGTGCTGCTTGCCGCGTTGTTCTTTGTGCTGGGATTGTCGACGGTGTTTTTGCTGCTGGGCTTCACCGCATCGGCCTTTGGCACGTTTTTCCTACGCAATCAGACGCTGTTCAACATGCTGGCCGGGGCGATGGTCATGGTGTTCGGGGTGCATTTCCTTGGCATTATCCGGCTGCCGTTTCTGGAACGCGAAGCGCGGCTGGACGCGGGCGACCGGGGCGGCTCCGCATTCGGGGCCTATGTTTTGGGGCTCGCCTTCGCATTTGGCTGGACGCCCTGTATCGGGCCGCAGCTGGGCGCGATCTTGTCGCTCGCGGCATCCGAGGCCGATTTGACGCGGGGCACGCTTTTGCTGGGTATCTACGCGGCTGGGCTGGGTATTCCGTTTCTGCTGGTCGCGGCGTTCTTCCCCTCGATGGGCGGTGTGATGGCGTGGATGAAGCGGCACATGGCGCGGATCGAGCGGATCATGGGCCTGCTGCTTTGGACCATCGGGTTGCTGATGCTGACGGGCGGGTTTTCGCGGTTTTCCTATTGGCTGCTTGAGACCTTCCCGGCGCTTGCCGTCCTCGGCTGAGGCGCATCAGGCGGCGTGCGGGCGTCCATCAGGTGACGCCTACCTCGGAAAAAACGAAACCTTCCAGTCCAGTATCCCCAAAAAACCCGTTCACGGAGCCGCGACATCGGCGCGCAGCCGATTGGCGGCGCGCAAAAGCCACTGTAATGTCGCGCCATGTTTATCGAGCTTGGCCATTTCGCCCTGATCCTCGCCGCCGTCGTCGCGGTTGTGCAAACCGTGGTTCCAATGGTGGGCGCGCATAAGCGTTGGCCGGGATGGATGGCCGTGGCGGAGCCTGCGGCGACAGCGCAGCTGCTGCTGGTGGCGTTTTCCTTCGCGGCGCTGACCTATGCGTTCGTCACATCGGATTTCTCGCTGCAACTGGTGGTGGCCAACAGCCATACCGACAAGCCGATGCTTTACAAAATCTCCGGCGTCTGGGGCAATCACGAGGGCTCGTTGCTGCTATGGGTGCTGATCCTGACCCTGTTCGGGGGCTGTGTGGGCTGGTTTGGCGGCAATCTGCGGCCTGATTTCCGGGCGCGGGTGCTGTCGGTGCAGGCCTCGGTTTCGGTGGCGTTCTACGCGTTCATCCTGCTGACCTCGAACCCGTTCTTGCGGATGGAATTGCCGCCGATGAACGGGCAGGACCTGAACCCGCTGCTGCAAGATCCCGGGCTCGCCTTTCATCCGCCGTTTCTCTACCTCGGCTATGTCGGCCTGTCGGTCAGCTTCTCCTTCGCTGTTGCGGCGCTGATTGAGGGGCGGGTCGATGCGGCATGGGGGCGCTGGGTGCGGCCTTGGACGCTGGCGGCGTGGATATTCCTGACCATCGGTATCGCGCTGGGATCGTGGTGGGCCTATTACGAATTGGGCTGGGGCGGCTTTTGGTTCTGGGACCCGGTCGAAAACGCGTCCTTCATGCCGTGGCTCATCGCTGCCGCGCTGCTGCATTCGGCAATCGTGGTCGAAAAGCGGGAATCGCTCAAAAGCTGGACGATCCTTCTGGCGATCCTTGCCTTTGGCTTCTCTCTGATCGGCACTTTCATCGTGCGCTCGGGCGTGTTGACGTCGGTGCATGCCTTTGCCAACGACCCGGAACGCGGCGTGTTCATCCTGCTGATCCTTGCGGTCTTCCTTGGCGGGGCGCTGACCCTTTACGCGGCGCGGGCCGGGGTGATGGAGGCGCGCGGGGTCTTTGGCATTGTCAGTCGCGAAAGCGCGCTGGTGCTTAACAATATCCTGCTGGCGGTGGCCTGTTTCGTGGTCTTCGTCGGCACCGTCTGGCCGCTGGTCGCGGAAATGCTCTGGGATCGCAAGCTGTCGGTCGGCGCGCCGTTTTTCAACGCGGCCTTCACGCCATTCATCGTGGTGCTGGCGCTGGCGCTGCCGCTGGGCGCGATGATGCCGTGGAAGCGCGCAAAACTGCGCCGCACAGCGCGGGCGCTGCTGCCTGCGGCGCTGCTGGCGGTGGCGCTTGGCGCGTTGGTATGGGCAGTGCAAAGCGGCCGCTCGGCATTGGCGCCTATCGGGCTGGCGCTGGCGGTCTGGATCATCGCGGGCTCGGCGCTGGATCTGTGGACGCGCGGCGGGCGCGGGTCCATCGGTAATCGCTTGCGCCGCATCCTGCGACTGCCCGGCAGCGATTGGGGTAAGGCCGTGGCCCATGCCGGGCTGGGCATCACCATTTTCGGGATCTGCGCAATGCTGGCGTGGCAGACCGAGGATATCCGTGTCGCGCAGCTCGACACCCCGTTCGAGGTCGCGGGCTATGAAATCACCATGACGGATGTGTCGCGGGTGAAGGGGCCGAACTATTTCTCCACCATGGCGGAAATGGAAGTGCGCCGGGGCGATAAGCTGGTGGCCACGCTTCACCCCGAAAAACGCACCTATCCGGTGGCGCGCATGCCCACGACCGAAGCCGCGATCGACAATGGTCTGTTCCGCGACATCTATCTTGTCATCGGCGATCCGCAGGATCAGGGCGGTTGGGCCGTGCGCTCCTACGTCAAACCCTTTGCGAATTGGATCTGGCTGGGCTTCATCGTCATGGGCGTGGGCGGGTTCATGTCGCTGGGCGATCGGCGCTACCGGGTGGCTGCGGGCGCGCGCAAGCAGCGCACCGCCTCGCCCGCGCAGGTGCCTGCGGAATGAGCCTGCATTTGCCCCGTGCCCTTCGGTGGGTTGCCGTGCTGCTGATGCTGGCGCTGACCGTGCCGCTTGCGGGTCCCGCTGTCGCGGTGGTGCCGTCCGAGGTGCTGGACGATCCGGCGCTGGAGGCCCGCGCCCGCGAGATCAGCAAAGGCCTACGTTGCCTTGTCTGTCGCAACGAGAATATCGACGAATCCAATGCCGACCTTGCCGCCGATCTGCGCGTTCTGGTCCGCGAGCGGCTGGTGGCGGGCGATACTGACACGCAGGTCGTGGATTTCGTCGTCGACCGTTACGGGGAATATGTGTTGCTGCGCCCGACAACGCAGGGCGCGAACCTGCTGCTGTGGGTGGCGGGCCCGCTGATGTTGCTGTTGGCATTGCTAATGGCCGGGTTTTACCTCTGGCGCCGCCGCGCCGCGCCGGAGCCCGATGCGCTGTCGGACGCCGAATCCAAGCGGCTGCGGGAATTGCTTGGCGAATGACGCCGTGTTCCGCTTCCCTCAGGTCGCCTGCCGCTTATGCTGGCCCCGACTGAGGAGGACGCGCCCATGAATTACGAAACGATCCGCAGCGCCATCCGTGAGGATATCGCGATCATCACGCTGAACCGGCCGCAGGTGATGAATGCGCTGAACGCCCAGATGCGCGCCGAACTGCTGCATGCGATCCGGACCAGCGCGCCACAGGCGCGGGTGTTGGTGCTGACCGGGTCGGGGCGCGCATTTTGCTCGGGGCAGGATCTGGGCGATGGCGGCAATGCTGCGAATATCGATCTGGAGCGCACGCTGCGCGATGAATATGAGCCGCTGCTGCGCGCGATCACCGATTGTCCGATCCCGACCATCGCCGCGGTGAACGGCGCCGCAGCGGGGGCGGGGGCGTCCTTGGCATTGGCGGCGGATGTGGTGATCGGCGCGGAAAGCGCCAGCTTCACGCAGGCTTTCACCCGCATCGGCCTAATCCCCGACGCGGGCGGCAGCTACTGGCTACCCCGCATGATCGGCGCGCCACGGGCGATGGGCGCGATGCTGTTTGCTGAGAAAATCACCGCCGCGCAGGCTGCTGACTGGGGCATGATCTGGGAAGCTGTGCCCGACGATGGGTTTGCCGATCACTGGTGGGGCCGGGCGCGCCATTTGGCGCAGGGACCGACCGCGGCCTATGCCGGTGTGAAAGAGGTCTTGCGCGAAAGCTGGCAGAACCCGCTTGATCGGCAACTGGACCTTGAGGCGCAGGTGCAGGGCCGCTGTGGCAAGACCCGTGACTTTAAGGAGGGCGTCGTGGCCTTCCTCGAAAAGCGCCCTGCAAAATTCGAAGGTCGCTGAAGCCGCCGTTTCCGACTGCGGTGGCACTTTCGCCGGGGTCGGCGCTTAGGGCGTGACGCTCAGCATCTTGCGAAACAGGGTGTCGAGGTAGCGCTCCGCCTCCGGGAACGGGTCCGCGCCCTCGTCGCCCAAAACCGTGCGCACCTGCACGTCGAAATCGGCGTAATGCTGGGTCAGCGCCCAGATGGAAAACATCAGGTGCTGTGGGTGCACGGGCGCGATGCGCCCGGCCTTGACCCAGCCCGCGATCACGGCGGCTTTCTCATCCACCAGCGGTTTCAGCTCCTCGCCCAGCGTGCCCGACAGGCGTGGCGCGCCTTGCAGGATTTCATTGGCAAACAGGCGGCTTTCACGCGGCATGGTGCGGCTCATCTCCAGCTTACGATGAACGTAAAGCAGGATCTCCTCCACCGGGTCGCCATCTGGATCGAGCGTTCGCAGGGGCGCCAGCCAGACATCCATCAGCCCGGCTAGCAAGGTGACATGCACCGCCTCTTTCGTGGGGAAATAATAGAGCAGGTTCGGCTTTGACAGCCCCGCCGCCTGCGCGATCTGATCGACCGTCGCGCCACGAAACCCATGCGCGGAGAACACATCAAGCGCGGCTTCCAATATGGTATCCGTGTTGCGGCGCTGAATGCGGGTGCGCGGATGCTTCATCCGCGTCCGGGCGGGGATGGCGCGAGGCCTAGAAGACGGTGCGGGGCGGGATTTGTCGGCCATGTGTCCTGCCTAAAAAACCATCATCGGTCCCGCAATGCCGGGAATTGCGGCGTTTACAAGCCGCTCGACCGGACGCGCTGCTTGACTGGCCCAACCCGATTGGTAGCGTGTTCCTGACCGATTGGTCAAACACTGCTTGGGACCGCCCCGAGCCATGGCATTGGCCACGGCCTTCCGTGCGCCGCGCCCGTGGCCCGGATTGTCCCGGCGCTCTACGGGAGAAGAACATGGCGCTCGACCGCCCCGGCACCGCCCCGCGCAACGACCTGTCGGCTTTCTGGATGCCGTTCACCGCCAACCGCCAGTTCAAGCAGGCGCCGCGGATGTTCGTGTCGGCCGACGGCATGTATTACAAGACCTCCGAGGGGCGCGAGGTGCTCGACGGCACTGCGGGCCTGTGGTGCTGCAACGCCGGTCACAACCAGCCGCGTATTGTCGAGGCGATCCGCCAGCAGGCCGGAGAGTTGGACTACGCCCCCGCGTTCCAGATGGGACACCCGAAGGCGTTTGAATTGGCCAGCCGCCTGCGCGACATGTCCCCGGCGCCGTTCGAGCATGTGTTCTTCACGAACTCCGGATCGGAAAGCGTTGAAACCGCTCTGAAAATTGCGCTGGCCTATCACCGTGCGCGCGGTGACGCCGGACGCACCCGCCTGATCGGACGGGAGCGCGGCTATCATGGTGTGAACTTCGGCGGCATCTCCGTCGGTGGGATCGTCAACAATCGCAAGGCCTTCGGCACCCTGCTGACGGGTGTCGATCACCTGCCGCATACGCATTTGCCCGAAGAGCACGCCTTCACCCGTGGGCAGCCCGAAGCCGGCGCTTATCTTGCCGAGGATCTGGAACGGATCGTGGCGCTGCATGGGGCCGAAACCATCGCCGCCGTTATCGTCGAGCCGATGGCAGGCTCGACCGGCGTGCTGATGCCGCCGAAGGGCTATCTGGAAAAGCTGCGCGAGATCACCTCGAAGCACGGAATTCTGCTAATTTTTGATGAGGTCATCACCGGGTTCGGGCGGCTTGGGTCAAGCTTTGCTGCTGAGCATTTCAATGTCATGCCTGACCTTATCACCTGCGCCAAAGGCCTGACCAATGGCGTGGTGCCCATGGGCGCGGTGCTGGCCACCTCGCAAATCCACGATGCCTTCATGGCCGGGCCGGAGCATATGATCGAGCTGTTCCACGGCTACACATATTCCGGCAATCCGCTGGCCTCGGCCGCTGGGATCGCGACCCTCGACACCTATGCCGAGGAAGGCCTGTTCGAGCGCGCGGCGGAACTGGCGCCCTATTGGGAAGACGGCCTGCACAGTCTGCGCGACTGCCCGCATGTGATCGACATCCGCAACATGGGCCTGATTGGCGCGGTAGAGTTGGAGCCAATCGCGGGCGAGCCCACCAAGCGCGCGTTCCAAGCGTTCCTCGACGGCTATGAGAAAGGCATTCTCGTGCGGACCACCGGCGACATCATCGCCATGTCGCCGCCGCTTATCATCGAGAAGACCCATATCGACCAACTGTTCGGCACCTTGCGCGAGGTGCTTTGCGCTTTGGGTTAAGGCCGGGGCGCAGACGACTGAAATAACATAAGGAAAAGTAATGGCAGCGCCCGGTGAAAACCTCAGGATCAACCCCGACCGGCTGTGGGACAGCTTGATGGAGATGGCGCAGATCGGGCCGGGCGTGGCAGGCGGCAACAACCGCCAGACCCTGACGGACGCGGATGCCGAGGGCCGCGCGCTGTTTCAGCGTTGGTGTGACGAGGCCGGTCTGAAGATGGGCGTCGATCGCATGGGCACCATGTTCGCGACCCGCCCCGGCACCGATCCGGACGCGTTGCCGGTCTACATGGGCTCCCATCTCGATACCCAGCCCACGGGCGGCAAATATGACGGTGTTCTGGGGGTTCTCGGCGCATTGGAAGCGGTGCGCACCATGAACGATCTGGGCGTCAAGACGCGCCGCCCGATCGTTGTCACCAATTGGTCGAATGAGGAAGGCACCCGGTTCGCGCCCGCCATGTTGGCCTCCGGCGTGTTTATCGGCGAGCATGATATCGATTTCGCCTATGGGCGCGAGGACGCGGAAGGCAAAAGCTACGGCGAGGAATTGCAGCGCATCGGTTGGGTCGGCAACGAAGAGGTTGGCGCGCGTAAGATGCACGCAATGTTCGAGTTGCATATCGAACAGGGCCCGATCCTTGAGGCCGAAAATCGGCAGATCGGGGTTGTCACCCATGGACAAGGTTTGTGGTGGTTGCAGGTCACGCTGACGGGCAAGGAGGCGCATACCGGCTCCACCCCGATGGCGATGCGGGTCAATGCCGGGCTTGGCATGGCGCGCATCACCGAGGCGGTGCATGCCATCGCGATGGATCATCAGCCCGATGCGGTGGGCGCGGTGGGGCAGGCCAATGTCTATCCTAATTCGCGCAATGTCATTCCCGGACGTGCCGTGTTCACCGTCGATTTCCGCTCGCCCGATCTGGAGAAACTCAATTCCATGCGTGCCCGGCTGGAGCAGGAGGCCGCGACGATTGCCGCAGATCTGGGGCTTGGGCTGGAGATCGAGCCCGCCGGACATTTTGACCCCGTCACCTTCGATGCTGATTGCGTCACCGCCGTGCGCGATGCCGCCGAACGGCTGAACTACACTCACATGGATCTGGTTTCAGGCGCCGGGCACGATGCCTGTTGGATCAACAAGGTCGCGCCGACGGCGATGATCATGTGCCCCTGTGTCGACGGGCTGAGCCATAATGAGGCCGAGGAGATCACCCGCGACTGGGCTGCCGCCGGGACCGATGTGCTGATGCATGCGGTGCTGGAGACCGCGCAGGTGGTCGAATAAGCGCGCAGCCCTGACGGCAGTGCAGCGGCTATGGGGCTGCCTCCGGCGGGGATATTTGGGCCATGTTGAACCATGCGGTCCGTCAAGATGCCGGACGCGGCGCGACCGGACGCAGATCCGGCGCGCCTTGGGGCGGAACGCCCCGTTTAAAGCCAACAAGGGGGTGCCATGAGCACAGTCATCAAGAACGGAACCGTCGTCACCGCCGATCTGAGCTATAGCGCCGATGTGCTGGTGGAGGAGGGCGTCATCACCGCGATCGGGCCGGACCTGACCGGCGATGAGGTGCTGGATGCCACCGGCTGCTATGTCATGCCCGGCGGGATCGATCCGCATACCCATCTGGAAATGCCTTTCATGGGCACCTATTCCACCGATGATTTTGAGACCGGCACCCGTGCGGCGCTGTCGGGTGGCACGACGATGGTGGTCGATTTCGCGCTGCCCAGCCCGGGGCAGGGGCTGCTCGACGCGCTGCAGATGTGGGATAACAAATCGGGCCGGGCCGCCTGCGACTATTCCTACCACATGGCGGTGACGTGGTGGGACAAGCAGGTTTTCGATGAGATGGCCGTCGTCGTGCGCGAGCGCGGGATCAACACGTTCAAGCATTTCATGGCCTATAAAGGCGCGCTCATGGTCAATGACGATGAGCTTTACGCCAGTTTTCAGCGCTGTGCCGAACTGGGCGCGACGCCGCTGGTGCATGCCGAAAATGGCGATGTAGTGGCGGAGTTGTCGGCCAAGCTGCTGGCACAGGGAAATACCGGCCCCGAAGGTCACGCCTATAGCCGCCCCACTCAGGTCGAGGGCGAGGCCACCAACCGCGCCATCATGATCGCGGACATGGCCGGCGCGCCGCTATATGTCGTGCATACGTCCTGTGAGGAAGCGCATGAAGCGATCCGGCGGGCCAAGATGCAGGGCAAGCGGGTCTGGGGCGAGCCGTTGATTCAGCATCTGACGCTGGATGAGAGTGAATATTTCAACGCCGATTGGGATCACGCCGCGCGGCGGGTGATGAGCCCGCCTTTCCGCAACAAGCAGCATCAGGACAGCCTGTGGGCGGGTTTGCAATCGGGCACGCTGTCTTGCGTGGCCACGGATCACTGCGCCTTTACCACCGAGCAGAAGCGCTACGGCGTCGGGGATTTCACCAAGATCCCCAATGGCACCGGGGGGCTGGAGGATCGGCTGCCGATGCTGTGGACCCGCGGGGTCGGCACTGGGCGGCTGACGCCCAACGAATTTGTCGCCGTGACCTCGACCAATATCGCCAAGATTTTGAATTGCTACCCGAAGAAGGGGGCAATCCTTGTGGGGTCGGACGCCGATATCGTGGTCTGGGATCCTGAGAAGTCCAAAACCATCCGCGCCGAAAGCCAGGTTTCTGCCATTGATTACAACGTGTTTGAGGGCAAGGAGGTCACGGGCCTGCCGCGCTATGTCCTGACGCGGGGCCAGGTCGCGGTCACCGATGGCGCGCTAAGCGAACAGCAGGGCCATGGCAAATTCGTGTCCCGCCCGCCCAATGGCGCGGTCAATACGGCGCTGTCCACATGGAAAGCCCTGACCGCCCCGCGCCCCGTTGAGCGCAGCGGCATTCCTGCCAGCGGCGTCTGAGCCACGATCTATAGCACAGGGCGCGGGGCGGCGGCGACGCTGGCCCCATGTCCTCAGCCAGTTTCGGAAAGACCATTACATGCAGACACCAGTGATCGAGGCCCGCGGGCTTGATCTGACATTTCAGACCAATGACGGACCGGTTCAGGCGCTGAGCAACATCGACCTGACGATTGAGCGGGGCGAGTTCGTGTCCTTCATCGGCCCGTCGGGCTGCGGCAAGACCACGTTTTTGCGTTGCGTCGCGGCGCTTGAGACGCCCACGGGCGGCAGCCTTACGGTCAACGGCTTGAGCCCGGAGGCTGCCCGGCAGGCGCGCTCCTACGGCTATGTGTTTCAGGCGGCGGGGCTCTATCCGTGGCGCACCATCGCCGGGAATGTGCGCCTGCCGCTGGAAATCATGGGCTTTCCGCGTGCGGAGATGACCGAGCGTGTGGCGCGGGTGCTGGATCTGGTGGAACTGACGGGTTTTGGTCAGAAATTTCCGTGGCAGTTGTCGGGTGGCATGCAGCAGCGGGCGTCTATCGCGCGGGCGCTGGCCTTTGATGCCGATATTTTGCTGATGGATGAGCCTTTCGGCGCGCTGGATGAGATCGTGCGCGATCACCTGAATGAGCAGCTGCTCGCGCTTTGGGCACGGACTGACAAGACCATTGGCTTCGTCACTCACTCGATCCCGGAGGCGGTCTATCTGTCCACCAAGATCGTGGTGATGAGCCCGCGCCCCGGCCGGATCGCGGATATCATCGACAGCCCGCTGCCCCGCGAGCGTCCCCTCGACATCCGCGACAGCCCGGAATTCATCGCCGTGGCGCACCGGGTCCGTGAGGGTCTGCGCGCCGGGCTGCAAGGGGCGGAAGCGGCATGATCCGCAAATCCGTTCCCGTCCTGACCATCGTCGCGCTGATCCTTGGGCTTTGGTATCTGGGCGCATGGGGGATGAACCGGCAATGGGCGCTGGATCAGGCCGCCCGCGCCGAGGTGACGCTGTCTGAGGCCGAGATCTTTGTCGATACAATGAGCCAGGATCGGCCCAAGCTGCCCGCCCCGCATCAGGTCGCGGTGGAGCTTTGGGAAACGGTCGCGATGAAATCGCCGACCTCGCGCCGCAGCCTGCTGTTTCACGGGTGGATCACCCTGTCGGCGACGCTTGCGGGCTTTGCCATCGGCGCGGTGGCGGGGATGCTGCTGGCCGTGGGCATTGTCCACAATCGCGCGATGGATAT
Source organism: Marinobacter sp. (assembly GCA_040119125.1). Lineage (GTDB taxonomy): Bacteria > Pseudomonadota > Alphaproteobacteria > Rhodobacterales > Rhodobacteraceae > Pacificitalea. The sequence goes on from JBEDTR010000016.1 coordinate 187,313, forward strand.
GAGCGTCATGCCATGGGCGATTGCGAGCCAGACGATCCCGATCCTCGCCATCGCGCCGATGATCATCGTGGTGCTGAATTCGGTCGGCGTATCGGGTTTGCTGCCCAAGGCGCTGATTTCGGCCTATCTGAGCTTCTTCCCGGTCGTGGTCGGCATGGTGAAGGGGCTGCGTGCGCCCGATGCGATGCAGCTCGATTTGCTCAGAACCTATAATGCCAGTGCATCACAGGGTTTCTGGAAGCTGCGTCTGCCAGCGTCGCTGCCTTATCTTTTCGCATCGCTGAAGATCGCCATTGCGGCGAGCCTCGTCGGTGCCATCGTGGGCGAATTGCCGACCGGCGCGGTCCGGGGATTGGGCGCGCGGCTCTTGGCGGGCAGCTATTACGGCCAGACGGTGCAGATCTGGTCGGCGCTGATCGGCGCGGCGGTTCTTGCCGGGCTGATGGTGGGCGCGATCGGGTTGATGGAGCGGCAGGTGCTGAAACGGATGGGGATGGCACGATGATCTGGGTGATCGGCGCGGTCGCGGTCTGGCTTGCTGCATGGGCGCTGAACGTGTGGCTGGCGCAGGGGCCCGCAACGCGGGCGCGGCGGCTGGTGGTGCCTGTGCTGTTCGGGGTGTCGCTGTTGGTGCTGTGGGAAGGTATCGTTCGCGGCCTTGGCGTGCCCTCGGTGATCCTGCCCGCGCCGAGTGCCATTTTAGACCGTATCGCCGTCAGCCTGCCGACCCTATGGGGCGATTTCGTGCAGACCTTCGTGAAAGGCGCGCTGTCGGGCTATGTGCTTGGCGTCGCGGCGGGAATCGCGGTGGCGCTGGTCGCGGATGCTTCGGATTTCCTGCGTCGCGGGCTGATGCCGGTGGGCAACTTCATGGCGGCGCTGCCGATCATCGGCATCGCACCGATCATGGTGATGTGGTTCGGATTTGACTGGGAAAGCAAGGCCGCGGTCGTTGTGGTGATGGTGTTTTTCCCGATCCTGGTGAACACGGTAGGCGGGCTGGCCGCGACCGACCGGATGCAGCGTGACCTGATGCGCACCTACGCGGCGGGCTACTGGCCGACGTTGCTGAAACTGCGTCTGCCAGCGGCAATGCCATTCATTTTTAACGGGTTGAAGATTGCGACAACGCTGGCGCTGATCGGGGCCATCGTGGCGGAATTCTTCGGCTCGCCGGTGCGCGGCATGGGGTTCCGCATCTCAACCGAGGTGGGGCGCCTCGCGCTTGATATGGTCTGGGCGGAGATCGTCGTGGCGGCGCTGGCAGGTTCGGCGTTCTACGGCGCGATTGCGCTGATCGAGACACGGGTGACCTTCTGGCATCCGTCACAGAGACGCGGTTGAGCGGTTTGCGGGCTCGGGCGTGAAATTTAATCAGATATAAACCCGCAAGGAGGTAATGACATGATGATCAAGACTTGGGCCGCGACAGTTCCCGCGGCCATGGCCGGTGCCGCGATGGGGCTGGCCGCACAGGGGGCGGTGGCGCAGGATGCGCTGACGCTGCAATTGAAATGGGTCACGCAGTCCCAGTTTGCGGGCTATTATGTGGCGTTGGAAGAAGGGTTTTACGACGAAGAGAACCTCGACGTTACGATCAAGCCGGGCGGTCCCGACATCGCACCCGTTCAGGTGCTGATGGGCGGCGGGGCCGATGTGATGGTGGACTGGATGCCTTCGGCGCTGGCGGCGCGCGAAAATGGTGCGCCCGTGGTCAACATCGCGCAGCCGTTCAAAAGCTCCGGCATGATGCTGACCTGTCTGAAAGAGACGGGGATCGAGACGCCCGAGGACTTCCCCGGCAAGAAGCTTGGCGTCTGGTTCTTTGGCAACGAATACCCGTTCCTAAGCTGGATGAGCCAGTTGGAGATTCCGACCGACGGCGGCGAGGACGGTGTCGAGGTGCTCAAGCAGGCGTTCAACGTCGATCCGCTGCTGCAAAAGCAGGCCGATTGCATTTCGACCATGACCTACAATGAATATTGGCAGGTGCTGGACGCGGGGATCGCCGAAGACGACCTGCTGACGTTCAAATATGAGGATCAGGGCGTCGCGACGCTGGAAGACGGGCTATATGTTCTGGAAGAGGACCTCGACGATCCCGCGACTGTCGAAAAGCTCGCCCGGTTTGTGCGCGCCTCGATGAAGGGCTGGAAATGGGCGGAGGAGAATCCCGATGCCGCAGCCGAGATCGTCCTCGAATATGACGAAACCGGCGCTCAGACCGAAGAGCATCAGCAATGGATGATGAGTGAGGTCGCCAAGCTTACCGCCGGCAGCGACGGCACGCTGGACGAGGCCGATTACCAGCGCACGGTGGACAGCCTGATGTCGGGCGGTTCCGATCCGGTGATCACCAAAACGCCCGAAGGCGCGTTTAGCCATGTGGTGACGGATCAGGCCTTCGGCGGCTAAGCCAATGGGTGCGTACGGGAATTCCGGCGCGTAGTCGATCAATGCGAGCGGGCAGGGGCGCAAGTGACTGCGCGCCTGCTCTAGCTCACAGTAGGGTAAGAAAGCGTCTGTTCGTTCGCCGGGCAGACGTTTTTCGTTCAAGCGGCGCGAAGCGTGTCCCAGAGAGCCACGCGCGGCAGCAGGCCCTGCCCGAATATGGAGCGCTGCGCGCGTCTGCCATTTTAGCGGCGTTCTGCAAAATTCACGGACTAGAGATTAACCGAAGCGCCGCCTGACCGTCGCTGCGGGCTTGCGCTTTCGTCTGTCGTGCTGACCTTCCGCCAGCGGGCATGCGAAGCTGGGCTGAACAATTGTCATGGCCGCGCCCCGAGGGCAGGTGTCGTGGTGAAGACGACCAATTTTAACGTGGCCGGGCGCATTCACATAACCCCGCCGGTTTACGGCAGATCCACCCCCTGCCAAGCCGTCATCCTTGCGCGGAACCAGCTCCGCTGACGTTTGGCGTATTGCCGCGAGGCTATGACGGCGCGCTCGCGGGCTTCGTCCAAGGTCAGCTCGCCCTTCAGATGGGCGATCAACTCAGGGGCCCCGATTGCCCGCGCGGATTGCGCCGTGGGGCTCCATGTGGCGAAATTGGCGCGGGCTTCTTCCAGTGCGCCGTGCTGCAGCATCATGTCGAAACGTCGGGTGATGCGCGCGTTCAGCCAGTCGCGATCGACCCGCATCACCAGCGGTTGCGCGCGCGCCAGCGGCAGGAGCGGCGGTGGCGTGTCATCCTGCCATGCGGCGATGCCGCGCCCGGTGGCGCGCAGCACTTCCCACGCGCGCTGCACGCGGGCGCGGTTTTGCAAATCGATGCGCGCGGCGCTGGCCGGGTCGAGCGCGTCGCGCATCAGATCGAGCGGTAACAAATCGGCCTCGGCGCGGATTTCAGGCGGGGTGGCGGGAATCTCGGCCAGCCCTTCGGTCAGCGCCGTAAAATATAGCCCCGTGCCGCCAACGATGATCGGTCGCGCGTCACCGGCAAGAATCGGCGCGACCTCGCGCAGCCAGTGACCGACCGAATATTCGGCATCGCCGGGCACATGACCGTAAAGCCTGTGTGGCGCGCGGGTTTCTTCCTCGGTCGAGGGTCGGGCGGTTAAGACACGCCAATTGTCAAAGACCTGCAACGCGTCGGCATTGACGATCACGCCGCCGGACTGCTCCGCAATGGTCAGCGCAAGCGCGGATTTTCCGCTGGCGGTGGGGCCGGCGATCAGCACCGGACGTTCCGCATCGAGGGTCTGCCACAAGGTCACCTGCTGCTCCTGTCCATTCACGCTGTATCGCCGGTTGAACCCGGCCCCGATTTCCGACATTTTCCGCCGCAGCAAATTCTGGCCGGATCGGGAGACCCACATAATGCAGGACGCCACCCCCTCGCAACCGAACCCGGCCCCCAATCCGGCCCCCACTGTCGCCTATGAGCGCGTGTTGCTGAAGATCTCGGGAGAGGCCTTGATGGGGCCGCAGGGCTACGGCCTGCATCCGCCCACCGTGCAACGCATCGCCAACGAGGTGAAGAGCGTCCATGACTTGGGCGTCGAGATCTGTATGGTGATCGGCGGTGGCAACATCTTCCGCGGGCTTCAGGGCTCCGCACAGGGGATGGAGCGCACGACGGCGGATTACATGGGCATGCTCGCCACCGTGATGAATGCGCTCGCCATGCAATCCGCGCTGGAAGAGCTGAAGATCCACACGCGGGTGATTTCGGCCATCCCGATGGATCAGGTCTGCGAGCCCTATATCCGCCGCCGCGCCGTGCGCCATCTGGAAAAGAAGCGCGTCTGCATCTTTGCCGCTGGCACCGGGAACCCGTATTTCACCACCGACACCGCCGCCACGCTGCGGGCCAATGAGATGTCCTGCGAGGCGATCTTCAAGGGCACCAAGGTCGACGGCGTCTACGATAAGGACCCGGAAAAGTTCGACGACGCGAAACGCTATTCCACCGTCACCTATGACGAGGTGCTCCAGCAGCATCTGGGTGTGATGGATGCCTCCGCGATTGCGCTGGCGCGGGACAATGACCTGCCGATCATCGTGTTTTCGCTGGATGAGCCGGGTGGCTTCCGCGGCATCCTTGCGGGGCAGGGCACCTATACCAAGGTTCACGGCTGACGAACCGCACGGGCTGTCAGTATCACCTCCCCGTGGGCCGGTTTCGCGAAAACCTGCCTATACAATCGTAACATATCCACGATATGTCAGGGGACAGCCCGGCGGCGCGTCCGCCATCAAGACACTTCGATAAAGGAGGAGAGGCGCCTTGGCAGAGAATTTCGAGCTCGATCTTGACGATCTCAAGCGCCGTATGGACGGTGCAATGGCCGCTCTCAAAACGGAATTTCACACCCTTCGGACAGGGCGTGCGTCGGCCACTATGGTCGATCCGATCACCGTAGACGCTTATGGTCAGATCACCCCGCTCAATCAGGTCGGCACCATCAACGTGCCAGAGCCGCGGATGCTGACGATCAATGTCTGGGACAAATCGCTCATCAACAAGGTTGAGAAGGCGATCCGCGAAAGCGGGCTGGGGATCAACCCGGTCGTCGATGGCACCGTGATCCGTCTGCCGATCCCGGAGCTGAACGAGGAACGCCGCCGCGAGATGACGAAGATCGCTGCGCAGTATTCCGAAAGTGCGCGCGTCGCGGTCCGCAATGTGCGCCGTGACGGGATGGACATCCTCAAAAAGGCCAAGAATGACGGTCTGAGCGAGGATGATTTCAAGATCTGGTCGGATGAGGTGCAGACCCTGACCGATGAATATATCGCGCTGATCGATTCGACGCTGGAGGCCAAGCAGGCCGAAATCATGCAGGTCTGAGCGCTCGCACCCGCACCCTGACCCAGAGGGAGCCGTCATGCCCGGCATTAAACGGACCGCATCGCATCGCACCGCCGCCCCTGAGGGACGGCGGTCTTTGCGCTTCGGGGGGGCGAAGATCGCGGCTGACGCTCAGGGCGGTTCCGGTCCGGGTTTGGCTGCCACCTCGGGGCACAGCGTCGCTGCGGTCAGCATGTCACAGGGCGGAAGTTCAGGTGGAGACGGGGCAGAGGGTCAGTCGGCTCGCGCACCGGGCACACACGTGTCTGGCGGGCGCTCTGGCATGGCGGACCATGCGACGGGGCCGCATCATGTGGCGATCATCATGGATGGCAATGGTCGTTGGGCCACATCGCGCGGGCGACCGCGTCTGTTCGGTCATCAGGCCGGAGCGCGCCGCGTCAGCGACATCGTGGAAGCCTGTCCCGATCTGGGGATCCGCTACCTGACGATATTTGCCTTCTCCACGGAAAACTGGAAGCGCACCCAGACCGAAGTCAGCGGCCTGATGACGCTGTTTCGACGCTATATCACCAAAGAAGCGCAGCGGTTGCTGAACGGGGGCGTGCGGGTGCGGTTTATCGGCGACCGCGAACGGCTCGATCCGAAACTTGCGCGGCTGATGGATGAGTTGGAGCAGCTGACTGCGGGCAATGAAGCGCTGCACCTGACAGTGGCGCTGAATTACGGGGGCCGGGATGAGGTGACCCGCGCCACGCGCAGGCTCGCCGCCGAGGTTGCCGCCGGGCGCCTTGCCCCTGAGGATGTCGATGCGTCGACCTTGGCGCGGTTCCTTGACACATGCAGCCTGCCGGACCCTGATCTGGTCATCCGCACGTCGGGGGAGGCGCGAATTTCCAACTTCCTGCTGTGGCAGTCGGCCTATGCAGAATATGAATTCGTCGACACGCTATGGCCCGATTTTGACCGGGCGTGCTTTCGCGAGGTGATCGCACGTTACGGCAATCGCGACCGCCGGTTCGGAGCGGTCAATGGCTGACAATCGGTCCGGCGATCTGCGGGGCGCGGGGCGTATTCGTGCCCGCGCTGGCGCCGCCCGCCTGCACAAGGCCGCGCGGCGCGCTATGTTGCCTCAGCGCGGCGGCGGGATGCGCAGCCGCGGCATACGACAACGACACGCGCAATGACGGCAATAACGGAGCTCCATCCATGACCACCGCGAGCCGGGCCAGAAATGGCCGTTGGGATGACCTGATGCCGCGCCTGACGTCGGGCGCGGGCATGGTGATCGTCGGCATCGTCGCGATCCGGCTGGGCGGTGTCTGGTTTCAGATGCTGGCGGTGTTCGTCACAGCCGTGATGGTATGGGAACTGGCGCGGATGATCCGTCAGGACGGCAATACCGCGATGCTGCTGGCGGCGGCCACCGCATCCGTCCTGTCGGGGTTGTTGCAGCAGGACAGCGCCGCCTACCTGCTGTTGATGCTGGCGCCGGCGCTTTTCGGGACCTTCGCCATGCCGCGCGAACGCCTGACGTTTTTCCTTTTTGCGTTGGGGATTTCCGCTGCGGGCTGGGGGCTTGTCACGTTTCGCGACACCTATGGGGGGACGTGGCTGTTCTGGTTGGTGCTTTGCGTCGTTGCGACGGATATTTTGGGCTATTTCGCCGGGCGCACCTTTGGCGGGCCGAAGTTCTGGCCCCGCATCAGCCCCAAGAAGACATGGTCCGGCGCGGTCGCGGGCTGGCTCGGTGCCGCCGTGGTGGGCGCGATTTTCCTCAGCTTCACCGATGCGGGTTGGGATCTGATCTGGATCTCCGCGCTGCTGTCTTTTGCCTCGCAGATGGGGGACATCGCGGAGAGCGCATTGAAGCGCCGCATGGGCGTGAAGGACAGCTCTGGCTTGATCCCCGGCCATGGTGGGTTGTTCGACCGGTTTGACGGGTTGCTGGGCGCGGCGCTGTTCATGCTGGCCGTGACCTTCGTGGTCGAGGTGCCGCAGGTGCATCTGTGAGCCGCAAGCGGGTCAGCATCTTTGGCGCGACCGGCTCCATTGGGGTGAATACCGTCGATCTGATCGCCCGCGAGCCGGAGCGGTTCGAGGTCGTGGTGCTGACCGGCGGGCATAACGTGGCGCTGCTGGCCCAGCAGGCACGCCAATTGCGCGCGGGCCTCGTCGTCACCGCGCATGTGGAGCAGGGGCCCGCGCTGGCCGATGCACTTGCCGGCACCGGCATTGAAACCGCCGCAGGACCAGAGGCGATGGCCGAAGCCGCCGCGCGCGAAGCCGATTGGGTCATGTCCGCGATTGTCGGCTCCGCTGGGCTGAAACCCGGTTTGTTGGCGCTTGAACGCGGCGCGACGCTGGCCTTGGCCAATAAGGAATCCCTTGTGTGCGCGGGCGCGCTGATGCTGGACACCGCGCAGCGCGGCAACGCGACGCTGCTGCCCGTCGATAGCGAACATTCGGCGGTGTTTCAGGCCCTGACGGGGGAGCCGGTGTCGGCGGTCGAAAGGATCGTGATCACGGCATCCGGTGGCGCATTTCGCGACTGGAGCCATGCGCAGATGCGCGACGCCACCCCAGAACAGGCTGCGGCACATCCGAATTGGTCGATGGGTCAAAGGATCACCATCGACAGCGCGTCAATGTTCAACAAAGCCATGGAAGTCATAGAAACCCATGAGTTTTTTGGCATTGCCGCGGATCAGATCGAGGTGTTGGTTCATCCCGAAAGCCTTGTGCACGCGCTGGTGGGATTTGCCGATGGCGCATTGATGGCGCATCTCGGCCCGCCCGATATGCGCCACGCCATCGGCTACGCGCTGAATTGGCCCGAACGGCAGCCCCTGCCGGTGGAGCGGCTGGATCTGGCGCGCATCGGCACGCTCAATTTCAGCGCCCCCGATGAGACCCGCTTCCCGGCCTTGCGTCTGGCGCGGGAGGTCATGGCGGCGGGCGGTCTGTCGGGGGCGGTGTTCAACGCCGCCAAGGAGCAGGCGCTGGACGGGTTTCTGGCGCGCGAGCTGCGGTTTACCGACATGAGCGGTGTCGTCGAGGATGTGCTCGCGCAGATGTGGTCACGCGGTGGGCTTGGAAATGCCGCGATGACACTTGATAACGTGCTCGCGGCAGATGCCGAGGCCCGCCGCCGCGCGGGCGAGATCATCGCGGGACGGCAGCTCGCCTGACCCCGACGCCAATCCGGCCATCGCGTGCCGCATCATAAATGACGGGCGCGGCCCGCGACGAGACAGGACGGACGAACAGGCATGGACATTCTCAGTGACATCCCAAGTTTTGGCGGAGTGATCGGGACGATACTCGCCTTTGTCGTCGCGCTTTCGATCATCGTGGCGATCCACGAATACGGCCATTACATCATTGGCCGTCTGTCGGGCATCCATGCGGAGGTGTTTTCGCTCGGGTTCGGTCCGGTCTTGCTGTCGCGTCACGATAAACACGGCACAAAATGGCAGCTCGCGGCTCTGCCTTTCGGGGGGTTTGTGAAATTCCTTGGCGATGCCGATGCGGCGTCTGGCAAAGATGGTGAAGCGATCCACGAGATGACCCCCGCAGAAATGCGGCGCACCATGCATGGCGCACCGCTCTGGGCGCGGGCTGCGACGGTGGCTGCGGGGCCGATCTTCAATTTCATCTTGTCGATTATCGTGTTCGCTGCGGTCATCGGCGTGCGCGGCATCGCGGTGGAGCCGGTGACGGTGTCGCAGGCGGTTGACCTGCCTGCGGATCTTCCGGTGTTGGAACAGGGCGATATCATCCTTGGCGTCGGCGGGCAGGACACCCCCGATTATTCCGCCTTCTACACCGCGCTTGATGCGCTGCCGGTCGAGGACACGGTGCAATATTCGGTGGACCGCGACGGCCAAGAACAGACAGTCGAAGCCGTCTATCCGTTCCCACCGCTGATCAGCGCGCTGCAACCTGACAGCGCGGCGATGGATGCCGGTCTGCGCGTGGGCGATGTCATCACAGCGATAGACGGAGCGCCGATTACCGCGTTCCGCGAATTGCAGGCCGTGGTGGGCGAGGGCGATGGCGCGCCATTGTTGCTCGACGTCTGGCGGGACGGATCGCAGATGGATTTCACCCTTGCGCCGCGCCGGGTCGATATGCCCGCATCCGAGGGCGGGTTCGAAACGCGCTGGCTGATCGGCATCACCGGTGGGTTGGCATTTACCCCCGCGACACGCGTGCCGAACCCGGCCGAGGCGGTCTGGATGGGGGTCAAGCAGACCGGCTTCATCATCGAAAGCTCGCTTTCCGGCCTGTATCACATGGTCACGGGGGCGATTTCCTCGTGCAATCTGCGCGGGCCGCTTGGCATCGCTGAAACTTCGGGGCAGGCGGCAAGCCAGGGCGCGTCGAGCTTCATCTGGTTTATCGCGGTGCTGTCGACGGCAGTTGGACTTTTGAACCTGTTTCCGATCCCGGTTCTCGACGGGGGGCATCTGGTCTTCCACGCCTATGAAGCCGTGGCAGGTCGCCCGCCCAGTGACCGGGTGCTTCGGGTGCTGATGAGCGTCGGGCTGGTTTTGATCCTCTCGCTAATGGTGTTTGGGCTGACCAACGACCTGTTTTGCCCATGATCGGCTGATGGTGGCGCAAGGGGACTGCGCTTATGCGCTGTGTTTCCTTTGCGCCACATCGACGGCAATTTCATGCGCGCACCATCGTGCGGCCGCATTTTTGCCCAATTTGACGCCTAACCCTCAGGTTGAGTTGATCCACGAGTTACCGGTCCTGATGGCCGCGATCACCGGGGTCCTGAGCAGACAGAGGTGTGAGATATGCAAACCTTGAGCGCCGGCTATTCCGGGATGAGCCTGATCTTGAACCTGAACTGGGATCGGATCCTGTATGTGGCGACAATCGCTGCGGCCTTGGGCGTGGGCGGTCTGCTTGGATCGCTGCTAAGCTGATACCAAACCGCACTGCGGCGACGGGAGATCCTCCCCTCTTGTTCGGCGCAGCGTGACGTTTGGCACTGGAAGGGCGGGCCTCAAGGGTCCGCTTTTTCTGTTTCGCGCCACGGAACGCGGCATCCTTGCCGGAACGGGTGCTTGCGGCTTTTGACAAGCCCCCCCAATCCCGATACTCAGGTCAGCGAAAAGAAACGACGTTTTGGGGACAGTCGGCAATGGCGGGTGCACAGAAAACCGGGGGCCGGACTCTGGTCGGACGGAACGGACTCCAGAAGGTTGCGGTCGCAACCTTTCTTGGGCTTTCAACGGCTTCCATCGCGGGGCTCGGGCCTGTCGCGGCCCAGAGCTACAGCTTCACCGATGTTGTGATTGAGGGCAATCAGCGGGTCTCGCCCGCGTCGATCGTGTCCTATGCCGGAATCGGGCGGGGCGAGCAGGTCTCCGCCGCTCAGCTGAATGCCGCCTATCAAGGCATCATCAATTCCGGCCTGTTCGAGACCGTCAACATTGAGCCGCGCGGCAACACGCTGGTCATCACCGTCACGGAATACCCCACGATCAATGTGATCAATTTCGAGGGTAACCGGCGTATGGATGACGAGGAGTTGCAGGCGCTGGTGAAATCCACCTCGCGCCGGGTCTATTCCCCGACCCAGGCCGAAGCCGACGCCGCCGCGATCACGCAGGCCTATGCCAGCGCTGGCCGTCTGGCCGCTACGGTTGAGCCCGTCATCATCCGCCGCTCCGACAATCGCGTCGATCTGGTGTTCGAAGTGACCGAGGGCAAGGTTGTCGAGATCGAGCGTCTGGCCTTTGCCGGCAATCGCGCCTTTTCCGACAGCCGTCTGCGCCGCGTTCTGGGCACCAAACAAGCGGGCATTTTCCGCGCGCTGGTTCAAAGCGACACGTTCATCGCCGAGCGGATCGAATTCGACAAACAGGTGCTGCGCGATTTCTACCTGTCGCGGGGCTATATCGACTTCCAGACCCTGTCGACCACGACCGAACTGACCCGCAACCGCAACGCCTTTCTGCTGACCTTCAACGTGCGCGAAGGGCAGCAATTCCGCATGGGCCGCGTCACCGTGACGTCCGAGATCGAAGGCCTGAATGCCGCCGCCTATCGCGACAGCATCCGCGCGGGGGAGGGCAGCGTCTATTCGCCGTCCATTCTGGAAAACAACGTCGCCCGGATGGAAACGCTTGCCGTTGATCAGGGTGTCAATTTCGTCCGTGTCGATCCGCAGATCACCCGCAACGAACGCGATCTGACGCTGGATGTGAACTACGTCATCACCCGTGGTCCGCGTGTTTTCGTTGAGCGGATCGATATTGAGGGCAACACCACGACGCTGGACCGCGTTGTGCGTCGCGAGTTCACCAGCGTCGAGGGCGATCCATTCAACCCGCGCGCCATCCGCCAAAGCGCCGAGCGCATCCGCGCGCTGGGGTTCTTCTCCAATGCCGAAGTGCAGGCCCGCGAAGGGTCCAGCCCCGATCAGGTCATCGTCGACGTCGATGTCGAAGAACAGCCGACGGGCTCATTGGGGTTCGGGATCAGCTACGGCGTCAGCGCCGGCGTCGGCCTGAACGCCAGTTTCTCGGAAAGCAACTTTCTGGGCCGTGGCCAGTCCATCAGCTTTGGCATCAATACGACCACCGACAGCCGTGCGCTGAACTTCAGCTTTGCGGAACCCGCGTTCCTTGGCCGTGACCTGCGGGCGGGCGTGGCGTTCAACTATCGCGAATCCACCAGCGATGACGCGGATTACAATACGCGGCTCGGCAGCTTCGGCCCGTTCATCGACTTCCCGCTGGCGGAACGCAGTCGTCTGCGCCTGCGCTTCTCGGGCAATTATGATGAACTGTCGAATGTCGATACGGACAACTCCTTCATCCTTCAGCAGGAAGAGGGCGACTATTCGACGGGTGAGGTGGGCTACACCTATTCCTATGACAGCCGCGGTGTCGGGCTGGACCCGAACGCGGGCGTGCTGGTCCGCTTCAGCCAGGATTTCGGCTTTGGCGACAAATCCTTTGTGCGCACCACCGCATTGGTCGCGGCTGAAAAGGCTGTTTGGAATGAGGACGTGACCCTGCGGGCCGAATTCGAAGGCGGCGCGTTGAGCTATTTCGACGGCAGCTCCACCGTGCTTGACCGGTTTGACCTGAACGGCAAGATCCGCGGCTTCGAAAACAACGGCCTTGGCCCGCGTGACCTGAATTCCGCGGATGAGGACGCGCTGAAGGGCGAAATGTTCGCCGTGGCCCGGTTCGAGGCCGACTTCCCGCTGGGCCTGCCCGAAGAATACGGAATCAACGGTGGCGCGTTCTTCGATGTCGGCTCCGTCTGGGGGCTGAGCGATACGGCGGGCGGTTCGGACGGATCGGATGAGGTCGATGACGCGTTCTATCTGCGCTCCTCCGTCGGTCTGTCGGTCTTTTGGGACACACCCATCGGTCCGTTGCGCTTCAATTTTGCGAAGGCCATCGTCAAAGAAGATTATGACGAAGAGCAGCCCTTCGATCTGACGATTTCCACCCGGTTCTAAGATGGGCCAGTCCGGTGTCTGTCCACGCAGGCCCAGATGGCGGCTGGTCCGGCTATCGGTCGCCGCTGGTCTGATGGGGTCTTTGTGCGCGGGCGGCGTCTGGGCGCAGGGCGATGGGCTTTCACTGGGCACCACGGTCCAGCCGGGTGAAATCACCGGGCAGGGGGCGAACATGCAGCGTCCTGCCGCGACGCCCCTGCTGACTGTCGATCAGGAACGGCTGTTTACCGATAGCGCCTTTGGGCGGCGGGTCGCGCGGGAGTTGGAGCAGGAGGGCAGTGAGCTGGCCTCCGAAAACCGCAGCATCGAGCAGGAACTCACCTCCGAAGAGCAAAGCCTGACACAGCGCCGGGGCGCGATGGAGCCTGCGCAGTTTCGCGCGCTTGCCGACACGTTCGACGAGAAGGTCACCGCCCTGCGACGCCAGCAGGACAGCAAGACCCGCGCCCTGACCCGGCGGCGCGATTTGGAACGGCAGTTGTTCTATTCCAGCGCCGTGCCGATCCTGGGTGAGTTGCTGGCCGAGATGGGCGCGGTGGCGATCCTTAATGAGCGTGCAATTTTCATCGCAGCAGATTCGGTCGATGTGACCGACGAGGCAATCGCCCGGATCAATGATCGCATCGGCGCGGGTTCCGGCGTCGGCCGCTTGCTGCCGGATGAGCCTGCACAGGACAGCGACGGGCTTGGTCCGCTCTCGGATCCGACACAGGCGGGCGAAGGGTTGCTATCGCCGGGCCTGCCCGCCGATGACACGGATGCGGCCCCCTTGGCGGGCGACGACTAGCATCGAACGCCTCGGGCATAGGCGTGGTGCCGTTCCGTTCCGGCACAGATGCGCGCCCGTCTTGCCCGCCCCCGCGCGGCAGTGCTAGGTGAGGTCAACCTGACAGGAAGGACCCGTGGCATGACCGACAATGCGCCCCTCTCGGCCGATATTGACCTGATCCAGCGGATCATCCCGCATCGCTATCCTTTTTTGCTGATCGACAAGGTGCGTGACATCGTGCCGAACGAAACGGCAGTGGGCATCAAGAACGTCACCTTTAACGAGCCGCATTTTCAGGGGCATTTCCCCGGCGCGCCGATCATGCCCGGCGTCACCATCATCGAGGCGCTGGCGCAGACCGCCGCCGTCATGGTGGGCGTGTCCGAAGGTCTCGCCGACAAAAACATGCTTGTCTATTTCATGGCCATCGACAAAGCGAAATTCCGGCGCAAGGTCGTGCCCGGCGACGTGTTGGAGCTGAAGGTCACGGTCAAGCGCGGCGGCGGCAAGGTCTGGAAATTCGAAGGCATAGCCACGGTCGAAGGCGAGATGGCAGCACAGGCCGAATTCACCGCCATGATGGATCTGAGCGGCGCCCAGCCCGCGTCTTCGGATTCCGCTAGCTCGGGCACCGCCTGATGGCAATTCACCCCGACGCACAGGTGCATGGTTCGGCGGTGGTCGAGCCAGGGGCAGACCTGGCCGCTGGAGTTGTGGTGGGCCCTTTCGCGCTAATCGGGGCGGAGGTGCGGATCGCGGCGAATACGGAGGTCAAATCCCATGTCGTCATCACCGGGCGCACCGCGATTGGCCCTGATTGCGTCATCTTCCCCTTCGCCGTGATCGGAGAAATCCCGCAGGATTTGAAATTCCGCGGTGAACAGACCCGGTTGGAGATCGGTGCCCGCAATCGCATTCGCGAGCATGTCACCATCAATACCGGGACAGAAGCCGGCGGCGGCGTGACCCGGATTGGCGATGATTGTCTGATCATGGCGGGCGCGCATGTGGCCCATGACGCGCAGGTCGGCAACCGGGTGATCCTTGTCAACAATTCCGCCGTGGCCGGACATTGCGTGATTGATGATGAGGTCATCATCGGCGGGCTGTCGGGCATCCACCAATGGGTCCGCATTGGTCGCGGCGCGATTATCGGCGCGGTCAGCATGGTCACCAATGATGTCATTCCCTATGGGCTGGTGCAGGGGCCGCGTGGGCAGTTGCACGGGCTGAACCTTGTCGGGTTGAAGCGCAAAGGCGTGCCACGCGTCGATATCACGGCGCTGCGCGCCGCCTATCAAATGCTGGCGCAGGGCGAGGGCGCGTTCATGGACCGCACCAAACGCCTCGGCGCGGAAACCGACAGCGACCATGTGCGCGAAATCGTCGATTTCGTCACGGGTGCCACGGATCGCAGTTTCCTGATCCCGCAATGAGGAGGCGCGCATGAGCCTTGCGCTGATCGTCGGCTCGGGTCGTCTGCCGGTGGTGATCGACGCCACGCTGCGCGCGCGGGGCGTGGTGGCGCCTGCCTTCGCGCTCGACGGCACGCCCTGTCAGCTGCAAAGCGCGGAGCGGTTCCGGCTTGAGCAACTCGGCGGCTTCATCGAAGGCCTGAAGGCGCGCGGCATCGATATGCTGTGCATGGCGGGCGGGGTGCGCCGCCCCGACCTTGACCCCGATGCCGTCGACGACGCCACCGCCCCGTTGCTGGTGCGGATCGGCACGGCGATGGCGCAGGGCGACGATGCGGCGCTGCGGGAATTCATCGCATTGTTCGAAGAACATGGGCTGACGATCCGCGCCGCCCATGAAATCTGCCCTGAACTATTGCTGCCTGCCGGTGTGCCGACCCGTGCGCAATTGCGCCCGCATCACCGCGATGATGCGGCGCGGGGAACTCAGATCGTCGCCGCGATGGGCATGGCGGATGTGGGGCAGGCTTGCGTGGTGTCGCGCGGGCTGGCGCTTGCGGTGGAGGCGCTGCCCGGCACGGACCGGATGATGCGCGCCCTGATGGCCGATCCCAAGGGGGCCGGGCAGGGTCGCCCGGATGCGCTGCGCCCCGAAAGCTTGATGCGCGACGTGTTGCCCTTGACCGACTGGTTGGCGGAGTGGTTCGCCCAACCCCAGTGCCCCGGCCGAGATCCAGCGCTGCCCCCCGGTGGCATCCTCTACAAAGGGGCCAAGCCGGGTCAGGATCGGCGCGTGGACCTGCCTGTGATTGGCCCGGACACAATGCTGACCGCCGCGGAATTGGGACTGGAAGGCGTGGTGATCGAGGCGGGAAATGTCATGGTTCTGGACCGCGACGCGGTGCTGAAAATCGCTGATGAATCCGGGCTGTTCCTATGGGTCCGTGCTGCGGAGGATACATGAATACCGCGCCGCATCTATTTGTAATCGCGGGTGAACCTTCGGGTGATAGGCTCGGTGGCGCGCTGATGCTCGGGATTAATGAAATCGCGCCCGGCACGCGGTGGTCGGGGATCGGCGGGCCGGAAATGACGGCACGCGGATTGCTCAGCCTGTTCCCGATGGAGGAACTATCGGTAATGGGGCTCGCGGAGGTGTTGCCACGGTATCGGCAGCTGATGCGCCGCATCAATGAGACCGCCCGCGCTGTGATCGACAGCGGCGCGGAGGCGCTTATCACCATCGACAGCCCGGATTTCTGTCTGCGCGTGGCGCGGCGCGTGAAGGCCGTGAAGCCTGATCTGAAAGTCATTCACTATGTCGCGCCCACCGTCTGGGCATGGCGTCCGGGGCGCGCGCGCAAGATGGCCGATTGCGTCGATCATGTGCTGGCCTTGTTCCCCTTTGAGCCGCCCTTCATGGAAGCTGCGGGGATGGGGTGCGATTTCGTGGGCCACCCCGTCGTGGCAGAGCCGCAGGCGAGCGGGGATGAGGTCGCTGCCTTTCGCGCGACGCACGGCCTGAGCGCTGACGCGCCCCTGATCCTCGCGCTGCCCGGCTCTCGGATGGGAGAGGTTGGACGCCTGTGCCCGGTCTTCGGCGACGCGCTGGTCCGTGTCGTCGCGCAGCACCCCGACGCGCGCGTGGTCGTGCCCACAGTGGGCGCTGTGGCGCAAACCGTGACGGATCTGACCCGCGACTGGCCCGGAGCGCCGATCCTGCTGGAGCCGGGCGCGAAGCAGGCAAAGCGGGCGGCATTTGCGGCGGCGGATGTGGCGCTGGCGGCCTCTGGCACCGTGTCGCTGGAGCTTGCCGCCGCGCGCACGCCTATGGTGATCGGCTATGACATGGCGTGGCTCAGTCGTCAGATCATCGGCCGTCTGCTGAAGGTGAAAACCGTTACGCTGGTAAACCTTGTCTCCGACACGCGTGCGGTGCCGGAATTCATCGGGGATGCCTGTCGTCCCGAAGCACTTGCTGACGCGCTCCTCGACACGCTGAGCCATCCCGGCAGGCAGCTCGATGCGATGCAGGTCACTATGGAGCGGCTCGGCAAAGGCGGGGAACGCCCCGGCCTGCGCGCAGCGCGCGCTGTGTTGGACGTGGTCGGGGCATAGGGTCAGGGGCCGCGGTATGGCACAGCAACGGCTGAGCGGGGCGCTTTATGCGACCAGACCCCTCAGCCCGTTGCGGTGAGAGGTCCAGAAGCGCCAACCCGCCTAGGCCGACAGGCGCTCACCCGCGCCAGATCCAGCCGCCCCCCAGCACCCGCGTGCCTTCGGTTTCATAAAAGACGCAAGCCTGCCCGGGGGACACGCCTTCCTCCGGCGACAGCAATTCCACCGTGGCCGTGTCGGGGCCCAGAGGGCGCAGGATTGCGTCCTGCGGCGGGCGGGTCGACCGGACGCGCACCGAAATGTGCCATTCGGATTGGCTGTCCAG
Source organism: Marinobacter sp. (assembly GCA_040119125.1). GTDB lineage: Bacteria > Pseudomonadota > Alphaproteobacteria > Rhodobacterales > Rhodobacteraceae > Pacificitalea. The sequence goes on from JBEDTR010000016.1 coordinate 204,692, forward strand.
CGGTGCATCGCCCAGCCAGTTGATCTCGCGCACCGGCACCATCCGGGTCGAAAGTGCTTCCTTCGGGCCGACGAAGACCTGCCGCGTGTCGGGGTCGAGCTTCACCACATAGAGCGGTTCGCTCAGCCCACCGATGCCCAGCCCGCGCCGTTGGCCGATCGTGTAATGAATGACACCCTCGTGGCGGCCCAGAACCCGCCCGTCGAGATGCACGATCTCGCCCGGCTCACCCGCGCCGGGGCGCAGTTTCTCAATCACGGAGGCGTAATCGCCGTTGGGCACGAAACAGATATCCTGACTGTCAGGCTTATCCGCCACCGCCAGCCCATGCTTGGCCGCCAATGCACGGGTTTCGGCTTTTGAGGTCAGGTGCCCCAGCGGGAATCGCAGATAATCGAGCTGTTCAGGCGTGGTCGAGAACAGGAAATAGGACTGGTCCCGCCCCGGATCACCGGCGGCGTGCAATTCCGGTCCGGCCACGCCCATCTTGCGCTGGATGTAATGCCCCGTCGCCATGCAATCCGCATCGAGATCCCGCGCGGTCTGCAGCAGATCCTTGAATTTCACCCGCTCATTGCAGCGGATGCAAGGCACCGGCGTCGCACCGGCAAGGTAACTATCTGCAAACTCGTCGATCACCGCATCCTGAAAGATGTTTTCATAATCAAGCACATAATGCGGAAAGCCCATTTCCTCGGCCACGCGGCGCGCGTCGTGAATGTCGATGCCCGCACAGCATGCGCCCTTCTTGGCCAGAGCCGCGCCATGATCGTATAGCTGCAGCGTCACGCCGATCACGTCATATCCCTGCGAGGCAAGCTCCGCCGCGACGACCGAACTGTCGACGCCGCCCGACATCGCCACAACGACGCGGGTTTGGGCGGGGGATTTCGCAAAACCGAGGGAATTCAGCTGCGTGCTGCTGTGATCAAGTGCCATGCCAGTCTCCTAGACCGCGCGATTATGAGAAAAATCCGAGCTATCCACATTGGCGCGGTTCACGCCCGTTTAAGGGATTTCCCGCAGTTTGCCGAGAGTCGAACAAAGGAAAATAACAATGTTCCTCAAGAAAGTCGATGGCCCAAGGGCCGTCACCCTGCCGGACGGGTCCGTAATGACTTTGGCCGATCTTCCGCCGCCCGATACCCGCCGCTGGGTCGCCAGTCGCAAGGCGTCCGTGGTGCGCGCGGTCAGTCATGACCTGATCAGCGCTGAATTCGCCTGTCGCCGATACGGTTTGTCCGAAGAAGAACTGGAAAGCTGGCGACGCGCGGTGCAGCGCCATGGAGAACAGGCGCTGAAAGCCACGTCACTGCAACGCTTCCGCGACGATTCTCCGCCGGAGGTCAAACCAAACAGGGCCGCCGACGGCCAAGACGCAGCTCCAGACTGAGCCGATTATCCCCATATATGGTGAGTGCACAACTGCAGATTGTTCTGATAAATTGAGCCATGGTAACTCCGATTTAACCCTTGGCGCGGCATAGGGAAGGAACATTCGGGGATCACTCAGAAACTGTAGTGGAGAAGATTGATGCGTGTTTTGCTTGTTGAGGACGATCCGGCCACCGCGAAAAGCGTCGAGATGATGCTGACCCATGCCAATCTAAATACTTATCGCACGGACTTGGGCGAGGAGGGCATAGACCTCGCAAAGCTCTATGATTACGACCTTATTTTGTTAGATCTCAACCTCCCCGACATGACGGGCCACGAAGTTTTGCGCCAGCTGCGTCAATCGCGGATCGACACGCCGATCCTGATCTTGACCGGGGCCGATGACACGGAAAGCAAGATCAAGGGGTTCGGCTTCGGCGCGGACGATTATCTGACGAAGCCATTCCATAGAGAGGAGCTCGTCGCGCGGATTCACGCAATTATCCGCCGCTCCAAAGGCCATGCACAATCGGTCATCCGCACGGGGCAGGTCTGTGTCAATCTGGACGCCAAGACGGTGGAAGCGAATAGCCGCGCGGTGCATCTCACCGGCAAGGAATACCAGATGCTGGAACTGCTTTCGCTGCGCAAAGGCACGACCCTGACCAAAGAGATGTTTCTGAACCATCTTTACGGGGGGATGGATGAACCGGAACTGAAAATCATCGACGTCTTTATTTGCAAGCTGCGCAAGAAGCTGTCGCAGGCGACGGGCGGTGACAATTATATCGAAACGGTCTGGGGCCGGGGTTATGTGCTGCGTGATCCCGAACCGCAGGAGATGACGCCCCGCGTCGCGATCGGGGCCTAAGGCCTCCGTTGCGGTAATTGCGTGTAGCCTTGGTGTCATGCGCCGCCACTGCTTGAAGCCTGAGCATCCGCCCCATATCAGGACCACAGGATCCTGACGGAGGCGCGACATGGCCAAGCGTAGCAGCACCCACACCACCGGCTCACACTCCACAGCAGAGGGTGCTCCCAAGGCCGCGCGCGATGATAGCTCGCCTGCGCGCGGTGGTTCTGTGGCGCAGGATGCGTCTGGATCGGTCGGGGGAGACGACGTGCCGCGCGGCGACGGGGGGGCAGACCTTTCTGTTGGTGAGACGGACCGTTCTAATAAGGCAATTCAGGACGACACTGCGGCTTCCGATGTTGCCCAAGCAGATCCGCGCGATAACAATTCCGAAGCCGAAGCCGAAGCCGAAGCCGAAGCCGAAGCCGAAGCCGAAGCCGAAGCCGAAGCCGAAGCCGAAGCCGAAGCCGAAAGCGGTGCAACGGGGCAGGGGGCGACGGCCCAGATCGAGGTGGCGAATTTAACCGCGACCCAAGCCGAGGAGGAGCTAACCCGCCTCGCGGCCGTGCTTAATCGAGCCAACACGGCCTATCACGCAGACGACGCGCCGGACTTGACGGATGCGGAATACGACCGGCTCAAACGCCGAAACGCTGATATCGAAGCGGCTTTTGCAGAGCTGAAACGTGCCGACAGCCCCAGCGATGCGGTAGGCGCCGCTCCGGCCGAAGGGTTTTCAAAGATCGTTCATGACGTGCGGATGCTTTCGCTTGGCAATGCCTTCGCCGATGAGGATGTCAGCGAATTTGATCGCTCCGTTCGCAGTTACCTCGGCCTCGCGCCGGACGCACCGCTGGCCTATACCGCAGAGCCGAAGATCGACGGCTTGTCGCTGTCTCTTCGCTACGAAAAGGGACGCTTGGTTCAGGCCGCCACGCGGGGCGATGGCGCTGTGGGCGAAAATGTCACCGCAAACGCACGGACCATCGACGAAATCCCGGTCACGCTCGACGGCGCGCCGGATCTGCTTGAGGTGCGCGGCGAGGTTTACATGAGCCATGCCGATTTTGCCGCGCTCAATCTCCGTCAGGAAGCGGCAGGCGGCAAGACATTTGCCAATCCGCGCAACGCCGCTGCAGGGTCGTTGCGCCAGCTCGATGCCGAAATCACCCGTGCCCGCCCGCTGCGTTTTTTCGCCTATGCGTGGGGGGCACTCAGCGCCCCGCTGGCGGAGACACAATCCGACGCGATTGCACGACTGGCGGATCTGGGCTTCCCGACAAACCCGCTGACGGCGCTTTGCACCACATCGCAGGATATGCTTGCCCATTACGGCGCGATCGAAAAACAGCGCGCCACATTGGGCTATGACATCGATGGTGTGGTCTACAAGGTCAATCGGCTCGATCTTCAACAGCGGCTCGGCTTCCGATCGACCACGCCCCGCTGGGCCATTGCGCATAAATTTCCGGCTGAATTGGCTTGGACCCGGCTCGACAAGATTGAAATTCAGGTGGGCCGCACGGGCGCGCTCAGCCCTGTCGCGCGGCTTGATCCCGTCACGGTCGGCGGTGTTGTGGTGTCAAACGCGACCCTGCATAACGAGGATTATATCGCTGGGCGCGACGCCAAGGGCGCGCCCATTCGGGAGGGTCGCGACATTCGGGACGGGGATTGGGTGCAGATCTATCGCGCCGGCGATGTGATCCCCAAAATCGCCGATGTCGATCTATCCAAACGCCCGGCAGACTCCCGGCCCTATCCCTTTCCCGAGAATTGTCCTGAATGCGGCTCGGACGCGATCCGGGCCGAAGGCGACTCGGTCCGCCGGTGCACGGGGGGGCTGATCTGCCCGGCGCAGGCTGTCGAGAAGCTGCGCCATTTCGTGTCCCGCGCAGCGTTTGACATCGAGGGCATGGGCGCTCGGCAGGTGGAGCAATTCTACCGTGATGGCTGGATTGCGGAGCCCGCAGATATTTTCCGCCTGCACGACACGCAGGCCAAGGCGCTGCGCAACCGCGAAGGTTGGGGCGAAAAATCCGCCGCCAACCTGCTGGCCGCGATCGAAGAACGGCGCCGCATCCCGATGAACCGGCTGATCTTTGCGCTTGGCATCCGCCATGTGGGCGAGGGCGGGGCCAACCTGCTGGCGCGGCATTACGCAGGCTGGCCTGAATTTGTCGCGGCGATGGACGCCGCTGCCGATTGCGAGGGGCCGGCATGGGACGAGCTGCTGGCCATCGATGGCGTTGGCACGGTGCTTGCAACCGAACTGGTGACCGCCTTTGCGCAGGACGGCGAGCGGGCCTCGATTGATCGGCTGGTGGCGGAACTCGACATCGTGCCCATCGCGGCGCCGGCCAGTGACGGATCGCCGGTCGCGGGCAAGACGGTGGTGTTTACCGGCACACTTGAGAAAATGACACGCGCCGAGGCGAAAGCTCGTGCGGAGGCGCTTGGCGCGAAAGTATCGGGCTCGGTCTCAGCCAAGACAGATCTGCTGGTCGCGGGGCCGGGTGCGGGATCGAAGGCGAAGAAGGCCGCCGATCTGGGGATCGAAACGCTGGACGAGGACGGCTGGCTCGACCTCATTGCGGGGGCATGAGCACGACGGCGCCCCCAGCGGGCCGACCGCCGGTGTTGTTTCCGCTTTTCGCCGGGCTCGACACGCTGGACGGGGTGGGCCCGAAAACTGCGGGGCATTTTGCGCAGATGCAGATCACGCGGCCGCGCGATCTGCTGCTGACACTGCCGTCTGGGGGGGCGGACCGGCGTCGGCGCGCCTCGGTGCGGGGCCTGACCCCGCCGGTTGTCGCGACGGTCGAGGTCGAGGTGCTGCGCCATATGCCTGCGGCTGCGCGTGGTCGCCCGTGGAGGGTCGAGGTCGCGGATTCCGAAACCCGGTTTCAGCTCGTTTTCTTCCATGCGCGGGGCGATTATCTGGAGAAATTGCTGCCGGTGGGCGCGCGGCGCGTGGTGTCTGGGCGGTTGGAATTGTTCGACACGATCCTGCAGATGCCCCATCCGGACCATGTGCTGTCGCCCGAAGACGCCGCCGCAATTCCTGATTTTGAGCCTCTTTATCCGTTAACCGCCGGGATCACGCAGAAATTGATGGGGCGGGCCATAGTTTCCGCCTTGGCGCGTGTGTCGGAGCTGGAGGAATGGATCGATCCCGGCTTGATGGTGCAGAAGGCTTGGCCAAGCTGGGAGCGCGCGCTGTCGACGGCCCATGCCCCGCGCCATGCCAGTGACCTTATGCCCGAGGCCGCCGCGCGTCAGCGACTGGCCTATGATGAGCTGTTCGCGCATCAATTGACGCTTGCGCTGGCGCGTGCCGAGAGGCGCCAGCTGGCGGGGGTGGAGACATGCGGCGATGGGGCGTTGCGCGACCGGGTGCTGAGCGCTCTGCCGTTCGCGCCAACCGGGGCGCAGACGCGGGCCATGGCCGAAATCGCCGCGGATATGAGCGCCCCGGCCCGGATGAACCGTCTGCTGCAGGGGGATGTCGGCGCGGGCAAGACGCTTGTGGCGCTGATGGCGTTGCTTGTGGCCGTGGAGGCAGGCGGGCAGGGCGTGCTGATGGCCCCGACGGAAATTCTCGCCCGGCAACATTATAGCTCCATCGCGTCCTTGGCGCAGGCGGCGGGCGTGCGGGCGGAGATCCTGACGGGTCGGGACAAAGGGGCTGAACGCGCGGCGAAGCTGGCGGCGCTGGCTCGCGGAGAGATCGGCATTCTGATCGGCACCCATGCCGTATTCCAAAAGGACGTGCAGTTTGGCGATCTGCGATTGGCGGTCATTGATGAGCAGCATCGGTTTGGCGTCGCCCAAAGGATGCAGCTGGGCGCGAAAGGCGCGCGCGCCGATGTGCTGGTGATGACCGCAACGCCGATCCCGCGCTCGCTAAGCCTAGCGCGATATGGGGATATGGACCTGTCGATCCTCGACGAGAAGCCCCCCGGACGCACGCCGGTGCAGACTTCGCTCGTCTCCTCTCCGCGCATCCCAGATGTGATCGAACGGCTGCGCAAGGCGGTCGCGGCGGGGCGTCAGGCCTATTGGGTCTGCCCGCTGGTCGAGGAAAGTGAGACCCTCGACATGACTGCCGCCGAAGACCGGTTCACTCAGCTGCGCGCGGCTCTGGGGGAGGGGGTTGTCGGCCTTGTCCATGGTCAGATGCCGGGGCCCGAACGGGACGCGGCCATGGCGGCCTTCGCACGGGGCGAAACCGGGGTGCTGGTGGCCACGACGGTGATCGAGGTCGGGGTCGATGTGCCGAATGCGTCGATCATGGTGATCGAACGGGCCGAAAGCTTTGGTCTTGCGCAACTGCACCAATTGCGCGGTCGGGTCGGGCGGGGTGCCACGGCCTCCACCTGTTTGTTGCTCTACCAGCCGCCGTTGAGCGAAACCGGCCAGCGCCGACTGGAAATTCTGCGCGAGACAGAAGACGGGTTTCGTATCGCCGAGGAAGATCTGGTGATGCGCGGCGCAGGTGACATGATCGGCACCGCGCAATCCGGGCTGCCGCGGTTTCGCATCGCGGATCTGGAACGGCAGGCTGGGTTGATGAAGCTGGCCCAGAGCGACGCGCGCAAGCTGCTTTCCGACGACCCAAAGCTGACCCGCGCGCGCGGGCGGGCCGCGCGGATTCTGCTGTGGTTGATGGAACAGGATCAGGCGATCCGTCTGATCCGCGTCGGATAGCCCATCTCCAACCAATTGATGTGGAACGAAAATCCGCATTTGTTCTCTTTTGTTCTCATAAAGTTCTTTACAGAACGCGACCTATATGAGAACAAATAGGCAACGAAAGGTTGGTAAAGGAGTTTCGACATGTTCCACGACATCCGCATGATGCTGTCACGGCAGGATGGCAGCCTGTTACCCGATGCCCTCGGCGCCGCGTCGCTGATGGTCATTTTGGTGGTTGGATTGCATTTGCCGGGGCTCATCTGACGCCGACCTTTTCCACGTTCACTGCTTGCGGATCGCTTTTCGGGCCCATGCGTCGATCTTCCCCATCGCGCATGATCTCATGACACTGCCTGTCACCCTGCCACCGGAATTGCCTGTTCCGGCCGCATCCCGAAAAGTCCCGCACCACTTCGCCGCCATCCTCAGGGATGTGCGGCGTTTTTTTTGACGCCCTGCGTGGGGGCCGGGCAAAAGAAAACCGCCCGTGGCAGAACCACGGACGGCTGACAGGCTTCGGTCTGATCCGGGATCAGAAGTTATAGGCGATCCGCAGCCCGTAGGCGAAGGCGGTATTGTCGTTGAACTCGCCAAACGTGGTGCCGTCCGGGTAGCCGAGCGCGGCAGGCGTTTCGGTCTTTGCGTCGCCGATCCAGATATGACGCAGGCCGCCGGTGATCGACACGCCCTGTTCGGTTGTGTAGGTCGCGGCGAGGCCGATGCTGGTTGCGCCATCGGTGGGGCCCAGATTGCCCGAGAAGCCGCCCATCGCGTCTTCGTAACTGGCGGTCACGGCACCGGACCACTGTTCGTTGAACTTGCGACCCACGCCCAGCGTATAGGTGACAGTATCGTCATTATAGGACACGAGAGGCGTCCCGGTGGAGGCCTCATAGGCGACCGGTGTAATGTCGAAAGCCGACCATTCCACCCAGCGGACCGAGCCGAAAACCAGCGTGTCGGCGGCGACACCGCTTTGGAATTCAAGGTTCACGGATTGTGGGATCTCGGTTTCGAAATTGTCGCTATCGACCCCGTTTTCCTTTGCCTCGAAGTCATGCGTGATCGCGCTGTTATAGGTCAACGCGACGCGCAGGGCGATTTCAGGGCGCTCATAGGCCGCGCCGATCACATAGCCTGTCGCGTAATTGGGGTCTGTGCGCAGGCTGTAGCCGTTAAACAGGTCCGCACGCCCGTAGGTTTTCATGAACCGAAGGCCGCCATGGACGCTCCAGTTATCGTCGAACTTGTAACGTGCCAGCGCGGTCGCGGCTTGGCTGCGGACCTGCGCGGAGGAGCCGGGCGCACCCATGATGCCGCCATAAAGATAGCCGGTATTTTGCTCGTAATTCACGTCCGCGCCGAAGGGCTGGTCGAGAATGAGCGCAAGATCCACCCGGTCATTCAGCGCCATCTTCAGGCCAAAGCCCAACTGCGTGTAGTCCTCGGCGACATCACCGGAATTGGCGCCAGACCCCCCAAGGTTGACAAGCCCGGGTCCGGGCGGGGGCACGAAGGTCAGCACATCCACCTGTTGTTCGCCGCTCACATCCGGCTCCACCCGCCCGATGGAGAACTCGACATAATTGCCCTCTTGGAACAGCACGCCCATCGATTGCACCGTGCGTTCCACGCCTGCCGCCGATGCCGCACCGGCGCACAAACTCAAGGCGCTCGCGGCGCCGAGAAGCTTTCTCATATCTCCATCCCTGTAATGTGCGTGAATTATGCAGACCACCCTAGAAGAGTGCTCGGAAAACGGTCAATCAGGAAACATATTTGTAACGTAGGGTCACGTTCCGAAGTGACTTTTCTGTGTCACAGAACGGGTTTCGCTTCGAATGTTCAACCAGTTAGCGAGCAAAATCAAAGCGGCCCCCGCGATGATCCACGGATCAACAGGTTCGAAATAGAGAACCGCGCCGATCAGGGCGAGCACGGGTAGTCGGGCGAAGTCCATCGGCATCACCACAGCCGCCGAGGCATGTCCTAACGCAGTGGTCAGACACAGATGCGCGGCAAGCCCGGCTGCGCCGATGACCAGCAGATAAGGCGCTGTCACAAGGCTCGGCGCGGCGATGTCCCCATCGAACCCCGCCGCGATCAGGCCGAACACGGCCTGCATCACGGTGAGCCATACGAGCACCGACAGGGTGGTCTCAGAGCGGCGCAACTTCCGCGTGAGCAGGGCCGTGAGGCCAAAGCCAATTGCGCAGGCCGCCGCGGCTAATTCGCCGGGACCGACGCGGCTCAATTCCGGGCGCACCACGACCAGAACCCCGGCAAAGCCGACCAGAGCCGCAAGCACGCGCACCCGTGTCAGACGCTCGCCCAACACAAGCGGCGCAAGGATGACGACCCATATGGGCGAGGTAAATTCCAGCGCGACGACCTGCGCCAGCGGGATCGTGGCGATCGCAAAGAACCACAGGTTCTGACCGATGAAATGGGCCAGATTGCGCAGCGCGTGCAGCCCGAGCCTGCGCAGCTGAAATCCCGCCCAATCCCGGCGCAGGGTTGTGATCGAGAAAATTAGAACGACCCCGACAAGCGAGCGGTAGAACATGATCTCGAATGTATCGAGGGCGAAGGACACTTCGCGCCCCGCAAGCGCCATCAACGTGAACGACGCGACCGCCCCCACCATCCAGAGCGCGGCACGCCCCGGAGACCCTTGGTCCTGCATTAACTCTCTCCCCGCCGCGATGCATGGCATGCGGCTCCTCGCTCCCGCGGGCTGCGGCCCACGGGTTCTCCCGAAACGCGGTGATAGGGGGTGGTGCGGGGGATTGTCCAGATCGCGCCCGCAGGGGGCGCGCGCATGTAAGACGCTCAGCCCGCTATGAAGCCCACCACGATCAGGACCAGATGCGCCACGACCGAAACAAGAAAGGTCAGCAGCACAAAACTGATGGCCGCCAGCAGGCGTTTTTGATGGCGCGGCCGCTCAGCCTGCCGCGTCGGGTGGTGGCGCAGACGCAGGGTCAGTTTGCTATGATGGTTTTGAACAAATTGCAGCTGCATGGTGATTATCAACCTATGGGTGTTACGAGTCCACCTAGGTCGCCGTTTAGATATGATAAGGCCGTGGGTTGAAAATAATTCCCTTAGGTCACCCGGTTGGCGAAGTTTGGCCGGGAGGGAACCCGCATGATCGCCTTGCCAACCGCGTCAAACATGCCATTTTCTGGCCCCGAGACCGTATTTCGACGACATTACCGGAGACCCCATGCATCTGCCCTCTGCCATCGCTGGCGCAATGAAACGCGTCGAGATCCTGAGCCTGACGGTTCTGCTGCTGATCGCGGGGGCGCTTTGGGCCTTTGTTGCGCTGGCATCCGAGATGATCGAGGGCGATCTGCACGCGTTTGACGAAGCGGTGCTTTTGGCGCTGCGCACGCCCGAGGACCCTGCAAACCCGATTGGTGGCGCGCAACTGGCCGTGGCAATGCGCGACCTGACCGCGCTTGGCGGCGTGTCTGTGCTGACGCTTGTGACCTTGTCGGTGCTGACCTTTCTGATCCTGCGGCGGCAGAAGGCATCGGCGCTGTTACTGGCGGTGGCGATCGTCGGCGGGCAGGCGCTTTCCTATCTGGCCAAGTCGGGCTTTTCCCGTCCGCGTCCGGATCTGGTGCCGCATGGGGTGGACGCCGTCACCGCCTCCTTCCCGTCGGGACATTCGATGATGGCCGCCGTGACCTACCTGACATTGGCGGTCATGCTGGCGCGGGCCGAAACCCGCAACCGGGTGCGCATTCTCTTTATCGTAATGGCAGCGCTCCTGACCGTGTTGGTGGGGGTCAGCCGGGTGTTTCTGGGCGTGCATTGGCCGTCGGATGTGCTGGCCGGTTGGACGCTGGGCGCGGCTTGGGCGCTTGGCGTGTGGATGATCGCCCGATATATGGCCCGGCGCGGCCAGATTGAGCCCGACAGCAAGGGCGAAGTTTAACGGTTGCGCTAGGACGTTGTCTTATTCATGGCGCTGAACCTTCATTCTGGGGCGACGGCGCTTGGCGTAAAGCGATGTGATCTGAAGCGCGCCGCGATCAAGCGGAGTCCCTCGGGTCCATATAAAGGTAAAGCGCCGGCCACTTCGGACCGGCGCTTTCGCTTTTAGGGTGCTGGTTAGCAGCGTCTCCGAGTTACAGGACCGTCTTAGAACCGCATGGCAAAGCTGACGCCGCCTTCCATGGCGCGGTCTTTGCTGAACCGGGTCTCTACGCGGGCGTTCCACAGGCCCTGCGCCTGAAGCTCGGCGCCCAAGGTCAGGCTTCGCACCGTGCTATCGTCGGTCTCGAACGGGATGGTCTCCCCCATATAGCTCATGGTCGAGCTGTCCGCGCTGGCATGTAGCAGGCTGGCGCCGATGAAGGGGCTGACCGCGATGCCGCTTGCAAGCTCATGACGCATGGAGGCTTCGACATCGATGTAGGAGGCAAGCATGTCGCGGCTGCCAAATTCGGCACCATTGAGGCTGGACAGGCTGAAGCCGTCGAATTCGTGCTTTTCGACACCGGCACGGCCCGTCAGGGTCACCTGCTCGCCCAAGCTTGTCTCCAACCCCGCCGCCAGACCGACGAAGCGATTGTCGGTTTCGCCAAATTGCGCGCCGCCGGAGGTGCCAGAGAATTCGGTCTCGCCGTGGCCCGCGTAAATTGCGCCGGTCAGCGAGGTTTCTTCGCCGAACGAATAGGTGCCGCGCACACCTGCGAGCAGGCTGTCATAGGTCGCTTCGTTCAACCCGTCATCGCCAAGAGCCTGTCCGCGCGTGGCGGAGACGAATACGCCGAACTGATCGAAATCGCGACCGAGGGTGATGTTGCCCATGCGGTTGTCGCCGCTGTTGTTCCCGCGCAGATCCACACCCGCAGAGGCCCACCAGCCAGAGCCGTGCAGCGGATCGGTGAGATAGACCCCGAGGCTCCGCGCATCAAAGGCCCGCAGCGTATCCATATCGCCAAAGAACCCGGCATCCGCGACCACCAACGTATTGTCGCTGTAGATCGCGGCGGAATGGGCGGAAAGCTCCACATTCTCCAGATCGTCGCCAAAGGTCAGGACGCCAGAACGGGTGCCTTGGGCCAGGATCAGCGTGTCATTGCCCTCGCCAAAGATGACATCGCCTTGGATGTCGAGGCTATGAAGCACAAGCGTGTCGTCCCCCTGCGCAAGGTCGAGGGCCGTGCCGCCTGTGCCGATGATCGTGCCGTAGTTCACGACCAGATCGTGACTGTCGGCGCTTGCGCTGCGGTCGACGATGCCTTCGTACCCGCTGATCGTGCCGGAGTTATGAACGACGTCAGGGCTCGGTGAACTCAGCCAGATCGCCGCGCCGCTGCCGTCGTTGAGGTTCTGGATCGTCCCGCTATTGACCACATTCGTCTGCCCCATGAGCATAAGATGCCCCAGGGTCGCATGGCCTTCAATTGTGCCGGAATTAACAATCTCACTATTGCCGGTCAGGAAAAAGGTTCCAAAAAAGGAGTCTGTGGTTTTTCGGATGACACCACTGTTGATGATACGGGCTGTCCCGAAAGCTTGGACGCTCGCTCCGGACGTGCTTTCGATCAAGCCTTCATTGACCAGATCAAGATCGCTTTGGGTGGAGATCCCATAGCTGGTGCTTGCGCCCATCTTGATGACACCGGTTTCACCGTTTCGGATCGTCGCATTTTGCGCCGTAATACCGTATCGGCTCGACCCGACGATCTGGCCGTCATTCTGTAATGTCAAAGTCCCGCCATTGCTCTGGATGGCAGAAGAGTTCGTTCCAGACGACAGCACCCCTTCTTCGGTGTTAATTACCTCAAGGGCGCCAGTGCTGAAAATAAGCGCATTTCCGGGGCTGCTCAGGCTGTTCATCTCGCCACTGTTAAAGACGCTCAGGCCAGACCCTGCGTAAATGGCAGCAGCAGCGACGTTGATCCTGCCGGTATTGGTGACGGCAGCGTCCTCGCCAAGCCCAATGGCAATATTAGCGTTATTGGTCTCGATCAGCCCGTCATTCTGCACAGTCGCATTATCGCCCATCCGAAGCGGACTGCCGGTCGCGTAGTAGCTGCCACCGCTCAAGGTGCCGCTCGCGCTATTCCAGAAGCTGCTGTCGTCACCAAGGTCTATCCCCATGGCGCCGTTTCCGCCCGCCACGACCATGCTCGCGTCATTGGTGATCTCGGCGCCATCTCCGGCGGTCAGCAGGGTGGAGGGGGACGCTTGGGTTTCCAGCAAGCCTTGGTTCACCAAGGTCAGATTGTCGCCAGCGATAAAGCCGTCGCCGGTCGCAGCGACGATCTGACCCGATACAGTGACATCCAGATCAGCAACACCCGAGTAATCGACGCCGCCGCCGGAGCCATCGCAGACCACGGTGTCACCATTATTCGGGTTTTGCGGGTCACAAGCCTGGGCCGCAACCGGGGTGCCGAAAGCCGCGCAGGCCAAAGCCAAAGCCGAGGAGCAGGTCGGAAAAATTTTCATGATAAACCACATCTTTAGTTCATAATCGGCCCTCTTGGACCTTGCTGTAGCGTATCCCGTTCAAATTCGTCGAAAATGCGTCGTAAAACGGATGTTATGTGGAACTTGGATTTGTTGGCGTGCCAATGGACTTATAACGCTGCCGATTGCCGAAGCTCCGGGCAGACTTCCTCCAACCGACTGGCCGATGGGCGGCGTGATCACAAACTTTCGGGGAGGGGGCTTGGCGGTATGGTAGGCCCGGCAGGACTTGAACCCGCAACCAAAGCGTTATGAGCGCTCTGCTCTAACCAATTGAGCTACAGGCCCGCCTGCGCGTTCGCTTAGGGCATCGGACGGAGCGTCGTCAAGAGGGCGCGAGGGGTCTGCGGCGCGTGCCCTTGGCGTAGGGGTTTGGGGTTGCGGGCAGGGGGGGCTTGCGCAAGCGGTCAGGCCTGGATGCACGGAGCAGGTTCCCTTCGGGCGCGTGATGGCTTAGAGCATCGCGCAAATCGGATCACCACATTGGATCACCGGGGATGACTGCATGACCGAGGGCAAGAACGGGCTGACCTATAGCCAGTCGGGCGTCGATATCGACGCGGGCAACGCGCTGGTGGAGGCGATCAAGCCAGCTGCGAAGGCCACGCAACGCGCGGGCGTGATGGCGGGGCTGGGCGGCTTCGGCGGCCTGTTCGATCTGAAGGCCGCGGGTTATAATGACCCGGTTCTGGTCGCCGCGACCGACGGTGTCGGCACCAAGCTGCGCATTGCCATCGACACGGGCGAGACCGGCGGCGTCGGCATTGATCTGGTGGCCATGTGCGTCAACGATCTGGTGTGCCAAGGCGCGGAGCCTTTATTCTTCCTCGACTATTTCGCGACCGGCAAACTTGACGTGCCGAGCGCGGCCAAAATCATCGAGGGGATCGCGGAGGGCTGCAAACGCTCCGGCGCGGCGCTGATCGGTGGCGAGACGGCGGAAATGCCGGGCATGTATGACGGCAAGGATTTCGACCTTGCGGGCTTTGCCGTGGGCGCGATGGAGCGGGGGCAGGCGCTGCCCGCCGGCGTGGCAAAGGGTGATGTGCTGCTGGGTCTGGCCTCCAACGGCGTGCATTCCAACGGCTATTCGCTGGTGCGCAAGGTCGTCTCGGTGCTCGGGCTTGGCTGGCAGGGCCGTGCGCCTTTCGGCTCAGGCACGCTGGGCGAGGAGTTGCTGAAACCCACGCGCATTTATGTCAAACCCGCGCTGGCCGCGATCCGCGCCGGCGGCGTGCATGGGCTGGCGCATATCACTGGCGGTGGTTTGACCGAAAACCTGCCGCGGGTTCTGCCCGAGGGTTTGGGCTGCGCCGTCGATCTTGACACTTGGTCGCTGCCGCCCGTGTTCCGCTGGCTGGCCGAAAGCGGCGGGCTGAAGCAGAGCGAACTGCTCAAGACCTTCAACGCCGGGATCGGCATGGTGCTGGTCGTGACCCCCGATGCTGCCGATAGCCTGACCTCGCTGCTGAAGGCAGGCGGTGAGACGGTGCATCGCATCGGCACGGTCACAGAGGGCGAGGGCGTCAGCTACTCGGGTACTCTGCTCTGATGGAGGGGCCCGTGGCCAAGAAGCGCGTCGCGATCATGATCTCTGGGGGCGGCTCCAACATGCTGGCGCTGCTTGATGACATGGGCCGGGCCGATCACCCCGCCGCGCCCTGTCTGGTCCTGTCCAACGATCCCGCGGCGGGCGGGCTGACGCGCGCGGCGTCCCGCGGCGTGGCGACCGATGCGGTCAGTCATAAGCCGTTCGGCAAAGACCGCGCCGCCTTTGAGGCGGAGTTGACCGCGCGGCTGGAAGCGGCCGAGCCCGATATCATCTGCCTTGCCGGCTTCATGCGCGTGCTGACCGAGGGCTTCGTGACCCGTTGGCAGGGTCGGATGCTGAACATCCACCCTTCGCTTTTGCCGAAATATCGCGGGCTGCACACTCATGCCCGCGCGTTGGAGGCGGGCGAGGCAGAACACGGGTGTTCCGTGCACGAGGTCACGCCCGAACTGGACGATGGGCCGATCCTTGGGCAGGCGCGGGTGCCGGTGCATGCCAGCGATACGGCTGAGGCGCTTGCCGCGCGCGTGCTGGGGCAGGAGCACCGGCTTTATCCGGCGGTGCTGCGGCGGTTCGCGGCGGGGGATCGGCGTCCGGTCTGGCTGGATTTCGATGGGCGTCACGAGGCACCAGAACGCGGCGCTGCCACCGCAGCCGATGGCGACAGTTGAGCCGGGGCTGCAACACCATAGACTTATTTGCATATTCCCTTTGCACCAAACGGGATGAACAGAAACAGTGACGGCCATGACTGACGTTTTTCGCTTCTCCGGCCGTGTGTGGGCCGCTCCTATCTCGCACCGGAACCTGCCATGAGAACACTGACCAAGACCGAAGACCTCGCCGAATTCTGCCGGGAGGCCGCGCGCCACGACTATGTGACGCTGGACACGGAATTCCTGCGCGAGCGCACCTATTATTCCAAGCTCTGTCTGGTGCAGATGGCGATTGCCGATGAGGGCGAGGCGGTGCTCGTTGATCCGCTGGCCGATGGGCTGGACCTTGCGCCGCTTTATGATCTGTTTCGCGACACTTCCGTGGTGAAAGTGTTTCACGCAGCCCGGCAGGATCTGGAAATCTTCTTTGTCGAGGCAGGCGTTTTCCCCGAGCCGCTGTTTGATACGCAAGTGGCGGCAATGGTCTGCGGCTTTGGCGAACAGGTGGGCTACGAGACGCTGGTGAAGCGGATCGCGAAGGGCACTGTCGACAAAAGCTCCCGCTTCACGGACTGGTCACGACGGCCCTTGTCGGACGCGCAGAAGACCTACGCGCTGGCCGATGTGACCCATCTGCGGGTGATCTACGAATTCTTGCGTGACGAGTTGGAGAAATCGGGGCGCGACCGTTGGCTGCGCGAGGAATTGGGTGTCCTGACCGATCCTGAAACCTACACCGTGCGCCCGCCCGAGGCATGGCAGCGGGTCAAGACGCGCACCAATTCGGGCCGCTTCATGGCCGTGGTGCAGGCGCTGGCCGAGTTCCGCGAAACCTTCGCGCAGGATCGCAACATCCCGCGCAACCGGGTCTATAAAGACGACGCATTGCTGGAAATGGCGTCGACCAAGCCGCGCAATGCCGCCGATCTGAACCGGTCCCGTCTGCTGTTGCGAGAGGCCCGCAAGGGGCCGATTGCGGACGGTATCCTCGACGCGGTGACCCGAGGTCTGGAGGCCGATCCATCGACGTTCCCGGAGGTTGATCGCCGCCGCGAGAAGCTACAGGTGAACCCGGCGCTTGCCGATCTTTTGCGGGTGCTGCTGAAAGCGAAATCCGAGGAATCCGGCGTTGCGCAGAAGTTGATCGCCACGGCCTCGGATCTGGACATGATCGCCGCAGGAGAGCGCGACGTGGCGGCGCTGCACGGCTGGCGGGCTGAGGTATTTGGCGACGATGCGCTGCGGCTGTGCGACGGCAAGATCGCCCTGACGGCCCATAAGGCAGAAGTCCGTCTCATCGAACTTTAGGACCTGGCCCGATAACTCAACGCGTGAAGATCGCGGTATATGCCGCTGATTCCGTTGTGGTATCTGTGATTGGATCAGTTAGGTGCCGACCTGAGAGATCAGAAATATACCCCCCAGGCCGACGGTCCGGTTTCCCGGAGCGCCGATTGGCCCCCGTTTTCGAGGCCGAACCGACAGCGTTCCTTGGCTAATAGCCACCACTCACGGAACCGGAACAATTTGGCACTTGGATGACTATAAGGAAAGTCTGGAAATCCCTACTTCCATGGGGATTTTTCCGCTTGTGACCCGCGACTTCAGGTTGTGACGGGGCATCTGCCTGGGGATGTCTCAGGCTGAGGAGGCTGCCCGGGCGGGCGTTTCAATCAGATACATCTGATTTTGCACCGAGGCTTTCAGCACGGCTTGGGCCGTCGTTTCGACATTCAGCGTGTCGCGCGCCAGCCGCAGATGCTTTTCCACGGTCGCCGGTTGCAGGCCCATGATCTGTGCGATGTCCTGAACGGTTTTGCCGTCGCCTGTCCATTCCAGCACTTCGCGCTGTCGATCGGTCAGGCTGCGCCGGGAATAGGGCATGTGAATGAGCTTCAGGTGGAGCACATTATTCATTGCCGTAATCCGTCCGCCGTGCTGGTCCCAGATCGCATCGGCATCGTCCTGGGAGAGGCTGCGCGCTGCTGTGAGCGCGATTGCACCCTTCGCGCGGCGGGACTGCTCGGGGAAGCTGACGGAGTAGCCAGCGGCGACGCCATGGCGCTGGTTGAATTCGTAGACCTTGCGTTCGGTCGCGGTCATCATGCGACCTGCGGCCTGTTCCTGCAGCCACCGCCACGAACATGCGCCGTCATTTTCCAGCGCCCACCGCACCATCGGCGCGTGGTGGTAAAGGTTCTGGTCGATAAAACTGCGGATATAGGCGGGCGCATGATTGCTCAAGATCAGCATGTCCGCCGGATTGCCGAGGGACGTCGCGGTGCGATAACGCGTAAATCCGTAAAAGAGCCGGTCGAAGCCGTATTGCGCCATTTGCGCACAATGAAATTGCCAAACGTCATTCACCGATCGGTATTCGGTGAGCCGTTCGATATACTCTTCAAGTTTAATACAATCCGACAAATGGCACCTCACGCGGATTGATAATCCAGATAAGGCGATCCTGTCGAGAAAGACTGCAATTTAGCGGCGATAGTTATGCCTTATGGTTGCATCGTAAGTCTTGAATAAACCTCTTAGGTGTATTTTCTCGCAGCGCAACGAAAACGTGCTACCTTATTAATTAGACCGAGATGAACAGGTATACAGCTGCGCCGGCTTCTTGATGGTTCTCGCGTCGCGGGAAGCACGGGCCGTGTCACCGAACCCAGCTGGTAGATGCGCTGCTCCGGGACCTGACGGCGCTGTTCACGCAGATCGCAGGCCTGTTTCCACCAGCAAGCCGCGCCGCTTGGCCTCGTAATAATAGCCTTTGGCATACCACATCACCGCGCGATCCTGATTGCCATCAGACACCATCCAGGCGCCGCGCAGGTATTTCACGGCATATCGCAGGTTGGTATCGGCATCGAGCAGCCCTTCAGCCGGGCCGCGATAGCCCATAGTGCGGGCGGTCTGGGGCAGGATTTGCATAAGCCCGTAATAGGGGCCGTTGCGCGCGCCGGGCCGATGTCTGCTTTCGCGGATGACGACACGGTGGACCAGACTGACGGGAACGTCATAGGCACGCGCATATTTATTGATGAGCGACCGCAACTCGGGCGTCTCATTGGCGTGAAGTGGGGTGGCAAAGGCCGCCTTGCGGCTCACCTCGCCGCTGCCGCCGGTAACGCCACAGGCAGATAGCAGGGGCAGGGCGGCAAGGCCGAATAGGGCTGTGCGACGGGAAACGAATGTCATGGGGGAGCGCTCACGGCTGTGTCATCACTAGCGATCTAACCGCGATTGCGTAATTCGGCCAAGCGGGTTGGCACGGTGGTGGCGGCGCTCCGCCTACGGGCCCGGTGGAGCGCTACCAATGGTGGCAGGGCGTGTCTGCGATCCCCAGAGGGTGATGGCCGATCAGTCTTGCGCTTTGCGCAGTCGCGCGGCCCGTCCGCCCCGGCGGCGCGGCGTCACCTGATCCTTGCGCGCGGGCAGGTCGGCCATCACCGTGCGGCGCTCGTCCGGCGACATCAGGCTCCAGGCGCCGATCTCGTTGATCGAACGAAGACAGCCCAGGCAGAGCCGGCTTTTCGGATCGATCACGCAGACCTTGATACAGGGGCTTTCGACCTCGTCGCGTTTCCAGACCTCATCGCTCATGGGGCATTCCTCAGATGGCGCAGACGGTCGAGTGCGCCTTGGAGAATATAACCCGCCGCGACCTGATCGATCACCTCGGCCCGTTTGCGGCGCGAGGCGTCGGCCTCCAGCAATGCGCGCTCGGCGGCGACGGTCGACAGGCGTTCGTCCCAATAGGCGATGGGCAGGTCGATCAGTGCCGACAGGTTCCGGGCAAAGGCGCGGGTCGATTGGCAGCGCGGGCCCTCTGACCCGTCCATGTTGCGCGGCAGCCCAAGGATGATTCCGGCCAGTTCCCGCGTCGTGGCGATCTCGCACAGGCGTGCGGCGTCGAGGGTGAATTTCTTGCGCCGGATCACCTCCGTCGGGGTGGCGGCTGACAGGAGCCTGTCGGAAATGGCAACGCCGATGGTCTTGGTGCCCAGATCCAGCCCCGCAATGGCGCGGCCGGGGGCGAGCGCTGCGGCGAATTCCGCAATATCATCATGGATCGGCATCAGTTCTCATCCCCGGCGGCGGCGTCCAGCGTGGCTTGCGCATCCGCGTTTCCGGCAAAGACTTCGCGCGCTTCGGTCCGGATGGCGCGGGCGCGTTCGTTCTGCCCCAGCACGCCCAACGCGCGGATCAGGCGCGCCCAATCTTCGACCGGCCCCCCCTCGTCAGCCAGACGCGCGGCGAGCCCCTCGACCATGCCTTCGATCATCGCGGTGCGGTCGCCTTCTTCCATCTGCGCGGCGGCGGCTACGTCGTCGGCTGTGGGGCCGGGCTGCGCGGGTCCGCCGGGGTTGCGTTCCGGGATCGGCGGCATCTCAAAGGTTTCGCCCGCCCGGATCGCCACGGTTTCGATTTGCGACAGGATCGGCTCAATCCACGGCGCGTCGCGTGGACCTTCGCGCAGAAGCGGCATCCAGAACCGGTAGGCCAGATCCGGGCGTCCGGTTTGCGCATGCAGCAGCCCGGCATAGTAACGCGCGGGTCCGTTTTGGCGGTCCCGTTGCAGTGCGGCACTCAGCGCGTCCTCGGCCTCGGGTGAGACATAGCCCCCCGCGGCGCTGACCTGCAGATCGGCCAATTCGGCGTAATCCTCGGCCGCGCTCGCCTCCCCCATCAGGGCGATCACGCGCGCCTGTGCGGGCCATGCGGCGCGGTAGCGTCCCAGCGCGGCCTCATTGCGCGCCAGCAGGCGGTAGCCTTCCAGATCATCGGGGCGGGTTTCCAATGCAGCGCGCAGCTTGCCCATCAGTTCGGTGAATTCGGGCGCAGCGCTGCGCGGCAGTTCCGGGCCGAGGGAGGCCTCGGCCTCCGCTTGATCGGGGCGGGTGTCACGGGCCTCGCGCGCGGCGGCGAGCCGTGTCGCCAGCGGCAGATCCCCGTAGCCCGGCGCGCCCAAGCGGGCATAAAGCGCAAGCGAGCCTGCCGAGACAACCACAAGCGCCAGCGCCATCGCGACCAGTGTGGCCGCACGTGGCGCGGAGCGCGGGACGGCAGGATCAGTATTCCGGCTGCGATCAGCGTCAAGCAACCGGCGCGAGACCTCCGTGCGCAGACGCTCGGCCTCCTCAGCGTTCAGGACCCCACGGGCCAGATCACGTTCCACGCCAGCCAGTTGATCGCGATAAAGCGCCATCTCAGGATGCGCCATTTGCACCGTGTTGGCAGCGTCCGTTGTGTCATCGCTTAAGCCCTGTGTGCCACGACCGCGCCACATCGCAACGGCCAGCGGCCCGGCGACCAGCAGCGACAAGGCAAAAGCGATGAACCAAAACAGCATGACGAACCCTCGGACGAAATTGGCGGCAGATGCGGACGGGGCAGGGGATACGGGGTTTTTCGGCGCGAAGGTAGCCCCTGCGACCATCGCCCACGGGGGCGTGAACAGGCGGTCGCGCGGCAAGACCGGCCCGACATGGCCCGATCTGTTGCAGCGCGGTCACATAATTTACACGGCGGAGCACCCCGGACCGGAGCTATGTCAAAAAACATTGCCGCGTGGAACTATGCTTAAACTCTGGGCGTTCTCCGGCCAATAACGACATCAATCGGAGCGCCTGACATGGCTGAGTATAACAGCACCACCAACACCACCAACACCACGCCCACCACCCCCGAGCGCCGCAGCGGCACTGGCATCGCATTCATCGTCGGTGCCCTCGTCGTGGCAGTTCTGGTGCTTGCATGGTTCTTCTTCGCCGGTGCCGATACCGACACCAGCGCGACCACCGGCGGCGGTGACATCGACGTTTCGGTCGAAGCCCCCGACACCGGCGCATCGGAAGCCGTCGAAGGCGCCGCTGCAAATGTCGGCGAAGCCGCCGAAAGCGTGGAAGGTGCCGCAGAAGACGCTGCCAACTGATCCAGCGAGATCACGCCAAGCATTGAAAGAGCGCTCCATAGCGGAGCGCTCTTTTTCGTAGGCGATGGCCTGAGGGCCGCTTTGACAGCGTGAAACTCCGCGACTTTCGTCCTGCGCGGCGGCGCGGGGGCTTTTGTCCGTTGCGCTAAGCCGTCATGCTGCAGGCAAACGCGCGCCCCGGCCTTGGATCGGGGGAAAGCTGACAGGCAGACAAATGGCACAGCATTTTGACGACATCCCGGCAATTGCCCTGAATTGGCACCGCGACGGCACTGGCGCGGCGCTGGCCACTGTGGTGCAGACATGGGGCTCGGCGCCGCGCGGCGTCGGCAGTCAGCTCGCGATTTCGGGGCAGGGTGACATTGCCGGGTCAGTGTCGGGGGGCTGCGTCGAGGGCGCGGTCGTGGTCGAAGCGCTGGAGGCGCTGGAGGATGGCGCGCCCCGGATGCTGGAATACGGTGTCAGCGATGACGACGCCTTTGCGGTGGGGCTGGCATGCGGCGGCACAATCCGCATTTTGGTCGAGCCAGTGGGCAATGCCCTGCCGGCACCGCTGCTTGAGGATTTGGTTGCCGCCCGGAACGACCGCCGCGCGGTGGCCTATGTCGTCAATACCGAGACTTGGGCGCGACGGCTTGCCGGACCTGAGGACACGGGAGCGCAGGCGCGCTTTCGCAGCGATCAAAGCGGGTTTGAGGGGCAGGATTTCATCGCGATCCATAATCCGCCACTGCGGATGATCGTCGTGGGTGCGGTGCATATCGCGCAGCCCTTGGTGGCGATGGCACGGTTGGCGGGCTTTGACCCTATGCTCATTGACCCGCGAGAGACCTTTGGCGCCCAAGCGCGTTTTCCCGGCGAGGTGATTTCCCATGATTGGCCGGATGAGGCGATGGCCGCGCAGGGCATCGACGCCCGCACCGCGATCGTCACCCTGACCCATGACCCCAAGATCGACGACCCGGCCATCATCACCGCGCTACGCTCGGACGCGTTTTACCTAGGCTCGCTCGGCTCTACGCGCACCCATGCGAAACGGGTCGAACGGCTGACCCAACTCGGGTTTTCCGCCGAAGAAATCGCCCGCATCCACGCACCGGTCGGGCTTAATATTGGCGGGCGCAGTCCCGCAGAAATCGCGGTCTCGATCATGGCTGAGATCGTCCGGGTATTGCGGAAAGGCGCCTGACATGCGGTTCGGTCCGGTGCCGGTGGAGGAGGCCTTGGGCGCGACACTGGCGCATTCGATGCAGCTTGGACGGCAGCGGCTGAAAAAGGGCATCGTGCTGAGTGAACCGGATCTTGCCGCGTTAAGCGCTGCCGGGGTTGCACAGGTGACCGTCGCGCGGCTTGACCCGAATGACGTGGCCGAGGATGCGGCCGCCGCGATGCTGGCCGAAGCGCTGGTGCCCGATCCCCGCGCAGCCGGGGTGCAGATCGGGCGGGCGTTCACGGGTCGGGTGAACCTGCATGCGACGCGACCTGGATTGCTTCGATTGGATGCGGATGCGGTGCACGCGCTTAACCGCATTGATCCGGCCATCACCTTGGCGACGCTGACGCCGCTGACCCGTGTGCGCCCGCGCATGTTGGTCGGAACGGTCAAGATCATCTCCTATGCCGTGCCCGGCTGCGCGTTGCAGGCCGCCTGTGCCGCCGTCGATCTTCGCAAATCCAAAAGCGGCGGGTTTTCCGTTCTGCCAGTGCAACGCCGTCGCGCCGGTCTGATCCTGACCGAGGTGCCGGGACAGAAACCGTCGCTTTCGGTCAAGGGCCGCGCGGCGGTGGAAGCGCGGCTTCATGCACTGGGGATGGAACTGGCCGAGTGTCGGATCGTGGCCCATGAAAGCGCCGCAATCGCCGCCGCGCTGCCGGAGCTCGCAGGCGATCTGGTGCTGATCCTGACCGGCTCCGCCACCTCGGATCTACGCGATACGGCGCCCGAAGGCGTGCGCGCGGCAGGCGGACATGTGGCGCGCTTCGGCATGCCGGTCGATCCGGGCAACCTGCTATTCACCGCTGATCTAAACGGGCGTCCCGTGATCGGCCTGCCGGGTTGTGCCCGTTCCCTCGCATTGAACGGGGCGGATTGGGTGCTGGAGCGGATCGCCTGCGGGTTGGAGGTCAGCGACGATGACATAGCGGAAATGGGGGTTGGTGGTCTGCTCAAGGAAATCCCGATCCGCCCGCAACCGCGCGAGGGTTGAGCGGTCCAACCGCTTGGCCTTCGAGCCATGCGGGCATCTCTCCGTCTCTGCGGTTTGGCTCGCTTAGGTCGCAGTGGACCAGGCGGGTGGCGCCACTTCACCACCCGTCCCGGTCTGCCATAGCCCTTGGCGCTTATCCTTTGACGGTGCGTTTGCGGGCAGGGGCTGGACGAACCTTTTTCTCGACCTCGGACATGATGATCTCGGCCACGTTCTTGTGGGAGCTTTTCTCGATACCTTCGAGGCCGGGGGAGCTGTTGACCTCAAGTACTTTGGGTCCATCGCTGGCACGTAGCAGGTCGACGCCGGCCATATTGAGACGAAACGCCTTGGCGGCACGAATGGCCGTCTCGCGCTCATCTTTGGTGATGCGCACGGTTTCCGCCGTGCCACCCTGATGCAGGTTAGAGCGGAAATCGCCCGGCGCGGCAGTGCGGCGCATGGCGGCCACAACTTTCGATCCGACGACGAAGCAGCGGATATCCTCGCCCGCGGCCTCCTTGACGAAATCCTGCACAAGGAAGTTCGCGCGCAGACCACGAAAGGCGGAGATCACCGATTCCGCGGCTTTCTTGGTTTCCGCCAGCACGACGCCCTTGCCTTGGGTGGATTCCAGCAGCTTGACGATCAGGGGCGCCGTGCCGACCAGCCCGATCAGATTGCCGGTATCCTTAGGCGAGTTCGCAAAGGCCGTCATGGGCATGCCGATGCGGTGCCGGGCAAGGATCTGGTGGGCGTGCAGCTTGTCACGGCTGGCGGTGATGCCTTCGGAGCCGTTAACGCAATAGGTGCCGATGGTCTCGAACTGTCGAATGACCGCAGTGCCGTAGGGCGTGATCGACGCGCCGATGCGCGGGATTACCGCGTCATAGCGGGGCAGGCGGCGGCCATCGTAATGCACCTCCGGGGCCAGCGCGTTCAGCGCCATGTAGCACCGGGTGGTATCGATCACCTCGACGACGTGACCGCGCTTCTCGCCTTCGGTGACCAGCCGCGTGGTGGAGTAATTGTTAGGCTCGCGCGACAGCACGGCAATGCGCAGCGCACGCTGTGGCTGGGCTTCGCGCACACGGGCGGAGTGATAGACCTGATAATCCAGTTCCGGCTGACAGAAGCTTTCGGAAGGTGCGACCAGCATATCGTCAGGCAGCGCCTGCCGACCCAGAAGCATCCGGTAGGCCATGGTATAGCGGTCCGTCAGCGTGATCTCGATCGGCCAACTGCGTCCCCCGACGGAGATGGTCGTGCCGATGACATAGCGCAGCTCGGTTTCACCATTGGAGGAGGTCACCTCGCGCCGGTCGATGATTTCGGCGGAGCAGGGGATGACCGGCTCATTGCGGCCCGGAACGGGATGCACGGCAAACCGCACACGGGGTTTGTGTTTGGGGCCGAACGGCTCAATGTCGAAGGCATGCAGCGCCGAGGTGCGCGCGCCGGTATCGACCTTCGCCTTCAGCGCGGGCAGGCCCAGATCGCTGAGGCTGACCCATTCTTCCCAGCCGAGGCGGAACGGTTCGTCACTCATGGTCTTGGGTCCTTTCGTCGGATGCGCGGGAGGGCGCGGAATGGGGGGCGATGGGTCTGGGTCGATGGCTCGGGGCGGCTATGGGCCGTCGATCTTGGGGCGGCGGCCAATGCCTGCGGTCAGGTTCGCGACGCCGCCCGGCGGCGCGCCTCGCTGTGACAGCCTTGCCGCGCCATCGCAACCGTTTCATGTCGGCACAGGCATCAGACGTCACGCCGGGTTGGCAGAGCGTGCTCATGCAGGCCCGTCATCGCGCGGGGGGTGATCGGGGAAAGCAGGACGCGCTTCGGTCCCGATTTCATAGGCATGGGCCAGCAGACGTTCGCGATAGACGCATTCGAAATCCCATCCGGTGGATGGGTTCAGGCTTGGCAGTTCAAACCGCACGACACTGCCGAAGGCATCTTGGGACACAACCCGCACGGCGGCGGCCTCCTTCGGGCCGATATGGTCATCATCGTCGTCTTGCACCGCAGAGATGAAGAAATCGCGCATGGCCGGCACATCGGCCTCGTGATGGAGCACAAGGTCAATGACACGGATCATGTCGCGCTCTTCAATAGACCAATTTTCAAAGGGCTCTGACACGAAATCGGCGACAGGCACGACCATCCGATTGCCGGTCCAGATCCGCAGCTGAACGAAGGTGAAGTGAATATATTCGACGGTCACGAACTCGCCCCGGAAAATCAACTGATCGCCAATGCGGGCAGACCGGTTCATCGCGATTTGCAGCGAGGCCATGATATTGCCCAGCACCTGGCGCGCGGCAAAGCCCAATACCAGCGTCAGCGCCCCGGCAGAGGCCAGCAGCGACAGGCCCAGCGTGCGGAACAGATTGGCCTGTGCCAACACCAGACCCGTCGCCAGCAGCACCGCCACCACCAAGAATATCCGCCGCACCGCCGTGACCGTGGTGGCCATGTTGCGGGTCGCGGCATTGGCGGGATCGGACAGGGCTTCGGGGCCGGACGGCACCAACCGGTCGAGGGTGCGGTCCAAAACCGACACCACGAACATCACCAGCGCGACGGCATAGCCGATGAAAATCCCCGGCTCCAGCAAAGCGTCGACCGAGCCTGAGACCACCAGCACATTGCGGGTGCCGAAGCCGACAATCGTCACCCCGACGACAAGCGATGCGGGCCAGCACAGCGCGTTAAGCGCAAGCCGCCGCCACCGCCGGTTTGCAATCCGGGCCCACCAGCGCACCAGATCATGCGTCCATTTCGTCGCGAAAAACCCAAAAATCAGCAGGATCGGCAGAAAGACCACTTCCCAGACATGCAGGCCCCAGAACGCCTCGGCCAGCAGCGGATCGGGCAACCAGCGCTCGAACCGGGTCGGGCCATACATGGTGTAAAGCAAGCCGACGTTCTGCACCGTTTGCTGCGAGAACAACCAAACCGGATCGCCGTCCGACGCCTTCAGCCGGTTCAGCCGGAGCGGCGCATCAATGCCATTCATATCAAGCAGATCGAGCAGGATCGACCGGCGCGACATCCCCGCAACTGCGGAATTGGTCGAGGCCATCTCGTCCATTCCATCCGGGCGGTCGATCAGGTCGTTCCACGGGATCACCACTTTGCGATCCAGAACCGTATAAAGCTGTTCGGCAATTTCGGGTCCGCGCTCGGCCTGCGCGTCGTCGGGCAGGCCCGACAGATCCAGCATTTGCGCCGCGACCGCCCATTCCCCACGTCGTCCGTGATGCTGAAACGCTTCCATCGAGGAGCGGGGCGTGGCGCGATCAAGCCAAGGTGAGGGCGCGGGCAGACCGGCATTGAGCGAGGGCACCTCAAAAAAGGCATCCTGCGCCAGCGTGGCGGTCGGACCTGCGATGGCCACCAATGTCAAAGCTAGAGCTGCAAGCAGGCCGCGCAGGGCCATGCAAATCGCAGTCACGCGCTGCGGCAGCACCGCCGCTGCGGCAGGTCGGGAGGAGGAAGGGCGCGACATGTCACGCAACAAACCCCCTTCGGCACCGAGCGGTTCCGAAGCTTCGCGCATTAAGAGGCCGCAGCAGGGCGCGCACTCCCCCGCAACCCTGCCCATTGCGCGAGGCCCGCTTGCTGCGCTATCTGCCCGCCCCATGAGCCAGAAATTTTCATATGCGGTGCATGCCACCGATGGTGCCGCCCGCTTGGGCACGATTTCCACCCCGCGCGGCGAAATCCGCACCCCGGCATTCATGCCGGTGGGCACGGCGGCCACGGTGAAGGCGATGCGCCCCGAAAGCGTCCGCGAAACCGGTGCGGATATTTTGTTGGGCAACACCTATCACCTGATGCTGCGCCCGACCGCCGAGCGCATCGACCGGCTGGGCGGGCTGCACCGGTTTATGAACTGGGATCGCCCGATCCTGACCGACTCGGGCGGGTTTCAGGTGATGAGCCTCGCCGATCTGCGCAAGTTGACTGAGGAGGGCGTGACCTTCCGCAGCCATGTCGACGGCTCCCGCCATCACCTGACGCCCGAACGCTCGATGGAGATCCAGAAGCTGCTGGGCTCCGATATCGTGATGTGCTTCGACGAATGTCCCGCACTTCCTGCCGATGATGCCCGCGTGGCGGAAAGCATGCGGCTGTCGATGCGGTGGGCCCAGCGGTCGCGCGATGCGTTTGGCGATCGTCCGGGACACGCGCTGTTCGGCATCCAGCAAGGCGGCGTCACCCAGCATCTGCGCGCCGAAAGCGCCGAAAAGCTGCGCGAGATCGGCTTTGACGGCTACGCGGTCGGTGGTCTTGCCGTGGGCGAGGGGCAGGAGGCGATGTTCGGCGTGCTCGACTATGCCTGCGACATGCTGCCCGAGGATCGCCCGCGCTACCTGATGGGGGTGGGCAAACCGGATGACATCGTGGGCGCGGTCAAGCGTGGCATCGACATGATGGATTGCGTGCTGCCGTCACGGTCTGGCCGGACGGGTCAGGCCTTTACCCGCCGGGGCGTCGTCAACATTAAGAACGCGCGCCACCAAGATGACCCGCGCCCGCTGGATGAACATTGCGAATGCCCGGCCTGCCGTAGCTATTCCCGCGCCTATCTGCACCATGTATTTCGCTCGCAGGAAATCATCTCCTCCATGCTGCTGACATGGCACAACCTGCACTACTATCAGGAGCTGATGGGCGACATGCGCGCGGCCATCGGGCAGGGACGCTTTGCGGAATTCGAGACGCGTTTCCATGCGGATCGCGCCGAAGGCGATATCGAGCGTCTCTGACCGGCGGTTTCGAACTGACGTCAGTCCGATTGGAAGCGGTCTCCGATGGACGCTCTAACAGCGCAGCGCGGTGTCCAGCGCTTCGGCCACCGGGCGCAGCTCGCCCGCGCGCCCTGTCAGCAGGGTCACGCGGTCTCCGCCAAGGTCGATCCAAAGCCGCGCCATCGCCGGGCGGTGGGGGCAGGGACCAATCCCCATCCGGCCGATCTGCTCGATGCCGATGCGGGCCATGACCGGGCCGGGGCGTGCCCGACCCAGGCCTGTCGTGGCGCGGCTGACGATGATCTGACGGGTTGGCCGGTCGAATTTCAGCATCCGCCGGGGCTCGCCGCTGAGATAGACCAGCCACAGCGCCAGCAGCGCGGCGATCAAGGCGATAGCACTTCCCGGCAGGGCAAGTCCGGGCGATGAAATCCGCATCGCCAGCGCACCGGTAACCACCATGCCCAGCACACAGGCCCGCCTCAGGGCCTGAGGTTCCGGGTCGCGGCGGGCCGGGGCCGTGTCGATGACATCGACCCCGTGCGATGCGGCGGTGATGCGAAACCGGCACAAGGGAGGCGCGGCCATGGGTGCCACAGCCACATTGCGGGGACGCGCAGGCAGGTTGATCGCCCGCGCCGTTTGCACGGGGTTTTCGGTTTGGCGCTCTCGGGTCCGGGGCACAGTGATGATGGATAGGGCACGGCTCATGACCCGGTTTTGATTTACCATTTGGGCGAATTGCGGGCGTGGCAATGGCATCTTCGGGCCAGCTTGGGGGCGTATCTGAGTTAAGCGGCGTGTCTATATTGGAGCGCGGAGGGGGTTCCCAGCCTTGCGCCTGCGCGGCTGGGACCGGCCCGCCGGGCCGCAGGGTTGCATTCGGCCCCCGCCCCTGTATAAGGCCGCATCTCTCCGCATGAGGTATGACCAGCGGCGCCCCTCGTGGACGGGACGCGGAGAGTGCAGACCCGTTCTTTGAAGCCCGCTTTGACAAAGGAATAGCACATGCCGCTCTACGAGCATGTCTTTATCGCGCGTCAGGATCTGTCCAACTCGCAGGCCGAAAGCCTTGTCGAGCATTTTGGCACCGTCCTGGCCGACAATGGTGGCTCTCTCGTCGACAGTGAATACTGGGGCGTTAAGACCATGGCCTACAAGATCAACAAGAACCGCAAAGGGCATTACGCGTTCCTGCGCACCGATGCCCCGGCGACGGCGATCCAGGAAATGGAACGTCTGATGCGCCTGCATGACGATGTCATGCGCGTTCTGACCATCAAGGTTGACGAGCATAAAGAAGGCCCGTCGGTCCAGATGCAGAAACGTGACGAGCGCGAACCTCGTCGTCGCAACTGATCTTGAAAGGACTGTAAACCATGGCCGCAAAACCGTTTTTCCGTCGTCGCAAGGTTTGCCCCTTCTCGGGCGACAACGCACCTGCGATCGACTACAAGGACACGCGTCTCCTGCAGCGCTACATTTCCGAGCGTGGCAAGATCGTGCCCTCCCGCATCACCGCCGTTTCTTCCAAAAAGCAGCGTGAGCTGGCCCGTGCGATCAAACGCGCCCGCTTCCTCGCCCTGCTGCCCTATGCCGTGAAGTAAGGAGACCGACCAATGGACGTCATCCTGCTCGAACGCGTGGCCAAGCTGGGCCAGATGGGCGAAGTCGTTTCCGTGAAGGAAGGCTACGCCCGGAATTTCCTGCTGCCGCAAGGCAAGGCACTCCGCGCGAACGCAAGCAACATCGCCCGTTTCGAGACTGAGAAAGCTCAGCTGGAAACGCGCAACCTCGAAACCAAGAAAGAGGCCGACGGCCTCGGCGAGAAGCTGGCAGGCCAGCAGTTCGTCGTGATCCGCTCCGCCTCCGACTCGGGCGCGCTTTACGGCTCCGTCACCACCCGTGACGTTGCCGATGCCGCGACCGAAGAAGGCTTCTCGGTGGATCGCAAGCAGATCGTGCTTTACGCACCGATCAAAGAATTGGGTGTCCACCCGGTTCAGGTCAAGCTGCACCCCGAAGTTGAGGTCGAGATCGAAATCAACGTCGCCCGTTCCGCCGAAGAGGCAGAACTGCAAGCGTCCGGTAAATCGATCCAGGAACTGGCTGCCGAAGAAGAGGCACAGGCCGAGTTCGAGATCTCCGAGCTGTTCGACGATATCGGCGCTGCCGGTGCCGACGATTACGGCGACGACGATCAGCCGCGTGCGGCTGCATCCGAGGACGACGATCAGAACTGATCGCGCCCGCGCGTCACACTTGATACCGAATGACAAAAGGCCGCTCCGGAATGGGGCGGCCTTTTGCGTATCTGCCGATTTTAAAGGCCGAGGATCATGTCGGTGCTGCGATTATGAACGCGGTCCACCTGCGTGCCATCCCAATGGAAATCATAGTGATCGCCCTGCACCGGCACTGGAATCGCATCCGGCCAGAAGATCCCCACGCAATATTCACCCGGCGCGCGCACAGAGCGGTACAGCACCCCATCCGCACCTTCCGCCCGCAGCGCGCGTCCCAATGCCTGCGATGCGCTATAATCATCTGGCGCATGCACTGGATCAATGCCGGTCAGGTCATGCAAATCGCGCGCGACATGGCCGATCAGCATGCGAAATTGCGTGGTCCAGCCGGGCTCTTGCGCCGTGGCCCGCATGAACCGCGCATGATGATGCGCCACCTCGCGCAGCGCGGTTTCGGCGGCGTTGCCAGCGCTATAGACCCCGTAACTTCCATCGGTGAAGCGTCCGGGCCGGTCCGGCGACACATGCACGAAAGGCGCCATCAGCCAACTCGCCCCCGGTCCGCCGACACGCCGCGCGGGCGGGATCAGGTCCAGACGACCGAGGCTGTCACGCAAGCGAGGGTTGGTTTTCGATTCCGCCGAAGCCAGCGCCTCCCAATCTTCAGGATCGGCAATGTCTTCGAAGAGGTCGATAGGGGGATGGATGGAACGAATGATGCGGTAGCTGCGGGGCCAGTCGACGGTGGTGATCGGGACATCCGCCGGGCGGGGCAGGGCGGCGGCGCTCACCAGCCGCCACGCTCCGCGTCAAGATAACCGCGCACGCGGGCCAGATGGAAAACCGTTCCATTTCGCATCACCGCTAATGCCGATTGCCCGGCAAAGGCCGCATTTGGCTGTCGGATCCACGCATATCCGCGCTCAGCATCCGTAAACATGTAGCGCAGCGCTTTGTGGATCCCCATCAACAAGGACATCCGCGTGCCAAGATCTCGAGCGATCCGCCCAATATCCCCAGCCTTCCAACGCGCCCAGGTCCGGGCCGTCAATCCCCCGAGCAGATCGCGCGCCTCCGCATCCGACAGCCGCCAGCGTTCAAACAGCCGCAACGTCGCCCGAGCCAAGGCGGCGGCCTCCGCATCGGTCAGCAGATCAACATCAGGCGTGGCGGGTGTGCGATGGAGTTGGGTCAGCATGGTGAAGGTCCCATATCAGGCAATTGGCTTAAATATACTCATTCTACGCCAAATGGCAAGTTCCGGCTCTGAAGTGAGTGCCACAGGGCCGGCCCAAGTGTCCGAGAACCAATGCTCTTGCTCACCAGAATTGATCCGGCTCCGGCTTTACAGGGGCGTTGCGCCGCATCGCGCCGATGACAATGCGTGAGGCTTTGAATGCCAGCCAGATCACCACACCGATGGCCAGCACGCTGAACAGATCGCGAAGAATTTCACCTACGCTCCCGATCAACAAAAGCCCCGGAAAATACACGATAAGGAACGGCATCGAGAACAGGACCCAGCCGAACCGAAGCGCGGCGAAGGCGGTGCGGTAAAAGCCGGCGCCTGTCAGCCCGCTTGCGGCGAGCACGGCAAATGCGACGGGCGGCGTGATCATTGAGATCACGCTGAAATAGAAGACGAACATATGCGCAGCCAAAACCGGGATGCCAAGCTTGACGAGGCCCGGCGCCAACATGATGGCGACGACGATGTAGACGCCGCTTGTCGCCATGCCGGTGCCAAGGATGATCGCGGCAAGGCCCGACAGCAGCAGGGACAGAAACAGGCTCGTCTCACCCAGATGCCCAATTTTCATCGACAGCAGCACATCGAACCCGGTGATCGACAGCACCGCCATGATGCAGCCAAGCGCGGAGGCCGTGACGACAAGGTTGCCGATCGCGCGTCCGGCGCGGGAGGGCAGGGCGCGAAATTGTTGGACCGTCTCGGTCAGGCCGTTGCGCAGAACGCCCGCCACCAGCCCCATTGCCATGCCGGACACGCCAGCAAGTGCGACATTATCGGAGCGCATGACCAAGGTGACAAAGACACCTAGGATGGGGAGGAGGAAAAACAGATCCTTCCGCTCCAGCTTGGGCGCGTCCGCGACAGGCGGCCCGGCGTTGAGGTCGACGCTCGCGGCCATGCGGCCCGCGCAGAAAAACAGGACCATGACGCAAAGCAGGGCAGGCAGCATCGCCGCACCGGCGATCGTTAGGTAGGGCAGGCCGGTGAAATCTGCCATGAGAAAGGCCGCAGCCCCCATGATCGGCGGAATGACCTGACCCAATGTGGAGGCCACCGCTTCCACCCCGCCGGCCTGCGCGCCAGTCAGACCCAGCTTGCGCATGCTGGCGATGGAAAATGTGCCGGAGGTCATCACGTTGGAGGTGGCGCTGCCGCTGATCGTGCCGAACAATGCAGAGGACAGGACCGCGACCTTGATCGCGGCCCCGCGGCTGCGGCGTGTTGCCAAAATCGCGATGGTCTCGATCACGCGGGTTGCGCCGATGAGGTTCACGACCACGCCGAACCCGATGTAGACGACGACTACGTCTGAGATCACCCGCAGGGCGTTGCCAAGGAACCCTTCTCCGCCAAAGGTCAGGTAAAGCGCATAGCGCTCAAGCGAGATCGGTGGCGACGCGATCGTGCCGCCGGCGAATTGCATGCCATAGCCCAGCAAGAGGAACCCGCCGACGAGGATGCCGAAATGGGCCCCGCTTGCGGCCCAGCAGGCGGTGAGGGTCAGTCCGGCAAGAGCCAGCGCCAAGGCGATATTGCGCGGGGTCGGGAGAATGAAATGAGCCGTCGCGCTTCCGTAATGGCGCACCATCATGAAGCCGACGACCGCCGCGACAATCGCGGCAAGCAGCAGCGTCAGGGTGCGCATGTGGCGAGTGTCCGCGCGAAGCCGCGACAGAAAGACATATACCAGCGCCAATGTCAGCTCAGTGGTGGCGAATTGCTCCATATTCGCCGAGGAGGACAGCACCCGCCAAGGATCGAGGTGCCACAACACCGGCACCAGTAACAAAAGAACTCCGGTCGCCCCTGCAACGGCGCGACCGGCATGCGCGAGCGGCGTCACCGTTTGTCGATTCCCTGAGCCTCGAAGAACTCGATGGCGGCGGGGTGATAGGGCATGGGAACATCGGCATACATGTTTTCAGGAAGGAACCAGCTCAGACTGGCGACCATCTCTTCCATCTCTGCCTTGCCGCCCTGAAGCGCTGTCAGCAGGCCGGTCACGTCGGCGTCGGAGCGTGCTTCGTTCGTATAGACGAAATAGTCATATTGCAGGACGGTGGTGACACCCTCGATGTCCATTAGGTTCTCGGCCGGCTCCAGATCATAAAGGCTGCCTACGGGCAAAAGCTCCTTCACCGACGCGACGGTGGCGTCGCTGTCGTCTAGGTCAAGCGCGCGAAGCCCGCCCACCTGAACCGACACATTGGCATCGCGCGGCGAACCGACAACGAAGATATACGCGTCAATGTCCCCGGCAATGAATGCATCCGCCATGGCGCTGAAATTCGCGACCGGAACCTTGTCGACGTCATCATAATTCAAACCACCCGTGGCAAGCAGGGTGGAGATCAGCAACTCGCCGGTAACCGTCGTGCCAAAGCCCGCGGGCAGGCGCATGCCCTTCAGGTCCGCGACCGACTGGATGTCGGAATCTGCGCGCACGCCGACGGTCATCCGCAAGGGCAGGAGCCGCGCGACAAGGCGCAGGTTTTCCTGGGGAAAGTTTTCAAACGTGCCGGTGCCCGATGTGGCCTCCAACAGCGCATAGGCGTTTTCCAGACCGAGCCCGATTTCGTCGGTGTCGACCATGGGTAAGGCTTGAGACGTCGACTGGAATGGCAATGGCCGAATGTCGAGTTCCGCAAGCTCCGCAGCGACCGTGCTGACCGCCAAACCCAGGTTATGGGTGGAGGAGCCCTGCCGTGCAGTTGCAATGCTGATTGGCTCCGCAACCGCAGCGGTGGATGTGGTCAAAACAACCACCGTCGCCAGAATTTTAGTGAGGGACATGCGCCTACCTTGCCTTGCTGTTCACATCCCTGTGACAGTAAGTAACCCCACGGAAGGTTGCAATGTGAATGCTCACGTCAGGTAAGGAGTTCGGACGCTAATGATGACCGTCGCCGACATTTTTCTCGCACATGCTAACCAACTACGCGACAAATGCGCGTTGGTGGCGGACGGTCGCAGCCTGACTTTCGGTGAGATTGGCGCACAAGCGACCAGTACGGCGCGCGTGTTGCAGGACCTTGGCGTGACCGCGCATGACCGTGTGGGCATCACAACCCGTCGCGGCGCGGATTGCGTGATCGAATGCGTGGCGCTGTGGTTGATCGGGGCGACCGTCGTGCCGCTGGATTTCCGCATGCCCGCCGCCGAGATGGCCAAGCTGGTTCCCGAGTTCGACCTGACTATGGTTGTGACTGATCGCAGCATGGGTCTGTCGGGCCTGTCTGAATGCGTGCGGGACACCGCATGGCGCGCCAAGGTCGCCGCCGCGCCAAGCGTGCCGCCCGAAGCCCCGGCGGATCCGGGTCCGGCCATTATCTCACTCACATCCGGGACCACCGGACGGCCGATCGGGATCGCGCTGTCGCATGTGCAATATGTTTTGCGCACAAGCCAGTATGGCCGTGTCACCACTGGCCCCAAACCGATCTTCGCCTGCGCCGGGCTGATGTCCTTTTCGGCGGTTCGCAACCATGCGTTCGGCCATCTTCTTGCTGGAAACACCGTGCGGCTCTATCCCCCGTTGATGGATGCCT
This sequence comes from Marinobacter sp., assembly GCA_040119125.1. Taxonomy (GTDB): domain Bacteria; phylum Pseudomonadota; class Alphaproteobacteria; order Rhodobacterales; family Rhodobacteraceae; genus Pacificitalea. The sequence goes on from JBEDTR010000016.1 coordinate 240,250, forward strand.
CCGAATTCATCGAGCGGCTGCAGGCGGACGAGGTGACCAATACCTTTTCCGTCCCCACCATGGTCCGCAACATGCTTGCCGCCGCAGCGGGGGCCCGGGAGCCGGTTCTGCCCGGAATTCGCTGTCTTTATGCTGGCGGCGCGGACATGAGCACCGAAGACAAGCTCGCCGCGCAGAACCTGCTGACGCCCGGGTTCTTGTTGTGCTTTTCCAGTTCGATCACCGGCACCTGCTCGATCATTCAGGGCGATGATCTGCTTGCCCGGCCCGATACGGACGGTCGTATCCTCAGCGGAGTGCGGGTGGAGATTGTCGATGAGCAAGACCGACCTCTGCCCGACGGGGAGACCGGCCTCATGCGGGTCCGATCTCCGGCGATGGCAACCGAGCTGATCGGCGGCAAAGGGCGGGAGCAGGGCGATAAGCTGAAAGGGGGCTGGGCCTATACCGGGGATCTGGCGGCTGTCTCCGACAACTTCCTGTCGATCCGCGGGCGGTCTGGCGATTTCATCATCCGCGGTGGGGCCAATGTCTATCCGAGTGAAATCGAGCACGCGATAATGACGCTTGACGGCGTGCGCGAATGCGCCGCTATCGGCTTCGCCTCGGAGCGCGAAGGGCAGGAGATCGCGGCCTTCGTTGCGGGCGAGGGGCTGGATGAAGACACGCTCTTGCGCCATTGCCGCGCGACACTCTCCCCGGATAAGCGTCCGCGCCGGTTCCTGTTTGTCGATGCCTTGCCTCGAAACGCCAATGGCAAGGTGCTGCGCAAGGAGCTTGTCGTTCAATGACCATGTCTCATCAGGCCAGTCCCGCGACCGCACAGCCGCCGCATGGCGCGGTCCAAGCCGCGTTCGCTGAGGTCTTCAGCACTGAAACCGTCGGCGCAGAGGATGATTTCTTCGATCTGGGCGGGGATTCCCTGCTTGCGGAGGAGCTTGCGACGCGGCTGTCGGCCATCGCAGGGCGCGACATTCGCATCTCGTCCATCTTCGACTACCCGACGCCTGCCACGATGGCCGCTTTTATCGGGGGCGATGTAGCGCCGCTGCAGGCCGCGCCTGAGGCGCGCCCGCCGATTTTTCTGGTGCATGGCTCCTCCGGCTACACGATGCCGCGTCCGCGATTTTTCGAAGGTTTGGCCCCCGATCAGAAAGTAGAGCTGTTCCAGCTTCCCGGCTTCAATGGCGACGGGCCGATCCCCGACAATGTGCCCGATATCGCCGCTGCTTATATCGATCAGATTGACCGCGACTGGCCGACCGGGCGTGTGCATCTGGGCGCGTTTTGCAACGGATCGGTGATTGCGGTGGAAATGGCGCGCCAAATGGCGGAGCGGGGGCGTCCCGCTGATCATCTGGTTCTGCTTGATCCGGGCATGCCGCGCCTTATCAAACGGTTTTTCAAAGGGAAATCTCCGCGCCTGCGGTCCCGCATCCATTATTGGTTTCCAACGGGACGCTTCACCGGCGGACGGAGCCTTGAGGATCTACGCGACCCGAAGCTGCGCAAATATCGTTCCCGTCTGGTCGATATCGAATATGGCGCGCGCAAGCTCGCCGCGCGGTTTTTCAATCACAAGGCCGAGGACTTCCGTCCCGGACGCAATCCGCGTGCCAAGGCGCGTCTGAACATCGCGTGGGGCCATTTCTGGCCTGCGCGGCTGGAGGGCGTGGTGGATGTAATCTGCTCCGAGGAGCGTAAGCCGATCCATGAGGATGAGAGCAGCTTCTGGCGCAAGATCCTGCCGGGCATGCGCATCTGGACAGTGGTGGAAAGCCATTCCGATGTAACCGGCGCGGAAAGTCCGATCACCGCCATCCGCATGCAGGAACTGTTCGACCTCAGCGAAGGACGGCAGCCGGGTGGCGCGGTCGCTGAAGCCACCGCACGCGCCACGGCTTGAACGCCGCCGCCCTCTGAGCGCAGCCCACGCGGTTCAATCGCGGGCAGGGCGTGTCAGAGGGCGGCGCCGAGGAGCGTTACGGACGCAACAGGATCTTGCCCTGACGACCGGGGGTGAGCGATGCCTTCACCGCATCTTCGATCTGGTCGAGCGGATAGATTCCGCCTGCCGGAAGATGCAGCGCGCCCTTGGCGGCGAGGGTGACCAGCTCTGTAATCAGCCGGGTTTTTTCAGCCGCAGGCATTTCGCTGATAATGCGCGATCCCCAGAAGCCTCTCACCGTCAGGTGATTGGTGATCATGGCGCTGGCGCGCAGTTGCAGCGGCTCGCCCGTCGCAGTGCCGAACACCACAAGTTCACCATTAACGCCCAGCAGATCCGCAAGGTCCGCCACGATCGGGCCACCGACCGAGTCAATCGCCGCGCGGGCACCATCAGGGCCAAGCAGCGCACGGGCGCGATCCTGCCAATCGGCGCTGGCGGTCGAGAGGACATGATCCATGCCGCGCGCTTCCAGCTCCGTCACCGCTTCATCGCGGCGCACGAGGTTCAACGTCTTGATGCCACGGCTCTTCGCGAGGTCATGGAACAGGTGACCCACCGCGCCGTTGGCGGCGGTCTGGATCACCCAATCACCCTCGGACACGTTGAGAAACTCAAGAAGAGCCAATGCGCTGAACGGCATGGCAATCAATTGCGCGCCGGCCTCGTCCGGGATCACATCGGGGAGCGGCAACAGGGTGGCGGCATCGGCGAGGCACGTCTCAGCCCATGCGCCACGAACGCCCGCCTGCACGATCCGGGTTCCGACCAGCGCAGGATCGACCCCGTCGCCGACTGCCTCAACCTGCCCAAGCGCCTCGCTTCCGGCGATGGCAGGCAGTTCGGGTTTGTAGCCATACGTGCCGCGCACGGTCCAAAGGTCATGGTTATGGATCGGCGAAAGCGACATGCGCACGCGCACTTGCCCCGGGCCGGGTTCGGGCGTGTCGACGGTTTCGGCCTGCAACACCTGCGCAGGATCGCCAAAGCTGGAATGGGTGACGGCTTTCATGAGTTTAGTCCTTGTGCTTGCGGCAGACGGAGAAACCGCCTGCGCGTATCAATTAAAGCCTGTTCCAGCGGTGCTGGATCACGGGCTAATTTTGCGAGAATCGCCGCGCCCAGCCATTGCGCATAGAGCAGCCGGGCGGCTGCGGAACTATCCGTCTGCGGGCAGAGCGAGCCATCGACTGCGCCATCCTCCAGCAACGTGGCCAGCCGGGCGCAAAGCTGATTGATCCCATCGTCGAGGATGCAGCGCATCGCCTCCGACAAATCAGCAATCTCAGCGGCGAGTTTCACCACCAGGCAGCGCTGCGCCATCGACCCGGCTTCGCCCCCCAACGCGCGGGAGAAGAACGCATCCAGCCGATCTCCGGCGGTGCCGGGCGCGGCGACGATGCGGTCAAATCCGTCGAGATATTCCGCGACATAGTCGGCCAGCATAGCTGCGCCGAAGGCGTCCTTTGAGGCGAAATAGTAGTAAAACGAACCTTTTGGCACCTGTGCCGACGTCAGGATGTCTTTCAGGCCCACGCCTGAAAAACCCCGCGCCAATACCAGTTCCCGCCCGGTTGAGAGGATAAGAGCGCGGGTTTGTTCGGCCTTCGTCAGGGATGTGTTCTCGATCATTCCTGCGTCCTAGTCACAAATAGACCGGTCGTCTAGTCACGAGACCGCGAGCGATTGCTCCAGAAGATCTGGGTCCGGGATGGCGTGGGAACAGCCGAATGCGCGATGCATCGAAAGGAGGGTGTGGTGCCGGTCGAGGGACTCGAACCCCCGACCCCCTGATTACAAATCAGACGCTCTACCAGCTGAGCTAGACCGGCACGGGGCATCGTTTAGCGGCAGGCGGCGGCGCTTGCAACTAGCGATGCGTCCGCGCCAGCAATACGACGGCAGCAAGCCCCACGGCGGACACCATCAGCGCCGCCGGCGCGGCATCGGTCAGGTTCTCTAGCGACGCTTTTTCATAGGTGCGCGTGGCGAGTGTGTCGAAGCCGAAGGGCCGCAGGATCAACGTCGCGGGCAGTTCTTTGACGCAATCGACGAAGACCAGCAGCAGCGCGGTCCCCACCGAGCCGCGGATCAATGGCAGGTAGACGGATGACAAAACGCCGCGTCGGGTCCGGCCCAGCGACCGCGCCGCCATTGGCAGCGACGGAGACACCCGACCCATCGCGCCATCTGCCGCACCCTGTGCAATGGCAAAGAATCGCACGCCCCATGCATAGACCACCGCGAATGCGGAGCCGGTGAGGATCAGGCCGGGATCGGTGCCCGTCAGCGCCAGAATGCCATCGGCCAGCTTGTGATCCGCGGCGGCGAGCGGGATTAGAACCCCCACAGCCAGCACCGCACCGGGGGCCGCATAGCCGATGGTCGTGATCGGCAGCAGCAGCCGGGGCACGCGCCGACCCGACAGGCGCACCCCGTAGACCATGAAGAGCGCCGCCGCGACGGTGACAAAGGCCGCGATGCCTCCGGTAAGAACGGTGTTGAACGCCGCGCGGAACAGGCCCGGGTCGGCCCAGCCTTCGGAACTGCTGGCCGCATGGGAGGCGATGACCCCGATCGGCAGGACAAAGCCCATGACAAAAGGCAGCAGGCACAGCCCGGCGGCCAGCCAGCCGCGCGCGCCAAATAGCGGCTCCGGCGTGACGGGCCGCGTCTGACGGGCAACCCGGTGGAACCGCAGGCCACGCCGCCCGGCACGTTCCAATAGCGCCAGCAGCAAAACCAAGCCGAGGATGACCAGTGCGATCTGCGCGGCGCCGCCGGCATTGAACTGCTCCAGCCATACGGTGAATATGCCGGTGGTCAGGGTTTGCACCGCAAAATAATTGACGGTGCCGAAATCGTTCACGGTCTCCATCATCGCCACCGCCATGCCTGCCGCGACGGCCGGTCGGGCCAGCGGCAGGCCGACGCGAAAGAATCGTCGCCACGGTCCCGCACCCAGCGCGCGTGCGACCTCATAGGTGCCGCCCGATTGCTCGCGGAATGCAGCGCGCGCCAGCAGGTAAACATAAGGATAAAGCGCCGCGGCCAGCACCACGATCGCAGCGCCCAGCGAGCGCACCTCGGGAAAGGCGTAGTCCCGCGCCGATTGCCAGCCGAACAGCGCCCTGAGCGCACGCTGCACCGGTCCGGCATATTCCAGAAAATCGACCAGCGCATAGGCCCCGACATAGGCCGGGATCGCCAAGGGCAGGAACAGCGCCCACTGGATCCAGCGCCGCCCCGGGAAGCGATACATCGTGACCAGCCACGCAGCCCCTGTGCCGACCGCACCGGCCAGCACGCCGACCGATAGCATCAAGATCACCGTGGTGCGGAAATAGCGCGGCAATGTGGTGGCGAGCAAATGCGGCCAGATGTTTTCAGTCGGGAAAAACCCCATCCAGACCACGGCAAGGATCGGCACCAGCACCAGCGCGGCGATCAGGCCCGCGCCCAGCGACCACGGGTCGGGCCGCAGCCGGCGCAGGGCGAACCGCGCAGGCGCATCGGCAGAGGAGGGGGCGGGAGTTTCGGTCATGGCTGCCGGGTAAGCCAAGTTTGCCCATCTGTCCAGAAATCGCCTTGAGATCGGCGCATTGCTCTGCGCAAGTGGCACCACCATCAGAGATCCACCCAATCGGAAGGCCCGGCCCGGGACAGCACCTCATGGAAATCGTCTATCATCTCGGGGTGCATTGCACCGATGAAGACGCGCTTCTGCGCAGCCTGCGTCGCAATACAGCGTCCCTGGCCAGCGAGGGCGTGGTCGTGCCCGATCCCGCAAGGTTCCGCCCCGTCCTGCGCGAAGCGCTGATCAATTTGCGGGGCAGTCCCGCCTCTGCCGAAATGCAGGCGACGATGCTCGACGCGGTGACTGATGAGGATGGCACCGAGCGGGTGATCTTTTCGAATGAGAACTTCTTTTGTGCACCGGCACGGGCGATCACCGGCGGGCGGCTCTACCCGATGGCGGGCGCGCGCGCGGGCTGGCTGCGCAATCTGTTTCCGGATGCGGAGATCGAATTCTTCATCTCGCTGCGCAATCCCGCGACCTTGCTGCCGGCTCTGTCGGAACGGGTCAATGACGCGGATTTCAACGCGTGGCTGAAGGCCGGGAACTATGACGATTTGCGGTGGTCGGACGTCATCAACGCCCTGCGCGAAGGCGCGCCCAATGCGCGGCTGACGGTCTGGTGCAACGAGGATGCACCGATGATCTGGCCCGAATTGGTCGACCGGCTCGCGCTTATCGAAGATGGCGCCGCGCTCAAGGGCCGGTTCGATATATTGTCAGGTCTGATGAAGCCGGGCGGCGTCGAGCGGCTTGAGGCATACCTCGCCAGTCATCCTGTGCGCAACACGGCGCAGCGGACGCGGATCATCTCGGCGTTTCTTGATAAATTCGTGCGCCCCGGCGCGGTCGATATGGAAATCGAGCTGAAGGGCTGGGACGAAGAGCTCGTCGCGCGTCTGACCGACGCCTATGAGCGCGACGTCGATCTGATCCGCAATATGGACAACATCACCTTCATCGCGCCGTAGGCACGGTGATTAGGTGGGACGGCCCTAAAGAAGCCGTTCCAGAATGATCGTTGCAAATAGCGCCAGAAGGGCAAAAGCGATTGCATGACCGGCGGCATATTGCGCCATGTCCATGCCGCGGCCCCCGCGGGTCTTGGCCCGCCATGCGCCCAAAGCCACCCCGAACAGCGTAGCGAAAATAACGATCATGGGGGCCTCTTTGCGTTCGTTCGATCAGCCGCGAGCAGGCGAAACGCCGAAGATCAGCGCTCCCGCAGGAGCCGGGGCGACAGCGCGGCGATTTCGCTTTGCCTTGCCCGGACGACCTGATCGCGGCCGAACCCATAGCGTGCCCATCCCAGACTGTCGAGCCGCACCATGCGCGCCTCCGACGGGCGACCCAGATCTTCCAGAGCTTCGGATTTGAGCATCAGAAGCGAGGCCAGCAGCGCCGCGTTCTCCGAATCCATCACCACTTGCAGCGAGTCGTTTACAAAGGCCAGCGTCGCCTCTGGCTGACCGTTGGAAAGCGCGAATGCTGCGAGCTGCATGTTCACATGCGCCGCCTGAATGCGCGTGTCGTAGGAATTGCCGTAGACCTGCGCCGCGCCAAGGAACGCCGCCAGTGCGGCCTCCGGGCTTTCCGACAGCGACAACCGCCCCAGCGCGTAGAGCGAAAAGCCGCGCCGCGTGTCCTGCCAGCCGCGCGCGCCTGCGATGTCCACTGCGCGGCGCGCGGCGGCGCGGCGGGTGGCATCGCTGCCGCGTGGTCCAAGTGCGGTCTCAATGGCATCGATCCACGCGCGGGGCGTGTCGTCGGGCATGACCCGGCCACCACTGCGTCCCGCAGGGTTGATCCGGTCGAGGATCGCGGGCAGGCGGGCGGCCACGTCGCGCGGGCTCATGCCCGAGCGCAGCGAGGGGTCGTAATAGGCGCGCAGCATCAGCATGTCGAAGCCGGTCAGCACGGTGTGGAAATTGTCGTCGTTGAACACGCTGTCGGGCAGGCGGTAGAGGTCATTGAGCGGACCCAGTGCTTGCGCCAGTTCTTCATGCAGACAATCGCGGATTTCTTGCGGGCTGACATCGCCGGGCAGGAAAATCGCCACCTGTTCGCGCTGTTGCAGCGTGGTCCAGTCCACCGCACGCGACCGGCGCGAGCGTCTGAAATCGGCCCAGCTGGTCACGCGGGGCACTACGAAACACGCGGCTTGCGGCACTGAACGCTGCAATTCGGCGCGCGAGATTACCTCGATCGTCACATTGGCCTGCTGGCTGGCATCGACCCGCGTGACCGTGATTCCGGCCTCGCGGCGCAACCGGGTCAGCAGCCCGGCAAGATCGGCGTTCAGATTGCCCGCATTGCCCAGCACTCGGACGCTGACCGGACCCTCGAACCGGGTGAAGGTCGGCAATTCGCGCCCGCTTTCCATGCGGAAGGACAATTCCATGAAATCGGCAGCCAGCGCGGCGTTGGACCTGCGGGGGCGGTCGGTCGGGTGGGCGCCGAATGTCTTCATCGGCGGCAGCGCCGCTGCGGGCGCGCTGCGGCGTTCGGGCATTTCCGACACGGGCGCGGCACAGGCGGACAGCAACGACACCGCCAGAAGCGCGGGCGACAGGCGGGAGATCAGGCTCATGCGAATGTCCGCTCGTATTTGACGAAACCCGACAGCCGGCCGATCCGGTCGTAAAGCTTTCGTGCGGTGTGATTGTCGTCTTGTGTCAGCCAGTAAACCCGCGGCGCACCGGCGGAGTCGGCTGCGGCATAGACTGCCTCGATCAGCGCCCGACCTGCACCGGTGCCCCGGCTGTCCGACGCGACATACAGATCCTGCAAGTAGCAGACAGGCTCCTGCCGCCACAGATGACGGTGCTGCAAATAATGCGCGAGCCCGATGGCGGGCGCGTCGGGCCCCTCACCGCGCAGGGCGATCAGCCCGTGAAAATCATGCGCCTCAGCCGCAATCAGCCGGGCAAAGGAGGCCTCGAATTGATCCTCTGGCAGCGCGGTCTGGTAGAAATCCAGATATCCCGCCCATAACATCCGCCACGCCGGCCAGTCTTCGGGTCGTATTGGCCGGATGGTAAGCGTGTCAGGCATGTGACGCGGACTTTCAGGCTAGTTTAGAACATCAGTTCCAGCACGCTAGGCTGAAACCTGCCCGATGTGAACGGGCTGTGTGCATGGCGGCGAAGTGCTGCCACATGACCTATGGTCAGCCGGCCACAGCATGGGGATTTGGGGTCGTCGAAGGGATCACCCCTCGGACGTCAGCCTGCGCGCCAGCGGCGCCACGGTCAGCCCCTGCACCACGATCGAGAATAGCACGATCATATAGGTCACCGTCAGGATCAGCGGCTTCCACTCGCCCTCGGGCAACGAGAGCGCCAGCGCGACCGAGATGCCACCCTTCAGCCCGCCCCATGTCATCACCCGCACCACACCGGGGGAAAAGCCGCGAAACGGGCGCAGCAGATTGACCGGAACGGCCACGGCCGCGAAACGCGCGACCAGCGACAGCCCGATCCCCAGCACGCCCGCGATCAGGGCATCAATGCCAAAAGCCACGGCGAATACCTCGAAGCCGATCATCAGGAACAGCACCGCGTTGAGGATCTCGTCGATCAGAACCCAGAACGCATCGACATAGCGCCGGGTCTGCGCGGACATGGCGTCACGGTGCCCGACATCGCCGATCAGCAGCCCCGCGCAAACGGCCATGATCGGGGCCGAGACATGCAACATGATGGCCAGTTCGTAGCCGCCAAAGGCCAGCGCCAGCGTCAGCAGCACCTCCAGCGCGTAATCATCGATCCGCCGCATCACCCGGAAGGTCACAAAGCCCAGCACCAGCCCCAGCGCCGCGCCGCCCACGGCCTCCTGCACGAACAAGATCGCGGCCCCCACCACCGCGCTGTCACCGCTGCCATGGCTGCTGCCAAAGGCCAGACCCGTCAGCACCAGAAACACCACATAGCCCACGCCGTCATTGAACAGGCTCTCGCCCGCGATCTTGGTTTCCAGCGATTTCCGCAGATTGGCCTCGCGCAGTACGCCCAGCACCGCAACCGGATCGGTGGGCGAAATCAGCGCTCCGAAAACCAGCGCGATCAGCAGCGGCATCCCGGTGATGAGCGCAAAGCCCACGCCCGCGATCACCGTCGACAGCGCCACGCCAAGCGTCGCCATCAGCAAGACGATCAACCATTCCGATTTCAGGTCGGATATTTTCACATGCAGCGCACCTGCAAACAAAAGCAGGCCCAGCATGCCCTCCAGCAACGTCTCGTCAAAATCGATGCCGGTGACCAGCGTGCGAACCTCATCGGCCATGCCAAGCGCCGGAAACAACGCGTCGAGCCCCATCACACATAGTGACGCAAGGAACGCGACGATCAGAATGCCAATCGCAGCCGGCAGGCGCAGGACAAGGTAATTGATGGTGCCAAACACCGCCGCCAGCACGATCAGCAGAGAGGCAATCTGCAACAGGGTCATGGGCGGCTCCGATTTTGGTTTCGCGCTGCTTTAGCACGCCCCGTCGTCGCTGCCCATGACGGAGCGGGCAGGGCCGTCAGTCTCGCGGCTCCACAGGCCAGCCGCTGATAAGCAGCGCCGGTCTCCGTCCGGGCGCGCAAAGGGCTTTCCTCCTGCGCGAGGCAACCGCGCGGGATTTTAGGGCCTGATCTCACCCGCGCAGCCTCCCATTTAACGGCCCCTCACCACCGCCAATCCCCCTGCCGAATGCATTCGCGCCACGGCAGCCCTGTGGCCGCTGGACAAGCACGCGGCCTCAGTCCACCTTCCGCGCTCCGACGCCGGGCGGACCGACCCGGCCTTCTGGGTTCGCAACCCGCCGCTGCGCCCGCATTCATTGGCCAAGGAGCCCGCATGTCCGCCGCCGCTTCCCCACGCAAGATCATCATCGACACCGACCCCGGACAGGACGACGCCGTGGCGATTCTACTGGCGCTTGCCAGTCCCGAGTTGGAGGTGCTCGCCATCACCGCCGTGGCCGGCAATGTCCCGCTTGATCTGACGGCGCGCAACGCGCGCAAGGTCTGCGAACTGGCCGGTCGCGCGGATGTGCCTGTGCATGCGGGCTGTGCCGGACCATTGGCGCGACCGCTTATCACGGCGGAGCATGTGCATGGCAAAACCGGGCTCGACGGGGCCGATCTGCCTGAGCCGACGATGCCGCTGCAAGACGCCCACGCCGTCGATGCGATCATCGCGCATCTGCGGGCGGAGGAGGCGGGCACCGTCACGCTTTGCGCATTAGGACCGCTCACCAATATTGCGATGGCGCTGAAAAAGGCCCCCGACATCGCCGAGCGTATTGCACGGATCGTGCTGATGGGCGGCGCGTATTTCGAGGTGGGCAACATCACCCCGGCGGCTGAATTCAACATCTATGTCGATCCCGAAGCGGCTGGGGTCGTGTTTCGCGCAGGTGTGCCGTTGACCGTGCTGCCGCTCGACGTGACGCATAAGGCGCTGATCACCCCCGAGCGACACCGGGCCTTTGCCGCGATGGACAGTGCCGTGGGGCGCGCGGTGGCCGGGTGGCTGGGGTTCTACGAGCGGTTCGACCGAGAGAAATACGGCTCCGATGGTGGCCCCTTGCATGACCCTTGTGTGATTGCGTGGCTGTTGGCGCCTGACCTGTTCACCGGGCGCGATATCAATGTCGAGGTTGAGACCAATTCGGACCTGACCCGCGGGATGACCGTTGCGGATTGGTGGCGCGTCACCGACCGCCCCGCCAATGCCCTGTTTATCGGCGGGCTCGACGCGCCGGGCTTTTTTGACCTGCTGACCAAACGACTGGAGCGTTTCGCATGAGCGCCGCATCGCTACACCTTGCCGGGCCGGAGGATCTGCCCCGGCTGACGCATCTGCTGGGACAGGCCGAGGCCGAGGCCGGTCTGCCGGAGCGCCCGGAGGCGGAGCGCGCGCAATGCCTGACCCCGCTGGTTGCGGGCGGGGCGGAGGGCGCCGCCTACCTGATCGGCCCGCGGCGCGCGCCTGTCGGCTTCCTTGCGCTCGGCTTTGCCTATTCGCTGGCGCGCGGTGGCCTGACCGGGCGGATCGAGGCGTTGTGGATACGTCCGCCGGTGCGCGGGCGCGGCGTCGGCACCGAGGCGCTACTGGCGCTGGGGCGGGTGATGACCGCCGGTGGGCTGGACGCGCTGCATATCGATGTGCCGGTCAGCCAGAGCCGCATGGCAAAGCTGCTGGCGCGCACCGGGTTTTCTGTGCGCGACGACATCTCGCGCATGACCCGGCGGCTGTGATCCCGGCGGCGCAGCTTGGCGGCTGAGACTTTGGCGGGCAGGCCTTGCGGGTCGCTGCGGCTTGCAGGGCTGCGGAGCCGCTGCTAGGCCTGCGGCGGCGGCGTGTTGCCTGAGCGTTACGCTCGACTATTGCGCCGCGCCCGCATCCGCCCGCTGGCTCCGGCTGTCCAGAGAGTTCGCCTTGTCCGATCCAATCCGCACGCCCCAAATGCCCGAGCCGACCCGGCTTGAGATTCGCAACCTCACGCGCAGCTTTGGCGGGCGCGAGGTTGTGCGCGATGTGTCGCTCAGCGTGGCACCGGGGCAGGTGACCTGCCTGCTTGGCCCCTCGGGCTGCGGCAAATCCACGACGCTGCGCATCATTGCAGGTGTTGATCGACAAGATGGCGGAGCGGTGTTGATGGACGGTCGGGTGCTGTCGGACGCGCGCACCCATGTGCCCCCCGAGCAGCGCAAAATCGGCCTGATGTTCCAGGACTTCGCGCTGTTTCCGCATCTCAGCGTCGCGCGCAATGTGGCCTTCGGGCTGTCGGGTCCGGAAGCAGAGACCCGCGCGCGGGTCGAGGCTTTGCTCGATCAGGTTAATCTCAGCCGATTTATCGACGCACATCCGCATGAGCTGTCGGGCGGTGAACAGCAGCGTGTCGCGCTGGCCCGCGCGCTGGCGCCGCGCCCTCAGATCATGTTGATGGATGAGCCTTTTTCCGGTCTAGACAACAGGTTGCGCGACGACATTCGCGACGAGACCTTGCAGATCCTGAAGTCTGAGGGCACCGCGGTCCTGCTGGTCACCCATGAGCCGGACGAGGCCATGCGCATGGCCGATGAGATCGCGTTGATGCGTGGCGGACGGGTGGTGCAGCGCGGCGCGCCTTACCACATCTACAACAACCCCGTGGATCGCGCAGCGGCAGCGTTCTTCAGCGATATCAACGTGGTGCCGGGCACAGTTAATGGGGCGCTTACAATGACGCCCTTTGGCGAATTCCTTGCGCCGGGCATTGCGGATGGCACTGACGTTGAGATCGTTATTCGTCCGCAGCACCTGCGGATCGATTTCGAACGCCGTGACGGACATGCCCCAACCGAGCGTGACGGATTGCCCGCACGCGGTGTCGTGGAGCGGTCGCGCTTCATGGGGCGCGAAAGCCTTGTTGAATTTCGGATGGATCACGACGGGTCCTTGCTGCGCGCCACGGTGCCTGCCGTCTTCCTGCCCAAACCGGGCACCGCGCTGATGCTGACGATGCGTCGCGACCGGTGTTTCCTGTTTCCGGTGCGTCCGCCCGTGACGCCGCATGACGCTGCGGCATCTGGGGCTTTCGACGGACCCGCCCGCGCGGCGGAATGACGCGACCGGACCGCGGCACAGTAAATTCCGTGGCAATGCTTGCGTTAAGGCCTTTAGTTGGCGGGGCAAAACCCATACATAGCAAGGACCATACGCACAGCAGCCCGGCCGGTGGGGACCGCCGCGGCTCATAGGGAGACTGAGACATGGGTATTGGACAAATCGGCATTCCGGGCCTGATTCTGATCGCCGTCGTGGTGCTGGTTCTTTTCGGCCGCGGCAAGGTTTCGTCGCTGATGGGCGAAGTCGGTAAAGGCATCACGGCCTTCAAGAAGGGCGTGACCGAAGGCAGCACCGAAGACAAAGCCGAAACCGAAGAGCCGCGCGCGGTGAACCCGCCGCCGGCCGCACCGGTGCACAACCCCGACAAGGAAAAGGTCTGAGCCACGGGCCGTTCCCTCAGGCGCGCGTTTATGTTGCCGCGCCGCAGGGATCACCCATAACGCAATGACCTTTCGGGGATTTCACGGGAACGAGCCATGTTCGATCTAGGCTGGAGCGAAATGCTGGTGGTGGGCGTCGTCGCGCTTATCGTTGTGGGGCCGAAGGAACTGCCCGGCATGTTCCGCACCGTCGGCCGCTTTACCGGCAAGGCCAAGGCGATGGCGCGGGAATTTACCCGCGCGATGGAGGATGCGGCCAATGAGAGCGGGGTCAAGGATGTGGCCGCCGATCTCAATAAGCTCAACCGCACCTCCTCGCCGCGCAAGATGGGCACGGACGCCTTCAAGAAGGCGACCGCCGATCTGAACCCGTTCAACGAGGATGGCAAAGCGCCCAACCCCGGCGATCTGGATGACGATCCCGCATTTATCGAAGGCGACGATGCCGAACGCAGCGCCGCGCTTGCCGATCAGCAGGCCGCCAGCGCCGGTCAAATGACCGACGAGCGCGCCGAGCAGGCCCGTTTGATTCGGGAAAAATCCGCCGAGAAGGCGCAAGCCCGGCTTGATCGCGATGCCGCCGCCGCGCAGGCGGAGCTTCACGCCACCGCCGAACCGGGGGCTGATGAGCCCGCGCCCGCAGCGGATCTCGCGCCCGCCCATGACGACGACGGACAGACCCGCACATGACAAGCCAAACCGACGACCTCGAAGAAAGCTCCGCGCCGCTCATTGAGCATCTGGCAGAGCTGCGCACACGTCTGATCCGCGCCGTGATCGCGTTTTTCATCGCGATGTGCCTGTGCTTCTTCGTGGCCGAGCCGCTGCTCGATATCCTCGTGCAGCCCATCGCGGATGTTTTGCGCGCGCGCGGCGAAGATCCGCGCCTGATCTTTACCGCCCCGCAGGAAAAATTCTTCGTCTTGATCCGGATTTCGCTGATCGGTGGTCTGGGTCTGTCTTTCCCCGTGATCGCGCATCAGCTGTGGCGGTTCGTGGCGCCCGGCCTCTACAAAACCGAGAAAAACGCCTTTCTGCCCTTCGTCATCGCCTCGCCGGTGTTGTTTCTGGCCGGGGCGTCCTTTGCGCATCTGGTGGTGACGCCACTGGCGATGAACTTCTTTATCGGGTTCTCGGATGCGGTGCCGGCGCTGGCCAGCCTGATCGCCGGGGATGATGTCGCGCCGGTGGTCGATAGCGTGCAGAATGACGAACTGCGCACTGTCTTCTTGGGCTCGGTGCGGGAATCGCTCGACCTGTCGCTGAAATTCATCATGGCCTTCGGCATCTGTTTCCAGTTGCCGGTTCTGTTGACCTTGATGGGCAAGGCCGGGCTGGTCTCTGCCGCCGGTCTGAAGAACATGCGCAAATACGCGATTGTGGGCATTCTCGTTCTGGCCGCGCTGGTTACCCCGCCAGACGTCATCACGCAGGTGATCTTGTTTGTCGTGGTCTACGGCCTTTACGAAGTGTCGATCCTGCTGGTCGCCCGGGTGGAGCGCAAACGCTTGGCGCGCCTGCGCGCCGAAGGCCTGCTCGATGAGGATGAAGAGCTGTGAGCTTTGACGATCTATCCAAACCGCATCTCGTCCGCATCGCCGAGGCGCTGGAACGGATGTCGCCGCCGCCGGTGCAGGCCCCCGATCTGGATGGGGCAGAAGCCTTCGTCTGGCATGTCGGCCCTGATCGCCTGATCCCGGTGGAAAAGGTCAGCCGCGTCGCACTCGATCTGCTGATCGGCATCAATCGATCCCGCGATACACTGCTGGACAATACCCTGAATTTTGCCCGTGGCTATTCTGCGAATAACGCGTTGCTCTGGGGCGCGCGGGGCATGGGGAAATCCTCTCTGATTAAGGCGATCCACGCCGAGGTGACCCGGCAGGGGCACCCGTTGAAAATCGTCGAGGTCCAGCGCGAGGATCTGCCCTCCATCGGGCGGCTGCTCACCATTTTGCGGGCGTCCCCTGCGCGGGTGCTGCTGTTTTGCGATGACCTGTCATTCAGCCATGACGACCAGCACTACAAATCGTTGAAAGCCGTGCTGGATGGCGGGATCGAGGGGCGGCCGGAGAATGTGGTGTTCTACGCCACGTCCAACCGCCGCCACCTGATGCCCCGCGATATGATCGAAAACGAGCGCTCGACCTCTATCAATCCCTCCGAGGCGGTCGAGGAAAAAGTATCACTGTCGGATCGTTTCGGGCTGTGGCTCGGCTTCCATCCCTGTTCGCAGGACGACTACCTCGACATGATCCGCGGCTATTGCGCGGCACATGGGCTGGTCATTGATGATGCTGAGATGCGCGCCGAAGCGATCGAATGGCAGGCCACGCGCGGCGCGCGGTCGGGTCGTGTCGCGTGGCAGTATTTCACCGATCTTGCCGGGCGGCGTGGCTTGCATATCGCTGGCTGACCCGGTCCCTGACCGCAATTGGTCTGGTCCCACAGTTCCCTTGAGATGCCGCTGGCACAGCCCCGTTAAGATCGCGTCGATACTGCGCGGCGACGGCGAATGGCGGCGTGCATGTGCGGGCGGGACATTTTTCCCCTAGATTGGGCCGGGCAGACCGGGTAGGGCGCGATCAAACGCCTGCACAGGGAGTCGTGCCATGATCAAGGTTCTCGTCAGCACTTGGGCGTTGCTGCTCGGTATCCTTTTGCTGCTTGTCGGCAACGGCGTGCAGGGCACCCTGCTGGGTGTGCGCGGCGGCATCGAAGGCTTCTCGACGCTGGCCATGTCCATTGTCATGTCCGGATATTTTGTCGGGTTCCTCGGCGGCTCGCGTCTGGCTCCGGGGATGATCCGGCGGGTCGGGCATATCCGCGTCTTCGCGGCGCTCGGCTCGATGATCTCCGCGATCTTGATCCTCTATCCCGCTTTCGCGCATCCGATCAGCTGGACAATCGGGCGTATTCTGATCGGGTTCTGCTTCTCGGCGGTCTATGTGACGGCGGAAAGCTGGCTCAACAACTCCGTCGATAACTCCAATCGTGGCAAGGCGCTGTCGCTTTACATGATCACCCAAAGCGCGGGCATCGTCATCGCCCAAGGCTTGCTGGTGCTGGGCGATCCGTCGGGGTTCATCTTGTTCGTGATCCCCTCGGTGCTGGTGTCGATCTCCTTCACGCCCATTTTGCTGAGCGTCGCGCCAACCCCGGCCTTTGCCACCACCAAACCGATGAGCTTGCGCCAGCTTTACACCATCTCGCCATTAGGCTGCATCGGCATCTTCCTGCTGGGCGGCATGTATTCCGCGATGCTGGGCATGGCGTCGGTGTTCGGCTCTGCGGCGGGCCTGTCTGTCGCGCAGATCTCCAGCTTCGTCGCGGCGCTTTATCTGGGCGGGCTGTGCTGCCAATTCCCGGTGGGCTGGATGTCGGATCGGCTGGACCGGCGGGGGATGATCTTGTGGATTTCCGTCATCGGCACGGTCATTTCCGCGCTGGGGCTTATGTTCGGCGCCAGCAGCTATGTGGTGCTACTGATGGTGGCGTTCGGGGTCGGGGGCATGACCAACCCGCTCTACGCTTTGCTGATTGCCTATACCAACGATTACCTCGACCCCGAGGATATGGCGGCGGCGTCCGGCGGGCTGCTGTTTCTCAACGGGCTTGGCGCGATTGCAGGTCCGCTTCTGACAGGTTGGATCATGGCGCAGGTGGGGCCCTACGGCTTCTTCCTGTTTATCGGCCTGTTGATGGCAGCTCTCGCGCTTTACGCCGCATGGCGGATGACGCAGCGCCAGTCGCCCTCCAGCGTGGAAACGGTCAGCTACGCCCCGATCCTGCCGACGGCCACCTCCGTGGTCGCCGAACTGGCGCAAGAAGTGTTCATCGAAAATCAGGAGGAGGTCGTGTCCGACGCGCAAGACGAGGCCGAATTGGAATATGCCGCGCGCGAAGCCGCCGACCGCACTGGGTAACGGCCGGGCCGTCCTCGGCCGGGCCTGCATCCCGCATCCCATGCGCAGCAGTTGCGCTTCCGCGATCCGCGTGAAACTCTGATCGGGCAATAACGACCGTCCGGAGCGAACACGATGACAACGCCGCAGGAAGTTCTGGAGTTCTGGCTCGACGATGTCGGGCCGGAGGGGTGGTATCGGCAGAGCGAAACGCTCGACACTGAAATTTGCCAGCGGTTTGAACCCGTCTGGCAGCAGGCCCGTCAGGGTAAGCTGCGCGAGTGGCGGTGCAGTCCGCGCGGCGCGCTGGCTTATATCATTCTGACCGATCAATTCCCGCGCAACATGTTCCGGGGCGACGCCCGTGCGTTTGTCACGGACCGGCTGGCCCTGCGCGCGGCCTATAGCGCAATCCACGTCGATCAGGACCTCGCGATTGAGGAGCCAGAGCGGCAGTTCTTCTATCTGCCCTATATGCATTCCGAATTGTCGGTGGCACAGGATCGCGCCGTGCGGCTGTTTCTGACCCGCATGCCCGATACGGGCGGCGCCAATCTGCGCCACGCCCGCGCCCACCGCGAGGTGATCCGCAAATTCGGTCGCTTCCCCTATCGCAATCCCGCGCTCGACCGCGCGATGGAACGGCGCGAGAAACGCTGGCTGGATGAAACAGGCTACGCCGGGGAATTGAACGCGCTAGACTAGGTCGCATGACGCGGGTGCAGGGCAGGGTTGCGCCCGCACGCGGTTTGCGACGGCACCCAAAATGGTTTAATGCTAAACTATCTATTGAACTGGAGGATCAGATGGCCGGCAAGACATACGACATGATCGTCATCGGCTCGGGCCCGGGCGGCTATATCGCGGCAATTCGCGGCGCCCAGCTTGGCCTGTCGGTGGCGATTGTCGAGCGTGAGAATCTGGGCGGGATATGCCTGAACTGGGGCTGCATCCCGACCAAGGCGATGCTGCGCAGTTCCGAGGTGTTCCATCTGATGGAGCGCGCCAAGGAATTTGGCCTTGCCGCCGAGAAAATCAGCTACGACCTCGACGCCGTTGTGAAACGCTCCCGCGGGGTGGCCAAACAGCTCAATGGCGGTGTCGGCCACCTGATGAAGAAGAACAAGATCACCGTGGTGATGGGCGAAGCCACCATCCCCGGCAAGGGCCGCGTGTCGGTGAAAACCGACAAGGGCACCGAAGATCTGAGCGCCAAGAACATCGTCATCGCCACCGGCGCGCGGGCCCGCGAATTGCCGGGGCTTGAGGCCGATGGCAAACGCGTCTGGACCTACCGCCACGCGCTTGTGCCGCCGCATATGCCCAAGAAGCTGCTGGTCATCGGCTCCGGCGCGATCGGTATCGAATTCGCCAGCTTCTACAACACGCTGGGCGCGGACACGACTGTGGTCGAGGTGATGGATCGCATCCTGCCCGTCGAGGATGAAGAAATCGCCAAGATCGCGAAGAAGTCCTTCGACAAGCAGGGCATGAAGATCCGCGAAAAGACCACGGTGACCAAACTCGACCGCACGGAGGGCAAAGTCACCGCGCATTTCGAGAAGGGCGGCAAATCCGAGACTGAGGAATTTGACACCGTCATCTGCGCCGTGGGCATTGTCGGCAATACCGAAGGTCTGGGGCTAGAGGATCTGGGCGTGAAGGTTGAGCGCACCCATATCACCACCGACCCCTATTGCCGCACCGGGATCGAGGGCGTCTATGCCATCGGTGACATCGCCGGCGCGCCGTGGCTTGCCCATAAAGCCAGCCACGAAGGCGTCATGGTGGCCGAACTGATCGCGGGCGAGGGCGATCCGCACCCCACCGATCCCGCCGCCATTCCCGGCTGCACCTATTGCCACCCGCAGATCGCCTCCGTCGGCCTGACCGAGGCCAAGGCGAAAGAGGCCGGGTTTGAGATCAAAGTCGGTCGCTTCCCGTTCATGGCCAACGGCAAAGCCATCGCGCTTGGCGAAACCGAAGGCATGGTAAAAACCATCTTCGACGCGAAAACCGGCGAATTGCTGGGCGCGCATATGGTCGGCGCCGAAGTGACCGAGATGATCCAAGGCTACGTCGTGGGCCGGAAGCTCGAAACCACCGAGGCCGAGCTGCAAGACACGGTTTTTGCCCATCCGACCTTGAGCGAAATGATGCATGAATCGGTGCTGGACGCTTATGGCAAAAAGCTGAACCTCTGAGATCAGCGCGACGTGACAGGGAAGGGCGGTGCCGAAAGGTGCCGCCTTTTTTTATGTGGGGGAGGGTTGTGCGTCGGCTCCGCGGACAATTATTGCCGCTATTGTCTGCAGGTCAGAGGAAAACCCACCGAACGCCGACTTGGCATATCAACAGATTTTGTGGCAGCATCAAGAAATGCTGTTTGCGGGACGTGCGAAAAACGATCACCCCAAGTAAAATCTATTGCGACAAGGAACACATAAGCTACCAGCTAAAGGTGATGTTAAGGGATTTGGTCTGAAATGAACATTGAGATAATTTCTGTTAAAAATCCAGTTTGGTCTAATTCCGAAAATACGCAGATTAATTGCACGATCCGCACCTCAGCATATGCGGATGAACATCTCTTTACTGTGAGTCCGCATGACCCTGAAATACATGGACGAGAGATATTTAATCGGTGTGTAAGCGGAGAGTTCGGTGAAATTCGACCATACACTGCACCACTTCACGAAGAATGCAATGATGGATCGCCTGTGTTTCCCCGATGGACGTCAGCGTGGCCAGAGGTTCATGATTTCCTAGTTGAAGCCAACATTGAGAATGGCCGAGCTTCGCCTAGAGCGATCGGGCTTGTCTGGGGGTCAATGATCGAAGCAACGTTGAATAGATTTATTGATCATCAGTTGAGGCTGAAAAATCGTGCCCTTGACAGTCTGCGCTATGGCAACGGAAAAAAATGCGGAGACAACTTTGAAAGCAGGATAAGCGGCGCAGTTTCTGAGGGTATGCTAGAGGTGGATATGAGCAATCATCTCCATGCGATAAGGCGCATCCGAAATGCGTGCGCTCATGAATGGCGACTTAATTATGAAAACCCGAAAGTTAAAGAACTGGACAATGACTTCGCTATTTTGAGGTCTGCATATGACCCTAAGTTTTTATTAGAAGACTTGGAATCTCTGATGAGAATAGTGTTCAGTCAGGCATGTTGCCGAATTATAATTTGTCTTACTGAGCGAACAGTCTCAGAAATGGAGGCTAAGAGTATCTCTTAATTTAAGCGGGACTTAAGGTTCCAAACGCAGGCGTTAGTGAAACTGTGGCGCGCGTAGGTTCTGTCCCTTATCTTACCTGCAGTCTAGACTGCTATGAGTGTCGGCTTTTCCGACGTTCTTACGAAGGACTTCGCAATCGTGCGGAAATTCGGATAAAGAGCCTGGCCGTTCACTGCGGACCGCATTGGTAGCCAATACGCCGAGGATCGGATAGGAAACATAGAGCACAGGACGCCGATCTATTATGACAGTCCATGCTGCTCGAGGATGTCGCGCTTGCAGCTTTCAAATTGCCTGTTTCTCTGTGCTTCCTCTGCCTCATCCTTAGGAGCTATCGGCGGCAGATAATACTGAACGCAATTTGAATGAGCTTGAGATTTGATCCACTCAAGAGCGCAGGTTGTTACATCATTTGAGGACATTGGCAGGCTTGTGGTCGCGCATTCCTCACGGTAATAGGCCAATCTTTCCTCGGCACTGGATTGCCAAAGGAACCAGGACGGACCTCCAATGCGGTCAGGGTCCGGTGTGCTGCTTCCCCCACAATAACCAGTCGGGTTAAAGCACAGGATACGTTTGCTACTGGAGCAGGAGGCCATTGCAAGGCCAAAGGCGATAATGCCGGCAGCAATCCATACGGACTTTTTCATAGATATGCCTCTTATCCGATCAGTCCGTGTCTGCATGCCCAATCTTTTCTTCCGAAGCAAGTTCAGGGTGCTGTTCGCCTTATTGTTCTAATTGACATCTTTATCGTCTCAACGCGTCTTGCTGAATAGCTAAATGCGCGTCGGACGTCCTGAATGAATATTTCGAGAGGGCCTTATCTGAGCCGGTTCACTCCCTGAGACTTCCCCAGTTCACAGCACGCCAGCGGTTTTCTGGCAAAGGGGGCGTCTGCATGACTGCATCGAAAGGCAGCTTGGTCCGGTCGAGCCCCCAATGCTATCGCAAGAATTCTCGACGCCCTCTCTCCTTTATGCAGGCCGAACGGCCTGACATCAGGGCGAGAAGCAGACGGGCCTTGAACGCCACCGCCCAGCAGGCATGCACACCAAAAAAAGCCGCCCGGTTATCACCGGACGCCCCAATACTCGTTACGCAATCCTCAAACCTCGCCGCAGCGGCTCAACTCCAGTTCCAGCGCCAGCGCCGCGCGGCCCATGACGGCGCCGCCTGATCCTCGGCGTAGGCGACTTGCACATGGTTGGCGTCGTCGCCGCCCATCATTGGGTCGCGATCCACGCCCGCGAACAAGGCGAAGCCGCGCGGGCGAGCGCCTGCCCGTCCCCCGGGCTGGCGCTTTCTCACCTCACGCTGACCTCGGATCGGGGAGGTATTTGGCTGGCATAAAGCGCATCCGCTCAACCGTTGTAGCGCCAGCCCCGGGCAGGCTGGCGTTGCGCAGGGTAGCCAATTTCGGCAACCCTCGCTTCATAACGAAAAAACGCCCGGCTCTCACCGGGCGTCTCTCCTATTCCCACACCAGCCTCAGATGTCGCCGCAGAGGCTGACCTCCAGCCCCAATTCCTGCGCCAGTGCGGCGCGGGCCAGAACGGCGCGTTTGGCAGCGGCCTGATCCTCGGCATAGGCCACCTGAACGTGGTTCGCTTTGTGGCGGCCCATCATCGCGTCGCGGTCCACGCCCGACAGAACCGCATGCATGATCGGCCATTCGTAGCTTGTCGCGCGGGAGCGGCGTTCGCTTTCAGCGTCGGGCAGGGCCACGGCCTCGCCGCGTCCGATGTCCATCTTCAAGCGACCGTCTTCGATATAAACGCGGCTCCAGACGATATCGCCGGGGCGGGCGTAGCCTTTGAGCGAGCCGCCGCCTGCGGGGAAGAACATCGCCGGCTGGCGCAGGCTTTCCGATCCGGCCCAGCCGCCGGGATGATGCGCGGGCGGCGCGGCGCCGGAGATCTCGAACACCCAGACAAAGCCATCGACCGTGCCGCTTTCATCCGCATCGCCCCAGCGCAGGTCATGCAGCGTGGTTTCCACCGGCTGCCCCAGCGCGCCATGCACCCGGTTGATCATCAGCGCGTCGAGCCCGGCGCATTCGTCCACTTCGTTGAAATGCACGATCGGCTGGCCTTCGGCGATGACACTGCCATCGGCGCGGGTCACCGGCGGGCGTTCGGAATTGTTCAGCATGCCTTCGACCAGATCCGAGGCAGGCCACAGATCCTTCAGCCCCTGCTGGTATTGAATGCCGATGGCGGCGCAGCCGAATTCATCGGCCATGCGCACGGCGGCGACATACATCCGGCATTGGTCGATGACCTGTCCCTCGGTCAGTTCCGTCGCCGGGTTTTGCCCGAAATGGAACGTCATGCCCCGGTCGCACATCCATTCATAGGCCGCGCGGCCCTCGTCCAGCGGCACTTGGGTCGCGGCGTGATAGAGCGCTGATTGCGACAGGCGTTCCTTGAAGATGCCCAGCGGCATCAGCATTTCATCGGGGATGATGGCATTATACATGCCCATGCAGCCCTCGTCGA
This sequence comes from Marinobacter sp., assembly GCA_040119125.1. Lineage (GTDB taxonomy): Bacteria > Pseudomonadota > Alphaproteobacteria > Rhodobacterales > Rhodobacteraceae > Pacificitalea. The sequence goes on from JBEDTR010000016.1 coordinate 263,408, forward strand.
AAATGCCCATGATCAGCTTGTCACGCTTCCATTCGGTCGCGATGTCGCGCGCGAGGGTGCGATCCTCAGAGCTGACGGCCTCGGCATCAAAGGGGCGGACATGATCGGGGCTATGCGTGACCTTGCCGGTCTCCAGCCATTGGGCCAGCCCGTCGCGGAAGAACGCATCGTCGAAATCGCGGCTCCACAAGGTGGAATAGGCGATGCCCGCTTTGGTGAGCGAGCCATTAAGGTTCAGCATGCCGACCAGACCGGGGAATTCGCCTTCCCAATTGGCAACCGTCAGGATCGGCCCGCGATGGGTGGTCAGGCCGGGCAGGACGTGGTGCGAATATTGCCAGACGGCCTCGGCGACGATCAGCGGCATGTCGGGGTCGATGCCCGCGAACACATCCATGCCTTCACGCTGGGTCGAGATAAAGCCATGACCTTCGGACTTCACCGGATGCGCGCGCCACAGCTCATGGCCTTGCGCGGCAAGCACGTCGGTCAGCTTGTCTTCCATGGCCTTTTGCGCGGGCCAGCAGGTGGTGTTGGCGCTTTCGCGCAGGTCGCCGCTGACGACGAGGGCAATACGGGTCATCGCGAAATCTCCTTTGATTCGGTCTTGGCTGTGTCGGTCATAAGCGCGGCATAGGCGGCATGGTCATCCTGCATGCGCCGGAACACGCGGTATTTGCGGTCGTGCCACTCGGCCAGCGCGGCGCGCGGCTCGATCCGGTCGCAAGCGGGCGCAAGCGCGGCCATCGCGGCGGCGGCATCCGGCTGATCCCCGGCGGCGACCGCGCCCAGCATGGCCACGCCCAGCAAAACCGGCTCATCCACCTGCGGCACCACCACGGCACAGCCGGTCGCATCGGCGACTTCGCGCAGGAACAGACGGTTGCGCGCCAATCCGCCAGAAGGCACGATTTCGCGGATAACAACGCCAGTGTCGCGCATTGCTTCCAGAATGTGCCGGGTGCCATAGGCCAGCGCCTGCAAGGTCGCCAGATAATCCAGCGCCAGATCCTCCAGCCCGGTATCCAGCGTGATGCCGTCGATCCCGGCATGGCGCCATGGCTCGGCCAGAGGCGAGCGGTTGCCATGGATGTCAGGCTGGACATGGCGCGCGGCGGTCAGGGTCGCGGTTTCGCCATCGGCCTTGGCCGCCATCTCGTCCAGCAGCCGGTCGAGCAGGGCAAAGCGCGAGATGCCCTCGGCCTCCGCCTGTGCGCTCAGCGCGGGCGTCGCGCCGTGGCGGGCCAGCATCGCATCGATCAAAGCGCCGGCTGCGGATTGTCCACCCTCATTGCACCATGCGCCGGGGGTGACCGCGCCGAAATAGGGGCCCCAGACACCGGGCACGAAGGCAGGCTCGTCGGTCAGGGCGATATGACAGGTGGAAGTGCCTGCGATCACCGCCAGCCGCCCCGCCGCGCCCGCGCCGCCCGATCCCAATGTGCCAAGCGCGCCGGCATGGGCATCGATGAGCGAGGCCGCGACCGGCGTGCCTTCGGGCAGGCCCAGTTCGTCGGCCACTGCGGCGCTCAGCCCGCCCGCGCGCGCGCCGGGGGTCAGGAATTCGGTGCCGATCCGCGCATGCCCGTCGCCGGTCAGGTCCTCCAACCCGATGGCGCGCAGAAAATCGTCGTCCCAGCCTTCGCCCTGATCGCCCAGATGCGCCATGTAGGTCCATTTGCACACGGTCGAGCAGAGCGAGCGCGCCTGCGCCCCCGTAGCCCGATGGACCAGCCAATCCGGCAGATCCCAGAAGGCTTCGGCGGCTTGCCATGCCTGCGGCAATTCACGCTTCAGCCAGCGCAGCTTCGGCATCTGCATCTCTGGGCTGATGGTGCCGCCGACATGTTTCAGCGGCGCGCCCCCGATGGCGTTGATCTCTGTCGCATCGCCCATGGCGCGATGGTCCATCCAGACGATTACGTCCTGCTCCGCCGCGCCGTCCGCGTCGATGCTGACCGGCGCGCCATCCGCGCCACTCACCACCATCGAGCAGGTCGCGTCAAAGCCGATGCCCCGCACGCTCGCCGCGTCCACCGCCGACTCCGCCAGCGCACCACGGATCGACTGCGCCACCGCCGCCCAGATATTCGCGGAGCTCTGCTGCACCCGGCCCGCAGCGGGGCGCCAGCTTTCGATTGCCTGCTGCGCGGTGCCCAGCAGCGTGCCGCGCGCGTCGAAAACGCCCGCCCGTGCGGAGCCGGTGCCGACGTCGATCCCGATATAATGGGTCATGCCATCTCCCTATTCGTCATGTCTTTTGCGGCCCTCCGGGGACCGCGCTGATGCTGCGCTGTCGCGGTGGGGCCGGGGGGTCAGACCCGAACCACGCGCCGCTTTGCGCTTTCTACATGGGCCTCGAGCGCCGCGACGGAGGCCGCTTTGTCGCGTGTCGCCAGCGCCTCGATCAGCGCCAGATGCTCGTCCATCACCGACACCACCAATTCCGGCAGCATCCGCGTGTCATCGGTGCGGATCAGGCGGATCTTGATCGAATTCACCCGGTAAATGTCGGTGATCAGCGCATTGCCGAGGGAGGCGACCATTTCATCATGCATGTCCCAGTCCATCTGCTGGGCTTCGCGGTTCAGCTCCGGCGTCACGTCGCGCTCCGCCAGCGCGCGCACCCGCAGATGGGCCTCGCGCAGGGCGTCGATGCGCGCCGCCGGGGCCGTCTGTGCGAAATGCGCCACTGCCTCGCGCTCCACCAGCAGCCGCACCTGAAATGCGTTGCGGATCAGGTCCATGTCCACATGCGCGATCTGCAAGCCGCGATGCGGCACCGTGCGGATCAGCCCATCGGATTCCAGCCGGGGGATCATCTCGCGGATCGCCCCCAGCGGATAGCCGGTCAGCTCCACCAGTTCGCGTTGCGACACGAACTGACCGGGCGTCAGATCCCGGTCCAGCAGATGCTGGGTAAAGCTTGCATAGGCGCGTTCACGCAGCGACATCGGCATGTCTCCCTGGATATGCGTCACGGGCCCGACACGGCGTTTGCCTCGGGCCCGTGGAACGGCTTAACCAAGCATGTCGCGGCAGCGCTGTGCAAGCGCGTCGGTCGCATCCGTCGCGGCAGGCTCCAGCGGCAGGCGCGTGCGGCTCCAGCCGTGATCGCCGCGCATGCGCCCGACCAGCGCCTTGACCATCGGCGTCACCGGATGGGTGATCACATCCACGACCAGCGCGTCCAGATCGGCGTCGGGTTGGGCGCGATGCACCAGCCCGGCCATACGTTCCGGAAACAGGTTCGCCATCCCGCTGATCGAGCCCGCCCCGCCCAGCGGCGCGGCGCGCGCCAGCAGACGCTCATCGCCGATCATGATCGCCAGATCATCCCACGGCAGCAGCTGCACGGTGTTGTCCCAATCGCCGGCGCTGTCCTTGACGCCGTAAATCTCGGCGGGGAAGGCGTCCTTCAGCCGGCGGATCAGCGCGGGCGAAAGCGGGATCATCGTGACCTGCGGAATGTGATAGAGGATGATCTCAGGTGCATGGGCGGCGGTCTGCGCGACAAAGCCCGAAATCCACCCGAAGAGCGCATCATCGCTGACACCCTTGAAATAGAACGGCGGGGTCAGCAGCAGGCGGGTGATGCCACGGTCGAATGCTTCGCCCGCCTTGGCCACAGCCGATTCCAGATCGGTGGCGCAGATGCAGACGGTGACACGCGCCGGCGCGATGCCGGTGGCCAGCACCGCATCAAAGATCGCCGCGCGGTCGGTCGCACCAAGCGAGGCCCCTTCGCCCGTGGTGCCGAAAAGCGTAACGCCGTCAATGCCGCGCTCGATCAGGTCCGCGACATGGGCCTGCGTGGCAGCGCTGTCGATGCTGCCATCGGCGGTAAACGGGGTGACCAGCGCGGCGGAGACGCCAAACATATGGGCGCGCGGCGCGGAATCGGCGGTGGACATAGAAGCCTCCAGGACGGTGCAAAAGGAAGATTATTTTCGACTAACATGTTGGTTGATTGACAGCTGAGATTCAAGTGATAGTTTTCGGTGCAGTCAGAGGGAGGCTGCTGGTCAAAACGTCATGTTTTGTTCGGCAGCGACTGATCGGCGCAGGGGACGCGTCGGTAAAGGGGGGAAATATGACGACAGATTTGACAGATGCGCGTAGCGCATTGATGGCGCGACTCGATCCGGCGCTGCAGGCGCTTGCGCTGGATCCGGTGCCGGAGCGTAACCGCAATGACTGGTCTTCGCTCGACCCGCAAAGCCCTGTCGCGTTGTTTCGCCCTCGCACCACCGAAGATGTCGCGGCGATCATGACCGCCGCCCACACCACCGGGACCGTCGTTGTGCCGCAGGGCGGGCTGACCGGCCTGTCGGGCGGCGCGCGCCCTATCGAAGGCGGCGTGGCGCTGTCGCTTGAGCGTATGACAGGCGTGATCGATGTGGATGAGGCCGCCTCTACCATGACGGTCTGGGCAGGCACCCCGCTTGAGGTCATCCAGAAAGCCGCGGAAGAGCGCGGGCTATACTTCTCGCTCGATCTGGGCGCGCGCGGCTCCTGTGCCATTGGCGGCAACGTGTCGACCAATGCGGGCGGCAACCGGGTGATCCGCTACGGCATGGCCCGCGATCTGGTGCTGGGAATGGAGGTCGTGCTGCCCGATGGCACCGTGCTGACCAATCTCAACAAGATGATGAAGAACAATACCGGCTATGACCTGAAACAGCTGTTCATCGGCGCCGAGGGCACGCTGGGGATCATCACCCGGCTGGTGCTGAAACTGCATCCGCTGCCCGGCGCGACCCATGCCGCTGTGCTGGGTGCTGCCAGCTACGACGCGGTGCTGAACATGCTCACCGCCGCGCGCCGTGGCCTTGGCCCGAACCTGTCGGCGTTCGAGGTCATGTGGCCCGACTATTGGAACATCGCCATGCGCGCCGAGGGCGTGCGCAGCCCGCTTGCCGGGGAACACGCATTCTACGTCCTGATCGAAAGTCAGGGCACGGATGAAGGCATTGATGGCGCCCGTTTCGAGAAATTCCTCGAAGCCCTGTTTGAGCAGGGCGTGATCGAGGATGGCGCCATGTCGCAGTCGCTGTCGGATGTAAAAGCCTTCTGGGCCACCCGCGACGCGGCAGCGGAATTCAAGGCGTTGCTGGGCCCGCACATGGCCTATGACGTGTCGATGTCGGTGGGGCGGATGGACGAATACGCGCAGGCCTGCCGCACCCGGCTGGCGCGCGACGTTCCGGGCTGTCTGTCGTGCTATTACGGCCATATCGGCGACGGCAACCTGCATTTGCTGGCATGGGTGCCGGGGGACGCGGCGCAGCCGCAGGCCGAGATCAGCAAGGTCGTCTATGAGATCATCCGCGATTTCGGCGGCTCGATTTCGGCGGAACACGGCATTGGCCTGACCAAGAAACCCTACCTGTCCTATTCCCGCAGTCCTGAAGAGCTGGCCCTGATGGCGCGGATCAAGGCCGCGCTCGATCCTAAGGGCATCCTCAATCCCGGTAAGGTCATCGACGCGCCACTGCCCGCAACTGAGGACAGGACATGAAGATCCTGCGCTTCATCGAGGCGAATTTCGAACGCTACATCCTTGCCGCGATCCTGTTTTCGCTAGTCACGATCCTCGCCGCGCAGGTGGTGGCGCGGTATCTGCTAGGCTCGCCGCTGGTCTGGTCCGAAGAACTGGCCCGCTACCTGCTGGTGTGGTGCACCTTCATCGGTGTCAGCCTTGCGGTGCGCGAGGGGCGCAACATCTCCGTCGATCTGCTGCCGACGCTGATCGGCCCGCGCAGCATGAAGGCGTTCGCCATGGTCGCGCTGGTAGGCTCGGCGATCTTTTTTGCGCTGATGGTCTGGTATTCGGTGCCGCTGACCCGGCGCATTGCCCGCATCGGGCAGACCTCGCCGGGGCTCGGCATCCAGATGTGGACCGTCTACGCGGCGGTGCCCGTCGGGCTGGGACTGGCGCTGCTGCGCGCGCTGCAAGTGATCGTCACCGTCCTTCGTGGCGGCAATCTCCCCGGAACCCCGGTCGAGGAGCGCGAAGCTCTCGACCCGATCGAAATGTGAGGGCCGGGACATGTATGCCATATTCGCGCTGATCTTCTTTCTTCTGGTGATGGCCATCACCGTGCCGGTGGCGTTTTCGCTGGGCTTTGCCGCGCTGCTGCCGGGCTGGATGGGCGCGCCCACCAATCCCGGCCAGATGGTGCGCTCCGTCGTCACCGCACTTGACAGTTTCCCGCTTCTCGCTGTGCCGCTGTTCATCCTGGCGGGGGAAATCATGACCCAAGGCGGGCTGGCGCGGCGGTTGTTCAGCTTTGCCGATGCGGTGTTCGGGCGGTTCAAGGGCGGGCTCGCCATGTCCTCCGTGGCCGCCTGCCTGCTCTTTGGCGCGATCTCCGGCTCTTCGCCCGCGACGGTTGCGGCGATCGGCTCCATGGCCGTGCCGCTGCTGGTCAGCCGGGGCTATGACCTGCGCTTCTCGACCGCGCTCATCACCGCAGCCGGGACGCTGGGCGTCATCGTGCCGCCCTCGATCCCGATGATCATCTATGGCATGGCGGCGCAGGTGTCGGTCGGGGCGCTGTTCATCGGCGGGATCATCCCCGCCATCGTCATCGGCGGTCTGCTCATGGCCTATGCCCATGTCTACGGGCGCAAGCACCACGCCAACATCACCTCCGATGCGGGCTCGGTCAGCGTCGCGCGGGCGTTCAAGACATCCTTCTGGGCCTTGGTCGCCCCGATCTTCGTGCTGGGCGGCATCTATGCGGGGGCATTCACCCCGACCGAGGCCGCCGCCATCGCCTGTGTCTACGGCGCGTTCGTGTCGATGGTGATTTTCCGCGAACTTGGATTGCGCGACATGATGGGCGTGCTGGTCAACACCGCACTGACCATCGCACCGATCCTGATCATCGCTGGCACCGGCGCCGCGCTTGGCCGCGTCCTGACGCTGTTGCAAGTGCCGGCTGCCATCGGGGCCTTCGTCGGCGGCGCAATTGACGAACGGCTGGTGCTGCTGCTGCTGGTGAACCTGATCTTGCTGGGGGTCGGCATGGTGATGGAGACCCTCTCCGCAATCATCGTCCTCACCCCGATCCTGCTGCCGGTCTTGGCCCCTTACGGTGTCGATCCGCTGCATTTCGGCATGATCATGGTGGTCAATCTGGCCATCGGTTTCGCCACGCCACCGGTAGGGGTGAACATCTACGTGGCCTCCGGCATCACCAAACTGTCGGTGATCCAGATCTGCCGCGGGCTGGTCGTGCCGATCGCGCTGCTGCTCGTGGGGCTGGTCTTTGTGACCTATGTGCCCGCGCTCACCCTCTGGCTGCCGAGCCTCAACCGCTAAGCGCGCGTTCCAGCCCGGCCCCGACCCCAAGACCACGTCCAATTTGAAAGGGAGGACATCTAAATGACCATCACCATGAAAACCCTCGGCGCATCCGCGCTGCTGGCGATCACCACGGCGCTGCCCGCAGCGGCGGCGGATTACACCATGATCCTGGCCCATACGCTGGCCGATACCTCGCACCCGCTCTATCAGGCGTTCGAGAAAATCGAGAAGGACATCGAGGAGAAATCCGAAGGCCGCATCGACGTGCAGCACCAGCCCGGCGGCGCGCTTGGCGGTGACCGTGAGCTGATGGAATCGATGCTGTTGGGCGACGTGCAATTTGTGCCGACCTCGACCTCCGGCGCCGTGCAATTCGTGCCCGAATTCGCCGCTTTCGAGATCCCTTACGTTTTCCCGACCGATACCGCCAAGCTGCGCGCGATCCTCAACGACAGCGAATTCACCACCGCGATTTCCGCCAAGCTCGAAGAGCAGGGCATGAAATTCGGCAAATTCCACAATGGCGGTTTCCGTCAGCTGACGACCTCTTCGGTGCCGGTGTCGAGCCCCGATGACATCTCCTCGAACAACCTGCGCATCCGCGTGCCTGAGAACCCCTATTCGGTCGCCATCTGGGAATCCATCGGCGCCGCGCCGACCCCGATTGCATTCCCTGAGCTTTACGGCGCGCTTCAGCAGGGCGTTGTCGACGGTCAGGAAAACCCCTTCGGCCACATCCTGTCGCAGCGTTTCTACGAAGTGCAGGACTATCTCACCACCACCAGCCACATCCTGCTGGCCAACGTGAACCTGCTCAACCTCGACTGGTTCAACAGCCTGCCCGAAGACCTTCAGCAGGTCGTCGACACCGCCTTGTCCGACGCGGAGACCTTCCAGTGGGAGCTTCAGGATGAGATGCTCGCCGAGCAGCGCGCGCAGATCGAAGCCAACATGGAGGTCATCGACCTGACCGACGATCAACTGGCCGCCTTCCGCGAGAAGACCCAGCCGATCCAGCAGATGGTCCGCGACAATATCGGTGACGAAATGGTCGACAGCCTGCTGGCCTCCATCGACGCCAACAAGTGATCTGACCTAAGAGGCGGCGCATCCGCGCCGCGCCGATCCCACCCCGCCATGCCAATCGCGCGTGGCGGGGTTTTTCGTGAGGCGGGGCAGGGCGCGCATCTACCCCCACACAGGTTGCGAGAGGCACCGGCACTCCCCACCGCGCCTCCCGAACGAAAAAGGGCGCGCTGACCCAAGCCAGCGCGCCCTCCATTCAATCACATCCAGCCAAATCAGCCGTCGAAATCGACTTCCTCGGCCAATTTCACCGCGTCGCCGCGCAGATCGGCCAGATCCTGAAGGTTCGCGTCATCGGGGGTGAAGTTGGTGTATTCTTCCATCACGCCCTCAATCGATACGGCCGGGTTCACCGGGAATTCGTGGTTGATCTCGGCATAGAGCTTCTGACCCTCTTCGGAAGCAAGGAATTCCATCAGCTTGATGGCGTTTTCCTTGTTCGGTGCGGCTTTCGTCAGGCCAACGCCCGATACGTTCACATGGGTGCCACCGTCCTCGAAGGTCGGGAACAGGATGCGCACGGAGTCAGCCCACTGGCGCTGCTCGTCATTCTTCAGCATCAGCGCCATGTAATAGGTGTTGCCCAGCGAGATGTCGCATTCGCCCTCGGACACGGCCTTCACCTGCGCGCGGTCATTGCCCTGCGGCTTGCGGGCGAGGTTGGATTTCAGCCCCTCCAGCCAGTCGCGGGTGAATTCCGGGCCATGCTGTTCCATCATCCCGGCGGTCAGTGCCACGTTATAAGCGTGCAGACCGGACCGCGTGCAGATGCGCCCGCGCCATTTCTCGCTCGCCAGATCCTCATAGGTGGTCACCTCGTCGTCGCTGACCCGATCCTTCGAGGCATAGACGATGCGCGCGCGGCTGGTCAGGGCGAACCACTGGTTGTCGGGGTCTTGGAATTCGGCGGGAACGGAGGCTTCCAGCGCGTCGCTTTCGACCGCTTGCAACACGCCCGCATCCTTGAGCGAGGCCAGACGGGTGATGTCGACCGTCAGCGCCAGATCGGCGGGCGAACGTGCGCCCTCGGCCTTCAACCGCTCGGCCACGCCCTTTTCCAGATAGACGATGTTGACCTTGATGCCGGTCTCATCGGTGAACGCATCCGTCAGCGGCTCGATCAGTTCGGGCTGGCGGTAGGAATAGACGTTCACTTCCTGTGCAATGGCGGGCAGGGCGGTGGTGCCGGCAAGCGCGGCAAGTGCAAGGATGCGGGGGCTGGCGATCATATAATGGTCCTCCGGTTAAATTTGGGCATGGGTAAACAGGGCGGGACGCGCGGCGTCAACCGCTATCTGACTTTTTCTGTCGGAATTGACCGAGGGCGTCCCGGCCTCACTCGTGCGGGACGCCCCCGAACGAGTATGGCGCGCAGCCGCCGCAACCTTTATCCCCCTGCTGCGTTACAGCGTTACAAGGATGCATTTCCGGGGGCTACGGACGTGCAGAAAACTCCGGGATCTATATGTTTAACGTCACCGCGCATCTCATTAAAATTAAACGATTTAGCGCGGCTCTTTCCGCCGTTTTTATGGCCCTCGCAACTGCGCCTTCCGCCACGGCTGCCGATGAGTTCGCATTTAACCCAACCATCGCCGCACCCTTTGGAGCCGAAGACCCGCTGCTGGCGGTCACGGGGCCGGGACCGGATACGCTGATCGGCGGCGAAATGCTGATGCGCGTCTCTGCCGAGGCCCCCGAAAGCAGCAAGATCCGCCGCCCCGTCCGCCGCCCCGAACCCACAGCCATCGACAGCACCGCCATTCTCGACACGGCACAGGCGCGCAATGCGATCGGCGCGGGGCATCTGTCCGTTGAATTCGTGGGGGTGGAGGTCCGCAGCGCCGAGGATGACCTGCTCGGCCATATCGAACAAGTGCGCCCCTATGAAAACGCCCAACTGGCCTTGACCGTCGCGCCGACGGCGGAACTGGGCGTCGATGTCGCGACCTTTACGCTCGCCGTGCCCAATGATGCGTTGACGGGCGGTGTCCTGCGCACCGCCATCACCCGCGAGACGTTGGTCGAGCGGCTCCAGCAGCTATCGGACGACTGACCACCATTTATCCCGCCCAGCTTCGCGCCCGATTTCCCGCGTTGCGTTGCAACATCCCTGCCGCCGCGTCTTTTCCCCCGCGCAGGATTGCCCTATGAGAGCCGCGACTGCCGCAAGGCGCCTGCCATAGGGGATATGACATGGATGAGCCCGAGATCACCGAAGAGCTGATCGCAGCCCACGGGCTCACGCCCGACGAATATGCGCGGATCCTCGACATCATCGGACGCGAGCCAAGCTTCACCGAGTTGGGGATTTTCTCCGCGATGTGGAACGAGCATTGTTCCTATAAATCCTCCAAGAAATGGCTCCGCACCCTGCCGACCGAAGGTCCGCAGGTCGTGTGCGGCCCCGGTGAAAACGCGGGCGTCGTGGACATCGGCGACAATCAGGTCGTCGTGTTCAAGATGGAGAGCCACAATCACCCGTCCTATATCGAGCCCTATCAGGGCGCGGCGACGGGCGTGGGCGGCATCCTGCGCGACGTGTTTACCATGGGCGCACGCCCCGTCGCGGCGATGAACGCGCTGTCCTTTGGGGAGAAAGACCACCCCAAGACCCGGCAGCTGGTGCATGGCGTCGTCGAGGGTATCGGCGGCTACGGCAATTGTTTCGGCGTGCCCACCGTGGGCGGCGAAGTGCGCTTCCACCCGGCCTATAACGGCAATTGCCTCGTCAATGCCTTCGCTGCCGGTCTGGCCGATGCGGATGGTATTTTCTATTCCGCAGCCTCGGGCGTCGGCATGCCGGTCGTCTATCTGGGCGCCAAGACGGGCCGCGATGGCGTCGGCGGCGCGACCATGGCCTCGGCGGAATTCGACGACACGATCGAAGAAAAACGCCCCACCGTGCAGGTCGGCGACCCCTTCACCGAAAAGCGCCTGATGGAAGCGACGCTGGAGCTGATGCAGACCGGCGCCGTGATCTCGATTCAGGATATGGGCGCGGCGGGTCTGACCTGTTCCGCCGTTGAGATGGGCGACAAGGGCGGCTTGGGCGTGCGTCTGAACCTCGATGCGGTGCCGGTGCGCGAAACCGCGATGACCGCCTATGAGATGATGCTCTCGGAAAGCCAAGAGCGGATGCTCATGGTCCTGCGTCCTGAAAAGGAGGCCGAAGCCAAGGCGGTGTTCGAGAAATGGGATCTCGACTTTGCCATCGTCGGGGAAACCATCGCCGAGGATCGTTTTCTCGTCATGCACCACAATTCCGTCATGGCCGACCTGCCGCTGGGCACGCTGGCCGGCTCCGCCCCCGAATATGACCGTCCGTGGGTCGAAACCCCGCCCGCCGCGCCGCTGGGCGATGTGGCCGAGGTCGACGCCATCGACGCGCTGCGCGCGCTCATCACCTCGCCCAACCACGCGCAGAAATCGTGGGTCTGGGAGCAATACGACCATATGGTCATGGCCGACACGGTGCGCGCGCCGGGCATGGGCGCAGGTGTGATCCGCGTGCATGGCACGGCAAAAGCACTGGCCTTCACCTCGGATGTGACGCCGCGCTATGTCCGCGCCAACCCGCAGCAGGGCGGGCGTCAGGCCGTGGCCGAAGCCTATCGCAACCTTTGCGCCGTGGGGGCCCGGCCCTTGGCGACGACCGACAACCTCAACTTCGGCAATCCCGAAAAGCCCGAAATCATGGGCCAGTTCGTCGGCGCGATCAAAGGCATCGGCGAGGCCTGCGCCGCGCTCGACACGCCCATCGTTTCGGGCAATGTCTCGCTCTATAACGAGACCGACGGCACCGGCATCTTGCCCACGCCCACCATCGGCGCGGTCGGCCTGCTCGACACGCTCGACGATCTGATCGGCGGACCGGCGCAGGAGGGCGACCTGCTGCTTCTGCTCGGCGGCGAAGGCACCCATCTGGGTCAATCCGCGCTGCTCTACGAACTGCTGGGCCGCGAGGATGGCGACGCGCCCCATGTGGACCTCGAAGTCGAGCGCGCACATGGTGTCTTCGTGCGCAACAACGCCCGCGCGATCCGTGCCTGCACAGATCTGTCCGATGGCGGGCTCGCGCTTGCCGCGTTCGAGATGGCCGCCGCTGCTGAATGCGGCCTCACCCTCGACGTGACCGGCACGGCCGCGCTTTATGGCGAGGATCAGGCGCGCTACCTGATCGCCGCAGATCCGGCTCAGGCCGAAGCGCTGCTCTCCGCCGCCGCAGCCAATGACCTGCCGCTGGAACAGGTGGGGCAGTTCGGTGGGGCGACGCTGTCGCTGGGCGGTGCAAATGCTCCGATGGCGGATCTGGTCCGGGCTTGGAAATCGGCCTTCGCCGATCACTTCGCTTGACCTAAAACCTGTAATTGTCTGATCCGGGCGGGCAATGCGCCTGTCCGGACGGACGATTGTGGCACAGTCGCAAAGATCGCAGCCGAAGCGCAGTATCGGCGCGTCTGTCTACCTTTGAAAATCTCCTTAACGCATCGTCCCGCAGCCCCCGTGGCAGCAGGTTCCTGCGCGTTTTCTCGCACAGATATATTGCCAACCTGTAAATTGTTTCGCGTGCGAAACAATGGGGCAGGGGCGCTGACCGTTTTCCGGCCGCTCCAGATGGGAATCACCCGGCGTCAGCGCCTGCCTCCGCGTGCCGAACCCCTCGCGCGATGACCATGTCTTTTCACATTCCCGCCATCGACGATTTTGGCAAAAAACCGCGCAGATGCTGGTCTGACGGAACGAAAACTAGCCGGTAACGTTTCATGTTTGCCGATTGCGGAACTCAACCGCCGGATGTCCATGTCTTATCGTCACATTTAACGCCTCGGGGTGATGGATGCTTCTATCCAGTGCTGTCTTCAGCCTTGTCTTTGTGACTGCCGCCCTCGCGCCCCTGCCTGTCGCGTTGCTGTGTTCCGGAGTTCTAGCGGTGCAATTGGGCAAGTTGGCCCTGAGCATCGGCATGAAGCAGGCGGCCCCCGCGCCGACCCATCCCGTGCCCGGTCCGCAGCCCATTTTTTCGGTCCATGTCGCGACCCATGACGAACCGGCGGAGATGGTCATTCGCACGCTTGCGGCGCTCGCAGTTCAGGATTACGCGGCGGATCGGTTCGAGGTCATCGTGATCGACAATAACACCGCCGATCCCGCGCTTTGGCGTCCCGTTGAGGCGGCCTGTGCAACATTCGGACCCCGGTTCCGATTTCTGCATCGCATGGGGGTAACGGGGGCGAAAGCAGGGGCGCTTAACATTGCGTTGGAAGCCGCCCGCAAGGACACGACCCACATCGTCACCGTCGATGCGGATTATCGCGTGGTCCCGTCGTTCCTGTCCGAAGCCGCCACTGCATTGCAGGAGAGCGGGGCGGATTATGTCCAGTTTCCGCAGGCTTACGCGACATCTGTCGATAGCCCCGCCGGTGTCGACATGGAGTTGGAGGATTATTTCCGCACGGATGCGGAAATGGCCGATGGCGCCGAAGCGGTGCTTCTGACCGGGACTCTGTCGGTCATCCGCCGCGCCGCGTTGGAAACGGTCGGGGGCTGGTCGGGGCGCACCACGACCGAAGACGCGGAACTGGGCGTGCGCCTTTGCGCCGCCGGTTTCCGGGGCCGCTACATCGCCAGCGTCACCGGCAACGGCTATCTGCCCTTCACGCTGCGCGATCTCGACGCGCAGCGCTATCGCTGGGCCAGCGGCAATTTGCGCACGCTGTTCCACCACTTGCCAACCCTGACGCACCCCGCCGGGCGGCTCAGCCCGCGTCAGGTCCGGGCGATGGTGGCGCAATTGGGCGCGTGGCTGAATTTCTCGCTGATCCCTGCGGCGGCGCTGTCGGGTGCGTTGATCCTGACGCAGCAGGCCCACCCCGCGCTGTTGCGCATCGCGGCGCTATGTATCCTTGTGAGCTTAACTGAAATCGCGCTCAGGTTGTTTCGACGCGGGATGCATGATGGTCGCCCGCTTGGCATCGTGCTGCAAGCCTTTGCCGCGCGATTGGCGCTGGCCCCGGTCGCGGCGCGGGCGACGGTGGATGCCTGCCTGCCGACCCGCCTGCGCTTCACCGTCACCGCCAAGCGCCCGGAAACCTCGGTCAGCGCGCGTGACGTTCCCGTGGACCGGGTGGTCCTGCTGGCGCTGGTGGTCCTTGCCGCGCCCGCCGCGTTTGACGCCGAGCCGCTGGTGCAGCTTGCTTGGGGTGCATTGGCCTTACCGGTGCCTGCCGCGTTGATGGTCCAGAAACAATTGCTGCGCTACCGCACCGGCATCGTGGCTCAGGGAGGGATGGCATGACCACCGACGACATGGCACCGCGCATAGATATCGTGATACCCACCTATAACCGCGCGCATCTGATCGAAACGGCGGTGCGCGCCGCCCTGGATCAGTCATGGTGGAACCGCGATGTGCTGGTCGTCGATGATGCGTCCAGCGATGACACGCAGCGGGTGTTGGAGCCGTTCTTCGGGCATCCACGGTTCACCTATCTTCGGCTCGGGCGCAACCTTGGCACGGCGGGGGCCAAGAATGCGGCTCTGTTGCTGAGCGATGGCGCGGGGGTCACATTCCACGACAGCGACGACATCCCAGACCGCGATAAGGTCCTGCGACAGGTGCGCGTGCTGGCGCGGCGCGATGTGCAGGCCCATTACAGCCTGAACTGGGACATGATCGGCAAACGGGCCAACACGCAGCTCGACGTGGGCGCGGTGCTGACTCATCACGACCTGCTGTTGCCAGACGGGCGCAAGGTGCGGATCGCACGGACCTTGTCGATGGTCGATGATCTGTTCCCCAATCTTCAGATGGGATCGGAAGTGCCCGGCGACTGGACCCATATCAATTCCGGTCTGTTCCGGCATGACATCTTTGCCCGGCTTGGCGGGTTCGAGGATTGCATCGAAGAGGATCGGGAATTCCGCAACCGCCTGATCCTGAATGGCGAAGTGATCTGGGTCATTCCGGATGCCTTGCTCACCAAGGTCGAGACGCCCGACAGCCTGACCCAATCCGCCGCGTCCGATTACGACAGCCCGCAACGCTGCGCCGACCGGGCGCGCGTCTGGGATAAGGTCGCACAGTGGCGCGCGACGGGGCAGGTGGCGCCGGTGCCTGTTGATCTGGCCGATCTGGAGGTCGATTTCTGCTCGGCGCCCGAGCGTCTGCGCCCGCGCGACATGCCAATGACCGACGCCACCCGCGCCGCCCGCGACGCCGCCCTGCGCTGCTGCGCGCCTAGCCTTCAGGCCGCCCAGTGAGCCCCATCAGTCACGCATATCGCGCCCGTCACAGGCCGATCATCGGCATTGTCGATAGCTGTTGCGCCGTCCCCTATGGGCCGGGCATCGCCCCCGCGCAGGGCATCGGCGGCACCGAAGCGACGGTGCTGCGCAACATGGAAGCGCTGGCGTCGCATTTCGAATTCCGGCTGTTTCAGAAAGCCTGCGCCGATGAGCGCGCCGCGCCGGGGCTGCGCCCGCTCAAAGCGGCGTGGCAGGATAGCGATGTGGACGGGCCCGATGCATTTGTGGTCATCAACGCGTGGAAGATCGCCTGCCGCCTGCGCCGCTCCCGCCCCGATATTCCGATAAGCCTGTGGCTGCACGTCCATCCCGGCCGTCATAACCGGCGCATGGGCGCGGCCTTGGCCGATGCCGGAATCGATGTGGTCTGCGTGTCCGACAGCCATGCGCGCAGCTTGCGGGAGTTTCTCGGCGAGGGCGCTCTGCCGCGGATCACCTCCATTCCCAACCCGGTCGAAGACATCTTGCAGCCGGATGCGACGCCGCGCGATCCTGACCGTCTGCTGTTCGCCAGCGCGCCGCATAAGGGGCTGCGCCAAGTCTTCGGTCAATTCGCGGAACTGCGCCGCCATCTGCCGGAGCTGAGGCTGGCGGTTGCGGATCCGGGCTACATGGCATGGGACGCCGGGCCGGTGCCCGATGGGGTCGAGATCCTCGGATCGCTCAGCCGCGCGGATCTGCTGTCTGAGATGCGCCGCGCGCTGTGTCTGTTCTACCCGCAGACCCAATTCGCGGAGACGTTCGGGCTTGTCATCGCGGAGGCCAACGCCGTCGGCACCCCCGCTTTGGTCCATCATGGGCTGGGGGCAAATGATGAGGTTGCCGCCGATCCGGGGCAGGTGATCGATGCCAATCGGCCAGACGAAATCCTTGCCCGGATCCGGCAGTGGCGCGCGGCGCCGCCCCGCATCCGCATGCCCGATAAATTCCGCCAGCACCATGTCACGATCCAGTGGCACGATCACTTGGCAAGCCTGCTCGCGCAGCGTGCCGCAACCCGGACGGAGGCCGCCGAATGAACCAACCCCGTATCGATATCCGCAGATCTGCCGCACCGATCGACCTTGATGAGCTGAGCCGCGCCTTGGCCGAACAGGCGCCAGAGCAGCACCGCACGGGCGCGGGTCTGGACCATTCGGTGGCGCTGCTGCGCGCGGCGGGGTTGCTGGCCGATAGCGGTGCAATCGATCCTGCCGCAACGGCGCGCCGTCTGACGCGGATCGCGGGGGCGAACCTGTCGGTGGCACGGCTGTATGAAGGTCATGTCAATGCGCTGCGCATCGTCGAGATGCACGGCACGGCGGAGCAGCGCGCGCGTCTGGCGCAGCTCGTCTCGCAGGGCGCGTTTTTTGGCGTGTGGGGGGCCGATGGCGCGGACCCGGTGCGCCTCGACGGGGATCGGCTGGCGGGGGCCAAGATCTTTGCCTCCGGGCTTGGCACGCTGACCCATGCGATCATCACGGTGAATGGCGGCGAGCCACGGATCGGGATCGTCGATGTGACCGATGCCGCCCGTCACAGTCCTGGCGGCTGGGCCATGCGCGGGATGCGCGCCACCCGGTCCGGCGGCCATGATTTTACCGGCATCGATGCCGCGCGGGTCGATTGGATTGGCGCACCGGGCTGTTATGTGACCGAGCCGGGGTTCGTCTCCGGTGTCTGGCGCATCGCCGCGCTGCAATTGGGCGCGACGCTCGGCCTGCTCGATGCGGCGCGGCGTCAGCTGTGCAAGCTGGACCGCATGGGCGCGGAGGCGCAGCTGGCGCGGCTGACACCGCCCTTGATCCGGGCGCTCGGCGCAGAGGCATTCGTGCGCCGGGCGGCCTGTTTCGCCGAGAGCCCGGATAATGCGGCGCTGCCCGAGCAGGGCGTGGCGCTATCGGCGGCGGCGCGCTTGCTGACCGAGGAGATCGCCCAGCAGGCCATTGCCGCCGTCGAACAAAGCATCGGCTTGTCGCATTTCACCGAAACCAGCGAGACCGGGCGGATGGCCGAAGACCTCGCCACATATTTGCGACAAGCCGCCCGCGACGCGTTGCTGCAACGGACCGGGCGCCATGCCTTCGACACCGGGCGGTCGGTCTGGGAGCTTCTGCCATGACAGTTTCGCGGTCTGTTGCCCGGCATGCCCGTGGGGGGCGGTCTGCCCCCCCAATCGCTGCCGCCCCATCCTCTGCTGCGGCCTGCGTCGCTGTCAGCGACACCGCCGATGTCGCGCCGATCGGACTGAAGGAGTTGACGGGCGGCGGGCCCGTGATGATCCTCGCCCCGCATGCCGATGACGAAAGCTTGGGCTGTGGCGGGCTGATCGCTGCGGCGCGGGCGCAGGGCGTGGCGGTGCATGTCATATGCATGACCGATGGCGCGGCGTCGCATCCGAACTCCCACGCGTGGGGCGGTGGCCGGCTGACGGAGCGGCGCGAGGCGGAAATGATCCGGGCTCTGGCGCATCTGGGCTGCGCGCCCGATAGCGTGCGCTTCCTCCGGCATCCCGATGGCTGGCTCGGCGCGCAGGATGGGGCGGCCATCGGTGCGACCCTTGCGGATCTATGCGCGCAGTTGCGGGTGCGCACGCTGCTGGCCAGTTCCGGTATCGACCATCACGCCGATCACAAGGCCACTGCCGCCATCGCCGCGCATATGACCCGACACCACCCCGAGCTGCGGCACTGGGCCTATCCGGTCTGGTCGCGCTGGGATGATGCGGCCTATCTCCAGGCGCATGGCAGGTTGCGTCCGCGCAGCTTCGACACGTCGGACTGGCAAAGCGCCAAGCGCCGCGCGATAGACGCCCATGACAGCCAATTGGGACGGATCGTCGAGGATGACCCAGCCGGCTTTGCCATGCCCGGCGCATTTGTCGAGTTCTTTGCCACCGCGCCCGAGATCTTTTTTGAGGTGCCGTCATGTCCGTAAGCCCAGACCATTTGACCCGGCTTTATGCCGACACCGACGATCCATGGAATTTCCGCACCAGCGCCTATGAGCAGGCGAAATTCGCCGCGACCCGCGCGGCGCTGGCGCGCGGATCGTATCGTCATGCGCTGGAATTAGGCTGCGGCAACGGTGCTTTGGCGGGGCATCTGGCGCCGCTATGCGCCGCATATACCGGCGTCGACGCGGTTCCGCGTGCGCTTCGCGCCGCGCGGCAGGCGGTGCCGGAGGGGCGGTTCATCGAAGGCTGGTTGCCCGATGATCTGCCGGATGGCGATTTCGACCTGATCGTCTTGTCGGAAATCCTGTATTTCCTCGATCCTGCCGGGCTTGCCCGTCTGGGCGCACAGGTGGCGTCGCGCTGGCCGCAGGCTGAACTTATCGCTGTGACATGGTTGGGCAATACGGGCCACGATTTGCAGGGCACGCGGGCGCTGGCGCTCTTTGCCCGCGCGCTGGGTGCGGGGCGGGGGTTGCAGCCGGTCGCGCGGGAGGACAACTACCGCATCGACCGCCGGGTGCCGGGGTCTGCGGCATGAATGCCTTTGTCCCGCGCGACGCCCGGCCTGTAGCGGACGCGGGCTTTGGCGCCAACGCTGGCGCCGTCCCCCGTGTCGATACGGCCATCGTCATCCCGGCCCGCAATGAGGCCCGCCGTATTGGCGCATGTCTGGCCGCGCTGCGCGGGCAGCTGGGACCGCGCGATCTGGTCGTGCTGGTCGCCAATAATTGCTCGGATGCCACGGTGGCACGGGCGCGGGCGGCGCTGCCGGAATCGGCGCTGCATGTGGTCGAGGTGCAATTGACGCAAGCACAGGGCGTCGGCACTGCGCGCAAGATCGGTTGCGCTGAGGCCATGCGCCGGGCGCCGGGCCTGCGCTGGCTGTTGAACACGGATGCCGATTGCGTCGCGGCCCCGGATTGGATTGCCGCGAGCCGCGCGCGGCTGGCGCAGGTCGACGCGGTGTGCGGCGCGGTTGAGCCGCTGCCCGAAGACCGCGAGATCCTGCGCGGCATGCCCGCCGAGGCCGGTCAGAACGAGGCGAATTACCGCGCCATGGTGCTGCAATTCTACCAAGCGATCCATCCCGAGCCGCAAAACCCCTTGCCGCATCATGGCGACGCGCCGGGGGCGAGCCTCGGGATCCGCCGAGAGGCATATGAGACGGTTGGCGGGTTTGGTGATCGGCGAACCAGTGAGGATCGCGATCTGATCCGGCGGGTGCGGCAAGCGGGGCTGCGCGTTGTGCATGCGGATGATGTGCGCGTCGCGGCCTCATGCCGGCTGACCGGACGCGCCTGTGGCGGCATGGCCGATGCGCTGCGCGACCGGCTGACCGGCACGGATTACATGATCGATGACGCGTTGCCGCCCGCGCGATGGCTGGCCGATCATGCCGCGCGCGGCAGTCTGCCGGTCTGGCCGCCGGAACTGCCCAGCGCGCAGCGTCTGCGGGCGGCGGATCTTCCGGCGCAGATTGCGGCGCTGTCGCGGATCTTGGCAGCGCTTGCGCCCGGCGCCGCGCCGCAGGCCCGAGGCGAGGAGACACTGGCCGATCCGCTGCGCCCCCAACGCACCACCGGGTCATCTGCCGCGACTTCGGTATCTGCGTTATCGGCGTTGTCGGGGACCGTCTGAAGCCTGCCATCGCAGCATGGGCGCAGATTGCCGGTCAGACATTGCGCACCCTCGGTTGAGCGCGTCGGCTGGGGTGATCCCCGCGCCATCAAGTCGCCAAAGGGCGGGGCGGGCGCGTCATGGATTGCGGTTGACAGCTGCGCAACTATTCAATAATTCCGGATATATGGATAAACAGCAAGCCCTCGACGCCTTTGCGGCGCTCAGCCAGCCCACGCGGCTCGACGTGTTTCGCCTGCTCATCAAGGCCGGAGAGCCGGGGATGACGGCGGGGGAGATCAGCACCACGCTCGACGTGCGGCAGAACACCATGTCGGCCAACCTGTCTATCCTGTCGCGGGCGGGCCTGATCCGCAGCGCCCGCGAGGGCCGCAGCATCCGCTATTTTGCGCAGATGGACGGGATGCGGGGCCTGCTGGCGTATCTGATGGAAGATTGCTGCGGGGGGCGGCCGGAACTGTGCCAGCCCGTCATCAACGAACTTGCCTGTTCCTGCTAGGAGGCTGCAATGCCCGAGCCCGTCTATAATGTCCTGTTCCTGTGCACCGGCAATTCGGCGCGCTCGCTGATGGCCGAAGCGATCCTCAATCGCGAGGGGGACGGGCGGTTCATGGCCTATTCCGCCGGATCGCAGCCTTTGCCCGCGCCGCATCCCTATACGCTCGACCTGCTGGCGGGCTTGAACCACGATACGGGCTTTGCGCGCTCGAAAAGCTGGGATGAATTCGCAGGCCCCGACGCGCCGGATATGGATTTCGTGTTCACAGTCTGTGATCGCGCGGCGGCGGAGACCTGTCCGCATTGGCCCGGTCAGCCGATGACCGCACATTGGGGGCAGCCCGATCCGGTGCAGGTCACCGGCCCCGAGCCGGTGCGGCGGGTCGCGTTCGCTGAGACATATCGCATGTTGCGCAGCCGCATTTCGGTCTTTGCCAGCCTGCCCATCGCGACGCTGGACCACCTGTCGCTGCAACGCCGGCTGGATGAGATCGGACAGGCCGAAGTCGCGGTTGATTGACCTATCCCCAACCTCCGGAATTCTGACATGAGCGATATATCAACTCCCGCCGCTGCCGGTCTGGGCAGGTTCGAGCGCTGGCTGTCCGTCTGGGTGGCGCTTGCCATCGCGGCGGGGCTGGTTCTGGGCAATTTGGTGCCGGGGGTTTTCGGGTATCTCGCCGCGTTGGAGGTCGCCTCGGTCAACTTGCCGGTGGCGGTGCTGATCTGGGCCATGGTCTATCCGATGATGGTGGGCGTCGATTTCGGCGCGCTG
Organism: Marinobacter sp.; assembly: GCA_040119125.1. Classification (GTDB taxonomy): domain Bacteria; phylum Pseudomonadota; class Alphaproteobacteria; order Rhodobacterales; family Rhodobacteraceae; genus Pacificitalea. Next base: position 284,963 of record JBEDTR010000016.1, read on the forward strand.
GCCCGTGCGGGCGACAAGCCCAAGGGGCTGATCGTGACGCTTGTGGTCAACTGGCTGATAAAGCCGTTCACGATGGCGGCGTTGGGGGTTTTGTTTTTCCACCACGTCTTTGCCGGCTGGATTCCGCAGGATGACGCGCAAGCCTATCTTGCCGGGGTGATCTTGCTGGGTGCGGCGCCTTGCACGGCGATGGTGTTCGTCTGGTCGAACCTGACGCGGGGCGACGCGACCTATACGCTGGTGCAGGTCAGCGTGAATGACGTGATCATGGTCTTCGCCTTTGCGCCGATTGTCGCCTTCCTGCTGGGGGTCACCGATATCGTGGTGCCTTGGGACACGCTGCTCTTGTCGATCGGCTTGTATGTCGCGCTGCCATTGCTGGCGGGCTATGTGACACGCGGGCGGCTGATCGGGGCAGGGGGCGCGGCCGCGGTCGAGCGCTTCAAGTCGCGGGTGCAGCCAGCCTCCATTCTGGGCTTGCTGGTGACAGTGGTGCTTCTATTCGGGTTTCAGGGGGAGGTCATCCTCGACCGGCCCTTGGTGATCGCGATGATCGCGGTGCCGCTGCTGATCCAATCCTATGGGATATTCCTGTTGGCTTATGGCGCGGCGCGGGCATGGGGCATTCCGTTCAACGTCGCGGCGCCCTGCGCGTTGATCGGCACGTCGAATTTCTTTGAGCTGGCGGTGGCGGTCGCGATCAGCCTGTTCGGACTGGGATCGGGCGCGGCTCTGGCCACGGTGGTGGGCGTGCTGGTCGAAGTGCCGGTGATGCTGTCGCTGGTGGCCTTTGCCAACCGCACCCGGCACTGGTTCCCGGCGCAAGAGCACGCGCGCTGAGCACCGTCACGGGCCGCGATCCGGGCTGAGGGGCCGCTGCGGTCGGTGCCCGATGCAAAGCTCCGCGCCTGTCTGAGGCTGTGTAGGATCGCCTGCGGCCTGTTCCCCTGTCATTGCTTCCAAAGGACCCTGATTTGCCTGATACCCCAAACCTCGACCCCCAGCATTTCCGCCCCCTTGAGCCCGCGAAATTGCAGCCCGGCGCAACCATGACCCATGCGCCGCGCATCTTGCTGCTTTACGGATCGCTGCGGGAGAGGTCGTTCAGCCGGCTGCTGACCGAAGAGGCCGCGCATGTGCTGACCGCGCTGGGAGGCGAGCCGCGGATTTTCCACCCCGGCGGTCTGCCGCTGCCCGATGATGCGGGCGGCGATGCGGACCACCCCAAGGTGCGGGAGTTGCGCGATCTGGTTGCGTGGTGCGACGGGATGGTCTGGTGCTCGCCCGAGCGGCACGGGGCGATGACCGGCATCATGAAAACGCAGATCGACTGGATCCCGCTATCGGTGGGCGCGGTGCGGCCCACGCAGGGCAAGACGCTGGCGGTGATGCAGGTCTCGGGTGGTTCGCAAAGCTTCAACACCGTCAACCAGTTGCGCATTTTGGGACGCTGGATGCGGCTGTTGACGATCCCCAACCAGGCCTCGACCCCGAAGGCGTTTCAACAGTTCGACGCGGCCGGGCGCATGGTGCCCTCGCCCTTTTATGACCGGATGGTCGATGTGATGGAGGAGCTGATGAAATTCACCACGCTCACGGCACCGATCCGAGATCACCTTGTCGACCGCTATAGCGAGCGTAGGGAAAGCGCCGCGCAGTTGACCGCGCGGGTGGATCAGACAGCTATCTGAGGGCAGCGGAGCCTCGGTTCGCAACGCGCGGTGCGGGCGATCACAGCACTAGCCAAACCGGCCCCGCTTGCGCCAAGGTCGCGCAGCAGACGCGCCCCCGCGCCCGATTGACCCGGCACGGGCGCGTCGCCCCTTGCGATGAGTATGTTTCGATGACCAGCCCGTCCAATGCCGCATCCGGCCAAACCCGCGTGCAGGCCGATGACCTGCGCGATTTCGCCACCCGCTGCTATGAGGCTCTCGGCCTGCCCGAAAGCTCCGCCCGCTGCGTCGCCGATACGCTGGTGCAGGCGGATCTCTGGGGCCATGCCTCTCACGGGGTGATGCGGCTGTTTTGGTATGGCAAACGGCTGGAAAGCGGCGCAATGCGCGCGGATGCGCTGCCGGAGGTCGCCAGTGATCCCGGTGCGCTCAGCCTGATCGACGGGCGCGATGGCGTAGGGCAGGTGGTGGCGCAGGCGGCGATGGAACAGGCCATCCGCGCGGCCAAGGCGCATGGCATCGGCGCGGTCGCGGTGCGCAATTCAGGCCATTTCGGCACGGCGATGTATTTCACCCGGATGGCGGCGCAGGCAGGCTGCATCGGCTTTATCTCGACCAATGCGAGCCCGGCCATGGCGCCATGGGGCGGGCGCGAAAAACGGATCGGCAATAACCCGGCCTCATGGGCTGCCCCCGCCGGGCGCCATGCGCCGATGATGGTCGACATGGCGCATACAGCCGTCGCACGCGGGAAGCTCTATGTCGCCAAGGCGCAGGGGCGTGACATCCCCGAAGGCTGGGCAATCGATACCGAAGGACGCATGACCACATCGCCAGAGGCCGGGATCGCGGGAACGATCCTGCCGATGGCGGGACATAAGGGATACGCGCTGACCTTTGCGATGGAGGTCCTGTCCGGCCTGCTGTCAGGCAGCGCATTCGCCCCGGAGGTGGTGGGCCCCTACATGCCCGAGGGCCGCAGCGGCGCGGGGCATTTCGTGATGGCGGTGGATATCGCAGCCTGCCGCCCGATGCAGGCGTTCGAGGCCGATATGGACCAGCTGATCGCCACCCTGAAATCCGCCCCCCGCGCACCGGGCATCGAGGAGATCTTCTACCCCGGAGAACTCGAAGCGCGCCACGACGCAACCGCCCGCACCACCGGCATCGACCTGCCGGCTGATGTCATCCGTGACTTACGCGAAGGCGCCGCACGACTGGGCGTGACGGTGCCGTTTTAGGCGCCGCGAGGCCAAGTCTGCGCTGGCTTTCGGTCTGGGTGGGTAGCTTTGAGGGGAAATTGGCTCCGGCGGTAGGGATCGAACCTACGACCAATTGATTAACAGTCAACTGCTCTACCGCTGAGCTACGCCGGAACACGGGGGCGTCTTACAAAGCCTGCGCGGGGGTGTCCAGCGGAAAATTCGGGCGACCCTGCGGAAGGGGTCAGATTAATTGAAACACGCTGTGCAGATCGAGCGGGGTTTGAGGCTCGATCTTGTTTCGTTCAGTCAGATCAATGAGATGTGCCAATACGTTTCGGGTGGCCGCGGGAATCAGGGCGGGGGGTGTATCGGTGTAGATCATGCGGGTAATTTGCGTCGCGGTTGCCGGACTGCGGGCAAGCTGCGTCAGGATCTGCGCTTCGCGGTGATCGCGATGGGCGAGAAGATCATCGATGCGGGCGGCAGGCGTGTTCACTGGTGCGCCGTGGCCGGGCAGCAGCAGCGCGGGGCGAGCGGCGCGCAGCCGGGCGCAGCTGTTGCGGTAGCTGGTCAGATCGCCATCAGGCGGGGAGATCAGGGTGGAGGCCCAGCCCATGACGATATCCCCGCAAAGCACCCTATCGCCGCTTTGCAGGCTTAGATGGTCGGCGGTGTGGCCGGGGGTGTGCAGCACCGTCAGGGACCAATCGCCCATCGCCAGCACCTCGCCGTCGCGCAACAGAACGTCGGGACGGAAGGTCGCGTCGTGGCCTTCGCCACCGCCAATCGGTCCAGCTTTCTGCCCCCCAGTTTGCCCCCCGGTTTGGCCCCCGATCTGCGCGCTCGTCGCGGCTTGGGCGGCGAGTTGCGCCATGATGGGGCGTCGGGTGGCCTCAGCCGGGGCGAAGGCATAGCAGGCGGCCCCGCTCCGCGCCGCCAGTCGGGGGGCGAGCGCGCTGTGATCCAGATGCCGGTGGGTAACGATGATCGCCGCGATGCGCTCGCCCGGGGCCAGCGCTGCCAGCAGCGCGTCAAGATGCGCTGGGTCATCGGGGCCGGGATCGATCAGCGCGACATCCCCGGTGCCGAGAATATAGCTGTTGGTCCCGCTATGGGTCATGGGCGAGACATTCGGTGCCCGCACCCGCCGCAAGTCCGGCGCGATCTGGCGCAGGGGGCGGGCATCGGGATCAGGATCGCGTGTTTCCACCTTTCGGTTCCTCCGCTTCGCGTCTAGCGTTCTGACATGGATTTCAGCTGGTTGAAACGCTCAATGCCGCGGGGGCTTTATGGCCGCGTCGCCCTTATCTTGCTGCTGCCCGTGGTGGTTTTGCAGCTGGTGATTTCGGTCGTGTTCCTGCAACGCCATTTTGAGGGCGTCACCCGGCAGATGACAAATTCTACTGTGCTTGACCTGAATTATCTGCTGGCGGAGCTGCGCGCCGCTTCCGATGAGGAGACGGCCTTGGCGCGGACCGAGGCGCTGCGCGAGGGGTTGAACCTCGACCTTCGGTTGCCGGTCGCGCCGGAGCTGGGCGACCGGCGGATGTTCTATGATATCTCCGGGCGCACCGTGATCGCCATTTTGCATAACCGGCTGGACGGGGTGGAGGGCATCGATCTTGCAGCTTCGACCCGCGCGGTGCGGGTGCAGGTTGATACACCGCATGGGCTGGCCGAAATTCGATTTGACCGGCGGCGGGTGTCGGCATCGAACCCGCATCAATTGCTGGTGCTGATGGTGGTGACCGCGGCGCTGATGACATTCGTGGCCTATCTCTATCTGCGCAATCAGCTGCGCCCGATTACACGGCTGGCGCAGGCGGCGCAGGATTTCGGCAAGGGCAGGGTGGTGCCCTACAAACCCTCCGGCGCGACCGAGGTCCGCGCCGCCGGCAGTGCGTTTCTCGACATGCGCAACCGGATCGAGCGCCAGACCCAGCAGCGCACGATGATGCTGTCGGGCGTCAGTCACGACCTGCGCACGCCGTTGACGCGGATGAAGCTGACCCTGTCGCTGATGGACGAAGGCGCGCCTGAGCGCGACGAGATGGCCCGCGATGTCGACGAAATGCAGCGCCTGCTGGACGCGTTTCTGGATTACGCCCGCGACGGCGCGCTGGATGACGTGGCGCCCTGCGATCCGGTCGAGATCGCCCGCGATGTGGTGGAAGGCGCGCAGCGCGGCGGCGGCGCGGTCACCCTGCTGGCGTCGGTTTGCGACGATCTCGCGCTGCTCGATCAGCCGGTGCTGCTGCGGCGGCTGGCGGTCGAGCGGGCGCTGGGGAACCTTGTCGGAAATGCCATGCGTTATGCGCAGCGCGCCGATGTGACGGTGACGCTGTCGGAGCGGATGGTGCGGTTCACGGTCGAAGATGACGGCCCCGGCATTCCCGAGACGGAACGGGAGGAGGCGATGCGCCCGTTTTCCCGGCTCGATCAGGCGCGCAATCAGAACCGCGGCGCGGGCGTGGGGCTGGGATTGGCCATCGCACTGGATGTGGCGCGCACCCATGGCGGCAGTCTGCGCCTGTCCGATAGCGATACGCTTGGGGGACTGCGGGCAGATCTGGTGTTGCCGCAGTAGGGGCTACAGGTGCCGAAGCGCGTCGAGATGGGCGGCGATGCCGATCAGCGCGGCATAGTCATCCTCGACCGCGTCGATGCGGAAGTTCTTCATGAACCCGGCAAACCGGCCCTTGTCGAGAAACGCATCGGCAAAGCCCAGTTCAACCAGCAGCGGCGCGAAATGGCGCGCCACACCGCCGACCAGACAAATCCCGCCGAAAGGCAGATGCATCAACGCCAGATCGCCGGTCACCGCACCGAGGATGCGGGCAAAGACCTCGCCCGCCGCACGGGCGCGGGCATCCTCGCCCGATTGAATGCCCGCCATGACCTGCGACGGGCTCAGGCTGCGCGGCGCACCCGCCTCGCGGCTGAGCCATGCGTCAATCGCCGCGAGGCCACGGCCCGATAACACATCTTCGACCGCCGGAAACCCGTGCACTTCCTCGACAAAACGCGCGAGCGCGAGATCGGCTTCGCTGCGCACGGGCAGGCTGACATGGCCCGCCTCGGACGGGGGGACATAGCGGCCGGTTTCGGTGTTATAGACCGGCGACGCATTGAAGCCGGTGCCGACATTGACCACCAATTGCGCCGCATGGGCGCCGCCATCGGGACCGGGCACCAGCGGGCGCAGCGCGCCGTCATGGAGATGACCCAAAGAATGACCTTGGGCCTGCATGTCATTGAGAAGCGTCACAGTTTCGGCTTGGGTGGTCACCCGGATCACATCGCGGTCCAGCTTCCAGTCGAGGTTGGTCATCGCCGCTTTGCCGTCGCGCACCGGGCCTGCAACCGCAACGCCCGCCGCGATGCAGTCATGGCGGCCCTCATCGGCGAAAAACGCTTCCAGCACCTCGCCAAAGCTGCCGTGATCCGCGTTGCGATAGCGCCGGATCGTGGTTTCGACCAGCTTTGGCCCGTCAGCCAGCGCGATCCGCGTGTTGGTGCCGCCGATATCGGCAATCAGGGAGAAGCGGTTGGCGGGGCTGGCGAGGATCGGCATCGGAAGGCTCCGTAGGCTGTGGGCGCGGATGGGCGGGCAGGGATCGGGCTCAGGTGCCCAGCGCGTCGCGCACTGCGTGATAGGACGCCTTCGGGGTGCGCTTCAAGCCGTCATGATCGACATGCACCAACCCGAAGCGCGGCCCATAGCCCAGCGCCCATTCGTAATTGTCCAGAAGCGACCAGACGAAATAGCCGCGCAGATCGACGCCATCGCGCCGCGCGCGGCGGGCTTGCGCCAGATGGGCGCGCAGATAGTCCATGCGCTCGGTGTCGGGGCGATTGACATCGTCATCATGGGCCATGCCGTTTTCGGTGATGTAGATCGGCAGGTCAGGGGCATAGTCGCGGGCGATCATCGTCAGGAACTGGTGCAGCCCCTCTGGGTAGATCTCCCAGCCAAGCGACGTGGTGGGCAGGGTCGGCTCGGCCTCGGCCATGTTGGGCCAGGGGCCGGGCGCGTGACGGATGCGTTTGCGCGTGTAGTAATTAAGCCCGATCCAGTCTAGCGGCGCCGCGATAGTGGCCATGTCCTCCTCCCAATCCTCGGGCATATGCGGTGCGAACCCGTCAAGGATCGTGCCGGGGTAGCTGCCATGACAGGCGGCCTGCAGGAAGAAGCGGTTGTAATGTTCGTCATAGCGCGCGGCGGCGGCGCGGTCGGCTGGGCTGCTGGGATCGGCGGGCTCAGCCGCTTCGCAATTGAACACGCCGCCCAGATTGCCAATACCCATCTGGCGCAGGGCGCGGATCGTCAGCCCATGGGCCAGCATGACATGGTGGCACGCACGCGCGGTGGCGCGGATGTCGCGTAGGCCCGGCGCATGAATGCCGTGGAAATGACTGAGCCATGTCACGCACCACGGCTCGTTGATCGGCGCGACGGACCACAAGCGATCCCCGATCCGGTCCGCGACGATGCCCGCATAATCGGCAAAGCGCAGGGCCGTGTCGCGGTTGCGCCAACCGCCGCGATCCGCCAGCGCGGAGGGCAATTCCCAATGATAGAGCGTGGCCGCCGGTTTCAGCCCCCGCTCCAGCAGCCCGTCAACCAGCCGGTCGTAGAAATCGAGACCCTCGCGATTGACCATACCACCGCCCTCCGGCAGCACGCGGGCCCAAGAGACCGAAAACCGATAGGCGTCGAGCCCGGCCCCGGCCACCAGATCCAGATCCTCATCCATCCGGTTGAGGTGATCTATCGCCCGCGCCCCGGTCTGTGCGCCGACCACATTGCCCGGCGTCTCGGCGAAATCGTCCCAATGTGTGCGCCCCGCTCCGCCCTGCGCGTGGCCTTCGATCTGATAGGCGGAGGTAGCTGCGCCGAAAACGAAATCGGCGGGGAAATCATGTCGGTCGAACAGCATCGCGTATGGCTCCGTGCCTGTCTTGCCAGTTGAGTTAGCGCAAACGGTAAGGCCTTGCACCGCAAGGGTCAAAGGCTGGTTCAAAGACTTCCCGCACGGCAACGGACCGGTCGGGACGCTAGGACTGAAATTGTATCTCTACAGTCATAATCGATTGGAATGGCGTAATATCCTTAACGTCACGGATGCATGGTTGTCGTTGACATAAAGGGCTGTGCACCTACGCTACCCTATAACCCTAAGCGTGCTACGGGAGGTAGCGTGCGGGTCTGATCATGCGCGCTCCGCCAGAGAGCCGCAATCGAACGGGAGGACATCACCGATGACTTGCGCAACAAAACGGCTGAGTGATCCACGCAGTGCAGCCGGTCCGCGCGGCGCCATGCGCGCGCTGATGCTCGGCGTTGCCGGGCTGGCGCTCGGCGCGGGGATGGCCCATGCGCAGGATCTGCCATTCGCCGTCGGTGAGGGCGATTTCAGCTGGGACAGCTATGACAGTTTCGCGGCGGAGCATGACCTCGACGGGCAGACGATCACCGTTTTCGGGCCGTGGCTCAGTGGCGAGAAGGATAATTTCGAGCGCACGCTCATGTATTTCGAACAGGCCACCGGCGCGGATGTGCAATATTCCGGCTCCGACAGTTTCGAGCAGCAGATCCTTATCGATGCTGAGGCAGGCTCCGCGCCGAACCTCGCCATCTTCCCCCAGCCCGGCCTTGCCGCCGATATGGCCAGCCGGGGCTATCTGACGCCGCTTGCCTCCGAGGATGCCGATTGGGTCCGCGACAATTACGCCGCCGGTCAATCATGGGTCGATCTGGGCACCTATGCCGATGCGGATGGGGCGGACCAGTTCTACGGCATCTTTTATCGCGCCGATCTGAAATCTCTTGTCTGGTATAGCCCGGAGAATTTCGAGGATGCGGGCTACGACGTGCCCGAGACGATGGAAGATCTCAAAGCACTGACGGAACAGATCGCGGCGGATGGCGAAACCCCGTGGTGCATTGGTCTGGGCTCCGGCGCGGCAACGGGCTGGCCTGCGACCGATTGGGTCGAGGACATGATGCTGCGCACCCAATCGCCCGACGATTACGACGCATGGGTCACCAATGAGATGCCATTCGACGATCCCAAGGTTATCGCAGCCATTGAGGAATTCGGCTGGTTCGCCCGCAACGAAGATTTCGTCAATGGTGGCGCGGGGGCTGTGGCCTCTACCGATTTCCGCGACAGCCCCGCCGGTCTGTTCGAATTTCCGCCGCAGTGCTACATGCATCGGCAGGCCAGTTTCGTCCCGGCCTTTTTCCCCGAAGGCACGGTCGTGGGAGAGGATATCGACTTCTTCTACCTGCCCAGCTACGCGGGCCAGGATCTGGGCAAGCCGGTGCTCGGGGCGGGCACTGTTGTGGGCATGACCAATGAAAGCGACGGCGCGCGGGTGTTCCTCGACTGGCTGAAGACGCCCATCGCGCATGAGCTTTGGATGGCGCAGGGCGCGTTCCTGACCGCCCATAGCGGCGTAAATACCGACACTTATATCGACGACACCTCCCGCCGGATGGGGGATATCATGCTGAACGCCGACACGTTCCGCTTCGATGCCTCTGACCTGATGCCGGGTGCAATCGGGGCAGGTGCGTTCTGGACCGGCATGGTCGATTACGCCGGGGGCGCGGAAGCCGAGGCCGTCGCGGGCCAGATCCAGAGCACATGGGATTCGCTGAAGTAATGCCGTTGAAAGGCCGGGGGCCGGGTCTGATGCCCGGCCCCCGGCCACTTGGCATCGCGTCTTTGAAAATGACCCGGATAGGGGAAAGCGCCATATGAGCCAGTTATTCGTCGCCGCCTTTACCATGGTTGCAGGCGTCTTTGGCTGCGTGGCGTATTTCTACATCTCCAACCTGATCCTCGACACGGCGCTGCCGCCACGGGGTGCGCAGGCCGGGCGTAACATCAACCGCGCCAATGCGATCCGACCGTGGTTGTTCCTGTTTCCGGCGATTTTCGTGCTGGGGGTCTACCTCGTCTATCCGGTGTTCAATTCGGTCTGGCTGTCCCTGCATGACAAGACCGGCAACCGCTGGGTCGGCACCGATAATTATATCTGGATGCTGAACGACAGCGAGTTCCGCGAGAGTTTTCTGAACAATATCATGTGGCTGATCGTCGTGCCGGCGGCATCGACATTCTTTGGCCTGATCGCGGCGGCGCTGACCGATCGCATCCGCTGGGGCAATTTCGCCAAATCCCTGATCTTCATGCCGATGGCGATCAGCTTTGTGGGCGCATCTGTGATCTGGAAATTCGTCTACGACTATCGCGGCGCGGATCAGGAGCAGATCGGCCTGTTGAACGCGGTTGTGGTGGGGTTAGGCGGCGATCCGGCGGCGTGGATCACCGTGCCGTTCTGGAACAACCTGTTTTTGATGATGATCCTGATCTGGATTCAGACCGGGTTTGCGATGGTGATCCTATCGGCGGCGCTGCGTGGCATCCCGGAGGAAACCATTGAAGCCGCGATCCTCGACGGGGCGTCGCCCTTGCAAATCTTTACCAAGATCAAGGTGCCGCAGATCTGGGGCACAATCGCCGTGGTCTGGACCACGATCACCATTTTGGTGCTGAAAGTGTTCGACATCGTGCTGGCCATGACCAACGGGCAATGGGGCAGTCAGGTTCTGGCCAACCTGATGTTCGACTGGATGTTCCGGGGCGCGGATTACGGGCGGGCGTCCACTGTGGCGCTGGTGATCATGGTGATGGTGATCCCGATCATGGTCTGGAACATTCGCAACGCCCGCAAGGAACTGGGATGAGGGACACGCGCTGATGGACAATATCGCCGGGACCAAATCCTCGCTGACGTGGGTCGTGAACATCACCGTCGTGCTGCTGGTCGTTATGTGGACGCTGCCGACGGCGGGCTTGCTCATTTCATCCTTCCGGGACCGCGACCAGATCACGGCATCGGGCTGGTGGACGGCGTTGTCGGCGTCAGAACAAAACATCGGCTTCCGCGCCGCCAGCCCCGCCGACGCCCGCCCCGATGGGGATCTGTGGATCCTCACCGGCCACGCGTTCGGCGAGGAGGAGGGCACGCTGTCGCGGTTCGGCACCTCATCGCGCGCGCCGGCGGCCTACGAGGCAGGCACCACCGTGGAAGATGACGGCGCCCGCATCACCGTCGAAAACGACGGAAGCTACCGCATCGAATATGACAGCCAGCCCGAGGGCAGCCGGGGCATGCGTATCTTTGGCACGGCGGTGGAGCCTCCTGCCTTCACGCTGGCCAATTATGAGCGCGTGCTCTTTTCCGAAGGCATCGGCCAGAGCTTCATCAACACCATGACCGTGACGCTGCCTGCGACGGTGATCCCCATCGTGATTGCGGCTTTTGCGGCCTATGCGCTGGCTTGGATGCAGTTTCCCGGTCGCGCGTTGCTGATCGCTGTGGTGGTGGGGCTTTTGGTGGTGCCGCTGCAAATGTCGCTGATCCCGCTGTTGAAGCTGCATAATGCGGTGGGCATCGGCAAAAGCTACCTTGGCATCTGGCTGGCGCATACGGCCTTTGGCATGCCGCTGGCGATCTATTTGCTGCGCAATTACATTGCCGGACTGCCGCGCGAGATCATCGAAAGCGCCCGCGTCGACGGGGCGACGGATTTCCAGATATTCGTTAGAATAATCCTCCCGCTTAGTTTTCCAGCACTCGCCAGTTTCGCGATCTTTCAATTCCTCTGGACATGGAACGACTTGCTTGTCGCGACCGTTTTTTTGGGTAACACCGAACAGCAGTTGGTGATGACCGGCCGTCTGCGGGAGCTTCTGGGTTCGCGCGGCGGTGACTGGGAAATCCTCGCCGCTTCGGCCTTCGTGTCCATCGCGGTGCCGCTGGTGGTGTTCTTTGCAATGCAGAAATACCTGGTCCGGGGGCTCCTCGCGGGCTCGGTCAAAGGTGGATAATCTTACATGACAGCACAGGCACTTGCGCAAACGGGGCAGACCCCGCATCCCGAAACTGACCGCGACTGGTGGCGCGGGGCGGTGATCTATCAGATCTATCCGCGCTCGTTTCAGGACAGCAATGGCGACGGGGTGGGCGATCTGCTCGGCATCGTCGAACGGCTGCCCTATATCGCCTCGCTCGGGGTGGACGCGGTGTGGATATCGCCGTTCTTTACCTCGCCCATGAAGGATTTCGGCTACGACGTCAGTGATTATTGCGACGTCGATCCGATGTTCGGCGGGCTGTCGGATTTCGATGCGGTGATCGAGACCGCGCATCTTTACGGCATGAAGGTGCTGATCGATCTGGTGCTGTCGCATAGCTCGGATCAACATCCGTGGTTCCAGCAAAGCCAGTCGAGCCGCGACGACCCCAAGGCCAACTGGTATGTCTGGGCCGATCCGCGCCCCGACGGCACGCCGCCCAACAACTGGCTGTCGATCTTTGGCGGGCCAGCATGGCAGTGGCATCCGGGGCGGGAGCAGTATTTCCTGCATAACTTCCTGACATCTCAACCCGATCTGAACTTCCACGAGCCGCAGGTGCAAGACGCGCTTCTAGGCGTGGCGCAGTTCTGGCTGGATCGCGGCGTCGATGGTTTCCGGCTCGATACCATCAACTTCTACGTCCACGACAAGGAGTTGCGCGACAACCCGCCGCTCGCCAAGGCGGACCGCAACGACTCCATTGCGCCCTCGGTGAATCCCTATAATCACCAGCGGCACCTCTATTCCAAGAACCAGCCCGAGAACCTCGAATTTCTGGCCAAGTTCCGGACCCTGATGGATCGCTACAATGCCGCCGCCGTGGGCGAGGTGGGCGATGCGCAGCGCGGGCTGGAGATCCTTGGCGAATACACGTCCGGCGATAAAGGCGTGCAGATGTGCTACGCGTTCGAGTTCCTCGCCAAGGACATCCCCACCGCTGCGCGCATGGCGGAGGTGTTTCATCACTTCAAGGAGGTCGCGGGCGACGGCTGGGCGTGCTGGGCGTTTTCCAACCATGATGTCATGCGCCACGCCACCCGCTGGAATCTCAGCCCCTCCGCGATGCGCGCCTATGCGACGCTGATCATGTGTCTTCAGGGCTCGGTCTGTCTTTATCAGGGCGAAGAGCTGGGCCTGCCGGAGGCGGATGTGGCCTTTGACGATCTACAGGACCCTTACGGCATCGAATTCTGGCCCGAATTCAAGGGCCGCGATGGCTGTCGCACGCCAATGGTCTGGAACGAAGAGCTGCTGCATGGCGGGTTCAGTTCCGCGCGACCGTGGCTTCCGGTCAGCTCCGAGCATCTGCATCTGTCGGTCAACACGCAAGAACACGCGCCGGACGGGCTGCTGCATCATTACCGCAAGGCCATCGCCTTCCGTCATGCCCATGCGGTGCTGGACACCGGCGACATGACCGACATCATTGCCGAGGGCGATGTGCTGAGCTTTAACCGTGTCAGCGATGACGAAGAGCTGTTTTGCGCCTTTAACCTGTCGGACACGCCGTCGGCGATGACCGTGCCCGATGGCGACTGGCACCATATCGGGACCGAGATCAACAGCGCGGGTCCGGGCTATGGCAACGGGCTGACGTTGGGCCCGTGGCAGCCCTGTCTGCTGCGGCGCAAGACCTGAGGGTGCAATCCTGACGGTGTGAACCATGGCGGCGGGGCGCTGACGTCCCGCTGCCCACTAGGGGAGGTGAGCAGATGGCCGAGTTGAAATTGACCGATGTGGCCAAGGCCTATGGCAAGGTCGAGGTGCTGTCGCATATCAATCTGGACATCCGGCAAGGCGAATTGGTGGTGTTCGTCGGTCCCTCGGGCTGTGGCAAATCCACATTGCTGCGGATGATCGCGGGGTTGGAGCGCATCACCGGCGGCACGCTGGAAATCGACGGGACGGTCGTGAATGACGTGCCACCCGCGCAGCGTGGCATCGCGATGGTGTTTCAATCCTACGCGCTCTATCCCCATATGACCGTGCGCGACAACATGGCCTTCGCGCTGAAAATTGCGGGCCAAAGCCGCGCGGAGATCACAGAAGCCGTCGATAATGCCGCGCGCATCCTGCAACTGACACCCTATCTAGATCGCCTCCCCAAGGCCCTGTCGGGCGGGCAGCGCCAGCGCGTTGCCATTGGCCGGGCCATCGTGCGTGACCCGAAGGTCTACCTGTTTGATGAGCCGCTCTCGAACCTCGACGCCGCGCTGCGGGTCGCCACCCGGATCGAGATCGCGCAGCTAAAAGAGGCCATGCCCGACAGCACCATGATCTACGTCACCCATGATCAGGTCGAGGCAATGACGCTGGCCTCGCGTATCGTGGTGCTGGCGGGGGGCGGTATATCGCAGGTCGGCACACCGCTGGATCTATATGAGCGGCCCGAGAATGAATTCGTGGCACAGTTCATCGGCTCGCCCGCCATGAACCTGCTGGCAGGCGAGATCATCGCCACTGGCGCGCAGACCACCGTGCGGCTTGCAGGCGGGGGCGAGGCCGTGGCCGCCATTCAGACCGACGACAGCGATCTGGGCCGCGCCGTGAACCTTGGCGTCCGGCCCGAAGACCTGACGCCCGCCGAGGACGGCTGGCTTTACCGGGGAGAGGTGGCCATCACCGAGGCTCTGGGCGAGGTCACGCTGCTGTATTTCCAGCCCGAAGACCCGGCGGCAAAGATCGGTGTCGTCGCGAAGCTGCCGGGTATCCACCGCGACCTGAAGCATCGCTCCGTCGGTCTGCGCGCGGCCCCGGAGAAGATCCATCTTTTCGCCAATGGCCGTTCGTTGCTCTATCGATAAAGGGCAGGGCCTGCCTCCGGCGGGGATATTTTTCCCATGTTGAATCAGCAGGGGGCACGCCGGGGCAAGGCGGGGCGCCGGGAGAGTGAGCCGATTGGCGCGCGTCATTGCGACGAGTGCGCGGCGGTTGTGGCGCTGGCCTTTCGCTGGCAGGTTTGATTGTCCGGCGCGAGGTGACGCTTGGGGTGTGTTTCTCCTTGTGGGATAGGGGCCGGGTTGCTGACGGGGCTCAGTTCGCGGGCGCTGGAGCGAGGCTTTGCGGAGCCTGACGGGTAGGCTCCGGGCGCGATTGCGGCGCGCCGGGTCTTTCCCCTGCCTGATATCCGTGCAATAGGGACGCGCCAAACGACACCTCCCGAGGAGATACTCATGGAGATTCGCGA
Source organism: Marinobacter sp. (assembly GCA_040119125.1). Lineage (GTDB taxonomy): Bacteria > Pseudomonadota > Alphaproteobacteria > Rhodobacterales > Rhodobacteraceae > Pacificitalea. The sequence goes on from JBEDTR010000016.1 coordinate 299,964, forward strand.
GGCTCTCACCTTCGACGACGTGCTGCTGGTTCCGCAGGCCAGTTCCGTGCTGCCTTCCACAGCGAATGTGACCACTTATGTCACGCGCTCGATCGCCATGAACATTCCGCTGCTCAGCTCGGCAATGGATACCGTGACCGAGGATCGCATGGCGATCACCATGGCGCAGGCCGGCGGCATCGGCGTGATCCACCGCAACCTGACCGTCGAGGAACAGGCCGCGCAGGTCCGCCGGGTCAAGCGTTTCGAAAGCGGTATCGTCTATAATCCCATCACCCTGACCCCCGATCAGACCTTGGCGGATGCCAAGGCGCTGCAGGAGCGTTATAATGTGACCGGATTTCCGGTCGTGGACGAAGCGGGGCGCGTCGTGGGCATTGTCACCAACCGCGACATGCGCTTTGCCTCCGACGATCGCACTCCGGTCAAGGTCATGATGACGTCTGACAAGCTGGCGATCCTGATCGAGCCTGTGGAACTGGACGAAGCGAAAAGCCTGATGAAGGCGCGGCGTATCGAGAAGCTGCTCGTCACGGATGGTTCGGGCCGGTTGACTGGTCTGCTGACCTTGAAAGATACCGAAAAAGCCGTGCTGAACCCCAATGCGTGCAAGGACGATCTGGGTCGCTTGCGTGTAGCGGCTGCCTCGACCGTCGGCGATGCCGGGTTCGAGCGCTCCGCCGCGCTGGTCGATGCCGGGGTCGACATTGTGGTGATCGATACGGCCCATGGGCATTCCTCGGGTGTCGCGGATGCGGTTGCACGGGCCAAGGCGCTGTCAAACGAGGTGCAGGTCATTGCCGGCAATGTTGCCACGGGCGAGGCCACCCGCGCGCTGATCGATGCGGGCGCGGATGCGGTGAAGGTGGGTATTGGCCCCGGCTCGATCTGCACCACGCGGATGGTCGCGGGTGTTGGCGTGCCGCAGCTGACGGCAATCATGGATTGCGCAGCCGCTGCGGGCGATACTCCGATCATTGCAGATGGCGGGATCAAGTTTTCCGGCGATTTCGCCAAGGCCATCGCGGCGGGCGCATCCTGCGCAATGGTCGGCTCGATGATCGCGGGCACGGATGAAAGCCCGGGCGAGGTGATCCTCTACCAAGGCCGGACGTTCAAGGCCTATCGCGGCATGGGCTCAATCGCTGCAATGGCACGCGGCTCCGCCGACCGCTATTTTCAGAAAGACGCGGCCTCTGACAAGCTGGTTCCCGAAGGCATTGAAGGTCAGGTTCCCTACAAGGGTTCCGCCGGCACGGTGGTGCATCAGCTTGTCGGCGGCCTCCGCGCCGCGATGGGCTATACGGGCTGCGCCACGGTCGAGGAAATGCGCCGGAACTGCCAGTTCGTAAAGATCACCGGCGCCGGGCTAAAGGAAAGCCATGTGCATGACGTGCAGATCACGCGCGAAAGTCCGAACTATCGGATTGGGTGAGGTCCGATAGGGTCATGGGGGCGGATTGGGGCTGGCGCTGCATGCGACAGCTGGCCCGACCTTAGGCGACGGATTATTGAAGGCCCCGCGCAGATGTTGCGCGGGGCCTTTTTCTTGGGATCAGTCTGTCGCGCGCGGATCGTGACATCCTATCGGGGTCTGCTCGCAACCGCATATTCCGGTCGCGCGGACCGATCCCTGTTGGGATATGCGAATTTGGCTGGGGAAGGGGGCTAGACGCCCCCCGTGGGTCGGTGAGTCAGACCTCCACCACCACCTTGCCCATGGCCTGACCACTTTTGAGCCGCGCATAGGCATCGCCTACCTCGGCCAGAGTGAAGGTCCTTGCATCGAGAAGGGGTTTCACAGCACCCGCATCGACCAGCTTGGCAAGCTCCGTCAGGATATGGCCATGCACTTCGCGTCCGACATCATGCAGCATGGGGAGAAGCATGAAAACGACATGCAGCGACAGTCCCTTGAAATGCGCGGGCGATAGGTCGAGGTCCAGCAAGGCGACGGTTGTGACGACATGCGCATTCAACGCGGCCGCCGCGAAGGAATTGGGCAGGTTGCCGCCGCCGACCGTATCAAAGACGACATCGAACCCGGTCCCGCCTGTGTGGCTGGCGACATAATCTTCGACCTTTTCCTCTTTGAAATCGATGGCTTGCGCGCCGAACCCTTTGATGGCGCTTAGCTGCGCGTTGCCCGATCCGGTCGAAGACACCTCTGCGCCGAGATGCCGTGCGATCTGCACGGCGATATGCCCGACACCCCCGGCGCCGCCCTGAACCAGAACCTTCTGCCCGCTGCCGACCCCGGCGCGATACAGGCCTTCCCACGCGGTGATGCCGACCAGGGGCAGCGCCGCCGCTTCGCGCATGCTCAGCGTGCGGGGCTTCGGCGCGATCAGGCGCGCATCCGCTAGCATGTATTCGGCCAGAGCCCCCTGAAGATCGGCAAGACCCCCGGCGCAGCCGTAAACCTCATCACCCACGGCGAAGCGGTCGACGTCATCGCCGACCTCTTCGACGATCCCGGCGAAATCCATCCCCAGAATGGCGGGCAGTTCCGGCGATAGCGGAAGGTCAGAGCCCATATCCTTGATCATCGTGTCGACGGTATTGATGCTCGTCGCCTTGACGCGAATGAGCACATGGCCGGTCGTGACCGCCGGGCGGGCAGCGTCCGACGGGGTGAAGGCAGCGTCCGGCCCATATTCGTTCAGGATCATCGTTTTCATCGGTAACTCCGCTTAAAGGTTATGCTGCGAAGATCGTATCAAGTTCCGTTTCACGGTATAATCCCGCCAATCACAATTTCAGTTTTCGGGAGGGCGATATAATGGGATTTTAGATACGACGCGCGGGGTCGGATTCATCGCGAATTGCGCGCGTCACGTCGGCCACATGGGCCGGGTCCTGCGCTGCCGCGTGGGGTTGGGCGAAACGCCCGCTGTCATTGTCGAAATATCGGCCGCTCGCATTGGCGAACTCTTCGGACAGCGCGGCACGCCGCAGGATGTCTGCCCCGATTGCCAGATCATTGCCCGACACGCCGAAGCCTTCCCTGACCATCTTGGACGCCAAGAGGGAGCCCGGATTGACGGCGATCATCACTGGGCCATCGGGGTGGGTGACGGCCATGTCCTGCGTCCAGATCGTGAGGGCCAGTTTGCTTTGCGCATAGGCCGCCATGTGGTCGAGATCGCCCGTGCCGTGCAACGCCGCCACATCCACGGGGGCTTGCGCCGCAGAGGACAGGTTCACGACGCGTCCCGCCTTTGGAAGGAGAGGCAGCAGGCGCTGGGTCAGCAGGTAGGGCGCGATGGTGTTCACCACAAAACGGATGTCGCGCCCGTCAGATGTCCGCGTCTGCGCGGTTTTATAGACCCCCGCGTTATTGATCAGCACGTCGAGATGATCGTGACGATCCAGAACCTCCTGCGCAAAAGCCTCGACCTCGGTCAGCCGGGAAAGATCGGCGCGGTATGTCTCAGGCGCGCCGCCAACCTTTTGTGCCGCGGCGGCCAGCTTCTCCGCGCTGCGCCCGTGGAGCAGGACGGTATGTCCCTCGGCGCTGAGCGTCTTGGCCGTCAGCAGGCCGATGCCGTCCGTCGCGCCGGTGATAAGGATGGTTCTAGACATGGGGTGTCTCCTCAATTTTCGAAATCAGGCAGGATATCATCGGCGCCGGAAAACCGCAGGTTCATTGCGAGATGCCAAGCGGGTCGGCCGGGGGCGGGCGATACGCCCATACCGGCCCGCGTTCTCTAGTGAGAACCAGAGATATCCCTTGAAGGTTCAATAAAAACCGGAGCAATTATGAGTTCAGTTTTCGGCTATCAAGTATAAACATGGACACGGACAATCTACGCTTTTTCGTGAGGGCAGCCGAGCGGCTCAATATTTCCGCGGCGGGGCGGGAGCTTGGGCTTGCCCCGGCGGTCGCAAGTGCTCGGCTTGCCAAGCTGGAACAGGAACTCGGGGTGGAGCTGCTGCACCGGACCACGCGCAAGGTGTCCTTGTCGCTAGAAGGTTCGGATTTCCTGCCCTACGCCCGCGAGATCCTCGCTCAGGCCGATGCGGCTCGGGCGGCGCTTGGCGGAACCGATGCCGGGCCGAAAGGCACGCTGCGCTTCGCCGCGCCGAGCAGTTTCGCGCAATTGCATATCATGCCGCTTCTGCCGGAGTTTCACCGTGCCTATCCCGACCTCACCCTTGATCTGCGGCTGTCCGACACCCGGTTCGATGCGATTGCGGGGAGTTTCGATCTGGCATTGCGCAGTGCGCCGCTGACCGACAGCAGTCTGAAAGGGCGCAAGCTTGCCGACGACACGCGCATTCTTTGTGCCTCGCCGGGTTATATCGACGCGCGCGGCGTGCCGGAAACACCTGCCGCTCTGCCCGGACACAAATTCATCGCGTGGAGCAACCTTGAGCCCTGCGACCTGATTAACACCACCGGTGATGCCGCGCGTCTGGACCCGGCCCGGATGGACTGCCGGACCATTGTCGATGATGGCGATGCACAGCGGGAGGCCACGATTGCAGGGGCGGGGATATCGATCAATTCTCTCTGGAGCGTTGCGCATGAACTGCGCGCGGGCCGGCTTGTGCGGGTTTTGCCGGGCTGGACGCTGAACGATCGCTCAGTGCTTTGGCTGGTCTATCCCCGCACGAATGTTCTGACCCCGAAAACCCGGATTTTCATAGATTTCCTCATCGCGCGCTTGGCGGGAAAATCGGATTGGAGCGCCTGAGTGGCCGCGGTCGGGGCAATCCGTCGGCCCCGTCTGCGCGCGGTGTCGGGGGCGGTCGTGGAGAAGCCGTATAGGGGCATGGTCGGGGTAGGCGTCGTAGGGCAATCCGCGCAAATACCGCCTAGGCGCCGCCTTTCCTTTAGTCTTCCGGACGCTTAGGTCTGCACCTGAATAGGGTGCGGGCGCGACGGACCGGCGCGGCAAGCGGAGCAGAACTGATGATCACATACGACTACCCTTGGCGAGGCACAGGCCCGCGTTATTCAGCGGCCTGCGCCAGCAAGACCCGTAATGACAATCCGGTGGTGCCGTCATGACCCCCGCTGCCCGTGTCTCCGCGGCGATTTCCCTGTTGGATCAGATCCTGAAGGGCGCGCCCGCCGAAAAAGCCCTTACCGTCTGGGCGCGATCCAACCGCTATGCTGGCTCCGGCGATCGCGCGGCGATCCGGGATCAGGTCTATTCTGCGCTGCGTCGGCTGCGCTCCGCCGCGTGGGCAGGGGGCGCGGGTGAGGCGCCTACCGGACGGGCCTTGATGCTGGGACTGTTGCGGCAGGAGGGCGAGGATTTAAGCGCGATTTTCACCGATGCGCGTTTCGCCCCCGGCCCGTTGACCGACGCTGAACAGACCAGTCCCGATGCCGCGCCCCCGCAGGTCGCGCTGGATTACCCGGCCTGGCTGGAGGCCGATCTGCGCGCCAGTCTCGGCGACGATTTTGTGCCCGTCATGACCACGTTGCGTGATCGCGCACCCATCACCCTGCGCGTTAATCTGCGTAAATCCGACCCCGCCCATGCCGCGAGCCTGCTTGCCGAGGAGGGGATCGTCACCAAGCCGAACCCGCGTGCCGACAGCGCCCTAACCGTGATCGAAGGCGCTCGCCGGGTCGCAAATAGCGCCGCCTATCGTGATGGCATTGTCGAATTGCAGGATGCGGGATCGCAGGCATTGGCACAGGCCGTGCCGGTGGCCGAGGGGGCGCGTGTTCTGGACTATTGCGCCGGGGGCGGAGGCAAGACGCTGGCGCTTGCGGCCCGCGCGGCTGCCGATTTTACCGCTCATGATGCGATCCCCGCCCGTCTGCGCGACCTCCCCGAACGCGCCCGCCGCGCCGGGGTCACGGTGCAGCTGTCCGATGCGCCAGCGGCCAAGGCGTTCGATGTGGTCATTGCCGACGTGCCCTGTTCGGGCAGCGGCGCGTGGCGTCGGCAACCGCAGGCGAAATGGGATCTGACCGCCGCTCGGCTGGCGGAGCTGACAGAGCTGCAATCCGACATCCTCGACGCTTCGGCGCGCTGCGTCGCACCGGGGGGCGTGCTGGCCTATATGACCTGTGCGCTTCTGGACGTCGAAAACGACGATCAGGTCCGGGAATTTGGCGCCCGTCACCCTGACTGGGCCCTGATTTCGACGAGCACCAGCCGTCCTGATGCCGATGGCGATGGATTTTTCCTTGCCTTGCTCCGGGCCCCTGATCAGACTGACTGACAACCTTCAGTTGTTTTTTGGCCGAGAACGCCGAAATCTTAACTCGGGATTAACCTTTCCCGTGCGAGGCCTGAGGGGAATGGTTCTGGTCGAGGAGGGAACAGGTGTCGCAACAGACCCTGTCACCGCAACCCCTGTTGCGCAGCGCGGCTCTTCTGTCCGGACGGGCATGGGTGTTGCTTGTGCCCGGCGCGGCGGTGTTGCTGCTCGCGGCGCAGGTCGATTTGCCTGCCTTGCGCCTCATGTTGCTGATGGCTGGCAGCACATTGGTCGCGTTAACCGGTCTTATCGCTGCGGCATGGTGGTTGGATCGGCGCGGTGCTCGCCGTCGCCGGGCCGACCTGTCTTGCTTGATCCGCGACGATCCGCTTCCTGTTGTGATCACCGATGCTGGCGGGGTCTTGTCGGCAGTGAACCCTGCTGCATGCGAGCTTTTTGGCCTGCCGGTGGCGGCGCGCGCCCCGCCCAGCCTGAGTGATCTGTTGAAAACGCGATGCGCCGCGCCCGACGCGACGCTGGCCCATCTCATGGCGCAGGCGGAGGCGCGCGGCGCCGCAAAGGCTCGGCTGGAGAGCGCGGCGGGGCCGCTCGCCGTGTCGGTGCACCGGGTGGATGGCACGGGATACCAATGGCGCATCACGCGCGCCGCGCCCGCCGGCCCCTTCGTGGAGGAGGCCACACCCTCACGAAGCCTGCCAATGCTGACGGTTTCGGCGTCGGGCGACATCATCGCGATGAATGAGCCCGCGCAGCGGCTTATCGGCCCACCGCCTGCCAAAATTGAGGCGTTGTTTGATCCTGTCGACGCGGCGGAGAAAGGTGCAGATGGCGGCGAGTCTGACGGCACGGACCGCGTGATCGCAACCGCCACCGGCCCGCGTCATGTGCGCCTGTGGGAGGTTGCGGGCCCCGATGGCACGCGCGAGATTTACATGCTCCCCGCCAGCGAAACCGCCCGCCGCGTCGATTCCGCAAAAGCCACCACCGACGAAGCTGAGGAAGGCGCCGCCTTCCTGCCTGAGGACGCGCTGGAATCCCTGCCTGTGGCCGTGTTGCGCACCGATCAGCGCGGCGCGCTTTTGACGGTGAACCGGCTTGCCCGGCACCTGCTCGGCCCGCGCGGGGTTCCGGGCACGCCGCTTGCCTCGCTGGTCGAGGGGCTGGGCAGGCCGGTGGGCGACTGGATCGACGACGCGCTTACCGGACGCGGCAGTGGCCATCCCGAGGTGCTGCGCAGCTCCGAGCCGGAGCGCGATCTTTATCTGCAGGTCAGTCTCAGCCGGGTTCCCGATGGCAGCGGCGCCGCCGGGCTGCTGGTCGTGCTGGCCGATGCGACAGAGCTGAAAACGCTGGAAGCGCAATTTGTGCAGAGCCAGAAAATGCAAGCCATCGGGCAGCTTGCAGGGGGCGTGGCCCATGATTTCAACAATTTGCTCACCGCGATTTCCGGCCATTGCGACCTGCTGCTGCTGCGCCACGACCAAGGCGATCCTGATTTCGCAGATTTAAGCCAGATCGCACAGAACGCCAATCGCGCCGCAAGTTTGGTAGGGCAGTTGCTGGCTTTCTCGCGCAAACAAAATCTTCGCATGGAGATCATCGATCTGCGCGACAGCCTGTCGGAGCTGGCGCATCTGCTTAACCGGCTTGTCGGAGAACGGGTGCGGCTGCGCGTGGCTCACGACCCGGCGCTGCTGACCGTGCGCGCCGACAAGCGTCAGATGGAACAGGTCGTGATGAACCTTGTCGTCAATGCGCGCGACGCCATGCCGGATGGAGGCGAAATTCGGATCGAAACCCGGATGCGCGACCTCGACACAGCCTATAGCCGCGACCGCGTCAGTGTGCCCGCAGGCAGCTATGTGTCGCTGACCGTCGCGGATGACGGCAGCGGTATTTCACCCGATAAGCTGCCGAAGATATTCGAGCCGTTCTTTACCACCAAACGTCCGGGAGAGGGCACGGGCCTTGGTCTTTCCACGGTTTACGGGATCGTCAAGCAGACCGGAGGGTATATTTTTGTCGATAGCGCCCCGGGCAGCGGCACGACGTTCACAATTCTGCTGCCGGTCGATACCCGGCTTGCGCCGCGAGAACAGGTTATGCCGCCAAGCCCGCGCCGCGAACGTCTGTCCAGCCCCGGCGGCGTCGTGCTGCTGGTCGAGGATGAGGCCCCGGTGCGTGCCTTTGCCTCCCGCGCGCTGCGGATGAACGGGTATACCGTGCTTGAAGCGGAGAGCGCCGAGCGGGCGCTCGACATGCTTGAGGCTCCGGATCTTCGGGTCGATGTCTTTGTGACCGACGTGGTCATGCCGGGGCTAGATGGGCCCAGCTGGGTGCGGCGCGCCCGCGAAACCCGGCCCGATGTGAAGGTGATCTTTGTGTCTGGCTATGCAGAGGGCGTGCTAGAAGGATTGCACGAACAGATCGACAACTCGGTCTTTCTGCCGAAACCGTTCTCGCTCAGCGAATTGATAGAGACCGTGAACCGGCAGTTGGTCGAATGACCTGTGGGCTCCCGCCCCCCGCCTGCAAGCGATTGTATGGGGTGATCTATCCCAAGGCCCGCCGCGCCCGAAGCGCCGCTCCGATTGTGCCATCGTCGAGGTAGTCCAGCTCCCCGCCGATGGGCACGCCTTGCGCCAGCGAGGTCACCGTGACGCCGCGATCCTCCATCGCGTCGGCAAGGTAATGCGCGGTGGTTTGACCATCGACCGTTGCGTTCAGCGCCAAGATCACTTCGGTGATCTGTTCGGCCTCCAGCCGGTCCAGCAGACGCGGAATGCGCAGCTCCTCCGGACCGATCGCATCCAGCGCGGAAAGCGTCCCACCCAAAACATGATAGCGCCCCTTGAACGCATGGGTCCGCTCCATCGCCCAAAGGTCGGCCACGTCCTCGACCACGCAAAGTTCGCCGGTCGCGCGCTTTTCTGAGGCGCAGATGGCGCAGATCTCGCTGGTGCCCACATTCCCGCAATTGATGCATTCGCGTGCGGTATCGGCCACCTCCTGCATCGCCTCGGCCAAGGGCGCCAGCAATTGCCCGCGCTTCTTGACCAGATGCAGCACGGCGCGCCGGGCAGACCGAGGGCCCAATCCGGGCAGCCGGGCCATCAGCCCGATCAGCTTGTCGATTGCTTCGGGGGTATCGCTCACGCGCGGGCTCCTTCGTGTCGGGCAAATCCCGGTGGGACCAAACCAGATAGTGCCACGAATGAAAACGTCACAGCCCGGATCACGGGGCGAATTTGCGCAGGTAGCCTTCGGCATCCGCGTCGCCGCCGATCAGGGTCAGCGCACCAAGCCGCCCGATCTCATCACTGCTTTTGGCGGCCGCGCCGTTGCCACCGACCATCACCGACACGCGCGGCGTTAACCGCCCGATCACCGGCAAGCCGGAGGCGGTGTCGCTGATGATGCAGGCGCTGTGGGTCACGGTTTCAACCGGCAGATCCGGTAGCAAGTGCCGCAGGATATCGATCTGAATCGCCGCAACTTCCCTGTCGCCGCCCCTTTGGAACCATGCATTGGCTTCGGCGGCGCTATGGACCCGACGGTCAGCCGGATCGCCGCCGATCTTTATCCGCATCGTGCCATCGCGGTAGCGCGCGGGCGGCACGACATAGACATAAAAGCCGGGAGGATCGGGTCGCCAGATCAAGGCGGGCAGCGCCTTCAGGCGCGAAGCGGTCGTCTCTGAAACCTCCACCATTGCGATGGTGCGGGCATGCACTGTCAATGGCGGCGCGGCGTCGCACATCCCATCGAGCCCGGCGTAGCCGCCGGTTGCCAATAGCACCTGTTCGGCCTCGATAGTGGTCCCACAGCCCAGCGTCAGCACAATGTGGTCGCGGTGTGGGGTGATGCGTTGCACGTCCGTCTGGATATGGGCGATCCCCGCCCGTTGCGCCGCCGTGATCTGGCAGCGGACCAACGCGCGGGGGTTGATGAATCCGGCGTCACCTGCCTCGACCACCGCGCCCGTGCCCGCCGGGAAATTGTAGCCCATCTGGGCGAGAGCCGCGCCGCTGAGCTGTTTGCAGGCTATCGCGCCGGAATGTGCCGTCGCGAAGGTGCGAGCGATGAACCCATCGGGGCGGTCGGGGCCGGCCAGCATCGCCCCCACGGGATGATGAAATGCCATGCCGCCGGCGGCTGCGATTTCGGCGTAGCGGGCCATCGAGCGGCGGGCGAGTTGCGCCCAATCCGGGTCAGGGTCGATGCCGCGGGTGACGCGCCCTGCGTCGTAATGGCTGGCAAAGGGACCGCTGTGGTCGGCGGGAACTGCGGGCTCTGACGGGCCGATCAGCAGGTTGCGCGCGTCGGGCGCCGTGCGCGACAGGTGCCGCGCCGCGGCGGCGCCCATCATTCCGGCGCCGATGATGACGTGATCGTAGCGCATGCTCATAGCCGCACCCCGGTGCCTTGCAATACACCGTGTTCCAGCGCGTAGCGGGTCAGCCCGGCGGTGGAGCTGATGCCGAGCTTGGCCTTGATGTTCTTGCGGTGGGTTTCGACCGTGCGCACGGATATATCGAGCACCTCCGCCACTTCGCGATTGGATTTGCCGAGGGCCAGTTGCAACAGGATTGTCTGTTCGCGGTTGGTCAGCGGCACACGTCCGTCGGCGGTTTGCGGTGTGATGGCGGCGCGGGTGCCGGTGCAAAGATAGCGCTCACCCTGCATGACCTGATCGATGGCGGATTTGATTTCCTCTGTCGGCACGTCTTTTAACAGATACCCGCGCGCGCCGTGGCTGAGCGCGGTCGAGATATATTCCGGCGTGTCATGCATCGACAGGATCAGGATGCGGGTGTCGCTGCGGGTTTCTAGGATCATCTCGGTCGCCGAAAGGCCATTCACGCCGGGCATGTTCAGATCCATCAAGATCACATCGGGACGCAGGTCCGCCACGCGGTCGATGGCCTCCTGTCCCGATGACAGCGTGGCGATGACCGAGATGTCGTCGTAGCTTTCCAAAATTGCCTCGATACCTTCGGCCACCATCGGGTGGTCGTCGACGATCATGACCCGGACGGGTCTGGCCTGCGGTGCCACGCCGGGATGGCGTGCGCCGGGGGCGAATTTGTCAGGTTCTGGTGAGGCTGGGCTCATCGGCGGGTTCCTTCGGACACGGGGCGGTCGCTGTCGGATTGGGGTAGGTTAGGGGCTCGGCGGGGCCCGCCTAGCGTATCTGGCGGAAGCAGATGCGTCAGCGGCACGGTCGCGTCAATCAATGTGCCCTCGGCGGTGCTGGTCACGGTCAATCGCCCGTCGAGCCTCTCCAGCCGTTCATGCATGTTGCGCAGGCCAAGACCACGGCTGCCCGCGCCACGCCCGCCGCTGGCATCGATGCCCTTGCCATTGTCGCTGATCCGCATGGTCGCGCCCTCCTTATGGCCAAAGACCGATAGTTTCACCGCGCGCGCATCGGCGTGACGCTCGATATTGGTGAGCGCCTCCTGCGCGATGCGGTAAAACGCAGTCTTAGCCTCCGGTGCAAGCCGGTTGGAAAAGACCACTGTTTCAAATTCGGTATGTATGCCCGTGCGTTGCTCGAATTCCTCGCATAACGCCTGAAGCGCAGGGCCGATCCCCAGATCGTCCAACACCGACGGTCGCAGGTCCCGGCTGATCCGACGCACCTCGGTGATTGCGGCCGACAGGTTTGCGATCCCGCGATCAAGGTTGTCGGAAGCGCGCGCATCGCCAGAGGCCAGCCGCCTGCGGGCCAGTTCCAGCGCGTAGCGGACCCCGACAAGCATCTGGGAGATCGAGTCGTGCAACTCCCGCGCAACGCGGCCGCGCTCCTCCTCCTGCGTGTCGAATATGCGCAGGGTCAGTGCTTTCAGCTTCCGGTCGGCGCGGCGACGGTCGCGCATCACGATGATGACGCCGACAAGGAATACGATCCAAAGGGCGCCGGTGGTGATTGCAGCGATCCAGCCGAAGGTCGCGCGAATCCGCTGCTCCGTCTCCGCGCGCGCGGCGGAGACGGTTTCCAGAACGTCGTCGATAAAAATGCCGGTGCCCACCGCCCATTGCCAGTCCTGAAGGCCGATGACGTAGGACACCATACGCTCTGTCTCGCCGGTGCTGGGCTTGGTCCACAGATAGCTGTGATAGCCACCGCCGGCGCGCGCCAGGTCGATCAACTCGTCGACCACGGGCGTATCTGCGACATCGCGCAATCCGGCCCAATTGCGGTTGATCAGCCGAGTCTGACGCGGCGCGACGAGGTTCGTCCCGCTGTAATCGTAGACAAAGATGAACCCATCGCTGCCATAGACCATCGCGGCAAGGGTCTGCTTCACCCGCTCCATCGCGGCGGCGTCATCGGGCAGGGCTGGGTTGTAGTCACGGGCAATCGCCGTCCGGGCCAGCGCGAGGTAATTTTTCAGCTCGCGCTTCTTGGCCTCGATCAACTGGGTTTCCAGCTCGGCGATCTCACGCTCCGACAAGCGACGCGCCTCGAAAGCGACTAGAACCGACAGTCCCGCCACGGTGACGATCAGCGGCACGGTCGCCGTCAGCAGCAGCGCGCGCGCCGATCCGGGGCGGCGCAGACTGCCGAGCGCCTGCGTGATCTGGTGGAACGAAATACGGGACATGCAACGCTGCGCGGTGAGAGGTGGATGCACCTCGGTCCGGGCGCGTGGGGCAAGTATGGCGATACCGCCCGGGCGGAGCAAGCGCCGCATATGCGCGCGTTGCTGGGCGCGCAGTCATATGTCTACAAGTTCAGTAGCTTACGGGCAGGGGTTCAAGTGTCGTCCGTCACGCTGCGAGTGAAATCCCGGGGCAGGTGGGCCGTGGCGTGAAACCAGTCCGATGCGCGGGTGCGGGTCTGGTGCGCGTCAAATGCAGCCTCATCGCGAAACAGCTCAGACACATCGTAGAGGCTGGGTGCATCGGCGCGCGCGGACACCTCGAACGACAGGCAGCCGGGCTCTGCGCGGGTCAGGCGGATATGTTCCGGCAGGTGCCGCTTCACCAGCGCGATGTCTTCTGGTGTGGGGCATGTGAGCGTGCCCGTCAGGCGGATCATGCCGCCGCCTGGGTGTGCAAGGCCCGGCCCAACAAGGCCTCTGCCGCGCGCTTCATCATCTGATATTCATCCCAATATCGGGCGCGGAGCCGCCGTTGCAGCGGCTGATGTAAAAGGTGCCAACGCCAAGGGGCACTGGGCGCCTGCCACGGTTTCTCGAACCCGGTAAAGTGAATAATTGCAGGATCTTCCCGGCTTTCCTTGAACCTGTCACGCAAGTCGGCGGGCACATAGGATTTGCCGGTTTTCGGATCGCCCCAGCCGCTGTTCCATTCGGGCGGCAGGATCAATCGGTCGTCGCGGAACACCATGTTGAGCCAGTCCTGATCGCGCGATGTGTAGCGTGCCGTGGCTTCGATATCGCGCATAGGCTCGGCCAGCCCACGGGCGCGGATACGGTCAAGATCGAGCAGCATTACCCCGGAATTGAAATAGCCCTGCATGTCGATGCCGTCGAGCTTACGCCCGCGCGCCAGCGTTTTCTCCGCCGCGGTTCGGGCGCTGGCGCTGCGGCTGGTGCGCGCCTTGGCCAGCATGACCTGCACACCGGGGGCCAGACAGGCGCCGATGGAGCGGTCTTGCAAATCGGTCTGCCACAGAGCATTCAAATCGCGCCGGGCGATCACATCCCCGTCGAGATAGATCACACGGCCCCGGTGAATTTCCGGTAGCAACAGACGCGAGCGCGCCGCCAAGGGCAGGCGGCCCCGTTTCAGGTGCCGGAACGGGGTAAGGTCGACCGGCTCCAGCCGCAGATCCGCCTGCGGAAACGCCGCGCCATAGACCTCCAGATCCCGCGCCATCGTGCCGGGGTCTTCGGTCGGATGCAGCGTCACTCGGACCCGGCCCGGCGTGCGTTGCAGCACGGACAGCAGGGAGACCAGCGTGCAGGGCGCGAATGCCGTGTCGAAGAAATAGGTGACATGGGGCGGGGTGCCGGGCGCAGGGCGGTCGGCCCCTGTGGCGGGGCCGGTCTGGTCGCGATCCGGACTGAAGTCACCTGTCATGTCATGTGCCTTTCATCGCGGATCGCGGGGTCTCAGAACCAGCGCAGCATGCCCACGATGCCCGCGAAGGCATAGAAGAATTGCAGCACGAGGATGCCCTTATGCCCGCCTAGCCACGCCCAAAGCCCGATCGACACGGAGGAGATCAGCAGCAGGGTGAAACCCGCGAATTCGGACCCGGTGTTCGACGCGACCAGCAGCGAATAGAAAATCGCCGTGCCGACGCCGAACCATTCCAGCAAGCGGGAGCTGCGGCGGCGCGCCATCGTCTTCATTCCCATTCGATCGTTCCCGGAGGTTTCGAGGTGATGTCATAGGTGACGCGATTGATGCCCTTGATTTCGTTGATGATCCGCGTTGCGGTTTCGCCCAGGAAATCATGGCTGAAGGGATAGTAATCGGCGGTCATGCCATCGACGCTGGTCACCGCGCGTAGCGCGCAGGCGAAATCATAGGTCCGCCCGTCGCCCATGACCCCCACGGTGCGCACCGGCAGGATCGCAACGAACGCCTGCCAGATTTCGTCATAAAGCCCATGCTTGCGAATCTGGTCGATATAGACGGCATCGGCCTTGCGCAGGATTTCCAGCTTCTCGCGGGTGATCTCGCCGGGACAGCGGATCGCGAGGCCGGGCCCGGGGAAGGGATGGCGACCGATAAAGCTATCGGGCAGGCCCAACTCACGCCCCAGCTCGCGGACCTCGTCCTTGAACAACTCGCGCAGCGGCTCGACCAGCTGCATGTTCATGCGTTCGGGCAGACCGCCGACATTATGGTGGCTCTTGATCGTGACCGAGGGCCCGCCGGAGAAGCTGACGCTTTCAATCACATCAGGGTAAAGCGTGCCTTGGGCCAAGAAATCCGCGCCGCCAAGTTCCTTGGCGTGCTTCTCGAACACCTCGATGAACAGGCCGCCGATGATCTTGCGCTTGGTTTCGGGGTCCGACACCCCGTCAAGCTTACCCAAGAACAGCTCAGATTCGTCGGCGTGGATCAGCGGCAGGTTATAATGCTCGCGGAACATGCCGACGACTTCCTCGGCCTCATTCAAGCGCATCAACCCATGGTCGACAAAGACACAAGTCAGCTGTTCGCCAATCGCTTCGTGCAACAAGAGCGCCGCGACGGAACTGTCCACACCGCCAGACAGCGCGCAGATGACCTTGCCGTCGCCGACCTGTTCACGGATCTTGCGGATGGCCTCGTCCTTATAGGCCTCCATCGTCCAGTCACCCTTGAAGCCGGCAAGCTTGACGAAGTTTTCGTAGAGCGTGCGGCCATTGGGCGTGTGGTGCACTTCGGGGTGGAATTGCACGGCAAAGAAGTTGCGCGACAGATCGGCAGTGATCGCAAAGGGCGCATTGGGCGAAGTGCCATAGACCTGAAAACCGGGGGCGATGGCGCTGACATGATCGCCATGGCTCATCCAGACCTGTTCGCGCGTGTCGAGGAACCAGCCGTTCAGCGCATCGATCCGCTCTTCCGAAGGCGTGACCCATGCGCGGCCAAATTCGGCAGTGCCGTGGCCCCGCTCGACCGTGCCGCCGAGCATATGCATCATGACCTGCTGGCCATAACAAATGCCTAAGATCGGCACACCGAGATCAAAGACCGAGGCCGGGGGCCGGGGGCTTGCCTCATCCAGCACGGAGGCCGGACCGCCCGAGAAGATCACCGCTTTCGGCGCGAAATCGCGCAGAAACTCGTCGGTGACGTTCTGGAACGGGTGAATTTCACAATAGACATCGAGTTCGCGCAGGCGACGCGCAATGAGCTGCGTCACCTGAGAGCCGAAATCGATGATGAGCAGGCGGTCGTGTTGCGCGGGAATATCCATGCGCGTCTGATATTGCGGGTCGCGGCATTGCGCAAGACGCGGGAAAGCGCCGCGAGTGAAATCCCGACGGAACGTGTGCCGAACGCATACGTTAGGGCCGTGATAGGGGCCGAAAACCCCCGACACTACCAAAGGAGTTCCCGCATGAGACGTTTCGAAGGCAAGGTCGTGGTCGTCACCGGCGCCTCGTCCGGTATCGGCGCCGCAACTGCCCGCCGATTTGGCACCGAAGGGGCGAAGGTCGTGCTTGTCGCCCGCTCGAAGGAGGATCTGAAGGCCGTCGCCGCGGACATCCCCGGCAGCCTGTGCATTGCCGCCGATGTCAGCAAGGCGTCGGACGTGCGCCGGGTCGTAGCGGATGCAACGGGTGAGCACGGTGCCATCGACGTGCTGATCAATAATGCCGGCACGGCGGTGATGGGTACGCTGGATGAGGTCGATCACGACGATTGGAACAAGGTCATCGATACCGACCTGACCGGCGTCTATCAACTGACGAAAGCCGCGTGGCCCGCGCTGAAGCAATCTCGCGGCAATGTCGTGATGACCTCATCGGTGTCAGGCTTGGGCGGCGATTGGGGCATGTTTGCCTATAACGCGGCCAAGGGCGGGGTGACGAATATGACGCGTGCCCTCGCGCTTGATGCCCGCAATAGCGGCGTGCGGGTCAATGCTGTGAACCCCTCGCTGACCCGAACGGAACTTACCGAAGGGATGTTCGACGATGATGAATTGATCGAGAAATTCAAGGAGCGCATCCCCCTTGGCCGCCCGGCGGAACCCGAGGATATTGCTGACGTGATCGCCTTTCTCGCATCCGATGACGCGCGGTTCGTCAATGGGGTGAACTTGCCGGTAGATGGGGGGCTGTCAGCCTCAAACGGGCAGCCGCCGCAGGTCTGATCAGGCCCGGTGGGTCGCTCCGCCGCCGCTGATCCGCGCCACGGGTCGTTTTCATGCTTCACAGACGCTCCACGCGTGGTCATGCTAAACCGGCAACCAGCGGCGGAGATCCGGTATGAGCGACAGCGCAGAGCCCTCTGGGACCCGCCCGCGCCGGACCCGTGGCGGCGGCGGCGCGGCGCGGCGGGCGGAGCGATTGGCACCGACACTGCGCCCTGCGCCGCCGATCCGCCGTGAAATACCCAACCTAGAGCTGCTGCCTGTCGCGACGCTCGATTTGATCGAGGCGAATGCCGAAACGGTGCTGGAGGAGATCGGCGTTCGGTTCACCGATAATCCGCAGGCGCTGGCCCGCTGGGCCGAGGCCGGTGCGCAGATTGACGGTGACCGGGTCCGGCTGCCTCGCGGGCTTGCCCGTGATCTCTGCGCCACTGCGCCTGCGCGCTTCACCCAACATGCCCGCAACCCCGCCCGCAGCGTCGAAATCGGCGGTCGCGATCTGGTGCTCGCGCCGGTCTATGGCCCGCCTTTTGTGCGCGATCTGGACGGCGTGCGGCGCTATGCGACGCTGGAGGATTTCCGCAATTTTGTGAAGCTGGCCTATCTGTCGCCTTATCTGCACCATTCCGGCGGCACGCTATGCGAGCCGACGGACGTGCCGGTGAACAAGCGCCATCTGGATATGTTGCTGGCCCATATGACCCTGTCGGACAAGCCGTTCATGGGCTCGGTCACCGATCCGGCGCGGGCGCGTGACAGTGTGGCGATGGCGGAGATTCTGTTTGGCGGGCTGGCGGGGCGCACGGTGATGACGTCGCTCATTAACATTAACTCGCCGCTCAGCTTCGACGCGACGATGATGGGCGCGCTTGAGGTCTATGCCGAGGCGAATCAGGCAACGATCATATCGCCGTTTATCGTTGGCGGCGCGATGGCGCCGGTCAGCGTGGTGGGCACGCTGACCCAGGTTCTGGCCGAATGCATGGCGGGGATCGCTTATGCGCAATTGGTGCGGCCCGGCGCGCCGGTCATCTTTGGCACATTCGTCACATCGATCGACATGAATAGCGGCGCGCCGATCTTTGGCACGCCCGAAGCCGCGCAGATCACCTATGGCGCGGGGCAATTGGCGCGGCGGCTGGGCGTGCCTTACCGCTCCGCCGGGGCATTTTGCGGCGCGAAGCTGGCTGATGCGCAGGCAGGATATGAGAGCGCCAATTCGCTGAATGCCGGGCTGCTGGCGGGGGTCAATTTCATGCTCCACGCCGCGGGGTGGCTCGAAGGGGGGCTGGTCGCGAGTTTTGAGAAATTTGTCATGGATGACGATCAGTTAGGCATCTTGCACCGACTGGCGCGGCCTGTGCAGGTGGATGAGGGCGGTCAGGCTCTCGACGCAATCCGGGAAGTGGGGCCGGGCGGGCATTACCTTGGCTGTGCGCATACGCAGGCGCATTATCGCGATGCGTTCTGGCGCTCCGATGTGCTCGATTACAAACCTTTTGAGACATGGGAGGAGGAGGGCGCGCGCGACACTGCCATGCTGGCGCGTGCGCGTGTGCGCAAGCTGCTGGCGGAACATGTCGCGCCGCCCCTCGATCCCGCGATCCTTGAGAAGTTGGAGGCGTTCGTGGCGGCACGCAAAGCAGCCGAGCGGGACGCATTTGGCTGAGCCACACGCGGCGGCACGGCCTATTTGTTAATCAGAAATTGCGCGTAGAGATGCCCCGGAGAGGGCTATCCACAGCTTCTTCGCAGATTTATCCACATGCCTCCGTGGATATCCGCAGGAGCCGGGACTCAGCCAGAAGCGCGATCAAAACCTCCACATGGTGGGCGTAGGAATAGGCGCCGTGGCGTGCTTGGCGCGCGGCGTCGACCTCTGCTTCGACAAGGATCAACGCAGACAGCGCGCGGGCATGGCTGGGCGGCTCGGACACTTTCAAGACGCGCCGTAAAGTTTTGTTTCTGTTGTAATCTTCCATGCCAATTCTCGCCGCGCGCACCAACAGGCGGGGACGATACAGAGCATGGAGAACGGTGGGTTCGCAGGACATGTGGCAGCCTTTTCGATTGGAGGCGACAGGCTTGGCACAGGTTGGCGGGGTGTTGCGTCAAACCGGCTTCCTGCGCGCGCTCTGCTGACGTTTGTTTTCATTTTATCAACAATGCTGTCCACACATCGCGACTTTATCTATTTAGTAACCAATGCTACCCAAGGTTGATGGCCCGTCTTCGCAACTGGCAGTTTGCGCCAGTGTCGTTCCGCGAAAGGGCCACGTTGGTGCAGGTGTCAGGGGGACAACCATGAACCGGAATGTCGATTTGCCCGGATGGATCCCGGACAGCGCATGGCACTATGTGCGCCACACGGAGGCAGGTTTGCCGATCCGCGCAGTGGCCCGTGACACAGGCTGTCATGCGTCCACCATTCTGCGCCAGATCAGACGGTACGAGCAGCGTCGCGATGACCCGTTGGTCGATGAGGCCCTGTCCCGATTGGGGCAGGTGTCAGGTCGGCCGGATGTGTGTTCCAGCGAAAAGGAGCCCGGCCCTATGACCGCGCAATTTAACCCGTCTTCCCTGCTATGCGATGATGCGACCGTCATGCGCGAAGCGCGCCGTATTCTGCGACGTCTGTTGGAAACCGGCGCCTTTCTTGCCGTGGCCCAAGATATGGAGAAAGCCGCCGTCATGCGGTGCCTTGACGATGGGCGCACCATGCGGACCGCCGTGGTGACGCGACAGGTGGCGCAGGCGTTCGCCCTGAAGGAATGGATTGCATGCAGCAAACCGGGCCGTGTGGCGAGCTACACGATCACCCCGGTCGGGCGTGCGGCGCTGAAGCGGCTGCTGGTGCAGGACGGTCGCGAAAAACCCTGCGCTGGTCCGCAGGGGTTCGCGGAGGCCCAGACGCCGTTTGCTCAGCAGCACCGTCAGATGGAACCGCGCGACATTGCCGATCCCGACGGTGGCGCACAGCGCAAGCGCGTCCGCTACAATGTCGCAGAAAGCCCGGTCGTCGCGCTGGCGCGGCGCCGCGATAAGGACGGTCAGCCGTTTCTGAACTCCGATCAGGTGCGTGCAGCCGAGCGGCTCCGCGAGGATTTCGAGCTGGCGCAGATGGGGCCGCGGGTGACGCAAAACTGGGATCGGTTTCTGACCGCAGGCACGCGGGGTGGTCCGGGGATCGATATGGCCGGGCAGGGCAGTCAGGCGGCGCGAAGCCGGGTGGCGCGGGCGCTGGCCGATCTGGGGCCGGGCTTGGGCGATGTGGCGCTTCGCTGCTGTTGTTTCCTAGACGGGCTGGAAATGGCGGAGCAGCGGATGGGATGGTCGGCTCGCTCCGGCAAGATCGTGCTGCGCATCGCGCTGATGCGGCTGGCCCGTCACTATGAGGAGTCCTACGGCCCCGGAGCCGGCATGATCGGCTAGCGCCTAGCTGCCCATATGCAGCGGAAAGGTGATCCGGGTCGTGAGCCCCGGATTGCCGTCGAGCATCTCGGCAGTGCCGCCAATCTGCGACGCGGATGCATCGATGATCCTCAGCCCAAGCGAATTATGCCCGTCGCTATCTGTTTTCAGCCCGGCGCCATTGTCCGCGCAGATCAGCTGCGCGATGCCGTCTTCGCCCAGTTCGGTCGTCACCCGGATTTCGCCGGGCTGCCCGTCGGGGAAGGCGTGTTTGAATGAATTCGTGGTAAATTCATTGACGATCACGGCCAGAGCGGAGGCTTGGCGCGAGGTGACCTTCAACGCTTCGGGTTCGATGTGCAGTTCGATATTGGGCGGACGTGCGCCATCGATCAGCTGGCCCACATTGTTCAGGTAGGTCCGCAGATTGATCCGTCCGCCGGCCCCGGTGCGATACATTTCTTCGTGGAGCGCGGCGACGGTGCCAATACGGCGCTCGACCACGGCGAGAAGGGCCTTGGCCTCCTCGCCCTCCGCGGCGCGGGCCTGAAGCCGGGTCAGCGCGGCGACGGTCTGGAGCGAATTCTTGACCCGGTGATCGACCTCTTGGCGCAGGGTCTCGGCCTCGGTGACGCTGCGGCGCAGCTCCAGCGTGCGGGTCACCTGATTGGCCAGCGCACGCAGGGCTTTGCGCTGCGTTTCCGTCAGTTTCCGGGGTTTGTGATCAAGCACACAGAACGAGCCCAGCGGCAGGCCATCATCGCTGCGCATCACCGCGCCCGCGTAGAAGCGGAACTGCGGTCCGGCACAGACAAGCGGGTTTTCGACAGTGCGTGGATCGACTGAGGTATCCTCGATCTCAAGGAAATCCTCTTGCAGGATCGTATGCGCGCAGATCGATTTATCGAGCGTCGTTTCCCGCACGCCAAGACCGGTTTCAGCCTTGAACCACTGCCGATCGGCGTCGACAAAGCTGACCAGAGCCACCGGCGTCTCGCAGATCGCCGCGGCCAGGAGAACCAGTTCGTCGAACTCTTCCTCACGCTCGGTATCGAGCACGTTCATCTCAGTGAGCGAGGCGAGCCGGTGCGTCTGTTTTGGGTGCGGCGGGGCGAACATAGATGCGGCGTATCGTTTCTGTATGAAAAATTACGGCCCGGTAGAGATAGATGGGATACCTCTCTGACGCAATTCACAATTTTCCTTGTAAACCCGGCCCGGCAGGCGACCGGCCCGCGCATGGCGGCGGCCCGGCCCGGCATGCTGCACGTTTTGCAGTAACCGTTTATAAACAAACAAAAAGGGCGCCCAGAATTGCGGGCGCCCTTCATTGTCTTACCGGCGCGGATCAGCCAACGCGATCCGCAGAGCCGATCAGTCGTGGCTGTCGATTGGCGTGTCGTCGCTTACCGGGATGGCATTGACGTCTGTATCGCCGGATTCATCCGCCGCGCGCACACCGGCGGCATAATCGGGATGAACCTTTTCCAGCACCGCCAGCCAGCGCTCCTTCACCGGCTGCGAACAGGGGCCGAATGCGGCGGCCATGTTTTTGTGCAGGCGGTCTCGCTGCGCGGCGTCCATCACTTCGGCATATAGCTTGCGCGGCTGAACGTAATCGGCGTCGGTCTCGACCTGCTCATAGCGGTCCATATCGCCCGAGATCTTCAGCGGCGGCTCGGCCACGCTGGGATCAGCTACGGGGCCGCCATATTGGTTAGGCTCGTAATAGGCGTCCGGGTTGCCGAAATCATTGGTGAAGAACCGCATCGAGCCGTCCTTATGGTAATGATTGAGCTTCGCGGCTTTGGGCGCATTGGCGGGCAGGGCTTCGTAATGGGTGCCCAGCCGGTAGCGATGCGCGTCGGCATAGGAGAACACCCGTGCCTGCAGCATCTTATCGGGGCTGAAGCCGATACCAGGCACTTTGTTCGACGGCGAGAAGGCCGCGTTTTCAACCATTTGGAAGTAGTTCTCGGGGTTCTTGTTGAACTCCAGCATGCCCACCGGGATCAGCGGAAACTGATCATGCGGCCAGACCTTCGTCAGATCAAAAGGGTTGAAATCGACATCATTGGCCTGTTCTTCCGGCATGACCTGAATGTTCAATTCCCACTTCGGGAATTTGCCTTCGTCGATCGCGTTATAGAGGTCTTCTTGGTAGCTTTCACGGGTGGAGCCGATCAGCTTCTCGGCTTCGCCGTTGGAGTAGTTCTTGATCTCCTGCTGGCACCGGAAGTGGAACTTGACCCAGTGACGCTCGCCCTGTGCATTCCACATGGAGAAGGTGTGCGAGCCGTAGCCGTGCATATGCATCGGGTTCACGGGAATACCGCGATCCGACATCAGGATCGTCACCTGATGCACGGATTCAGGCTGCGCCGCCCAGAAATCGAACATGGCCTCGGGGGAGCGGAGGTTGGTTTTGGGGTGGCGCTTCTGAGTGCGGATGAAGTCGGGGAATTTGAACGCGTCGCGGACAAAGAAGATGGGTGTGTTATTGCCCACAACGTCCCAATTGCCGTCTTCGGTATAGAATTTGAGGGAGAAGCCGCGCACGTCACGCTCGGCATCGGCGGCGCCGAGTTCGCCCGCGACGGTGGACCAACGCGAAAGGATGTCACAGGTGTTGCCGACCTGAGAGAAGATCTTGGCACAGGTGTATTTGGTAATGTCATGGGTCACGGTGAACGTGCCCTCCGCGCCCCAGCCCTTGGCGTGGACCACACGCTCGGGGATACGCTCGCGGTTCTGATGCGCCAGCTTTTCGATCAGCTGGTAATCCTCCAGCATCACCGGGCCGCGCGGGCCTGCGGTGGCGGAGGTGTTGTTCGACGGCACCGGCGCGCCGGCCGATGTCGTGAGGCGATCTTTCGTCATGGGTGTCTCCCTCGAGTGCGATTGAGGATGACTATGGCGAAACTTTCTAATAATTAAAAATTGGAAATACTTCGAACCTCCATAAGGTTTACCTGATGAGTCTGACATTGCGGCAATTGCGGTATTTCGAGGCGTTGGCGCGCGAGGGCAGTTTTGGCAGAGCGGCGGTGGCGGTGAACATATCCCAGCCCGCGCTGTCGATGCAGATCCGTGAATTGGAGGACAGATTGGGCGCTCCGCTGATCGAGCGGCTGCCGCGCGAGGTGCGCCTGACCCGGATCGGACGCGAGGTCCTGCGCCGCGCCAGTCGCGTTCTGGCAGAAATGGCGGAGTTGGAAGCGGTGCCGCGTCGCGCGCATGGGCTGATGGGGGAGTTGAAGCTGGGGGTGATCCCCACCGTCGCGCCCTATCTGCTGCCGGTGGCGTTGACCCGTCTCAGGGCGCGGGATCTGACGCTGGAGATCCGGGTGCGCGAGGCCCAGACCGCGCAATTGCTGGCCGGGTTGGAGGCCGGGGCGCTGGATGCCGCCGTGCTGGCATTGCCGATTGAGACCACCGCGCTGGAGGCGATCACGCTTTGTGAGGATCGGTTCGTTCTGGCGGGATCTGCGGCGCGGCTGGATCATCTGGGCCCGGCGGCGGAGGAGTTACGCCCGACTGAGCTGGGCGCCGATCAGCTTCTGCTTCTGGATGAGGGCCATTGTCTGGCCGATCAGGCCATCGCCGCCTGTTCGTTGGACCCGACCCGGCGGCGCGTGGACCTTGGGGCCTCGTCGCTGGCGACGCTCTGCGGGCTGGTGGCCGAAGGGTTCGGGCTGACCTTGTTGCCGGAAATTGCCGTGCGCTCGGAACTCGCGGGCGCGCCCGCGCTGCGCCTGCGCCGGTTCAGCGCGCCCGAGCCGCGCCGGACGCTGGTCCTGCTGCGCCGTGCCACAGGCGGCGCGCAGGAGGATTGGTTTGCGGAACTGGCCACCGTGCTGGAAGCGGCGCTTGGGGATTTGCTTGCGCAAGCGCACCGCATCGCGCCGGTGGCCGGGTAGGGGCTGTGGCAGGAGTGGCGGGGGCGTGCCCGTGGCATCGCGCCGCGACGGATAAGCGGCGTGCTGCATGATGGGGTGGTCGTTGCCGCGCGAAAGTCAGCCTTTTGCATTTCGTGGTGAAGCCTTCGATGTATCCCCTTGTGAGCGCG
The DNA here is from genome assembly GCA_040119125.1 of Marinobacter sp. GTDB lineage: Bacteria > Pseudomonadota > Alphaproteobacteria > Rhodobacterales > Rhodobacteraceae > Pacificitalea. The sequence continues at coordinate 324,428 of JBEDTR010000016.1, forward strand.
ACGACATGTTGAGCAGAGGCTCCCAAAGAATTTTCGAAATTCTTGCATGCTTGATGCCTGCGCTGCGGGCAATGTTGCCGAGCGTCCTTAGAAAATTATCGGCGAGTATCAGCTTTAGAAAGTTACTCAATAGAGGAAATGACTGGCGCAGATAGCGAATTGTGCAGAGAGCTTTCGGCTACGAAAACGGCAGTCCTAGCAAATTTCGCTCTGCCTTGACCAAATCTCTATGGAGTTGTCCTTAAACAGCGAGGTGCATTCGACTCGCTTCCGCATACAAACGCATCGAACGCTGACTGCACTGCTGGGGTGCTGAAAAAGTAGATTCCTTCAAAAGCAAACAACGCACCCAAGATAAAAATAAATCCTTTTCGGTAGGTAGACATTCGGCTCAGGACGATGAGGAGCAACATGAAAAGGATCGCTACAGAAATATAAAAAAATGGACCAGATCCAGCGATGATAGCTATCATTGCCATTAAAAATCCATCGAAGCATCCAAAGATCACTCGTGTCCAAAAAGCGGTATTTTGTATGAAGCCTCGGTGCGTGCCCCATTCTGATTTGAGAATACTATACGACCAGACGGGACCGAGAGACACACCGATGATGGCTGCGTTGATGAACTCTGGTGGAATTTCCGGCATCCCCAACAAAGCTGCGATGGCGGCTCCCACATGAGCCGCGATGGCGTTCCAGCGCATAAGAATTTGATGCACTAATGCCACCAAATCCAGGACTGCAAATGGTAGATATTGCGACAGCAATGTGAGAAAGGCCATGGCACATGCCGCACCGCGAATAAACTGCGATGTCTTAATCAGCTGCCACATGCGTCCTCCAATGTTTCTTCTCTGCTCGATACCACGGAACATGCAAAGGCGCACATCGCCGCGTTACGAAGGACGTGCGTCGGCTACGGGCTCGGAACGGACATTGCGCTCAGAGCCTCGGTATCGTTCACCTTTACCACAAAATGAAAAAGCGGACCCGAGGGCCCGCTTTTCCGTATCTTTACGAGAATACCCGGTGCTCAGAGCAGCGCTTCGGCGGCTTCGGTCACTTTGGCGGCGGTGATGCCGAAATGCTCATAAAGCACATCCGCCGGAGCCGACGCGCCGAAGCTGTCCATGCCGACGAAGGCCGCTTTCTGCTCGCGCCCGCGCTCACCCAGCAGGAACGCATCCCACGGCTGACGCACGGCGGCTTCGACGGCGACACGGACCGGACCGGCAGGCAGGACGCGGCGGCGATAGGCTTCGTCCTGCTGGCGGAACAGCTCCATGCAGGGGACGGAGACGACACGGGTGCCGATGCCTTTTTCCTGAAGCGCCGCACGGGCTTGCATCGCGATCTCAACCTCGGAGCCCGACGCCATCAGGATCACCTGACGCTTGCCCTCGGCCTCGGCCAGAACATAGGCGCCCTGCGCGGTGAGGTTCTTTTGCTTGAACTCGGTGCGCACGGTGGGCAGGCCCTGACGGCTCAGCGCCAGAACGGAAGGCCGATCCTTGGCGGTCAGTGCGATTTCCCATGCTTCGGCGGTTTCCGTCACATCGGCGGGGCGGAACACCAGCGTGTTGGGCGTGGCGCGCAGCATGGCGAGATGCTCGACCGGCTGGTGGGTCGGGCCATCTTCGCCCAGACCGATGCTGTCATGGGTCATGACATAGCCGACCCCGATCCCCATCAGCGCCGACAGACGCATCGCGGGACGGGCGTAATCGGTGAAGCACATGAACGTGCCGCCATAGGGGTAGGTGCCCCCATGCAGCGCGATGCCGTTCATCGCGGCGGCCATGCCGTGTTCGCGGATGCCGTAATGGATGTAACGGCCTTTACGATCCTGCGGGGTAAAGATGCCCATATCGGCGGTCTTGGTGTTGTTGGAACCGGTCAGATCGGCCGAGCCGCCGATGGTTTCGGTCATCACCGGATTGACCACTTCCAACACCATTTCCGACGCTTTGCGCGTCGCGACCTTGGGCTGGGTTTCGGCGACCTGCTTTTTCAGCGCGCGGATGGTGGCCGACAGCTTTTTGGGCGCGTCACCGGCGATGATGCGGGCAAATTCGGCCTGCTTGCGGTCCGACAGCTCAGCCACGCGGGCTTCCCATGCTTCGCGCTCCGCGGCGCCACGGGTGCCGATGGCTTCCCATTGCTGCTTGATCTCGGTGGGGATATCAAAGGCGCCGCCGGTCCAGCGATAGGCGGATTTCGTATCGGTGATCAGCTGCGCATCGGTCAGCGCGCCATGGCCCTTGGACGTATCCTGAGCCGAGGAGCCAAGCGCGATATGGGTTTTGCAGGCGATCATCGAGGGGCGCTTGCTGGTCTTGGCGCGGGTCAGCGCGTCGTCGATCGCTTCCGGGTCGTGGCCGTCGATTTCGATCACGTTCCAGCCCGATGCCTTGAAGCGCTGCTTTTGCTCGGTGCTGTCGGAAATCTCGACCTTGCCATCGATGGTGATGCCATTGTCATCCCACAGCACGATCAGGCGGCCCAGCTTCATATGGCCGGCCATGGCGATGGCTTCTTGGCTGACGCCTTCCATCAGGCAGCCGTCGCCGGCGATCACATAGGTGTGGTGATCGACAACCTTGCGGCCCCAACGCGCGCGCAGGGATTCCTCGGCGATGGCAAAGCCCACGGAGGTGGCGATGCCCTGACCCAGCGGGCCGGTCGTGACCTCGATCCCCTTGGCATGGCCATATTCGGGATGGCCCGCAGTGATCGCGCCAAGCTGGCGGAAATTCTTGATCTGCTCCAGCGTCATGTCCTCATAGCCGGTCAGATGCAGCAGCGAATAAAGCAACATCGAGCCGTGGCCCGCCGAGAGGATAAACCGGTCGCGGTCGAACCAATCGGGCGACTTGGCGTCAAACTTCAGGTGCTTTTCAAACAGGACGGTGGCGACATCGGCCATACCCATCGGCATGCCGGAATGGCCGGAATTGGCGGCGGCCACGGCATCGAGGGTCAGCGTGCGGATCGCGGCCGCCCGCGACCAATGATCGGCATGGATGTCGTTGTAGGCGACGATGTCTTTCACAGGGAGCGTCCTTTTGCGGGGCTTGAGTTGATCGCGTGATAGCAGCGGCACCGCGAAGTTCAAGCCGTAGCCCGCCCGCGAGGCGCCACGATGGCGGAAAACCGTGGCCCCGCGCAGCCTTCGGCAAAGGGGGGCGCATTCCCCGAGCCCATTGGCTAAACTCGACAAGATCGGCGCGCTGTCCGATTCGGCCTTGCGGTTGCGGCCCGGGTTGGAAAAGACGGGCAGCAGAGATACCCGGACCAATCCGGGAAAAAGAGCAGGAAAGGCTTCGATGACGGAATTTTCCGATTTCGAAAATCGCATCACCGCGGCGATGGACCGGATTACCCATGCGGTTGCCGGGTTCAGCGTGGAAACAGGCCCGTCGGAGGAGCAGCTGGAAATGCTGCGCGCCGCCGAGGAGGAAATCCACACGCTGCGGCAGGCGCTGGAAACCGAACACACCGCCAACGCGCAGCTGCGCGAGCGGATCGCCGCGCTGAAGGCGCTGAAAGACAAGCAACATGCCCGCATCGCCCAGCTGGAGGCAGAAGAAAACCGCCTGCGCGCCACGCAGGCCGCTGACCGCGCCGAACTGGATGAGCTGATCGCTGCGCTGGGGCCGTTGATCGAGGAGCAGTCGCATGCCTGACGTGGATATTCACATCGGCGGCCGCACGTTTCAGGTGGCCTGTCAGGAAGGCGAGGAGAGCTATCTGCAATCCGCCGCTGGCATGCTGGACCGCGAAGCCTCGGTGCTGGTGGACCAGATCGGCCGCATCCCCGAGGGGCGCATGTTGCTGATGGCCGGGCTGATGCTGGCCGACCGCACCGCAGCGTCCGAGGATAAGGTGGGCGAGTTGGAAGCCGCGCTGGCTAGCCGCGATGCCCGCATTGCGGAGCTGGAAAACCGCCCCGCGCCGGAGCCCGAACAGATCGAGGTGCCGGTGATCCCGCCCGAGATCACCCAGACCTTCGCCGACCTCGCCGCCCGCGCTGAAACGCTGGCCGACCTCGCTGAGGAGAAAACGACGGGGTAGGCACGCGCCGCGTCGAGCTACCTTGATCGGCTAACGTGATGGTAGGCAAAGACGCCCGCGAGCAAGGCCGAAGACCGCGTGTGCAAGAGCGTTCCCATCCGGCCTAGCTGGGCGGGCTGGCGCATCTGTCGAAGTGCGCCGACGTCGAAGCGAGAAGGGTGCGGGGGGCATAAAGCGCGCGCCGCAACCCGAAGGCCCAGCCTCGCCACGATCAGGATAGCGCGCAGATAGGTAAGGGGAGGCGGGAGGCGTCTTATGCCCGATACCGCGCCGCGAAACGCAGTTGGTTGGATCGGACGCGCCATGAGGCAGCGTTTTGGCCTCATACGGTGACATCGGCGCAGGAATTCCCGACCGCACCCAAGCACGCTTACATCACGCCTTGAACCGCGCTCAGCGGCTGATCGTCACCTGATTTTCCACGCCCTGCACCACGATGCGCCTGATCCCGGCGAGGTCTTGGTTTGACAGGAATGTGGCGGCGCTCACTTCACGCGATGGCTGACTGCCGACGCGGGTTGTCGTGATGGGCGGCCAGGCGCGGAATTCCAGAACGAGCGTATCGGCAGGCATATCGGCGGTGCGGGGCAGGGCGAGCAGATCGGTTTCCCACCAACCTTGGCTCGTCGGGGTGCCAAGCGCGGTGATGATCGCGCCATCAGGCATGCGATCGGCGCTCAGGCCGGTGACAGCCTGCACCTTGGGGCGGCCATCTACGGGGGTAAGCGAGACCGGCGTCAGCCCCTCTGTCGTGGTTGATTGCGCGCCGCCGAACCAATTGAACGGGTTCAGCCGGCTTTCGCGCACGGTGGCGCATCCGCTCAACAGCATCGCGGCGGTGAGACCCGCCAGCATCGTCTTGGTCATGTCCCGTCCCTCGTCTTTGATCCCCGGAATAGCCCAGTGCGGAGGCGTTGAAAACCCTTCGCGGGCTGGACCTTCACGGGCTGGACGTTCGCGGGCGGGGCGCTTAGGTCTCGCACATAGAGTTCCGATAGCCGTAACAGGGGGTCCGACATGGCCAGCGCAGCGTTCGAAGAGATTGTCGAGACGTTCGAGTTCCTCGACGACTGGGAGGATCGCTATCGCCATGTGATCGAAATGGGCCGAGATTTTCCGCCGCTTGATGACGCGTTGAAAGTGCCTGCGACCAAGGTCGATGGCTGCGCCAGTCAGGTCTGGATTCATCCCCGGATCGAGGGCGCGGGCGCAGAGGCGGTGTTTGATTTCGCCGGAGAAAGCGACGCCATGATCGTGCGCGGTCTGATCGCGATCCTGCATGCGCTTTATTCCGGACAAAGCGTCGCGCAGGTGCTGGAGGTCGACGCACTGGCGGAGTTGCGCCGTCTGGGGCTGGAAGAGCACCTTTCGGCGCAGCGCTCAAACGGGGTTCGCGCCATGATCGCCCGCATCCGGGAGGTCAGCGCGGCGCAGATAGGCTAAGCCCCCGTGACTGCCCCCGTGACTGCCCCCCTCAGCGCGCCTGTCAGATCGCCGTAGCCGGTGGCGCGGCGCTCATAGGCAAGGCCAAGCCGCTGGGCGCAGGCCTCGGCGTGACGATCAAGCGTTGGGTCGTCGGTCTGGGCGAGGTAGACGAGCTTGCGGTAATGGCCGAAATACATATCCCGCAATTCAGGATGACGGTCGAGGCCGAGAGGCTCCCACACAAACGCATCGAATTGCCGGGCAAGGAAATCCGTAAGGTAGAAGGCGTCGATTTCATCGCGCGCGGCAAAGCGGTCCAGCCCGTCGAAGAAGGCATAGCAATGCGGCCCGGCGATCATCTCGACGCCCATCTCAGTGCAGGCGGCCTGTAGCGTGCCGCCGGTGCCGCAATCGGCATAGGCCACGAAAATACGCTCATGCGTGGCGCGGTGACGGGCGACGGCCTCGCGCACGGCCGGGGTGATCCGGTCAGGGTGATTGTGCAGGATCGCGGGCAGGCAGGTCAGGGTCAGGTGATCCCAGCCATTGGCACGTTTGAGCGCAAGGATCTCATGGGCCAGCGCGCCACAGGCGATCACCAGCACGCTGCTATGGGGTGACGCGGCGGCGTCAGGTGCCATGCCGTGCCGGGTCAGATCCGCGTCATCGGGGGGCGTGCCGTCCCGCGCGGCGGCGTGATCCAAGGTCTCATTGCGTGGCGGCATCGCTCAGCGGCCGCGTTGCCAGACCAGCCGCAGCACCAACGACAGCCCCAGCGCCCCGCCCAGAAGGGCAGGAAGCGCAGCGGGCCCCAGTTGCGACACGGCAGCCACGGTGAGCCCCGCCGCGGTGATGACCAGCGCCAGCAACAACAGAAAGGGAATAAGGGGTGCGTGTTCCATATCACCAATGTGGGCAGATCCGCGGGACGATCAAGCCCCCGCCGGGGGCGCAGGCGAACCGGCCAGTTTCCGCCCGCTGAGGCAACGCGCGACGGGCGAAGCTCTGCCGGCCCGGATCGCGGCGCGCTAGATCGCGGAAATGTGGTCGCGCGGGGGGGCATAGGGCGCTGACGCCCCGCCCCCGCGCAGAGATCAGGCGCTGGTCTGATTATGTTTGCGCGCGATGAATTCCTTGGCGGTTTCCACAGCCACGGCGGCATCCCGGCAATAGGCATCGGCCCCGATGGCGCGGCCAAATTCCTCGTTCAGCGGCGCGCCGCCAACCAGCACGATGTAATCGTCGCGAATGCCCTGTTCCTTCATCGTGTCGATCACGACCTTCATATAGGGCATGGTGGTGGTCAGCAGGGCGGACATGCCGACGATATCGGCGTCCTCTTCGCGCGCGGTGTCGAGGTAGTTTTCGACCGGATTGTTGATGCCCAGATCGACAATCTCGAAGCCCGCGCCTTCCATCATCATGGCGACGAGGTTCTTGCCGATGTCGTGGATGTCGCCTTTGACCGTGCCGATCACCATCTTGCCCATCTTGGGCGCACCGGTTTCGGCCAGCAGAGGCTTGAGAATATTCATGCCTTGCTTCATCGCACCAGCGGCCAGCAGCACTTCGGGCACAAACAGGATGCCATCGCGGAAGTCATTGCCCACGATGGTCATGCCCGACACCAGCGCCTCGGTCAGGATGCGGTAGGGGGCCCAGCCGCGTTCCAGCAGGATATTCACCGCCTCGGCGATCTCATCCTTCATGCCGTCATAAAGGTCATCCATCATCTGCGGGACAAGTTCTTCGTCGGGCAGTTCGGACAGGATCAGGTCGTCTTCTTCGTCGGACATGTCAGGGTCTCCGTTGGTCGGGCCACTCGGCGGGCGAGGCCTGCGCCGCGGTGGGGAAGGTGGGGTTCACGCAGGCGATGGCAAGCGGGGCTTGCAGCGTGTTCTCATTTCGTTCTAATTGGGTGAACTGCGGGGGCAAGAGGGTATCATGGAGCAGCGCGAGATCGGAACGGACCGCCGCCGCGGGCGCGCGGCCAGCAGCAACGACGCAGGCCGGTTCGAGCCGCAGACCCGGATCGCGGTGCATGATGGCTGGGACCGGGATGAGGATCTGCCGCCGCTGCGCACCGAGGTCGCGACGGAACGTCCCCGCCGCGTGATCACGCGCAACACCTCGCCCGATGTGCCGTTCGACCGCTCCGTAAACCCGTATCGCGGGTGCGAGCATGGCTGCATCTACTGTTTCGCACGGCCAAGCCACGCGTTTCTGGGCCTGTCGCCGGGGCTGGATTTTGAAACCCGGCTGATCGCCCGTCCCGCCGCGCCCGAGCAATTGGCGCGGGAAGTGTCGGCCAAAAGCTACAGCGTCGCGCCGCTGGCCTTCGGGACCAATACCGATCCCTACCAGCCGATCGAGGGCGACCACGCTATCATGCGCGGCTGTCTGCAGGTGCTGGCCGAGTTCCGCCATCCCGTGACGATTGTGACCAAGGGCACGCTGGTCGAGCGCGACATCGACATTCTGCGCGATCTGGCCGCCGACAATTTGGTGCGGGTGGGTATTTCCGTGACGACGCTCGATGCCGATCTGTCCCGCGCGATGGAGCCGCGCGTGCCCGCGCCCGCGCGTCGTTTGCGCGTGATCGAGCGGCTGAGCGCGGCGGGCATTCCTGTGCGCGTCATGGCCTCGCCCATGATACCGGCGCTGACCGATCACGAGCTGGAGCCGATCTTGGAGGCCGCGCGCGATGCCGGGGCGCAGGCCGCGTCCTATATCGTGCTGCGACTCCCGCGCGAGGTCAGCGGCCTGTTTCAAGACTGGCTCGCGGAGGCGCGCCCCGACCGTGCCGCGCGGGTCATGGCGCGGGTACGTGAAATGCATGGCGGGCGCGATTACGATCCCGATTGGGGCAAACGGATGCGCGGCGAAGGCGCGTTCGCCAAGCTGCTCGCGGCACGGTTCGATCTGGCGGTGAAGCGTCTGGGGCTGGCGACCGCGATGCCGCCGCTGGATTGCACCCAATTCCGGGTGCCACCGCGTCCGGGCGACCAGCTGAGCCTGTTCTGAGCCACACATATACCCGCGCCGCGCGCGCCAATGGGAGGCGCGCGGGAGGCTCCGGGACCGGAGCAGGGAAAGATATGTGCATGACAGCATCGACGTGATCCGGTCCGAGATCAGCCGCGACGGCGACGCCGGCGGGCAGGGGGCTCGGCCCCTGCGCCGGGCTCAGTTCCGTCACTGGGAGAGGAAAACCCGCCCAGCACGTCGGTGATCCGCTCCAGCGTCGGGCGCTCACCGGGGGTGTGGGCCTCCAGCGCGGCGCGCATTGCAACCAGATGTTCCGGCGTCGTGCCACAGCAGCCGCCAATGATCCGGGCGCCGCTGTCGCGTGCCATGCAGGCATATTCAGCCATCAGTTCCGGCGTGCCGTTATAGTGGATATGGCCGTCGACATATTTCGGGATACCGGCATTGCCCTTGGCGACCACGGGGATTTCAGGTGCTTGCGCCGAGAAGCCCAGCACGGTGCGCAGCAGGTCGGAGGCCCCGACGCCGCAATTTGCCCCGAAGGCCACCGGCTTGTGATCCAGCTTGTCCACCATCGCGACCATATCCGAGGAGGTCAGCCCCATCATCGTGCGCCCGGCCGTGTCAAAGCTCATCGTGCCAGCCCAAGGCATGCCTGCCAATTTCGCGGCTTCGGCGGCGGCGGCGTATTCCTCAGGCGCGCTGATCGTTTCGACCCAGAGAACATCTGCGCCGCCCTCTTTCAGACCTTCGGCCTGTTCGTGGAACATCTCGACGGCAGTGGCATGGGTGAGCGGCCCCATCGGGGCCATGATTTCGCCCGTCGGCCCCATCGAGCCTGCGACGATCACGGTGCGGTCCTGCTGATCCGCGATCTCGCGCCCGATGGCGGCGCCAAGGCGGTTCAATTCGCGCACCCGGTCCTGCGCATCGTGCAGTTTCAGCCGCGCGGCGGTGCCGCCGAATGTATTGGTCAGGAAAATGTCGGAGCCCGCGTCAATCGCGCCTTTGTAAAGCGCGGTGATGCGGTCGGGGTGATCGACATTCCACAGCTCGGGCGCGTCGCCAGATTGCAGGCCCATGTTGAACAGGGTGGTCCCGGTGGCCCCGTCGGTCAGCAACCAATCGCGGGTTTCAAGCAGACGGGTCAGGGCATCGGTCATGGGGCGCCTTTCTGATCGGTCGCGGTCGGGGCGGTGCAGGCGCGCGCCACCCGACGGACACGAAGATCCCGCGTGCCGCGCACGGGGGAGGGTTGCGGAATGATCCCGCCCCTGTGCCACGGACGCTCGTCCGAGGCAAATTCATATTGGTCATAACAATCATGAGCCGGAGCGCGCCCCTGAAAGGAGACGCGCCCCGCATAGTGCTGATCCGGAGAATTAGATCTCTTCGAGCAACTGAGCCTTGGCGCGGGTCATCAGCTCGACCATCTTGCTGCGCAGGGTGGTCTCATCGGTCTTGTCGCCCAGATCGGCTTTCACCTTGCGATAGACATCCTCGTCACCGGCTTCCTCGAAATCGGCGCGGATCACATCGCGGGCATAGGCGGTGGCCTCATCGCCGCTTTTGCCCAGCAGGTCGGCGGCCCACAGACCCAGCAGCTTGTTGCGGCGGGCCTCTGCTTTGAATTGCATCTCGGCGTCATGGGCGAACTTGTTTTCAAACGCGTTTTCGCGCTCGTCGAAGGTGGACATGTCGGAAACTCCTTAGTGTTTACCCCATCTTTACGGAAGCGGAGCGATATTGCCTAGGGGGCGTGATCAGAGCAGCGGCGCACCGTCATTGCGCGCCTCGAACAGCGCGGCCAGACGGGCGGCGGCGGCGATACGCTGCTCGGCGGGCCGGTCGCCATGACGGATCAATTCGGCAGCGCGGGTCAGTGCGCCGTCGATGTCACCGGAGTTGAGCTGCCATGTCAGTTGGTCGAGCCATGGCACTTGTTCGTCCTCAGGCAGTCCGGCTTCGACCGCCGCGACAAGAATGGCGGTCACTTCGTCCTCCCAGCTTCCCGAGGACCCCGGAAGGTCGGTCGTGGCGGATGGATCGGCAGGGGCGCGCGTCAGCGTGGCGCCGGGATCGGCGGGCCCGCTGTGTGACGTGGCGCAATGGGCGGTGTCAGTATGGGATGTGTCACCATGCGGCTGAGATGCAGCAGATGATGTGATGCCAGTTTCGGGCGAAGCGCCAATGACGTCAGGCGCCGGCATCGCCGTTGGATGCAGGCGCAGCGGCCCGGCACCTGTGCGCGCGAGGACCGTCGCCAGCGGCGTGCCTCCGGGCGCATCGGACAGCACCAGCATGTCGCGCCGTGCGGCGACATCGTAGAACATGTCTTCGGGCGTCAGCCCCATCGCCGCAAGGATCGACGCCAGACGCCCGGCATTCATCAAGGTCATGGGCGCGGCACCGGGCGGGGGCAGGCTCTCCGCCTCGAACGGGTGCGGCATGCCGTTGTCATGGCCCTGCCACGGCGCTTCGACGCTGGTGCCTTCGGGACTGCGGGCGCGCACGTCGCGGGTGGCCCGCCCGCCTGTGAGCACGCGGAACCGGAAATCCGCACCGGGATGGGTCAGCCCGCTATAGCGAAAACAGAACAGTTCCGTCGGGCCGAGCGCGGCACTCAGGGCGGCCCAGGCGTCATCCGGATCGGCGCGGGGCAGCCGCCGCTCGATCAATGTGTAATTGCCGGGACCAAGCGGCGCGGAAATGCGCAGCGGTCCGGTGCTGGAGAGGGTGCGGGGCATATGGGGCACAATGCGACGCTTCGCTGTGCCGGGGCTGACCCTGCTTTTGGCATCCTCCGTATAGAGGCCGTCCGACAGGATCCCGATCGGGGCGTCGAGCGTGATGCGCGCGAGGGGGCCGTCGGGGATAAGATCGTCGGGCTGCACGCCAAGATCGCCGCGTTCCTGCGGCGTCGTTTGTGCCTTCGCGCCGTGCAGTCGAGCCCATAGCCGCGCGCCCAGATGGGGTGCGGAAGAGGCGCTGCGCGTCTGTTCCCGGCGCGCGCCTGCCCGGGTGCTGACCCCTTTCGTGCCGTGCTCCACACCGTCAGGTTGACGGGGCGAATGGGACGCGGCGAACGCCTGCGCGACCGTCTGCGCCGATGCGGGGGTCAGCGCAAAATCCAGCAGGGCGAAGCTGTCGCCTTCGACCTCCTCCGCGTTGGGCACGTCCCTTGTGGCCAACAGGTCGGGTGACGTGTCGGTCGTGGAGTGCTCCGACGCAATGCGATTGGAATGGGGGTCGTCGTGGTCAGCCATGCCATGTCCCTCCCGCGTCCATGACCTTGCTATGCAGGGCGAAATCCTCGGCCAGCGTCTCCGCCAATTGTGCCTCGAGCGGGCCGGGCAGGTCCAGCGGCCGCGCTGGCGATACATTGCGTGCGGGCAAGGCAATCTGCCGCTTCAGCCGGGTTTCAAGGAATGCGATGGCCGTATCGAACCGCTCATACGCAAAGAGGTGATCGACACCGATGGCCTTGCCGCCCGCGCGCAGAAATTTCGATTGGCGCCCGACGCGCGCCGGTGCGGGCTGCTCATCCGCCAGATAGGTTGTGACAAATTCGGCAAAGCTCATGCCCTTGGTGCTGTTCGCCTTGCCGTCGAGCGCGGGGCGGGCGCGGTAGCGATACCAACTGCCCAACCAATCGCGCGGCTCCCGGATCAGCGCCATGGTTTCCAACGGCGCGCGCCCGTCATCGGCGAAAAGCGGCGCGATCTTTTGCTGAAATCCCCGAACGCGCAGATGTTTCAGGCCGGGCGGATGCCGGATCACCAGGTCGGCTCGGTCGCCAAGAGCGGATTCGAGCGCCTGCGTTCCGGTCTTGGGCACTGCCAGCACCGCAAGCCGCGCTTGCCAGAAAATCATCATGCCTGCCTGCCTCTCTGACCGTTCGGGGCTGCATTGGCGCCCCGTGTGGCGTCGTCTCGGGTCGGGCGTCGGGCCACAGCCCCCCGTATAGGAGCCCCCGTATACAAGTTATTAACCCTGCGCGGACAATGCTCAACAGGAACGGGGCAGGGCGGGCAGGCGGATTATGCAGCAGCCCAGAGGAGTTGTGCATTAATCTACTTGATTTGTTCTCACTTTGTCCTCATATGCTGTGAACAAGAGGCGAACAAAAGCAGTCATTGTCGCGACCAGCGGCGTGTGAAATAAGGATGCGGAAATGGCAACGGCGAACCTTCTGGATATGGTAGACAAGCGTAGTTCCGACAAACAGAAAGCCCTCGACAGCGCGCTGTCGCAGATCGAACGTCAGTTCGGCAAGGGCTCGATCATGAAACTCGGGGCGAACAACCCCGTGTCCGAGATCGCATCCACCTCGACCGGCTCGCTCGGGCTCGACATCGCGCTGGGTATCGGCGGTCTGCCCAAGGGCCGGATCATCGAGATCTATGGGCCTGAAAGCTCCGGCAAAACCACGCTGACGCTGCATTGCGTGGCTGAGGAGCAGAAAAAAGGCGGCGTTTGCGCGTTCGTCGACGCGGAACATGCGCTCGACCCGCAATATGCCAAGAAACTGGGCGTCGATCTGGACGAGCTGCTGATTTCGCAGCCCGACACGGGCGAACAGGCGCTGGAGATCACCGATACGTTGGTGCGCTCGGGCGCGGTCAGCCTTGTCGTGGTCGATTCGGTTGCGGCGCTGACGCCGAAATCCGAACTCGAAGGCGAAATGGGCGATAGCTCCGTCGGGGTGCATGCACGCCTGATGAGCCAAGCCATGCGCAAGCTCACCGGTTCGATCAGCCGCTCGAAATGCATGGTGATCTTCATCAACCAGATCCGGATGAAGATCGGCGTGATGTTCGGCAGCCCCGAAACAACCACCGGCGGCAACGCGCTGAAGTTCTATTCCTCCGTGCGGCTCGATATTCGGCGCATCGGCGCGATCAAGGATCGCGACGAGGTGGTCGGCAACGCAACACGCGTCAAGGTCGTCAAGAACAAGGTCGCTCCGCCGTTCAAGCAGGTGGAATTCGACATCATGTATGGCGAAGGTATCTCGAAAACCGGGGAACTGCTGGATCTGGGCGTGAAGGCCGGTGTCGTGGATAAATCCGGGGCGTGGTTTTCCTACGGTGACGAACGGATCGGGCAGGGGCGTGAAAACGCCAAGAACTTCCTGAAGGAAAACAAGGCCATGGCGACCGAGATTGAGGATAAGATCCGTGCCGCCCATGGGCTCGAATTTGACGGTAACGCAGATGATGCTGTGACCGAGGATTAAGCCCGACGGGCTGATCTGACCGGAACTGAGAGCGGGCCCTTGGGCCCGTTTTTCGTTTTACAGGCCGGATGTGCGGCATAGGATCGATGCGCCCAGCCGGGAACATCACGCCAAAACGACGTGAACCATGTAACGGCGTCCTCCCCTGCGCGTCGGGGATGGTGGACAGCCTTTGCCCACGGGGCTACACCTGCCCACCAAAGCCGCGACAAAAGAGCAAGACATGACCAGCGTCAAAGACATCCGCAGCACGTTCCTCAACTATTATCAGAGCCAGGGGCACCGCATCGTCGACAGCTCCCCCTTGGTGCCGCGCAATGACCCGACGCTGATGTTTGCCAATTCCGGCATGGTTCAGTTCAAGAACCTGTTCACCGGGGTCGAGCATCGCGATTACACCCGCGCGACCACCGCGCAGAAATGCGTGCGCGCCGGCGGCAAGCACAACGATCTGGACAATGTCGGTTATACCGCGCGGCATCATACCTTCTTTGAAATGATGGGGAATTTCTCCTTCGGCGATTATTTCAAGGAAGAGGCGATCACCTATGCGTGGCAGCTGATCACCAAGGAATTGGGCATCCCCAAGGAAAAGCTGCTGGTCACGGTCTATCACACCGATGACGAGGCGGCCGACCTGTGGAAGCGGATCGCGGGGCTGAGCGATGACCGGATCATTCGCATCGCCACCGCTGACAATTTCTGGATGATGGGGCCGACCGGTCCCTGTGGTCCTTGTTCCGAGATCTTCTACGATCACGGCGATCACATCTGGGGTGGCCCTCCGGGGAGCCCGGAGGAAGACGGTGATCGCTTTGTCGAGATCTGGAATATCGTCTTCATGCAATATGAGCAGTTCGAGGATGGCAGCCGCCGCGAACTGGCGGCGCAATCCATCGACACCGGCATGGGGATCGAACGGGTCGCTGCGCTGTTGCAGGGCACAAACGACAATTACGCGACCGATCTGATGCGGGCGCTGATCGAAGCATCGGCCAATCTGACCAGCGTCGACCCTGATGCCGAGGGCAAGTCGGTGCACCACCGGGTGATTGCGGATCACCTGCGCTCGACCTCTTTCCTGATCGCAGACGGGGTTATGCCGTCCAATGAGGGGCGCGGTTATGTGCTGCGCCGGATCATGCGCCGCGCCATGCGCCATGCGCATCAACTGGGCGTGCAGGATCCGTTGATGTATCGGCTGGTGCCGGAACTGGTGAACCAGATGGGCGCAGCCTATCCGGAACTGGGCCGGGCGCAGCCGCTGATCGAAGAAACGCTGAAGCTGGAAGAAACCCGGTTCCGCCAGACGCTTGACCGGGGTTTGAAGCTGCTGGACGATGAGCTGTCGGCTCTGCCCGAGGGCGTGAACCTGCCCGGCGCGTCGGCGTTCAAGCTTTACGACACTTATGGGTTCCCGCTCGACCTGACGCAGGATGCGCTGCGCGAAAAGGGCCGCGCGGTCGACACCGAAGGGTTCGACACCGCGATGGCCGAGCAAAAGGCCAAGGCCCGCGCGGCATGGTCCGGCACGGGCGAGACGACGGATGCGGCGATCTGGTTCGATCTGGCTGAGAAGCACGGTGTCACCGAATTTCTGGGTTATGACACCGAGCAGGCCGAGGGTCAGATCCTTGCCATCGTCCGCGATGGCGCGGCGCAGCAGACGGCAAAAGCCGGAGACAGCGTGCAGGTCGTCGTCAATCAGACCCCGTTTTATGCGGAATCGGGCGGGCAGGTCGGGGATACCGGCATGCTGCGCAGTGAAACCGGCAAGGCAACGATCACCGAGACCCGCAAGACTGCTGGCCTGTTCATCCATTTTGCCGAAGTCACAGAAGGCGAGATTGCGGTGAATACCGGGGCTGAACTGGTTGTGGACCATGACCGTCGCGGGACGATCCGGGCCAATCACTCGGCAACCCACCTGCTGCACGAAGCGCTGCGCCGTGCGCTAGGCGATCATGTGGCACAGCGCGGATCGCTCAACGCGCCGGATCGGCTTCGGTTTGATTTCAGCCACGCCAAGGCGCTGAGCGCTGATGAGATCGAGGCCATCGAGGCGGAAGTGAACGCCTATATCCGGCAGAACACGCCGGTCGACACTCGCATCATGACGCCCGACGACGCGCGCGGATTGGGTGCGCAGGCGCTGTTCGGCGAGAAATACGGTGATGAGGTGCGCGTGGTGTCGATGGGCCGTCACGAGAGTGGCAAGGGCGCATCGGGCGACACCTATTCGATTGAGCTATGCGGCGGCACGCATGTGCGCAACACCGGCGATATCGGGGCGTTTGTGCTGACCTCGGAAACCGCCTCGTCGGCCGGCGTTCGTCGGATCGAGGCGCTGACGGGCCAAGCTGCGCTGCGCGAGTTGCGCAACCGCGATCACGCGCTGTCCGAAATCGAAAGCCTGCTGAAAGTCGCGCAGAATGGCGCGCCGGAACGCGTGCGCAGCCTGCTGGACGAGCGCAAGGCGCTGACCGCCGAGGTGGCGACCTTGCGCCGCGAATTGGCGATGGGCAGCGGCGCGGGGCAGGGTGGCTCCGTCGAGGCCGAACAGATCAATGGCGTCGCGTTTCTCGCACAGGTCGTGAGCGGCGTCTCGGGCAAGGATCTGCCCGCGCTGATCGACGCGCATAAGGATCGCATCGGCTCTGGCGCGGTGTTGCTGGTGGCCGATACCGGCGGCAAGGCGGCAGTGGCCGCAGGCGTCACCGCCGATCTGACGACGCGAGTGTCAGCCGTCGATCTGGTGCGGGCGGCTGTTGGCGAGCTGGGTGGCAAGGGCGGCGGCGGTCGGCCTGACATGGCTCAGGGCGGCGGCGCGGATGCAAGCAAAGCCGACGCGGCATTGGCTGCCGCACGGGCCGTGGTTGAAGGGATGAACTGATGAGCGCACTTTGGATCGCAAATGTTCGCGTCACCGACGAGGATGCCTATGGCCGCTATGCCAAGCTGGCAGGCCCCGCGATTGACGCCCATGGCGGCGTGTTTCTGGCGCGGGGCGGCCGCCATGTGCAATTGGAGGGGCGCGACCGCGCGCGCAATGTCGTGGCCCGGTTTCCGTCCGTCGAAGCGGCGGAAACATGCTATAACTCACCCGCATACCAAGAGGCGCTCAGCCACGCCCGCGACGCGTCCGAGCGCGATCTGGTGATCGTCGAAGAGATCTGAGGCAGCGGCTGGCTTAGCTGGGCCAGAGCACCTCGAAATCGAGACCCGGACAGACCTTGCGCACCTCGCGGCGGATCAATTCCGGCCGTGGGGGCGCGTGGGAGCTGAGCGCGCGATAGCGTCCCCGATAGGGGGCCGCGCATAAACGGTGGGCCACGTCGAGCGCATCTGTATCGTTCCAATAAAGCGGAGATACGACGAGCACAGGCGCACATTCCGCAATGATGGGCCCAAGCTGCGCAAGATCGACAGCCCTCATCGGCACGTCGTTACAGCCCAAAAGATGCGCGAATTCAGAGGGCAGGTGGTGTTCACCCAGATATAGGATGTGATGGCATTTCTCTATGGGATCGGCGGTCATGGATGCTTGCGCCATACGGCACTCTCCTTAAGAACTAGTTAACACGACACTGGTTAAAACAGGACACACAACCGAAACATCGGTTGGCAGATACGCGACAGAACACGCCGCGCGTCGCAAAACATTTGCACGTCCCGTATATCACCGCCGAACCGGCCTGTCGCGGTGTAGCGGCGCCGTTGCGCAGTCTTTACGCAACGAACTCTTCGCGAGGTGACGAACCTGACATGATACCGACGAGCGACCATCAGATCCTGAATGCTTTACCTTACCCTCTGGTTCTCATGGCCGGGGATCAACGCATTGCGGCGATGAACCCGCCAGCCGTCGAACGGCTCGGCGCGGGGCTGATCGGGCGCAGCTATGTGTCGCTGCGCCAGCCAGCTTTGCTGGATTGTATCGAGCAGGTTTTTCGGACCGGGCAGGCGGGTCGCACGCGCTATCCCGGCACCGGGCTGGACCGGGACCGCAGCTGGTCGGTGCTGGCCGCGCCATTGCCCGATGGTATTCTTGTCAGCTTCGAGGATGTGTCCGAACTGGAGCAGGCCGGGCAAGCACGCCGGGATTTCGTCGCCAATGTCAGCCATGAGTTGAAAACGCCGCTGACCGCAATGCTGGGCTTCATCGAAACCCTGCGCGGTGCGGCACGCGACGATGCCACCGCGCGGGAGAGGTTCTTGGGCATCATGCAGCGCGAGGCGGAGCGGATGAACCGGTTGGTTAATGATCTGCTGAGCCTGAGCCGCGTGGAAAGCGATGAGAGGATGCGGCCCACGGCAGAGATCCGTTTGGGCGATCTGGTGACGTCGGTCATTGCCAGCCTGAGACCGGTGGCCGAGCCGCTGGGGGTGGTGATCGAGACGGAGTTTTCCGTCGACAGCCAGACCATCATCCAAGGAGATCCAGATCAGCTGACGCAGGTATTCTTTAACCTGATCGACAATGCTGTGAAATACGGCCGCGATGGCAAACGGGTCTGCGTGCACATGGAACGGGTCACCCGCGACAGTTCGCTGCGTGGCCCGGCATATCATGTCACGGTGCAGGATTTCGGTCCGGGCTTCGACCCGATCCACATTCCGCGGCTGACCGAACGGTTCTACCGGGTCGACAGTCATCGTTCGCGGGAAATGGGTGGCACCGGACTTGGCCTGGCGATCGTGAAGCATATCGTCAGCCGTCACCGTGGTAGGTTCCGGATTGAGAGCACGCCCGGCAATGGCGCATCCTTTACCGTATCTTTACCAGCAGTAGCTTAGCATATTAATTGTTTTCAGTGCGTTATTCTTAGCTCCTCCGGTGTCAGGGGAACCTCACCATGGGGCTAAAGTAACTAACTGATAATCTGTATTATGTAAATATTAACACTGAGCATTGGTGCATACCTGCGGATGTTTGCGCCTGCGTCTGCAATCCGTCATGCATCGTGAAGCGCGACCAACGCGCTACGCGCCCATCGTAAAGCGCGACGAACGCGCCATGCGCCCATGAGGATCACGATGTTTCTGCCTTTCTTTCAGACCCTGCGCAGCGCTGGCATCCCGGTCTCCCTGCGCGAGTATCTCGCGTTTCTGGAGGCGCTGCACCGTGAGGTCGTGCTTTATGATGTGGAGGCGTTCTACCTTCTGGCCCGCACGATCATGGTAAAGGACGAGCGGCATCTGGATCGGTTTGACCGTGCATTCGCCGCAAGCTTTTCCGGATTGGAGAAGATCGACCCTGCCGCTGTCATTGAGGCTGTCGATGTCCCCGGCGACTGGCTGAGGAAGCTGGCCGAGCGTCATCTGACGCCAGAAGAACGTGCGGAGATCGAGGCGCTTGGCGGCTTCGACGCGCTGATGGAAACGCTGAAGCAGCGGCTCGCGGAACAAGATGCGCGCCACCAAGGCGGCAATAAGTGGATCGGCACCGCCGGCACCTCACCCTTTGGCGCATATGGCTATAATCCCGAGGGCGTGCGGATCGGTCAGGATCGCTCCCGCCACCAGCGCGCTGCAAAGGTTTGGGACAAGCGGCAATTCCGCGATCTGGATGACAGCATCGAATTGGGCACCCGCAACATCAAGGTCGCGCTGAAACGTCTGCGCCGCTGGGCCCGCGATGGTGCGGCGGAAGAGTTGGACCTGAACGGCACTATTCGCGCAACTGCCGAAAACGGCTGGCTCGACGTGCGCACCCGGCCAGAGCGCCGTAATGCCGTGAAGGTTCTGCTGTTGCTGGATATCGGCGGATCAATGGACCCGCATGTAAAGGTGTTGGAGGAATTGTTCTCTGCCGCGCGCAGTGAGTTCCGGCATCTTGAGCACTTCTATTTCCACAATTGCCTTTACGAAGGTGTCTGGCGCGACAATTCCCGCCGCTGGGATGCCCAGACCCCGACGGACACGCTGCTGCGCAGCTACGGCCCTGACTGGCATTGCATTTTCATAGGCGACGCGGCGATGTCGCCCTATGAAATCGCCATGCCGGGCGGCGCGAATGAGCATTGGAATGCCGAGGCTGGCCATGTCTGGCTGGAACGCGCGCGGGCGCAATGGCCCTCGCATCTGTGGATCAACCCGCTGCCCGAGCCGCATTGGGCCTATACGCGGTCGGTCGGCATGATCCGCGAAATTTTTGATGATCGAATGGTGCCGATGACGCTCGACGGGATTGACCGGGGCATGCGGATGCTGAGCCGCTAGGACTTAAGTGTTCAGCGCGGGTCCGCGCGCCCTGCCCTTATGCGGTCTGAGCGCGTCGCGGATCGCTGATTTGCCCGCCGCCGATTGCCGCGCGCACGCCCGTTGTCGCCGGAAAACTCGTCGGCAGGCCACGCGCAACCCGAACCGCAAGAAAGGCGAACGCCTGTGCTTCAAGCATGTCGCCATCCAGTCCCACATCCTCGACCGGGATCACGGGGCAATCGCACATGGCGGCGATCATCTGCATCATCACCGGGTTACGACGCCCGCCGCCGGTGACAAGGATACGTTCGGGCGGGGTTGGGAAATGCTCGGCCCCGCGCGCCACGGCGGCGGCGGCGATGGCGGTAAGCGTGGCACAGGCATCGGCATCCGTGAGATCGGCGACCTGACCCTGCAAATCGGCGAAAGCGTCGCGATCCAGTGATTTTGGCGGCATTCGCGTGAACCAACGATGCCCGGCGAAACGCTCCAGCACCGGCTCATTCACCGTCCCCTGCCCCGCCAGCACCCCATCGGCGTCAAAGCCAAGCCCGCACCGCGCCTGCATCAGATCGTTGATCGGCGCATTGGCGGGCCCGGTGTCAAAGGCCAGCAGCGCGCCGGGGTCTTCGGGCCGGTCATGGCGCGGATCGATCCATGTCAGATTGCCCACACCGCCCAGATTGAGGAAGGCCACCGGCGCGCGCGTCCCGATCCATTTGGCCAGTGCGAAATGATATGCAGGCGCAAGCGGCGCGCCTTCGCCGCCCATCCGCACATCGTTGGAGCGGAAATCCCAGACCACCGGCAGACCCAAAACCTCCGCCAGGATACGCCCGCAGCCCGCCTGATGGGTGCCTTGTCCGCGCGGATCATGGGCCAATGTCTGTCCGTGGAAACCAACCAGATCGGCTGTGGCGAAGCCTGCCAGAACCTCGGCATGGACCATTTCCACCACCTCTGCCGCGGCCTCGCTTTCGCTGTCGCCCGGCCAATGGCCCAGCCCCGCGCGCAGCACGGCGCGTTCGGCATCCGTGTAGGCGCGATAAGCGGTTTCGCCAAACTCCATGATACGGTGCCCATCGGTCACCAGCATGGCCGCATCGACCCCGTCGAGCGACGTTCCCGACATCGCACCTGCCGCCCGCAGCGGGCCTCGCTTCAACATGGGCTTTTCCTTCACCAACCGCGCCGGTATGAGGGGCGCAACACCTGAAAGAATGGACCGAATGGACATGACCTACCACCCGAAATCGGACTTCCTGACGGTCATCATGGAGCGAGGCTTCCTCGCCGATTGCACCGACTTGCAGGAGCTGGATGATGCGCTGATTGCCGGGGTCGTTCCGGCCTATATCGGCTATGACGCCACGGCGGCCTCGCTGCATGTGGGGCATTTGCTCAATATCATGCTGCTGCGCTGGTTTCAGAAAACCGGCGGCAAGCCGATCACGTTGATGGGCGGCGGCACCACCAAAGTGGGCGATCCGTCGTTCCGCTCGGATGAGCGGCCATTGCTGGGGCCCGAGCAGATCGACGCCAACATCGCGGGGATGCAGCGGGTCTTTGCGCAATATCTCAGCTACGATGATTCAGAGACCGGCGCCAAGATGCTCAACAATGCCGAATGGCTTGATGGGCTGAATTACCTCGATTTTCTGCGCGATATCGGTCGGCATTTCTCGGTCAACCGGATGCTCAGCTTTGAAAGCGTCAAAAGCCGGCTGGACCGGGAGCAGTCGCTGTCCTTCCTCGAATTCAACTACATGATTTTGCAGGCGTATGACTTCCTTGAATTGAACCGCCGTCATGGGTGCCTGTTGCAGATGGGCGGGTCCGATCAATGGGGCAATATCGTCAATGGGATCGACCTGACGCGCCGGGTTCTCGATCATGAGATCTATGGGCTGACGACGCCGCTGCTGACCACGTCGGACGGGCGCAAGATGGGCAAAAGTCAGGGCGGCGCGATCTGGCTGAGCGCCGACATGCTGAGCCCCTATGAGTTCTGGCAGTTCTGGCGCAACACGACCGATGCGGATGTGGGCCGGTTCCTGAAGCTCTACACCGAACTGCCGGTCGAGGAATGCGAGCGGATGGGCGCGCTGGAAGGGGCGGAGATCAACGAGGCCAAGATCATCCTCGCCGGCGAAGTCACCGCCCTGCTGCATGGCCGCGAGGCGGCGGATGCGGCAGAAGAAACCGCGCGTCGGGTTTTCGAGGAAGGCGGCACGGGGGAGGATTTGCCCACGCTGACCGTCACCGCAGATGAGGCGCGCGAGGGGCTGTCGATCGTGCAGTTGATCGTGCGCGCGGGTCTGGCAAAATCGGGCAAGGAAGCGAAGCGGCTCATCGCGGATAATGGCGCGCGGCTGGACGATGCGCCGCTGACCGATGCCGGGCTGATGGTCGACGCGGCCATGCTGGCCGAGCCGGTCAAGCTGTCGGCGGGCAAGAAGCGGCATGCGTTGGTGGTCTTGGCGGAGTGAAGCGGGGCGAGCGTCGGAACCCGTGACTTTCGCCCCATTGTGCAACGTAAGCTTGCCCGGGGGATGGCGCTGCAACGATGGGTCGGGTGTGCTTTATCCCGGTCAAATCCCTCTTAGATCAGAGGTTAGCGAGAGCTGAGCAAGCGCCAGCCCGCGGGGCGGGCAGGCGCTCGCCCGCGCGGCCTACGGCCTTGTTCGCGGGCGGTGGAGCTCCACTGGCGGACAAAGCAGGGCGTTACCGCCCTGCCCTGCGCTTACAGATAATCCGACCGCTGCAATCCGTATTTCGCCATTTTCTCGTTCAAGGTCCGGCGCGGCAGGCAGAGTTCGTCCATCACGTTGACGATGGAGCCTTTGTGCCGCCGCATGGTGTTGTCGATCAGCATCCGCTCGAACGCTTCGACATATTCCTTCAGCGGCTTGCCTTCGGTGGTCATCACCGGCTCGGCTTCTTCGTTCTCGGACATCAAGAGCGAGGCAATCGTGCCCGATCCGCGACGGTTCTGCAGCACCGCGCGTTCGGCCACGTTGATCAGCTGACGCACGTTTCCGGGCCATGGCGCCTGTAGAAGCTGCGCTGCTTCCTGCGCCGACACTTCGGGCGCGTCACAGCCATATTCATCGGCGAATTGATCCGACAACCGGGTGAAGAGCGTCAGGATATCCTCGCCGCGCTGGCGAAGCGGCGGCAGGGTGATGCGCATCGCAGCCAGCCGATAGAACAGATCCGGGCGCAGCACGTCTTCCAGCGTTTTGCCCTGTTCCTGCAGGTTACAGATCGCGACGATGCGAGTTTCGGCGGGAGTGCCTTGGTCGTTGATGAAGGTCAGCAGACGCGCCTGCAACGCGGGGCTCAGCGCCTCCACATCCTCTAGGCACAGCGATCCGCCGCGCGCCAATTCCACCAGCGGCAATTGACCGTTATCGGGATCGCCGTCGAAGAGTTTCCGCGCGAGGTCTTCTTCGCTATGGGCCCCGCAGGCGACGATCACGAATTCCTTTGACCCGCGCGAGCCAACGGCATGGAGCGCATGAGCGGCCAGCGTTTTGCCCGTGCCGGTTTCACCATCGATCAGCACATGACCATCGGCCTGCCCCAGATCGAGGATATCTTCGCGCAGCCGTTCCATGACGGGCGAGGAGCCGATGAGCTTTTTCATGATGCCGGAGCCATCCGACAATTCGCGCCGCAGCGCGCGGGCATCCAGCGCCAGACGCCGACGCTGTGTGGCGCGTTTGGCCAGCGCGGTCATGCGATCAGGGTTGAACGGCTTTTCCAGAAAATCGAACGCGCCGACCTGCATGGCCTCAACGGCCATCGGCACATCGCCATGGCCGGTGATCATGATGACCGGCAGCGAGCTGTCCTGCGACATCAGCTTTTTCAGAAACGCCATGCCGTCCATGCCGGGCATTCGGATGTCCGAGACGACAACGCCGGGATAATCCGCGCCGATCCCTTTCAACGCGTCCTCGGCGCAAGCATAAGTTTCAGTGTCGAACCCGGAAAGCGCCAGCCATTGGCTGATCGATTGCCGCATGTCCTGTTCGTCGTCGATGATCGCGACCTTCATCGCTTGAGCCATGAGCTTCCGCTCCTCCTCATGTCGTTCCGCCGTTCCCGACGTGTTGTGCCGGGACCAGATGCGCCGCACCCCTGTCGAAGACAAGGCAGCGCCGACCGGACCGGAAGGCATCAGCGGGTTTCGGCCAGAGTGTTCCCCGCGACGGCGCGCCGTGCAAGCCTCAATCCCGTGACACCCGCCAAGCACCGGCAGGTTTGGTTGAATGTCTATCTAGGGTTTATACGGAGGATTTCTTGTATCCGGCGCGGAAAAAGCAGCGCGAGGCTCTGCGATCGCGGCAGCGGCTCATTCTGCGGCGGAGAGGGTCTGCTCGGCGTCGGGCAGGATTGGCAGCTGAATTTCAAACACAGCGCCGCCGCCTTGGGCATTGCGCGCGGTCATGCGACCGCCGAAATCGTGGATAATCCCGGATGAGATCGCAAGTCCCAGCCCCACGCCGTCACCGGGCTGCTTGGTCGTATAGAACGGCTCGAACAGCGCATCGAGATCGCGGATGCCGTGGCCATTATCGCGAACCTGTAGCAGCGCGGTATCGCCCGCCGATAGCAACACTTCGACCTGTGGATCGCGCACGTCCTTGGTGGCATCCAGCGCGTTGCGGAAAAGGTTGATCAGCACTTGTTCCAGCCGCAGACGATCCGCGCGGATCATCACCGGGCCGCCGGGCATGGTGCGAGAAATCGCGACCTGACGGTGCTTCAATTGCGGCTCCATCATCGCCAGTGCGGAAGACACGCTGGCGCGCACGTCGATCGGCTCAAACGCCTCGCCGCCCTTGCGGGCGTAGCTTTTCAATTGCCGGGTGATCGCGCCCATCCGCTCGATCAGGTCATCGATCCGCTGGAAGGAGGACAGCGCCTCCTCGCCGCGCTTGCGCTGTAGCAACAGCCGTGCGCCAGCAAGATACGTCTTCATCGCGGCGAGCGGCTGGTTCAATTCATGGCTGACGGCGGCGGACATTTCACCGAGCGCGGCGAGTTTGGAGCTTTGCGCCAATGTCTGCTCGGCGAATTCAAGGTTTCGCTCCGCTTTCTCGCGCTCCGCAATTTCCTGCTGCAGGCGAATATTGAGCTGCCGCAATTCGGTCGATTCCCGCTCCAACTCCTGCGAGCGGGCATGCGCACGACGGCCCAACAGAAAGAAGATCGCCGTGAGCAGCAGGGCAAAGCCCATGATTTCCAACGCCAGCACGCCGTTCACCCGCTCTCGCACCGATTGATAGGCGGTGAAGGAGGTGATTTTCCAACCACGGAACGGGATGCGGCTATCGGTGCGCAACACGGCCTCGCCCATCACATAGGCGTCGGGCGGCACAAACGACCATTCGGAGGTGGCGTTCAGCGCACGCTCAATGGCGGAGGGCGGCGATTGCGCGGCCAAGGCCTCCTCGACCGTGCGACCGCGCCAACGCGGCTCGGTCGCGAGGATGATGCGGCCCGTGCTGTCGGTGACCAGAACGGCATCGGAAATTCCTGCCCAGCTTTGCTCGAACTTGCGCAGATCGACGGTGACAAGGATGACGCCGATGCGCTCCCCCTCGCTTTGGACCCGGCGGGAATAGATGAATTGCAGCGCGCCATTGTCGCCTTCATGGACGGAAAACACCGTGTCCTTGGCGCGGATCGCATCGACGAAATAATTGTTCTGGCGGTGGGTGGATCCCAGCAGGTTACGATCGGTCGCCGCCACCGTGCGCCCGTCGCCATCCAGCAGCATCAGCGAGGCCGCGCCGATTTCCTCGCGAAACGAGATCAGGCGCTGAGAGCTTTGGGAATAATCGCCGGAGTTGAGCGCGCCGATCAGGGTTTTATCCTGTGCCAGCAACAGCGGCACCACGGAATTACGCTGCAATTCGGAAATGACGTTGCCGGTATAGAGCGCGAGACGCAGTTCCGACCGGGTGCGGGTGGTGTTGGTGAACCGCTCCGTCAGCGCGATGTTGGAGATGTAGATCACCGCGATGGCCAGCGCGATCCCGGCGATCACAGCCAGCCGCGCCCCGAACGTCAGCCGCACGGAGGACAGGTCGGAACCGGCGAAGGTGTCTTTGCGGGTCGGGGTCTTGGCCATGCCGCGATCCTATCGTGCCTGCGGGTCGAGGCATAGTGCGCGCGAGGTTATCCGCAAAACGCCCGTCCGATCAGGCCGCGACAAAGGCTCCGGCAAGACTGGCGAAGAGCGCCACGCCGTCGGAGCCGCCATGCGCAGGGTCCACCGCCCGTTCGGGATGCGGCATCATGCCCAGCACCCGGCGATTGGCGCTGAGGATACCGGCAATGTCGCCTTTGGAGCCGTTCGGGTTGTCGTCATAGCGGAACGCCACCAGATCCCGATCAACCAGCCCGGCCAGCGTTTCATCATCCGCGGTATAGTTGCCGTCATGATGTGCGATGGGGATCACGACTTTCGCGCCAGTGGCGTAGGCGGCGGTAAAGGCGCTGTCGGTGGTGCCCACGGTCAGGGTCTGCGGCTTGCACAGAAATTTAAGCTGCGCATTGCGCATCAGCGCGCCGGGCAGCAGGCCGGTTTCGGTCAGCACCTGAAAGCCATTGCAAACGCCCAGCACATAGCCACCGCGTTCCGCATGGGCCACGACAGCGCGGCAGATCGGAGAATTGGCAGCAATCGCGCCGCAGCGCAGGTAATCCCCAAAGGAAAACCCGCCCGGCACGCCGATCACATCCATGCCCTGCGGCAGGTCCGTGTCCTTGTGCCAGACCCGCGTCACGTCAAAGCCGGCGCGCTCGAACGCCACCGCAAGGTCACGGTCGCAATTGGAGCCGGGGAAGGTGATGACGGCAGCCTTCATGGCGTCTCTCCTGTCAAGATCAGCGGTATCAGCGGACGGTGGAGGCGCTCAGAGCATCTCGATCCGGTAGCTTTCGATCACGGTGTTGGCGAGCAGCTTTTCGCACATCTGCTCAACCTTGGCTTCGGCGGCGGCGGCATCGGTTTCGGCCAGATCGAGTTCGATCACTTTACCCTGACGCACACCGTTCACCCCATCGAAGCCGAGCGCGCCAAGTGCCGATTTCACGGCCTCCCCCTGAGGGTCAAGCACACCGGGTTTGAGCATCACATGGACCTTGGCCTTCATCTGCGGCGTCCTTTCGCGGGTGGTTCGGATCAGTTGATGAGGGTCGGCTTGGTGACCGACCCGTTGTTTTTCGGCAGCACGCCCAGACGGCGCGCGACCTCCGTATAGGCATCCGCAAGGTTACCCAGATCGCGGCGGAACACGTCCTTGTCGAGCTTCTGGCCCGTGGCCACATCCCACAGGCGGCAGCTGTCGGGGCTGATTTCATCGGCGATGATCAGGCGCATGAAATCGCCTTCCCAGACGCGGCCGATTTCGATCTTGAAATCCACCAGCTTGATGCCGACGCCATACATGACGCCCGATAGGTAGTCGTTCACCCGCAGCGCCAGCGCCACGATATCGTCCATGTCCTGCTGGCTCGCCCAGCCGAACGCGATGATATACTCCTCGGGCACCAGCGGATCGCCAAGCGCGTCGTCCTTGTAGGAGAACTCGACAATCGGACGCGGCAGCGGCGTGCCTTCTTCCATGCCCAGACGCTTCGCCATCGAGCCGGCGGCGAAATTGCGGACGATGACTTCCAACGGCACGATCTCGACCGAGCGGATCAGCTGCTCGCGCATGTTGATACGCTTGATGAAATGCGTCGGGATTCCGACAGCGTTCAGACCGCTCATGAAGAACTCGGACAAGCGGTTGTTAAGCACGCCCTTGCCTTCGATGGTCGCTTTCTTTTCGGCGTTGAAAGCGGTGGCATCGTCTTTGAAATACTGCACAAGCGTGCCCGGTTCGGGGCCTTCATACAGGATCTTCGCCTTGCCTTCGTAAATCTTCTTGCGCCGTGCCATGGGACCTCGTCGTGTGCTGGCGCGGAACAGTTGCCCCGGCCTTTTGCTGCCCTATAAGGCAAGCCCCCCTGCCCCGCAAGCGCGCCGCACGCGGGAGCGTCCGTGTCCCGCAGCCCTCCCATGCAGTCCGACGCCCCTGTCCAAGGCCCCCATCGCGCCGGGTTTCATTACGCCAATTCGTAGATTTTTGAAATAATCCGAAACTAAATTGGCACGTCACGACATAAAGTTTCAGTTTTTGCGGTTGACGCCTCTGTTTCGGGTGCCTAGGTTCCCCCACACGATGACGGAAAGGGCCGGGTATGACTCGCATTCTCGTAGTGGTTGGGATCAGGCGCATGGGCCGCTAAGCGGCAACCATAACGGTTTTCCATGCGCCCCCGCCGAAAACGGGGGCTTTTTTATATTCAGGGCTCGGGCACGGAGACAGTCCCACCGCGATGGTGGACGCCGCGCACGAAACCACGGCCAGGCAGGCCGGCCTTATAACTGGAGAGTGACATGGAACGTCAGATGACCGGTGCGAAGATGGTGGTGCAAGCCCTGAAGGATCAGGGTGTCGAGGTGGTATTCGGCTATCCCGGCGGCGCCGTGCTGCCGATCTACGACGAGCTGTTCCAGCAAAACAATATTCGCCACATCCTTGTGCGGCACGAACAGGGCGCGGCGCATGCCGCCGAAGGCTATGCGCGCTCGACAGGGAAACCGGGCGTGGCGCTTGTCACCTCTGGCCCCGGCGCGACCAATGCGGTGACCGGCATCACGGATGCGCTGATGGATTCGATCCCGATCGTCGTGTTGTCGGGTCAGGTTCCGACCTTTGCCATCGGCTCGGACGCGTTTCAGGAGGCCGACACGGTGGGCATCACCCGCCCCTGCACCAAGCATAACTGGCTGGTGAAGGATACGGACGACCTTGCCAACACGATCCACAAGGCGTTCCACGTCGCCACATCGGGCCGCCCCGGTCCGGTGCTGATCGACATCCCCAAGGACGTGCAATTCGCCTCCGGCACCTATGTCGCCCCGCGAGAGGCCGTGCTGGGCCATTATAACCCGCCGGTGAAGGGTGATCTGGACCAGATCACCGCGCTGGTGGAAGCGCTGGAAACCGCTGAACGCCCGGTGTTCTACACGGGCGGCGGCGTGATCAATTCCGGCGATAAGGCCACGCAGCTCTTGCGCGAATTCGCCGAGGCGACCGGCTTTCCGGTGACCTCCACGCTGATGGGGCTGGGGGCCTATCCGGCCTCGGGCAAGGGGTGGCTGGGCATGCTGGGGATGCATGGGCTTTATGAGGCCAACCTCGCCATGCATGGCTGTGATCTGATGATCAATGTCGGCGCCCGTTTCGATGACCGCATTACCGGGCGCATCGCCGATTTCAGCCCCAACAGCCGCAAGGCCCATATCGATATCGACCCCTCTTCGATCAACAAGGTGATCCGCGTCGATTTTCCTATCGTCGGCGACGTGGCTCATGTGCTGGAAGACGCGCTGCGCATCTGGAAAAGCCGGGGCCGCAAGGTCAACCGCGAGGCGCTGTCCAAGTGGTGGGCGCAGATCGATGAGTGGCGGGCGCAGAACTGCCTTGCCTACAAAGGCTCCGAGACGATCATCAAGCCGCAATATGCATTGCAGCGGCTGGAGGCCCTGACAAAGGGCCATGACCGCTACATCACCACCGAAGTGGGCCAGCATCAAATGTGGGCCGCGCAATATCTGAATTTCGAGGCTCCGAACCGCTGGATGACGTCCGGCGGGCTGGGCACGATGGGCTATGGCGTTCCGGCCTCGGTCGGGGTGCAGGTGGCGCATCCGGATGCGCTGGTCATCAACGTCGCGGGCGAAGCGTCCTGGATGATGAACATGCAGGAAATGGGCACCGCAGTGCAGTTCCGGCTGCCGGTCAAACAGTTCATCCTGAACAACGAACGTCTTGGCATGGTGCGCCAGTGGCAGGAATTGCTGCATGGCGAGCGCTATTCCCAAAGCTGGTCCGAAGCCCTGCCCGATTTCGTCAAGCTGGCCGAGGCGTTTGGCGCCAAAGGCATTATCTGCAAGGATCCGGCCGATCTGGACGATGCGATCATGGAAATGATCAACCATGACGGGCCGGTGATCTTTGACTGTCTGGTTGAGAAGCACGAGAACTGCTTCCCCATGATCCCGTCGGGCGAGCCGCATAACAAGATGCTGCTGGGACAGGATTCCACCAAAGACGCGATCAAGGCGGGCGGCGCGGTCCTGGTCTGATATGACCCGCGACGTGAACTGGGGGGCTTCTGCCCCCCAGACCCGCGACCTAAGCTGGGGGGCTTCTGCCCCCCAGACCCCCTGAGGATATTTTTACCAT
Organism: Marinobacter sp.; assembly: GCA_040119125.1. Classification (GTDB taxonomy): domain Bacteria; phylum Pseudomonadota; class Alphaproteobacteria; order Rhodobacterales; family Rhodobacteraceae; genus Pacificitalea. The sequence continues at coordinate 354,677 of JBEDTR010000016.1, forward strand.
ATTGAAAGAGGCGCAGTTCCATGGCCGCACTCAACATCACCAAGGGCTCGTCCCGCCATTCCGCCTATGACCTCCGCGATCCGAATTCCGAGGTGATCGAGGCCCATACGCTGGCCGTGGTCGTCGATAACGAAGCCGGTGTTTTGGCCCGCGTGATCGGGCTGTTTTCAGGCCGGGGCTATAATATCGAGAGCCTCACCGTGGCCGAGACCGACCATCATGGGCATCTGAGCCGCATCACCATTGTGACGCGTGGCACACCAGCGATCATCGAACAGATCAAGGCGCAGCTGGGCCGCTTGGTGCCGGTGCATGAGGTTCATGACCTGACCGTCGAAGGCCCTTCGGTGGAACGTGAATTGGCGCTGCTGAAGGTGCAGGGACAGGATGAAAAGCGGGTCGAAGCACTGCGGCTTGCGGATATTTTCCGCGCCAATGCCGTGGACAGCACGTTGGAAAGCTTTGTGTTCGAACTGACCGGCACGCCCGAAAAAATCGACGCCTTCGCTGATCTGATGCGCCCGCTGGGATTGGTCGAGATTGCGCGCACGGGGGTTGCCGCTCTTTCGCGCGGCAATTGAGCTTTACGTCATAAGTCTCTGATTTGAAGGCCTATAGCGGCTGAGCATCCGGTAGGATTTGCGTGGACCTTTGACCTGCCATTCGGACTGCCAGTTGGGCCAATCATGGAACGCGTAGCGCACATGATATTCATCGGGGTCGCACCAATGTGCGGCCTCGGCCACGTCCGCCTTTGGCGCAAAATCGTGAAACGGCCGTCCATCCGCAAAGAGCACCGCAATGCGGGGGCCGATGGCGCGCCATAGATAGGTGCGGCTGGCCTGCATTGGCGCGGCCCCCGGCAAGGACAGCGTGCCGCTTTCGACATAGCGCAGGCCTGCTTTATCCTGTGTCAGCCGGGCTACGCCTTCGAAGGAGCCGGTGCTGTCGGCACGCGCATCCTCGATCCGGCGTGACAGGTGCCAGAGTCCCGCAAAGCGCTGCAACGCATCTTGAGCTTCCTGCATTCTGTCCCGCGCCTTGCCGCCTGTCGTTGCGCAGTCTATGAGAACGGCGCCCGAACCCCAACCGCAAAGGCCGCGCATGATCCCTCGTTACTCCCGCCCCGACATGGTCGCCATTTGGTCGCCCGAAGCCAAATTCCGCATCTGGTATGAGATCGAGGCCCATGCCTGCGATGCGCAGGCCGAGCTGGGCGTGATCCCCAAGGCCAATGCCGAGGCCGTGTGGAAGGCGAAAGATGCCGAGTTCGACGTGGCCCGCATCGATGAAATCGAGGCCGTGACGAAGCATGACGTCATCGCCTTTCTGACCCATCTGGCCGAACATATCGGATCCGACGATGCGCGCTTCGTGCATCAGGGCATGACCTCTTCCGATGTGCTCGACACCACGCTGAACGTGCAATTGGTGCGCGCCGCCGACATTCTTCTGGCCGGGATGGACCGGGTGCTGGAGGCGCTGAAAACCCGCGCGCATGAGCATAAAGATACCGTGCGCATCGGGCGCAGCCACGGCATTCACGCCGAGCCTACCACCATGGGTCTGACCTTTGCCCGCTTCTACGCCGAGATGGCACGTGGCCGGGCCCGTTTGGTCAACGCCCGCGAGGAGATCGCCACCGGCGCGATTTCCGGTGCCGTGGGCACTTTTGCCAATATCGACCCCTTCGTCGAAGAGCATGTCTGCAAGGAGCTGGGCCTGAAGCCCGAGACGATTTCGACGCAGGTGATCCCGCGCGACCGTCATGCGATGTTCTTTGCCACCTTGGGCGTCATCGCGTCGTCGATCGAAAACATCGCGACCGAAGTGCGCCACATGCAGCGCACCGAGGTTCTGGAGGCGGAGGAATTCTTCTCCAAGGGGCAGAAGGGTTCGTCGGCGATGCCGCATAAACGCAACCCGGTTCTGACCGAGAACCTGACCGGGCTTGCCCGTTTGGTGCGCATGTCGGTGATCCCGGCGATGGAAAATGTGACGCTCTGGCATGAGCGCGACATTTCTCACAGCTCCGTCGAGCGGGCGATTGGTCCCGACACCACCATCACGCTCGATTTCGCGCTGCACCGGCTGGCCGGTGTGGTCGAGAAGCTGGTGATCTATCCCGACAACATGCTGGCAAACATGAATAAGTTTCGTGGTCTGGTCATGTCGCAGCGGGTGCTTCTGGCCTTGACGCAGGCCGGTGTCAGCCGCGAGGACAGCTATCGTCTGGTCCAGCGCAACGCGATGAAAGTCTGGGAAAAGGGCGCGGATTTCAAGACCGAGCTTCTGGCTGACGCCGAAGTCACCGCCGCGCTGAGCCCGGCGGAGATCGAGGAGAAGTTCGACCTTGGCTACCATACCAAGCATGTCGACACGATCTTCAAGCGGGTCTTTGGCGACAGCTGATCCACCTGTCCGCACCGCAATGAAAAAGGCGCGTCCCGCGGGGCGCGCCTTTCTTTTTAAGCCGGATCGTGTTGGCGGGTCTTACCAGCAGCTGACCAGCACGGTCATGTCAGCCGCGTGGCGCGACAGGGCGGTGGGGGTAAGCGTCGCGCCAGCCTCGGCCGTGCTTGCGCTAATCCCCGCCTCCGCCAGCAGCGCCGAGATCGCATCGGGACGGGCGGCGAACATCACGTTTTCGGGCAGTTGCCGGTCGCCATCGCCGCGCGCCAGCAGCACACCCGTCACCGCGCCGTCACTGTCGAGAACCGGGCCGCCTGCATCGCCGGGCAGGGTTTCGATCTCCAGACGCGTGCGGGTGTCATCCCCGTCGAGACCGCGTGCCGCAGCCATTGTGCCGTAGGTCATGACCGGCAGGTCCAGCACGTCCTCATAGGAAAAACCCGATACTGCAAGTTCGGACTGCAGGCGGGGCGTCGTGGTGGCAAAGCGCGCGTAGCCCACCGGGCTCATCCGTTGGGTGGGTTTCAGCACGGCCAGTCCCAGCGCATTGTCGCGGGCCACGACCTCGGCGTCATAATCGCCGGCAATGGTCAGACGCTCACAGCTGTCGAGCAATTCGGTGACGGTCAGCACCGCGCCGGAGCGGTCGAGATAGACACCGCTGCGCGACATATCGGGGCGGCGAACCTCCAGCCCGGCCAGCAGGTCAATGCGTTGCTCGGCGGCGTCTCCCGCCGCATCGGCCAGCGCGCCCGGCCCGGTGGAGCGGAAGCTCTGCTGCATGGTTTCGATCACGCGCTGCATGACCCGGCGGTCTTCGGGCTTCCACACCACGGTGAACCCCTTGATGGTGCCGCCCTCAGTGCGCGCCCAAGTGTAGCTCTCCAGATCGTCGCCCTGCCCGGTCAGCGTAAAGCTGTCGCCATTGCGGGACCGCTCGCCCTCGGGCGGGACGATTTCCAGCGTCTGCATCACGTTATACAGCCCGGCCAGCGCACTACGCCCGCCGCTTTGGCTGATGAGGATCACGCGGATGCCGCTGTCATCGCGGCTGTCGTAATGCACGAAGGGCGCGGTCACATCGGCGAAGGCCACCTTGCCCGTGGGCATGATCATCTCAATCTGCGCGGCCTCATCCATCACCGAAGCAAGATCCAGATCGGCAAAGACAGCGCGGTAGTTCTCGAGAATTTCCTGTCGTTGCGCCGTGGTCAGAACGCCGGTCGGGGTATAGCCCATCGCAGCCTGATAGGCGCCCATCGCGTTGCGCGTGCCGGCGCCAAAGGCCCCGTCAATGGCGGAGGCATAGAAGCCTTCCCATTGCAGTGCTTCCTGCAGGGCCATGCGATCCTGACGGCTGAGGTCCCGCTCGGCGGCGCGGGCCTGTTGCGGGGTTTCTTCGATGATCTCGGGGGTAGCCTCGGCTTGCTCGGCCTCCGTAGGTGCGTCTGTCTCGGTGGATGCGTCCGGTGTCGTGTCCTCGTCCAGCGATTGGACGGTGACCGGCGGCGCGGGCCTTGCGCCCAGACCTTGCGATCCTGCGGGCCAGAACGGCTCGCGGTAGCGGCTGCCATCAGAGACATAGCTGTCCGAGGGGATCAGAAGCCCGGCACGCAGATTGCGCAGCTCGGCGGCGGCACCAGCGGCGCTATAGGGCCCGAGCGCCAGCGCATACCATCCCGACGCCATGCGAAACCCGTTCACATTGGGGAACGCTCCAGCATAGGCGCGGGCGCGCTGTTCGGCCTCTGCCAATGTGGGATGCGCCTCGATCTGAAGCCAGACGGCCTCCTGTGCGCGGGCCATACCACCCGCCAAGGGCAGCAGCAGGCTTAGCGAAATCATCAACACGCGCAGGGCGGCAGGCAGGCGGTTGGCATTTGTCAGCGCGGTCATCTGTCGGACGGTCCTCGAACACAGGGTAAAATTCTCGGACCGATGTGACCCGATACGCGCCCGGCTTACACCTGCGCCCCGCATTTTTTGCCACAGCTGTGGCGCTCATGCCCTCACGCTTGCGTGAGACTGCGACATGGGGGGCGGTTGCACGCCGTTGACCACCCCTGCCCGCTTGCCTATTGGTGCGCCAGATGCACGCGACGCGCCCCGCGCGCAGCAGACGGAGACCCGCATGGCCCAACAATCCAAGCTCGACACGCCCCAAAGCTTTCAGGAGATCATCCTACGGCTACAATCCTACTGGGCCGGTCAGGGCTGCGCCGTGCTGCAGCCTTATGATATGGAGGTCGGCGCTGGCACGTTTCACCCCGCGACCACCCTGCGCGCGCTAGGCTCGACGCCCTGGGCCGCGGCCTATGTGCAGCCCTCGCGCCGCCCCACCGATGGCCGCTATGGCGAAAACCCGAACCGCTTGCAGCATTATTACCAGTATCAGGTGCTGATTAAGCCCAGCCCGCCGCAATTGCAGGATCTCTATCTCGGCTCGCTTGCTGCTATCGGGATCGACATGGATCTACATGACATCCGTTTTGTCGAAGATGACTGGGAAAGCCCGACGCTAGGCGCGTGGGGTCTGGGCTGGGAGGTCTGGTGCGACGGGATGGAGGTAAGCCAGTTCACCTATTTCCAGCAGGTCGGCGGCCATGATTGCGCGCCGGTCTCGGGCGAGCTGACCTACGGGCTGGAGCGTCTGGCGATGTATGTGCTGGGCGTCGATCATGTCATGGACATGCCCTATAACAATCCCGCCGCGCCGATCCCGCTGAGCTATGGGGATGTGTTCCGGCAGACGGAGGCCGAATACAGCCGCTGGAATTTTGATGTGGCGGATACGCAGGTTCTGCTTAGCCATTTCGAAGATGCCGAGGCCGAATGTGCCCGCATTCTGGCTGAGCCCTTCGACGACCCAAAGACCGGACGGCGCATCGTCATGGCGCATCCCGCCTATGACCAATGCATCAAGGCCAGCCACTTGTTCAATCTGCTGGATGCGCGCGGCGTGATTTCGGTGACCGAGCGGCAGGCCTATATCGGACGGGTGCGGATGCTGGCGAAAGCCTGCGCTGACGCTTTTGTGCAGACCGAAGCAGGCGGCTGGCAGCCGGACACCGCGGCATGAGCGGCAAGCTCGGCGGGCGCATTGCTGCGGGCGGCATCGTTGCCGCCGCGCTGACGATGGGCGCCGCGCTCTATTATTTTCAGGTGTATTACTACTATGAAGACGTCCCCGCCGAGGCGGTCTCCGTCGCGCTGACCCCGCAAACGGGCGGCGCGCCGGTCACGATTGCCACGGGCGATGTCAGCGCGATTGACGCCGATAGCTCGCCGCTGCGCTATCGCGCCTGCTTCAGCACCAATGTGCCGCTGAAGCAATTGCGCGAAAGCTACGCCGCCTATGAAAACGCGACGCCGCTGGTCTCACCCGGCTGGTTCGACTGCTATGATGCGGATGAAATCGCCACGGCGCTGGACGATGGCCGCGCGCAGGCATTTCTGGGCGAGGCCGATATTCGCTACGGCATCGATATGGTTGTTGTGGTGGCCGAGGATGGGCAAGGTTGGGCTTGGCATCAGATCAACCCCTGTGGCGAGGTTGTCTTTGACGGCAAGCCTGCGCCGGAGGGCTGTGCCCCGCCGCCTGAAGGCACCGCGCGTCAATAGCTCGGCACGCCCCATCGTCCCGCTGATAAGTTAACGCTTGATTAATGTGTGACCTAGCGTCACCCTTTCGTGATCCGCGACGGGGGACGCTGCCATGACCCAACCGCCCACGCACCGAGCGCCCGCGCGTTCGGCGCTCAAACTTGTGCCGATCACGCGGCTGGCCCAAGGCGGGCGCTGGCGCACTGAAGCGATGCGATCCTACCGCGCGCCCTTGCTGCTGTGGTTCACCCGAGGGCAGGGCCGCATTACAGTCGCCGGGACGACGCGCGGCTACGGCCCTCACAACGCGATATTCGTGCCGCCCGGCTTGATGAATGGGTTTGAGATGACCCGACAAGTATTTGGGACCGCTTTATTTTTCGACACGGACAGTACAGCCTGCCTGCCATCTGAGCCGCTGCATCTACGCATTCGGCACGCCACGGCTCAGGCCGAGGTCACAGGCGTGCTCGATGCGTTGCAACGCGAAATCGATCATGATCGTCCGGCCCGCGATCGAGCGATAACGCATCAGGCCGGGTTGCTTTCGGTCTGGCTGGAACGGCAACGCCAGATCGCCGCCGAAGATGCGGCCCGCGTCCCCGATACGCAGCCTCTCGCCGCACGGCGCTTGGTGCAACGCTACACGGCGCTGGTCGAAGGGCAGCTTTACACCGGCCAATCGGTTGGGGATTACGCCGAAATGTTGGGGGTCACCGCGACCCATCTGAGCCGGTGCTGCAATTTGACCTGCAATCGTTCGGCCTCGGACTTGCTACAAGACCGGCTGACCTACGAGGCGCGGCGATTGTTGCTGGAGACCCGCCTGCCCGTGCGCCAAGTGGCGGAGGTTCTGGGGTTTCGCTCAGCGGCCTATTTTACCCGCGCTTTTCAGCGGCGCACCGGCCAAACGCCAAGCCTGTTTCGCGCCGGGGGCAGCGAGCAGCGGCTGATGTAAGCGGTCAAACGCAAAACGCCCGGCACAGGCCGGGCGTTCGCAATTTTCATATCTGAATGCCGATCAGCGGCCGAGCGACCACCAGCCGCGTTTCTTCGGCTTCGTGTCTTCATCCGAGTCATTGCCTGCTTCGGCCATTTCATAGGCTGGCTCAGCGGGAGCGGCGGCAGCTGGCGCTTCTGGTTCAGGCTGAGTTTCGGCCTCGAAACGCTCCGCCTCAGGGCTGTCCAGTTCAACCTGCTCAATCCCCGGAGCAAGCGTTTCGGGATCGATGCGATCCGTTGCGACAACCTGCGTCGGCTCTGCCGCTGCGGGCTCCGGCGACGTGACAGGCGACCCGGCTTTGGGTTCCGCTTGGCCGTCATCCGGCTGCACTTGATCCGCCTGCGTTTCAACCTGTTGCGCATCGGGCGTGGCTGCGGCGGGAACCGGGCTTACGTCGTTCAGCACCGCTTCCTCGGCGATCACTTCTTGCGAACTGGCAACAACGGCTTCGGTTTGCCCCGTTTCGGTGGGCGTGCCCTCGCTGCGGCTTTCGGCCTCGGCACCATCGGTGACCTTCCGGCGCGACCGGGAGGACCGGCTGCGCGTTGTGCGCTTGCGCTTGGGCTTCTCGCCAGTCTCACCCTCAGGCGCGGCAGCGGTTACGACAGCAGACGGATCGCCAGCGGCCACATCTTCGGCAATCGAAGCGCCGGCAGTGCCGTCCTCATCGCCCTCGGCAGGCTTCGGCGTGGACGCGTCAGCATCGCTGGATTTGTCGTCCGAACGTGCCTCCGAATTGCCGTTCTCCTCACCATTGCCGTTGCCACCCCGGCGGCGCCGACGGCGACGACGCTTTTTCTTGGGCTGCTGCTCGTCGCTGGCCTCCGGCGCGGTTTCACGCTGTTCGGGCGCGGCCTCCTCGCGGATTTCCTCTTCGGGCTCCTGCACGTCTTCTTCTTCCTCGAAGTCGGGCATGTCGGAGGTGTCGATGGAAATCACCGGCGCGGTCACTTCGGGCACGTTGCGGGTCGCGGTCTTGAACTTCTCGACGGTGTAATCGGGGCTGATCAGATGCGGATCGGCCTCAACCCGGATCGCCATCCCATAGCGCACTTCGATCTGGGCGACATGCTCGCGCTTCTGATTCATCAGGAAGTTGCAGATACCGACGGGCGCCTTGATCAGCACCTCGCGGGTGCGGCCGCGGGTGCCTTCTTCCTCGATCTGACGCAGGATGTTGAGCCCGAGGCTGTCATCGGAGCGCAGCAGACCGGTGCCATGGCAGGACGGGCACGGCTGTGTCGTCGCTTCCAACATGCCGGGGCGCAGACGCTGACGGCTCATCTCCATCAGGCCAAAGCCGGAAATGCGGCCCACTTGAATGCGGGCGCGATCCGTTTTCAGCTTATCCTTGAAGCGCTTCTCGACAGCGGCATTGTTGCGCCGCTCTTCCATGTCGATGAAGTCGATGACGATCAGACCGGCCAAGTCACGCAGACGCAGCTGGCGCGCGACCTCCTCGGCCGCCTCCAGATTGGTCTTGGTCGCCGTATCCTCGATCGAGCCTTCTTTCGTGGCCCGGCCAGAGTTCACGTCAATGGCGACCAGCGCCTCGGTCACACCGATGACGATATAGCCGCCGGATTTCAGCTGCACGGTCGGGTTGAACATGGAGCTGAGATAGCTTTCGACCTGATAGCGGGCGAAAAGCGGCATCTGTTCGTTGTAATGCTTCACGTTCTTGGAGTGGGACGGCATGATCATCTTCATGAAGTCCTTGGCGACGCGATAGCCTGCCTCACCCTCCACCAGCACTTCGTCGATGTCGCGATTATAAAGATCGCGGATCGAGCGTTTGATCAGGTTGCCTTCCTCGTAGATTGGCGCCGGGGCAACCGATTTCAGGGTCAGCTCGCGGATCTGTTCCCACATCCGCTTGAGATATTCGTAATCGCGCTTGATCTCGGTCTTGGTGCGTTTGGCACCCGCCGTGCGCACGATCAAACCCGCGCCCTTTGGCACGTCGATCTCGGAGGCGATTTCCTTCAGCTTCTTGCGGTCGGCGGCATTGGTGATCTTACGGCTGATGCCGCCGCCACGGGCGGTGTTGGGCATCAGGACGCAATAGCGACCGGCAAGGCTGAGATAGGTGGTCAGCGCCGCGCCTTTATTGCCGCGCTCTTCCTTGACGACCTGCACCAGCAGGATCTGGCGGACCTTGACGACTTCTTGGATCTTATACCGGCGCGGACGCGGCTTGCGCGGCTGGCGGATTTCCTCGGTCACGTCTTCGTCGGCGACGGATTCGATATCGCTGTCGCGGGCGCTCGCATCCTGAGCGTCGTCCTCGTCATCGCCATGATCGTCGGCGGCGTGGGACGCGTCGCTGTCATCGCGGCCCTGATCGCGGGCTGCGGCATCCACCGCGTCCACGGGGCCATCACTGGGGCCGTTTTCCGCATCGCCGTCGAAATCGACGACATCCATGCCGGAAATACCCTCTGAGCCCGCTTCGCGGGTCTCAACGGCGTCCTTGTCGGCATTTTTCTGAGCGCGCGAGCGCGAGCGGCGACGGGGTTTCTTTTCCTCGTCCTCTTCCAGCGATTTGGCGTATGCGGCCTCCTCGGCCAGCAGCGCTTCGCGGTCAGCGACGGGGATCTGGTAATAATCGGGGTGGATTTCCGAAAAGGCGAGGAAGCCGTGGCGGTTGCCGCCGTAATCCACGAAAGCCGCCTGCAGCGACGGCTCGACGCGTGTTACCTTGGCGAGATAGATATTGCCGGCGAGCTGCCGCTTGTTGACGGTTTCAAAATCGAATTCCTCGACCTTGTTTCCGTCCACCACCACGACGCGGGTTTCTTCCGCGTGGGTGGCATCGATAAGCATTTTCTTGGCCATTGGGTCTTTCTGCACCGCGGATCGGCCCGCGAACCGGAGGAAACCCCCGGTGGCGCGAGATGATGATGCGGTGTTTGAGTTGGGGCGGGAACGGGGGGCAACAGGGCAAGCGCAGGTGCGAAACACCCGGCTTTTCTCTGCTCATATCCTCCAGCGCGTTCCATCGCGGTTTGTCTCCGATACGGGCCATGCCTGTCACGCAGGCTGCCGCATCCGTTTTTGCTGTCCGATCCGCTGTCAGCAGGTGGCTGCAGCGTGCGGACGGATTGGCCCCTCGGGGCCGGTACCTCTGTCCGCGCGGGCCGGGGTTTCGGCCTCTCGCCCACGGGCGGACAGTGAATCTTCAGCGGTCCGGGCGCAACACGCCCACGGGATCCGTAATTGTGACCATACTGGCAAGTATGGCACGATGACAATGGAGAAAAGGTGAAGCCGCCCGCGCGCCGCATCCGGGTGCAACCCGCGCCCCGCCACGAAAAACGCGCGCCACCGGGGCGCGCGTGATCTGTCACGGCGGTGTGGGCCGGTCGGGGTCAGAGCCTCTCGAACGCCGCGCGTTGCCGGGCTGTCCACTCTACATCAAGCGACCAGCCATCCTCGTCCTGACGTTCCTCGGTCACGACCTGCTGGTCGAACAACCACGCCCGTTGGCGGCCTTCGTCAAAGCCCACGCGCAGGGTTTCCGCCCCGCGCACACCGTCCAGCGCTTCGGTCACGATATGCACAAGATCGCTGATCCCATGCCCCGACAGAGCGGAGATCGCCATTACGTTGTCACTGCGCGCGGCGATGGTTTCCGTCGCCTCGCGGCCCGCGTCATCCATGCGGTCGAGCTTGTTCCAGACCTCGATCAGCGGCGTATCCTCGGACACGCCGAGCGTCGTCATGATGGCCACAACATCCTGCTTTTGCGCTTCGGTCTCCCCATGGGAGATGTCGCGCACATGCAAGATCAGGTCGGCCTCAAGCACCTCCTCCAACGTGGCACGGAACGCCGCGACCAACTGCGTCGGTAGATCGGAAATGAACCCCACCGTGTCCGACAGGATGATTTTCTGGCCGGTTTCCAACGTCACCCCGCGCATGGTCGGGTCGAGCGTGGCAAAAAGCATATCCTTGGCCAGCACCTCCGCCCCGGTCAAGCGATTGAACAGCGTCGATTTGCCAGCGTTGGTATAGCCGACCAGCGCCACCACCGGGAACGGCACCTTGGCGCGGGACGCGCGGTGCAGGGCACGGGTGCGCGTGACCTTTTCCAACTGTCGCCGGATACGGGTGATCGCGTCGTCGATGGCACGGCGGTCGGCCTCGATCTGGGTTTCCCCCGGACCGCCGACAAACCCCAGCCCGCCGCGCTGCCGCTCAAGGTGGGTCCACGCGCGCACCAGCCGCGTGCGCTGATAGCTCAGCGCGGCCAGTTCAACCTGAAGCACGCCTTCGCGTGTGCGGGCGCGATCAGCGAAAATCTCAAGGATCAGGCCGGTGCGGTCGAGGATCTTGACCTTCCACGCCTTTTCCAGATTGCGCTGCTGCACCGGGCTGACAGGACCGTCGATCAGGACCAGTTCGACCTCGGCGGCCTCAATGCGTTGCCGCAGTTCTTCCATCTTGCCGGTGCCGAACAGATGGCCGGGATGGACGGTGCGCAGGGGCACGACTTCCGCGCCCTCGACGCTGAGCCCCGGCAGGGCGGCGGCCAGAGACACAGCTTCCTCGAGCGCCGGCCCGGACGGGCGGCGGTCGCGATTGTTCAAGATATCGGGATGCAGAACGAACGACCGGGTGTCTTCCCCGTCCGTGGCGTCCGATCCCTCTTCAGTTCCTATAGAGAGTACCAGAGAGCGCCTCAGTCCTCGCCGTCGTGCAGATTGATCGGCTGCGACGGCATGATGGTCGAAATCGCGTGTTTATAGACCAGCTGCGACTGACCGTCGCGACGCAGGAGCACGCAGAAATTATCAAACCAAGTGATGACGCCCTGAAGCTTCACCCCGTTGATCAGAAAGATTGTCACCGGAACCTTCGTCTTCCGGACATGGTTCAGGAATGCGTCCTGAAGGTTCTGTTTGTCGGCCATATTTTCTTGCCTATATTGTCCCGTCTTTTCCGTCCTTTGGCCGCCGATGGGAATGGCGGGCGGACATGCGTCGGATTACTATGGATTGCATGATGCGGAGATTCCAGCCCCTCCGGGGTCGATTGACGCGCTATTTCGCAAAACGCGGCTTTGCAGGCTCAATTTCGCCAGAATTCCGGGTTGAGCAGCGCGATGATCGCCAGCGTCTCCAACCGGCCGAGCACCATTGCCACGCTCAGGATCGCCCGGCCATATCCTGACAGATCGGCGTAGTCGAGCGGCGCTTCGCCCACCACTTGCGCCAGCGGGCCGGTGGTGGACAAGGCCGCGACGGTCATCACCATCGACTGCTCGAACGTCATGCCCGTCAGCGCCAGCAGGTTCGACACCGCAAAGATCGACAGCGCGAACAGCATGAAGAAGATCCACGCCACCTGTGCGCCTTGCCTGCGGATGCGCCGTTCCATCGCGCCCGACCCGCCAACGGAGTTGGGATGCACCAATCGGTCCAACTCCCGCAGCCCGTGTTTGTAAAGCGCATAGACCCGCAGCAGCTTGACCCCGCCGGCGGTCGTCGCCACACCGCCGCCGACCAGCGCGAGGCCCAGCAAGACCAGGCCCGGTGTCTGCAATCCCGACCACGCCCGCGCGACCTCCCACTCCGATGAGGTGAAGCCGGTGGTTGTGAGGAATGACCAGACCGTAAAGATCGCCCCCCATAGCGCGCGGATCGCCGACAGCACATCGGCTTCTTCGTCGACCTCATAGGCGCCGACCCAATGGCGCAGGAACAAAATCGCGGGCACGACCATCAGGCAGGCCAGCCCCATCCGCATCTGCGGATCGCGCCGCAACCGGCGCCAGCGGTCACGGTGAAACTCAACCGCGAAGGTTTGGCGCGAGATGGCAAAGACAAAGAACACGACCATCAGCATTTCGCCGCGCAGCGCCGCACCGGACCCGTCAGGCCCGCCAATGGGGCTGATCCCACTGGTCGACATTACCGCCATGGCATGGGTGAAGGCGATGAATGGATCGTCGCCTAAAATCGTCAGGCCGATCCACAGCACGCCGGTCAGGCCAGTATAGATCGGCAGCAGGCGCGCGCCGTAGCGGGCCAGTCTTTCGCGCGGGTCGCCGACAAAGCGGGAGCTTTGGTCGAAACGCACCCCCTGCCCCACACCGCCGCCCGACAGCACTTCGAACCCGCCAAGGTTCATCGGCGCAAGGATCGCGATCGCCGTCACCCACAGAAAATAGCCGCCCATCCACGCCACCAGCCCGCGCCACAGATGCAGGGTGGATGGCAGACGATCCGGCTCGAACAACGTGGCGCCGGTGGTGGTGATCGAACTCACCATTTCGAACCACGCATCGTTGAACGGCACCGTGTCCAGCGCCTCGTAGAACGGGACGGCCAGCAGCAGCGGCAGCACCGAAAATGTCGCCAGAAGCGCGATAAGGTGAGACCGTGCGAGGCTGCGCGGCGTGTGGCTGATCGTGGCAATGGACAGCAGCACGAACAGGATCGAGGTCAACATACCCGAATAGGTAAACGCCCGCGCCGACAGCCAATCGCGCACCGCGACGGCGTGAAAGACCGGCACGAACATCATCACGCCTGCGATTCCGATCAGGATGACAATCAAGGGCAGATCGAGCAGGCGGCGGATCATGGCGCGCTCAGAAGAAATCGATGGAGACCTGCAACAGGCGCTCCACTTCGGGCACGTCGTCGGCCATGGCAAAAATCACGATCACGTCGCCTTCGGTGATGCGCGTGCTGCCCACCGGCTTGATCACCTTGGTGCCGCTGCGGACCGCGCCGACCAGCACGCCCTCGGGGAAGTCGATGTCGCGGATCATGCGTCCGGCAATGGGAGAAGTCGACAGCACCTGGGCCTCGATCACCTCGGCCTCCGCGTCACCGATGGAATAGACGCCACGCACCCGACCATGCCGGATATGCCGCAAGATCGAACTGACCGTGGTCGCGCGCGGGTTGATATAGGCGTCGATATCGAGCGGCCCCATCAGCGGCGTGAGGGTCGGATCATTGACCAGACAGATCGTCATCGGATTGCCGGCGGTCTTGGCGCGCACGGCCGCCAGCAGGTTGACCTTGTCGTCATCGGTCACGCAGAGCACGGCATCCGCCCGGTCGGCATTGGCCTCCGTCAGCAGGTTCATGTCGAGCCCGTCGCCATGCAGCACAATGGTCCGTTCCAGCGCATCCGCCGCGCGTTCGGCCACGGCGCGGTTGCGCTCGATCACCTTGGCGCGGACCCGGTGTGCACGGGTCTCCAGCGCACGCGCGACGGCAAGCCCGACATTACCGCCGCCGATGATCACGACGCGCTCCTGCTTGCGGCTTTGCTTGCCGAAAATCTCCAGCGCGCGGCTGACATCGGCCACATGGGAGCAGAAATAGATCTGATCCCCGGCAAATAGCTGATCGCCTGCGTCGGGCGCGAAAAGCGTGCCGTTGCGACGCACGCCGACGACAATGCAGCGCAGCGTCGAGAACAGATCCGTCAACTGGCGCAACGGTGTGTTCAGCACCGGACAATCGGCATCAAGCGCGATCCCCAGCAGCTGCGCCTGACCTTCGAGGAAGCTTTCGGTATCAAATGCCGCAGGCGCGGCCAGCCGTTGCAGCGCGGCCTCGGCGACCTCGCGCTCGGGGCTGATCACCACGTCAATGGGCATGTGATCGCGGCGGTAGAGATCGGAATAGATCGCGTCGAGGTAGGATTGCGACCGCAGCCGCGCGACCTTGCGCGGGACGGCAAAGACGGAATGCGCCACCTGACAGGTCACCATGTTGACCTCATCGGAATGGGTGGCGGCGATAATCATGTCGGCGTCGCGCGCGCCAGCGCTGTCCAGAACATCCGGATAGGACGCATGCCCGGCGATACCCTGGACATCCAGCGTGTCGGTCGCGCGACGGATCAGTTCGGGATTATTATCGACGACAGTGACGTCGTTGCGCTCCCCAGACAGGTGCCGCGCGATCTGCCAGCCGACCTGGCCGGCGCCGCAGATGATGATTTTCATGGGGCGCCCCCGGGGCTGTTGGCGATTGCGACAGGGATGGCAGAACCCCGCAGGGGCGTCAACGGCCACAGATCCCGGCGCGGCGGATGCGGCAATGCCTGCGGCCATCCACCTTGGTCGGTCGCCCCCGCGACCTAGGTTCGTCTCGCGGGCCCTCCACGCAGACCCCATTCCCGAAGCCCGTTTCCTAATCAACTAAGCCCGTCACCCGGTCCGGCCCTATCGCCGCCGGTCACACCGCGCGGCCAAGTTGGCGCGCGTCGAATGCCCCCCCTTAATAGGCGTCAGATCATCGCCGCAGCCTCGATCCGGGCATCGACCAAACGCCGCACCTGCGCCACCACGCGGTCCACCTCCCCGCCACCGCAATCGCTGGCGCGGGCAAGCGACTGTGCGGCGCGGGCAAGATCCGCATCCTCGGCGCTGAATGCCAGACTGCCCAGAAACTGCGCCAGATAGTTGAGCGGCACGTCGGGCGGCTCGCCATGATCCGAGGTCAGATGCCTGCGGCGCAGCTCTTCTGCGACATGGGCAAAATCGTCGCGCAGGGCGATGCGATCAGGACAGACCTCCTCTACCGGGACAGCGCGCAGGCCGCCGAACGGCACGCAGCCGCTTTGGTCCTCGACCGGCATCGCAGCGATGACTTGCTGCTGAAACGCCGCAAGGTTGGCAAAGGGTTTGAGCAGGAAATCGTCAGCGCCGGCGGCGCGGGCGTCGGCCTCCGCCTCCATCCTGCCGGAGGTGGCGAGGATCACGGGCACGCGGGGCACGGCCTGCGCCAATTCGCGGATCAGCTCGGACCCGTCGCCATCGGGCAGGCCAATATCGATGATGACCACGGTCGGGCGGTAGACCTGCAAATGTCGCCTGGCAGATTGCAGGCAGTCGGCACGGCGAATCCGCGCGCCTGAGCGCAATGCCAACAGGCGCACCGCCTCGCAGGCAAAGCGGCTGTCCTCCACCACCAGCACCGTCATCCCCAACAAGGGGCGCCCCGGCATGGGTTTGCGCTGTGCCATCATATCAGTCAGATTATCCGCCATGCGAAGCTCCTGTCAGTGGTGAAGGACTGCCTCGGTATCCGAAGCTGCGGATAGTAGAGCGCGTAAACTGCTAATTTTAGGTAAACCGATTGCAAATGGACCCCCCCGCCCCCGCGTCCTTTCGGACCATTGCGGCGGGCGGGCGTTGCGGCTAGCGAGGTCCAAATTTGCCTGTCGAGGAGTGTTCCCATGATCGGACGTCTGAACCATGTCGCCATTGCCGTGCCGGATCTGGGTGCCGCCGCCGCTCAATATCGCGACACGCTGGGCGCGCAGGTCGGCGCGCCGCAGGAGGAGCCGGACCACGGCGTGACCGTGATCTTCATCGAATTGCCCAACACTAAAATCGAGTTGCTGCACCCGCTTGGCGAAGGTTCCCCCATCGCGGGGTTTTTGGAAAAAAACCCGGCCGGTGGCATTCACCATATCTGCTACGAAGTGGATGACATCCATGTGGCGCGCGACCGGCTGCTTGAGTCGGGCGCGCGGGTTTTGGGGGACGGCACCCCCAAGATCGGCGCTCATGGCAAACCTGTGCTGTTCCTTCACCCGAAGGATTTCAACGGCACGCTCGTCGAATTGGAGCAGATCTGATGGGTATCACCTCCGCCCTCGTTTTGCTGGCCATCACATGGTTCATGGTGCTGCTGATCATCTTGCCGCTGCGCAATACGTCACAAGGTGAGGCCGGGCGCATCGTGCCGGGCACCCATGCCTCTGCCCCCGATGATTTTCGCCCCGGTCGCAAAGCATGGATCACGACGTTGATCGCGCTGCCGATCTGGCTGGCTTTGGTCGGTATCATCCTGTCGGGCTGGATCACGCTGGAAGACATCGATATTTTCGACCGCTACACCCCGGACCGCTACGACCATTCGGACCGCTAAGCCGCGCGGGCGGGGTCAGCCCCCGCTCCGCTCCAGCCGATGGAACATATGGGTGAAGGTCGCAGCGCCAAGGATCGGCACGAACAGGTTCACCACCGGGATCGACAGCGGCGCGGCCATCAAGATACCGGCGATCCAGATCCGTCCGCGATGCCGCTTGCGCGCGGCGATCGCCCCGATCCGCCCCAGCCGGCGCATGGCGACCATCTGGAAATATTCGCGGCCCAGCAAAAACCCGTTCACCACCCAAAACAGCAGGGGACCAAACGGTCCGACAACGAAATAGAGGCCTACGGCGACGATGTTCACGACCAGCATCAGGACGAGGAAATTGACGCTGTCGGTCAGCACGTCGCGCCAAGGCACCCGCGGCACTGGCGGCAAGCCCGGATAATGGCGCGCTTCAACCGCCTCGGCCACATCGTCGAGGAACAGCCCCGTGAAGGCCGACGCGACCGGCACCATCAAAAAGACGCTGAGCAGCAGCACCGCCATGACCGACACAGCCGATAAGATATCGTCGAGCCATGTGATCGCAAAGCCGCCGGGCA
This sequence comes from Marinobacter sp., assembly GCA_040119125.1. Lineage (GTDB taxonomy): Bacteria > Pseudomonadota > Alphaproteobacteria > Rhodobacterales > Rhodobacteraceae > Pacificitalea. The sequence continues at coordinate 372,154 of JBEDTR010000016.1, forward strand.
GGGTCACCGTGTCCGGCACGATCCAATTCGCACCCCAGATAAACAGCGCGCAGATCGCGACCAGCAATCCGACCGTCAGCGCGAGCCCCAGCAGGAGCACACGCAGGAAAGGACGGTCGAAGAGCTGGCCGAGAGCTTTGGTAAAATCGCCTAGGATCACGCGTCGATCCAGCTGGTGATCGCGGAAATATCGGGGCGCGGACGTTCGGGCGGTGCGGCGCTTTCAGTGCCGATATGGATGATCCCTGCGACGATCTCGCCTTCTTTCAAACCATAGGCGGCTTCGGCAAAGGGGCGGTCATGGGCGACCCAACCGGTTAACCAGTTCGCGCCCCAGCCCGAGGCCAGCGCCGCGTTGAGCAGGCCAAGACATACCGCGCCGGAAGATAGCATCTGTTCGATCCATGGCACTTTCGGGTGCTCGACCGGAGCGGCGATAACGACAACGGCAAGCGGGGATTTTTCAAACTGCCCGCGCCCCTTGTCGATCTGGACCTCATCCAGCCCGGCCTCCGCACCGCGGGTCGCCGCCAGCTCGGCCAGCCGCTCCAACGCCGGACGCTCCAGCACCACAAAGCGCCACGGCTCCAGTTTACCATGATCGGGGCAGCGGGCCGCCGCGGCAAGGATTGGGCCCAGATCGGCGCGATCGGGCACGGGGTCCGACAGCGTCTTGGCGGGGCGGGACCGGCGGTTGAGCAGGAATTCAAGCGCGGCAGGATTGGGATCGGGCATCTGAACCTCGGGTTGTTACCCGCTCAGATCTGGGGGATTTGGCGGCGGGGTGCAAGGCCATGCCCCACCCTCGCGCCAATGGACCCGGTGATCGGATTAGCCGTCTGACCCGCTGTCGCTGGCCGAATCGCCCTCGGTCTCTTCCGCTGCGGGATCGCCCAACAGAAGCGCGGAGACCGGTGCCAAAGCGACATCCTCGACGCGGGCGCTGTCGGACCAGCCCATCAGGGCGGTCAACGTATCGGGATAGGTGTGGCCGATCATGATGACCGCGCCCGTCTTGATCGCCTCAAAGGCCGCGCGGTCCATATAGCGCTGGATCAAAGGCGCATCCTCGCGCCCGTCATCAAGCGCGCGGAAGATCAGCGCCGCGGGCACATTTTGCGAGTCCGCTTCGCGCATGGCGCCATTCAGCCCCCGATTCCACAGCACCAGCCCCTGCCCGTCCCGGCGCGCGATCAACGCCGCATCCTGCGCCGCGACCCGGCTGGTGCCGAAACCGCCCGCATCGGGCTCAAGGATCGCAACAATGCCCTCGACCCCCGCGAGCCGATCGCCCAGCGTGCCGTCGACATCGCGCCCCAGCAGCAAAACTTCATGCCCTGCCGCGCGGTAGGCGGCGATACGCAGGGCCAGATCATCGCGCGCGGGATCGATGGCGACGCTGACCGTGAAGGGCAAATTTGCCAGACCCTCGGGCCCCATGCCGTCAGCCTCATCCAGCAAAACGACGGAAAGCAGCGGCAATTGCAGCGGATTGGAAAACGGCATCGCGTAGCGGCTCAGCGCGGGCAGCGTATCGGCGCCGACGCTCGACAATGATGCGGCTTCGGTTTCATTGGCGGGCACCGCACCGAGCTCCAGATCGGATGCCGCGTCGAGCGCGGTGGTGTTGTCGGCGTCTTCGGGCGCGCGGATACTGGGCAATCGTCCGGTGATGACGCCCGCCACAGGCGCGCTGTCACCTTGGTCCAGAAGCTGATCGGTGACAATCCGAGGACGCTCCGCATCGCCATCAGAAGGGTTAAGCAAATCGCCAGCCGTGCCGGGCAGCGGTTCCGGCGCGACCTCAAGCAGGCGCATCGGGGCGGCTTGCTCTGCTGGTGCCCCGGTCAGCGGATCAACGGGCGTTGCCTGTTGCTGTCCGCCGCCGCCCGGCCTGGTCGCGACCGGGTCAAGCGTCCCCGGTTCCGGCCCCGCATCGGCCTGCACGCCAGTAACGGGCGAAGTCTGCAACGGCTGAATGGGATCAAGCGGCGCGCCACGCACCATCCGAGCGGCCTGCGCGTCGGCGATTTCGGGCTCGCTGATCCCGGGAATGGGCTGCATCGGGGCGGCGTCATCGACCATTGGCGCGTTGAGCGACGTGCTGACCTGTGCGGCGGCGCTATCGGCCCCCACTTGCGGTGCGGCATCGCGGTCATTCACCAACGCCGCGGTCACAGCGCTCCGCGCCGCAGGCGGTGTTTCCGCGGGAGGCAGCGGCGCGGCGGGGTCGGCATCGGGGGTCATCGTGCTATTGGTCAGTGCTGTGGGGCTGGTCTCACTCAGCGCGGGATCGGCCTCCATCGCCGCGCGCGGAGGCTGCGCGGTGGCATCGCTATCGGGCAGCGGTTCGGTCAGCCCACGGCCCGGCGCGCTGGCGGTCAGCGGCGAGCTCGGCGGCGCGGTGTCGGGCTGCGGCCTGTCGGTGGGCGCGGCGGAGCGCGGCAGCCCGGCAGGCCCGCCACTCGCGCCTGCGGGTGCGCCATCGATGGCCGGAAGCGCCGGGGTGACATCGGGACGGGCGCGGGCGAATTCGGATCCCGCGGGCAGATCGATGCCCGGCGCGATCTGCGGATCGACACGTCCGGCCTGACGGTCAATGCCCTCCGGCGCGCGTGGCGTGACCTCGCCTTCAGGGGCCGTCAGACCGATACGAGCGGCGGCGCCATTTTCGTTAACCGCATCGTTGGATGTCTCGGCAGGCTCGCTCTCGGAGGCGACGGAGGCCGTCGCGGGGTCATCCGAACGCGGTCCGGTCGGCTCGATAGTCCGGGTTTCGCGATCTGTCTGCGAGTCGGGCGCAGGCTCAGATGTGGACGCGGGTGCATCCTCGATGATGCCGTCTCCTTCGGCTTGCCCGGCGCCGGGCAGATCGCCCACCTCACTGCCACGCGGCGCAGGACGCAGCGCGCCATCCTCGACCACCACCGGCAACGGAGATAGCAGCGACACATTGATCAACACCACGACGCTGACCAAACCGCCCCAGATCACCCCGATCAGAATACCGCGACCCATATGGACCCCCTGCTTTGTCCGTGCTGCCCGTTTACGGGACGGCTGACACCTGCGCATTACCTCGTGACATCCGATTGTCGCCGGGTTCGACCCTATGGTGGCCTTGACCCCGGCGGATGCCTCGGAGCATGTATAGCCCGACCCGTGCGCGGGTTCACCTGAAAACCTCCCATGAGGCCCGACATGCTTCTGCTCATCGATAATTACGACAGCTTCACCTACAATCTTGTCCATTACCTGGGCGAGCTTGGCGCCGAGGTGAAGGTCTGGCGTAACGATGCGCTCGACGTGCAGCAGGCGATGGGTCTCAACGCGGCCGGTGTGCTGCTGTCGCCGGGGCCTTGCACCCCTGCCGAGGCCGGGATCTGCATGCCGTTGATCGACGCCGCCGCCGAGACCGGGCTACCGCTGATGGGTGTGTGCCTTGGCCATCAGGCCATTGGCGCGGCATTCGGCGGCAAGGTCGTGCGCTGCCACGAGATCGTGCATGGCAAGCTTGGCACCGTCCACCATGACGGGCGTGGTCTTTTCGCGGGCATCGACGGCCCATTTCAGGCCACACGTTACCATTCGTTGATCGTTGAGCGGGATAGCTTGCCCGACTGTCTGGAAATCACCGCATGGCTGGAGGACGGCACCATCATGGGCCTGCGGCATAAGGAACTGCCCATCGAAGGCGTGCAATTTCACCCGGAAAGCATCCGCTCGGAACACGGTCACGCAATGCTGCGCAATTTCCTCGACATGATGAAGGTGCCGGCATGAGCGTCGCAACCGATACATTAAAGCCGCTGATCGGCATCGCCGCTGATCGCAGTCTGAGCCGGGCCGAGGCCGAGACGGCGTTCCAAGCGCTGTTCCGGGGCGAAGCCACTGCCGCGCAGATCGCTGGCTTCCTGATGGCGCTGCGCACGCGGGGCGAAACCGTGGACGAGATCTCCGCCGCCGCCGCCGTGATGCGCGCCCATTGCAAGCCGGTGCGCGCGCCCAAAGGCGCCATCGACATCGTCGGCACCGGCGGCGACGGCAAGGGCACGTTGAACATCTCAACCGCCACGGCATTCGTCGTGGCGGGTGCAGGCGTTCCGGTGGCCAAACACGGCAATCGCAACCTCAGTTCGAAATCCGGCGCGGCGGACGCGCTTGGCGCATTGGGCATCGACGTGATGGTCGGCCCCGAAATGGTCGAACGCGCGCTGTCCGAAATCGGCATCGGGTTTATGATGGCGCCCATGCATCATCCTGCCATGGCCCATGTCGGACCGGCGCGGGCCGAATTGGGCACCCGGACGATCTTTAACATCCTCGGGCCGTTGACTAATCCCGCCGGGGTCACCCGCCAATTGACCGGCGCCTTCTCGCGCGATTTGATCCGCCCCATGGCTGAAACCCTGCGCGAGCTTGGCTCCGAGGCCGCATGGCTGGTGCATGGCGGCGACGGCACGGATGAGCTGTCGATTGCGGGCATATCCTACGTCGCCGAGCTGCGCGACGGCCACATCGTCGAGCGCGAATTGCACCCTGAGGATGCCGCTCTGCCCGTTCACCCGTTTGAAGACCTGCTCGGCGGCGCCCCTGCTGAGAACGGACACGCCTTTGCGGCGCTGCTCGACGGTGCCCGGACCGCCTATCGCGACGCTGTGCTATTGAACGCGGCTGCGGCGTTGGTGCTGACAGACCGCGCCACGACCCTGCCGGAAGGTGTGGAAATCGCCGCTGAAAGTATCGATAGCGGTGCCGCGCGCGGTAAGGTCGACGGGCTTGCACGGCTTTGCGCCAGCGCGGCGGCATGACCCAAGCATCGCTCCCCGACGCGCGCAGGCTGGACCTGTCACGATTGGGCTCGTGGCGGGATCTGCCCTTCTTTGCCAATGACCTACCGCGCATTGAGGCTGCCCTGCAGCAAGAAAGCCGTCCGGTCCTGCCTGCCGCTGACCGCACCTTTGCCGCGCTTGAAATGACCCAACCCGATGCCACTCGCGTCGTCATCCTTGGACAGGATCCCTACCCGACCCGCGGGCACGCCCATGGGCTCGCTTTCTCAGCGGAGCCCGAAGTCGCCCCGTTGCCGCGCAGTCTTCTCAATATTTATAAGGAGTTGCGCGCCGATCTTGGGGAGGCGCCGCAAAATGCCGACTTGCGGTTCTGGGCGTCGCAAGGTGTGTTGCTGCTCAATACCGCGCTGACGGTCCCGCAGGGCGCTGCGGGCGGTCATGCGAAACTCGGCTGGCTCACCCTCATTGCTCAGGTTCTGGAGCGTCTCGACGCACAGCCACGCGCATTCCTGCTCTGGGGCCGACACGCCCAACAAGTCGCTGGCCGCATTCTGAAAAGCCCCGATCACCTGCGGGTGGAAACGGCGCATCCGTCGCCGCTCTCCGCCTCGCGCGGCTTCTTCGGCTCGCGTCCGTTCAGCCGCGTCAACACATGGCTCACCGCGCAAGGCGGCAGCCCCATCAACTGGACCCGACCGGAGGGACCATGACCCCGAGCATTCTCGACAAGATCAAATCCTACAAGCTGGAAGAAATCGCCGCCGCCAAGGAGGCCATTCCCCCGGCGGAAATCGCCGCCCGCGCCGCTGATGCGTCGCCTGTGCGCCCGTTCGCACAGGCCCTCCTAGAGGCAGCGCGACAAGGCTACGGCCTGATTGCGGAGATCAAGAAAGCAAGCCCGTCCAAAGGCTTGATCCGCGAAGATTTCAATCCGCCCGAACTGGCCCGCGCCTATGAAGCCGGCGGTGCCGCTTGTCTGTCAGTGCTGACCGACAGCCCGTCCTTTCAGGGTGCACCGGAATTTTTGATTGCTGCCCGCGAGGCGGTTTCCCTGCCCGTGCTGCGCAAGGATTTCATGTATGATCCCTATCAGGTGACCGAGGCTCGCGCATGGGGGGCGGATTGCATCCTGATCATCCTCGCCGCCGTCGACGATACGCAGGCCGCCGAACTGGAAGCCGCCGCACAAGAACATGGCATGGACGCCCTGATCGAGGTTCATAACGCGCAGGAATTGGAACGCGCCACATTGCTCTCCTCTCCCATGATCGGGATTAACAATCGCGATCTCAATACCTTCGTTACCTCCCTTGATGTGACCAAGGACCTCGCACGGCGCGCACCTGCGGACAGTCTGTTGATTTCGGAAAGCGGTCTTAACGGGGCTGACGACCTGGCCGACATCGCGCGCTACGGGGCCCGTAGCTTCCTGATCGGGGAAAGCCTGATGCGCCAGAACGATGTCGAGCAGGCCACGCGGACGCTGCTGGCCAATCCCCTGACCGCCGGGGGGGTCTGACATGGCGCTCACCCATTTCGACGCCGAAGGTCGTGCGCATATGGTCGACGTTGGTGACAAGCCGGTGACGGACCGCATCGCGACGGCGCGCGGATGGGTGAAGATGTCGCCCGAAACGCTTGATCACATTGTGAATGGCACCGCTAAGAAGGGCGACGTGCTCGGTGTCGCGCGGCTCGCCGGGATCATGGGGGCCAAGCGCACGGCGGATCTTATCCCGCTCTGCCATCCCCTGCCGATCACAAAGGTTTCCTTGGATCTGGTGCCGGATGACAGCCTGCCCGGCGTGCGCGTCGAGGCTACGGTGAAAACCTCCGGCCAAACCGGTGTCGAGATGGAAGCGCTCACCGCTGTCACCACGGCGGCGCTGACCGTCTATGATATGCTGAAGGCTGTTGATCGGGCGATGGAGCTTGGCGGCATACATGTCGCGCTGAAAGACGGAGGGAAATCGGGGCGTTACGAGGCGAACCCATGATAACGGTCACCGAAGCCCGGCAACGGATTTTCGACATTCTGCGGCCCCTCGACGGTGAAGATGTCACACTCGACAAGGCCGCTGGCCGCGTGCTCATTGATGATATCGTAGCACGCCGCGATCAGCCGCCCTTCGCCGCGTCGGCCATGGATGGGTATGCGATCGCCACATCGGACGCGCAGCCCGGAGACAGCTTTACGATCATCGGCGAAGCTGCCGCTGGCGCTGGATTTTCCGGGAATGTCGGGCGTGGCCAAGCTGTTAGAATCTTTACCGGCGCACCGATCCCTACTGGCGCCAACCGTGTCATTATTCAGGAAGATGTCCTGCGTGACGGTGATCGCATCGTCCTGAACGCATCGATTGATGAAGGCCCTCACATCCGTCCTGCTGGCGGCGATTTCAAACGCGGGGACCGGATCGGTGCACCGCTCCGCCTCGGGCCGACGCATCTTGCCCTCGCCGCCGCGATGAATGCGCCGACAGTGCGCGTCGCGCGTCGACCGGTGGTGGCAATTATGGCCACGGGTGACGAATTGGTCATGCCGGGTGAGACGCCCGGCCCCGATCAGATCATAGCGTCCAACAGCTTTGCCCTGCGCGCCATGTGCGAGGCCGAAGGCGCCGATGTCCGACTATTGCCCATTGCCCGCGACACAGCGCAAAGCCTTGAAACTGCGTTCGACCTTGCCCGCGGCGCAGTCCTTCTGTTGACCAGCGGCGGTGCGTCAGTGGGCGAGCATGACCTCGTCGGGCCCGTCGCCGAAGCACTTGGTATGGAGCGTGCTTTCTATAAAGTCCTGATGCGCCCCGGTAAACCGCTGATGGCGGGACGGCTGGGCGATATGGCTGTTGTCGGATTACCGGGAAATCCTGTTGCATCAATCGTCTGCGCCGAAATCTTCATCCTGCCCGCCTTGCGCTACATGCAAGGGCTGGAGGCCGCCGCTCCGGTCGAGGATACCGCAATTCTGACCGCGCCGGTCGGTGCAAATGGCCCAAGAGAGCACTACATGCGCGCGCGGCTGGGCCGCGATGGCGTCGAGATTTTCGGCCGCCAAGACAGTTCTTTATTATCCGTTCTTGGGGCCGCGAATGTACTGGTGCGACGCGCGCCGCATGATCCGCCCCGTAAGGCAGGTGATACTGTCCAGATCATCCATATTTGAGCAAATCAGTATTTTTCCTTTCGTTTACGCCCTGTTGACACAAATGGGGAACACTGGCAGAACATAAGCGAACAGCCCAGCCGGGCCCGAAAGGATGCCAGACCGATGCTCACCAAAAAGCAGCTTGATCTGCTCCAATTCATCCATGGACGTTTGCAGCGCGATGGCGTGCCGCCCTCTTTCGATGAAATGAAGGATGCGTTGGATTTGCGGTCCAAATCCGGCATTCACCGCTTGATTACGGCTCTGGAGGAGCGCGGCTTTATTCGGCGCTTGGCGCATAAAGCGCGTGCGATCGAAATTGTGCGGCTTCCCGATGCGATGAGCGGCGAGCAGGCTCGTAAATCAGGCGGCGCGCAGGCCGGTCCGCGGGAAACGAAGGCTGCAAATGACAATATAGTCCACGCGATGGAACTGCCCGTGATGGGCCGGATCGCTGCCGGTGTCCCGATTGAGGCAATCTCCCACGAATCGCATAGCATGGCCGTTCCCGGCAGCATGCTGGGCGCCGGGCATCATTACGCCCTTGAAGTCAAAGGCGATTCGATGATCGAGGCCGGGATTAACGATGGCGATGTAGTCGTTATCCGCGAGACCGGCGCGGCTGATAATGGCGACATCGTTGTAGCATTGGTGGACGGGCAGGAAGCGACGCTGAAACGCTATCGGCGTCAGGGCAGCGCAATCCAGCTTGAGGCTGCCAACCCTGCCTATCCGACCCGCACCCTGCGGGAAGATCAGGTAAAGGTGCAGGGTCGGCTCGTGGGGCTTATTCGGAACTATTGAATAGCCGGTCCACCGAAGCCGCCTTTGACGGCCTCGCTTAGGGATGGACTTATCAAGCGGGCAGCAAGCGATCACCGCGCGCTGCCCGTATGCGTTTCCCGATCTTTGCCATGCGGCAATTTAGGGAACATAGTTGACGTTCGGCATCGGCGCGTTGCCGCGTCAGATCTCTACGACGACCCTGCCTCGGACCTGACCGTTTAGGATATCTGCGCCCAATTTTGGCAGATCTTCTAGTTTTGCGGGAACGATCATGTCGTTGAGCTTATTCATTGGTAGGATCTCGGCGATGCGGGTCCAAGCGCTCAGACGCGCATCATAAGGTTGTAGAACGCTGTCGATCCCAAGCAAGTTAACGGCGCGTAGCAGGAACGGAATGACCTTTGCGGGCAGGTCGGCCCCGCCTGCCAGCCCGACCGACGCGACCGAGCCGCCATATTTCATCTGCCCCAGCACGCGGGCGAGCATCGCCCCCCCGACCGCATCAACGCAGCCGGCCCATTCTTCGCTTTCCAATGGTTTGCGTGTGGTTTCAGCGAGTTCGGAACGCGCCACGATCCGCGTCGCGCCAAGGCCCCGCAAATACTCTTCTTGCTCAGGGCGCCCGGTGACAGCGGCAACTTCATAGCCGAGCGCGGCAAGGATCGTTGTCGCGACCGAGCCGACACCGCCCGCCGCGCCGGTTACCAAAACCGGCCCGTGATCCGGTTTAAGGCCATGGGCTTCGAGGGCATTGACTGCGAGCATTGCAGTGAACCCCGCAGTTCCGACCGCCATCGCGTCGCGGGTGCTCAGGCCATCAGGCAAAGGCACCAGCCAATCGGCTTTCACGCGGGCTTTCTCGGCATAACCGCCCCAATGCGCCTCGCCCACGCGCCAGCCGGTCAACACCACCTTGTCACCGGGGCTGTAGCGGTCGTCGTCGGAGGTTTCGACCGTCCCGGCAAAGTCGATGCCGGGGACATGGGGATAGTTGCGCACCAGACCCCCACCGGGACCAAGGCACAGGCCGTCTTTGTAGTTCAAGGTTGAGTATTCTACGGCAACCGTCACGCCGCCATCGCTCACCTCGGGCAGATCACCTTCGTCGATATTCTGGACCTCGGCATGGGTTTTGCCGTCGGCGTCCTTCTCCACAACCACTGCGCGCATGATGTTGCCTCTCGCCTTGCAGACCGCGCTTGCGATCCCGTTTCACCTCACGCAGCTAGCCCTACACCCCGGGCCGGTCAAATTCGGATCGCTCCGGGCACATTTATCCCGGGCGACCGCCTCGCTGATTGTGGACGGAGGTTGCGGGCCGTGACTGCGCGCAGAGATCGTCAGAAGGCTTGAAAACCGGTTTGATCCCACCTAGATAGCGTGGTGTCGGAGCAATCCGACTATGGCGATAAACGCGCCCGTAATAAGCGGCTCGGACCCGGGGGCGGTACCCGGCGGCTCCACCAACTTCCCTCATTGGCTGGGAACAAGGGGCCGAAACAGGATCGACGGACGTCTAAAGGGGTTAGCTTTTGCTCGGTGAGGTACCACCGTTATCGGTCCAAGCATGATAGTTGCCAATGACAACCGTGCTCCGGTCGCCGTTGCTGCGTAAGCAGTAACAAGACCGATACTTAAGCCCTGGCCTCTAGCAAGGTCAGGCGGGGTTCGCAGGCACCTGGCAACAGAAGCCTGCACTTATTCCCCGCCTTTTCATGCTTTATCGTCGTGTTACTGGTCGGAATTTCCGACGGTCACACAAACGCTTTCGGCCCGCGTCGGCTAAGCCGCTTGACGTTGGAGCTGGTTTTTCGCTTTAGCGGAACCATGGCCGCTGTCATCACCTGATCGGGCCGCTGACCGCGCATCATCGCAGTGGAGGCCGCAATCGCGGAGGCTGCGAAAGCGGGTGGCTTTTCGGACATCATCCGCGAGTTTTCCTTCGCGTCGACCGACCAAAGCCCTGCAAGGCCCATCATGCGATAGGCCATGACAGTCTGGGCCTCAGTCGCCAGAAGCATTGCGCTGACACCTGCACGCCATGTGTTCAGGGTCACGTTATAGGGCAACATCATCGCTGAAATCCTGACATGCGGGAGGCAGAGCGGGTGCCCGTGAACTGTCGCGTCCGCGGCAGGCGCATGATCCGCGCGGCACCGGGAAAGAGCAGGCGAATGATACCAATAACTGGTTGCATGACATTGATCCTTTAGCGGGAGAGGTCCTGCGCCGTGCATGCTGCACCGCAGAACCGGCCATGCTGACACAACCCCTGCACGCCTTTCCGGTTCCCGTCAGTGGAAGAAAAGCCTTCCCTCGCACGCAGGATTTGAACGTCTGGGAAGCGCGTTCTCGCCGATCAGATCGGCGTTTTGGGCAGCGGGGAGGAGGCTTTCTTTGCGCCAGTGTCTGAGCGCTTGTTCCCCTGCGGCTTGGAACTCTCCGGCCTGACGGGAGCATCCGACATCGACGCCGTCTTCTCCACCTGACCAGCTTCTTTTTTCTCCGCTTTACTAGCGGATTTGGGTGCGGAGGCTTTCGCGCTGTCGGGCTTCGCTTTCGCAGCAGGTTTCTGGCGCGCCTTTGTGGCTGGCTTTGAGGCGGAGGCCGCGGGCGTTTTGCTGGCTGGCTTGGACGCGGGCTTGGGCGTTGCCGATTTGGATTTGGCAGCAGCGACCGGTTTAGCTGTCTTGGCGGAGTTTTCCGGGGTCGGTGACGTCTCCGGCGCGGCAGATTTATTCGAGGGCTGCGGACGCGGGGCCGCGCTGCTGGAGCCAAGTGCAGTGCTGCGGCTTACTTTTTGCGCGCTGCGCGTGGCCTCGCGGGCATAGGCCGCGCTTTGAGGGGCGCTGCGCGTATCAGGTGCAGAGGCCTCGGGCTTGCGCGGCGGCACGTTGGCTTCATCCTGCGGGACAAGGCCGGACGTGGCGCGGGCGACGGCCTCCACCGCCATCCGGGCCGGAGCCACGGCAGTGCGGGCAGCAGGAAATGGTCGCGCCATTTCTTCCACCGTGTCGAGCGTCATGCGGACCATCGATAGTTGCATCTGAGCCGCGCGCGACCACATGGTCACGCCGGTGCGCCAATATTCGAACGGGGTCTGGGGAAGCATCGCGGATCTCCTTTCAGGGATCGAGGCATCGGGCGCCACCGGTGCGGCGGCGCGGGGGCCGGTCAGGGCGCCAACGTCAGGCGGCAGACCGAGTTCCACCGCCCACCCGGCCGACCATCGACACGCGGGGCTAGTCGAGCGCGCCCATCACCTGCTGGTTAAAGCCGATCACGACGCGCGCGCCGGCATAGGGCACCAGCTGCACTTCGCGGCTCTGGCCCGGCTCAAACCGCACGGCGGTGCCGGCGGCAATGTCGAGCCGCATGCCCCGCGCCTGCGCGCGGTCGAAATCCAGCGCGCTGTTGGTTTCCGCAAAATGGTAATGACTGCCGACCTGCACCGGACGATCGCCGGTATTGGCGACCATCAGCGTGATCGCCTCGCGGCCTTCGTTCAGTGTGATGTCGCCGGGCTGGGTGATGATTTCACCGGGGATCATGGCGCGCTCCTCTCAGCGAATGGGATGATGGACGGTGACCAGCTTGGTCCCGTCGGGAAAGGTCGCCTCGACCTGCACTTCGTGGATCATCTCGGGGATGCCATCCATGCATTGCGCCGCCGAAACGACCCCTGCCCCGGCCTGCATCAGGTCCGAGACCGAGCGCCCGTCACGCGCGCCTTCGACGACGTAATCGGTGATCAACGCGATGGCCTCCGGATGGTTGAGCTTCACGCCCCGTTCCAGCCGATTGCGCGCCACCATGGCGGCGAGGCTGACCAGCAGCTTGTCCTTTTCACGGGGGGTCAGGTTCATGGTCTCTCCTTCAGGTCGTCAAATCTGCCAGACGCGGGGCAAGGCCGCGCCGCCGCGCAATATGGTGAGTAGCTCCGCGAGCGCCCGGCGCAGCGGCCAGCCATCCGCGGCGGCAATGCGCGCGGTCAATCGGCCATCCCAGGCCGAAACGCCGGCGCGCAGCCGATCGTTGAGATGAGGGGTGAGCGCGGCGCGGGCGGGCTCCAATGCATCCTCCACACCCGGCCCGGCGAAGATCACGGTGCTCCACGCCACGGCCCCCGCCAACCCGGCGGGCGCATGGGAGGCGCGCAGGCTGCTGTCGTCCAATCGCACCGGATCAATCACCAGCGGGCGGCCATCGCGGTGGATCTCGCGGCGATCAAACAAGCGCAGCCGCGTCAGCTGCTCCCCCATTGCCGCCCGACCTAGGACCAGCGTTTCGCAGGTCAAAACGGCCGCGTCGCCGCCAAGGTCGATGCGGGTGGTTCGATCCAGCGCCGCACCCTCGAACAGGATGGTCTCCTGCGGCAGCCAGTCGAGCCGCGCGCCGGGCGCGACCTTGAGCGAAAGCGCGACGCGGGCAGGCTCGGCATGGGCCAGACTTTCATAGGCCCGCTCGGCGGTCTGGGTGGTGGCGGTTGCGCGGGTGCGCGGGCCCAGCTCAACCGACAGCTCCAATTGGTCGCCGCCGGTCAGGCCGCCTGCCGTGTTCAGCAACACGATCTCAGGCTCAGGCGTGTGGATGCGGGGCAGGAACGCCTTGGCACAGCCGGATTGATGCAGATCTGCAAGGCGCGTGCGTCCGCCCGTGCCAGCGATCAGCCCGACATGGGCCCGACCACGGCTGCGCTGCATGGCAGCCGCATGTGCAGCGCCGGTCGCGTCCGCGGCCTGTCGGGTCTGGTCGAGCATCCTGCCTCCGTCGTGGTCGCGGCGAGCCTAGGCGGCGGTCGCGACAGGCGCAACGCGACAGGCCCATCGCAGCCGCAGCAACCTGCCCGCATCACAGCGCGTGCTGAATTTTTGAGCAAGGCGCCGGGGGCGATTGCGCCCTCTCCGCCCTGCCCGTCCCGCGACGCTGCTGTTTGGACTGGCAATGCCCGCGATCCGGCGCTAATCCGGCGCCATGACCCAAAGCCTTACGATCCGCCGCCCCGATGACTGGCACCTGCATCTGCGCGATGGCGCGATGCTCGAAGGTGTGCTGCCCGAAACCACCCGCCATTTCGGTCGGGCCATCATCATGCCCAATCTGGTCCCGCCAGTGGTGCGCAGCGACGATGCCCGCGCCTATCGCGACCGTATTTTGCGCGCGATGCCCGAAGGCGCGGCGTTTGAGCCTCTGATGACGCTCTACCTGACCGAGGAGACCGACCCCGAGGATGTCGCCACCGCTCATGCCAGCGGCCTTGTCCACGCGGTAAAGCTCTACCCGGCGGGAGCGACGACCAACTCCGCCTCGGGCGTGCGCGATTTTGACCGTGTCGTGCCGGTACTGGAGAAAATGGCCGAGATCGGCCTGCCTCTCTGCGTGCATGGCGAGGTGGCCGACGGCGCAATCGACATTTTTGACCGCGAGGCGGTGTTCATCGACCGCATCCTCGACCCGCTGCGCCGCCGCATACCGGGCCTGCGGGTGGTGATGGAGCATATCACGACCGCCAATGCCTGCGCTTATCTGGCCGAAAGCGACGGCGATCTGGGCGCGACGGTGACGACGCATCACCTGATGATCAATCGCAACCATATCCTCGCGGGCGGGATCAAGCCGCATTACTACTGCCTGCCGGTGGCCAAGCGCGAGGTGCACCGCGAGGCTCTGGTGGAGCTCGTGACCTCCGGCAATCCGCATGCCTTCCTTGGCACCGACAGCGCGCCCCATGCTCGCGACGCCAAGGAAAACGCGTGTGGCTGCGCCGGGATATTCACCGCGCCGGTGACCCTGTCCTGTCTGGCAGAGGTGTTCGATCAGGCGGGCAAGCTCGACATGCTGGAGGGTTTCGCGGCCGTGAATGGTGCCGCGTTCTACCGTAAACCGCAGGCCCAAGCACAGGTGACGCTGGTCAAAGGCGAGCCGATCGAAATCCCCGAATGGGTTCAGACCGGCGCGGGCCCCGTGCGGGTGTTCGACCCCGCCATGCCGCTGCACTGGCGCGTGGCCGAGTAAGCCATAACACTCCCGACGCGGCCCCTGCGACAGGCGCGGCGTCGGGAGCATCCAGAGCAAATCGACGCCGCCCCGTTTGAGACGACCGCCCCCCCGGAGACCCGTTGCCATGATCCCTACGACCTTCCCCGACCGCACTGAGATCGCACGCCTCGCCGCCCGCATGCTGCTGGAAACCCGCGCCGTGCATTTCAATGCGGCCACGCCCTATATTCTGGCCTCCGGCCTGCCCAGCCCGGTTTATATCGATTGCCGACGGCTGATTTCGTTCCCGCGCGTGCGTGCCACGTTGATGGATTTCCTGACCGTGACGGTCATGCGCGATGCCGGATTTGAGGCGTTCGACAATATCGCGGGCGGCGAAACCGCAGGCATTCCCTTTGCGGCACTGGTGGCGGAGCGCATGGGCCTGCCGATGACCTATGTGCGCAAGAAGCCCAAAGGCTACGGCAAAGGCGCGCGGATCGAGGGTGAGATGACCGAGGGCCAGCGCGTGCTGCTGGTCGAGGATCTGACCACCGATGGCGGCTCGAAGCTGTCATTTGTCGATGCGATCCGCGAAACCGGCGCCACCTGTGCCGATACGGCGGTGATCTTCTACTACGGGATCTTCCCCGAAACCGAGAAGACACTGGGCGATCATGGCGTGGCGCTGCACTATCTGACCACATGGCATGACGTGCTGGCCGAGGCCAAGCGGCAGGCGAGCTTTGATGCCGACACATTGGCGGAGGTCGAGGCATTTCTGGCGGACCCCCGCGGCTGGCAGGCGGCAAACGCCCCGGCGTGATTCACGATTCGCAACCCGTGCCGGCATGACGATACGTCGTCCGACGGGGACATCTGACGACCCGCGCGCCAAGTGACGGCCTGTCGCGCGGGCAGGCCCCGACGCGGCGCGCGTCTAGCCGCGCATAGGCGGAGATTTTCGGCGTTTAACCCACCGCATCTTGACGCATGGCGCGTGCACGCCCCATGATATTGAGAGCGGCGCGGAGCCGCGCGATATTCGCACGATCCGCAGCATATTCCCTTTGCGCCCTGCCGCATGGAGCGGGTATCGCTGGCGCACACCTTTGGCCCCCGTTGCGGTTCGCCCGCCCGTGGGACAGGAGGGATCAAAGCACAGCGCCCGGATCAACGCGGGCCTTTGGCAGACCAGAGCAGACGGGACCAGACCCCATGACCGAGATCGCCACTCTACGCAGCGACGCCACCTTGCCCGCAACCGCCGATAGCGCGCCCGGCTCCCCGCCCGCGACGGTCGAGCCATCGGCCCTGCCCCATAACATCGAGGCCGAGCAGCAATTGCTGGGCGCGATCCTGACCAATAACGACATTTTTGACCGGGTGGCCTCGGTCGTTGGGCCGCAGCATTTCTACGATCCGGTCCATGCGCGCATCTTCGAGGTCGCCTCCGCCCGGATCGCCAAGAACCTGCAAGCCACGCCGGTGACGCTGAAGTCCTTCCTTGAGGATGACGAAGGCCTCAAGGAATTGGGCGGTCCGGCCTATCTGGCTCGCTTGGCCGGTGCCGCCATCGCCAGTTTTGCCGCGCGCGATTATGCGCAGATCATCTATGACCTCGCGATCCGGCGGGAGCTGATGGCGCTGGGGCGGGATATTTCGTCGAAGGCCGCCAATGTCGATGTAGCCTCCGAGCCCAAAGAACAGATCGTCGAGGCCGAGCAGCGGCTTTATGCCTTGGGCGAGGAAGGCAAATCCGAGAGCGGCTTCCAAAGTTTTCTGCGCGCCGTCACCGATGCGGTCAATGTCGCCAACGCCGCCTATCAGCGCGAAGGCGGTCTGGCGGGCGTATCGACCGGGTTGATGGATCTGGATAAGAAACTGGGCGGCTTGCATAAATCCGACCTTCTGATCCTTGCCGGGCGCCCGTCGATGGGCAAGACCTCGCTCGCGACCAATATCGCGTTCAACATCGCCAAGGCCTATCGCCGAGGCCTGCTGCCCGATGGCAATGAAGGCGCGGTCGAAGGCGGCGTGGTCGGGTTCTACAGCCTTGAAATGAGCGCCGAGCAGTTGGCCGCGCGGATCCTGTCGGAAGCGGCTGAGGTTCCGTCCGAACAGATCCGGCGCGGTGATATGACCGAGGCCGAATTCCGACGCTTTGTCGAGGCTGCCAAATCGCTGGAAAGCTGCCCGCTCTACATCGACGACACGCCCGCCCTGCCGATCAGCCAGCTTGCCGCGCGCGCGCGTCGTCTCAAGCGGACCCATGGGCTTGACGTGCTGATGGTCGATTACCTCCAGCTGGTGCGCGCCGCCACCGCGAAAGATAGCCGCGTCAACGAGGTGTCCGAGATCACGCAGGGCCTGAAGGCTATCGCCAAGGAACTCAACATCCCGGTCGTGGCCCTGTCGCAGCTGTCACGTCAGGTGGAAAACCGCGAAGACAAACGTCCGCAGCTGTCGGACCTGCGGGAATCCGGCTCGATCGAGCAGGACGCGGATGTGGTGATGTTTGTGTTCCGCGAAGAATATTACAAGGAACGCGAAAAGCCCGGCGATCACGATCTGGAAGCGATGGCGCGTTGGCAAGAAGACATGGAACGCCTGCATGGCCGCGCCGAGGTGGTGATCGGCAAGCAGCGGCACGGGCCCATCGGCAGCGTTGATTTGAGCTTCGAGGGTCGGTTCACCCGCTTCGGCAATCTGGTGAAGCCTTGGCAGGATGGTCAGGGCGATCAGTTCTGACCGCGCGCAGGCTGACGCCGCTTACTAACGGACCTCACCAAAACGCCCGCCTGTCGACACAGGCGGGCGTTTTGCATTGCAATCGCCAATAACTGCACTGGCGATCAAATCTTGCCCAGCTTCTCCAGCAATGCCGTTCGGACGGCGGCGGGGACAAAGCCGCTGACATCGCCGTCAAGCCGGGCGATTTCCTTGACCAGCTTCGACGCGATGGCCTGATGCTGCGCCTCGGCCATCAGAAACACGGTCTCGATGGAGCTGTCGAGCCGCCGGTTCATCCCGACCATCTGATATTCATATTCGAAATCCGCGACCGCACGCAGGCCCCGGATGATGACCCCGGCGCCGACGTCGCGGGCACAATCGATCAGCAGGTTCTCGAACGGGTGCACGATAATTTCGGTCCCGGTGCGTTCGGCCAATTCGACACATTCCGCTCCGACCATCTCCACCCGTTCTTCCAATGTGAAAAGCGGCCCCTTGTCCCGATTGACCGCCACACCGATCACAAGCCGGTCCACCAACCGCGCAGCGCGCGCGATAATATCGCGATGGCCCAGAGTGATCGGGTCGAACGTCCCCGGATATAGCCCGATACGCATGTCGGCTGTCCCCTTGCATTTTATATGAAAAAACCATGTGCGGCAGGTGGAGGCAAGGCATCAAGACCACCCGAGCGCAAACAGTCTTTGAACCTGACGTCGCACCAGCCGGGTTCCCACCGCGCGGCGGGTGCGCTATCAAATCTCTCCAAGCGGAGGCGCCGATGTCCGAGACGATCCAGCAACGCTGCGCGGCCAAGGGGCTGCGCATGACCGGCCAGCGCAAGGTGATCGCCGAGGTGCTGGAAGGCTCCGACGATCATCCTGACGCGGAGGAGCTTTATGCCCGTGCCAGCGCCCGCGATCCGCGCATCTCGCTGGCGACCGTCTATCGCACGGTGAAGCTGTTTCAGGAGCGCGGCATCCTCGACCGGCTTGAATTCGGCGATGGGCGCGCCCGCTGGGAGGATGCGCGCCGCGACCACCATGACCACCTGATCGACGAGACCACCGGACAGGTGATCGAATTTGTCGACGAGGAGATCGAAGCGTTGCAGGAGAAGATCGCGCGCAAGCTGGGCTACCGACTTACCGGGCACCGGATGGAGTTGTTTGGCGTCCCGTTGAAGAAGCTCTGAGCCTATCCTGAGTGCGCCGATACGTTTGACGGTTTTCCCGCAGCGTCACCCCTGCTAATCCTGCGTTTGAACGGGACCAAGCAAGGACGCCTCACCCATGAGCACCATCATCGACATTCACGCGCGCGAAATCCTCGACAGCCGTGGCAATCCGACGGTCGAAGTGGACGTTACCCTGGAAGACGGCACAATGGGCCGCGCCGCCGTGCCTTCGGGTGCCTCCACCGGCGCCCATGAGGCCGTCGAGCGTCGCGATGGCGACAAATCCCGCTACAAGGGCAAAGGCGTGCTGGAAGCCGTCGCTGCCGTGAACGGTGAAATTGCCGAGGCGCTTGTGGGTTTTGACGCGACCGAGCAGGTCGCCATTGATGGCACCATGATCGAACTCGACGGCACCGACAACAAGGGCCGTCTGGGCGCCAATGCGATCCTCGGCGTCAGCCTCGCCACTGCGAAAGCCGCCGCCGATTATACCGGCCAGCCACTGTTTCGCTATGTGGGCGGCACCTCCGCCCGTCTGCTGCCCGTGCCCATGATGAACATCATCAACGGCGGCGAGCATGCCGATAACCCGATCGACATTCAGGAATTCATGATCATGCCGGTTTCGGCCAGCTCGATCAGAGAAGCGGTGCGCATGGGCTCCGAAGTGTTTCACACGTTGAAAGCCGAGCTTTCCGCCGCCGGTCATAACACCGGGATCGGTGACGAGGGCGGTTTCGCGCCGGGCCTCAGCTCGACCCGCGAAGCCCTTGATTACATCCTGAAATCAATCGAGAAAGCTGGCTATAAACCCGGCGAGGATATCCACCTCGCGCTCGATTGTGCCTCGACCGAATATTACCGCGACGGCAAATATGAGATGAAGGGCGAAGGCGCATCGCTGAGCTCCGATGAAAATGTCGCCTACCTTCAGGCGCTGTGCAACGACTACCCGATCATCTCGATCGAGGACGGCATGGCCGAGGATGATTGGGACGGCTGGAAGGCCCTGACCGATGTGCTGGGCGATAAGGTGCAGCTGGTCGGCGACGACCTGTTCGTCACCAACCCCACCCGTCTGGCGGATGGTATCGCGCGCGGTTGCGGCAACTCCATGCTGGTGAAGGTCAATCAGATCGGCTCGCTGACCGAGACGTTGAAGGCTGTCGATATGGCCCATCGCGCGCGCTTTACCAACGTGATGTCGCATCGCTCGGGCGAGACCGAAGACGCGACCATCGCGGATCTCGCAGTCGCGACCAATTGCGGGCAGATCAAGACCGGCTCGCTGAGCCGTTCGGACCGGCTGGCCAAGTATAACCAACTGATCCGGATCGAGGAAATGCTGGGAGAAAGCGCCGAATATGCCGGACGCTCGATCCTGAAGCCCTGAGCGACCAAAGGGGCGTGCCAACGGCGCGCCCCTTGCACGACGCCCTTCTCCCATTCGCAGGCTCGTTCACAGCCATCAGCACCCGCGAATTTGGCGGCTAAGGGCTGCGCAACTTCGGTCGGGACAGTCCGCCGTCGGCGGGCTACAAACGAAAAAGAGCGGACCCGCAGGCCCGCTCTCTCTTTCACATTCCGGGAATATTAGTCCCAGAAGCCCTCATCGATGTCTTCCATCGATTCCAGTTCGTCTTCGGAGTGGTTGGTCACCAGCGCGAATTCCACGTCGTCCACGGGCACGAGGCGCACGTTTTCGACCGGAATGATGACGTGCTTGTCACCAATGTCGAGGAAGCCGCCGACCTCGGCTACAACACCGACCATCTGGCCGGAGCGGTCGAGCACGATGTCTTCGATCTCACCGACCTGCTCCCATTCCGCATCGACTTCGGTGTAATTGGCGTCTGCCCAATTGGCATCATCCACATCTACCCCGTAGACCGGACCACCGGTGATATCGCGGGTGCGGATCAGTTGAGCACGATCCCAGGCACCGCTGGTTGCGTCGGTCTGGGCGGTTGCGTCAACGGTGCCAAGGTTGGTCTCGGCATTCGCGGTCGCGCCGGTTTGCGCCTCGGTTTCCATCGCGGTTTCGCCGTCGGCGGGCACATGCTGTTCAGCCATGGCGCCAGTAGCGGCAAAGCTCAGGGCAACGGCGCTGGTCAGGGTGGCAAAGCGTTTCATCATAGTGTCCTTTCAATATCTTGCTGCCTGAACAACGAGAAACCCGGCGAGGCGTTCCGAAAATTATCATTGAAACGAGAAGATTAGTTGAGGAACCTGACGTTGCGGAGGCTGCGTTCCGCGCGTCCGCAATTGCCTTATTATTGGCGTGACAGATGTCTGGTCCTTACCTTGCAGCGCGCCGCCCCCATCGAAGGAACCCGCGCAGCCGCCCGGCGGTTGGACTGATGCCGTGTGCATCCCCTGCCCGGCCCAACCCCGGAGACCCGATGCACGACGATACAGAACCCCGCATGTTGTCCTGCGATGTCGCGATTATCGGCGCAGGTACTGCCGGGATGGCCGCGCTGCGCAAACTCAAAGACACAGGTCTTCAGGTTTTGATGATCGATCCAGAATTTCGCGGCACCACCTGCGCGAATACAGGATGCATGCCGTCGAAGCTTATAATCGCTGCCGCCGAAGCCGCGCATATGGCCCGGTCGGCAACAGTATTTGGCGTGGAGGCCGAGCCCCGTATCGATGGTGCAGCGGTAATGGCCCGTGTGCGGAAACTACGTGATGAATTTGCATCCGGCACACAGAACACGCTGATGGACATGACCGATGGCATCCGCCTGCAATCCCGCGCCCGGTTTATCGGGCCGAACCAGTTACAGCTCGATGACGGGCGGCAGGTCACGGCCCAACGCATCATCATCGCGACAGGCTCAGACCCGATGCTGCCCGGCCCATATCAGGCGCTCAGCGATCTGTGTCTCACCAATGAGACCGTGTTCGAAATCCCGGATCTCCCCCGCAGTCTCGCCGTCATTGGTGCCGGTCCGATTGGGGTGGAACTGGCCCAATCCTTTGCTCGGCTGGGGGTTGATGTGGCGTTGTTCGACACTGGCAGCACGGTCGCGGGCTTAAGCGACCGGGCCGTTTCTGATGCGCTGGCCGATGCGCTTCGGCTGGAGTTTCCGGTGCATCTGGACGTCACCCCGGAGCCGCGCCGCGCCGGCGATCAGGTCGAATTGTCATGGGGCACCGATCCGAGCAAAAGGTTTGATCGGGTTCTCGTGGCCACCGGGCGTCCGCCAAACCTCGACGGATTGGATTTGGAGACCACCGGCCTGCAATTGGATGATCACGGCACACCGGTCTTCGATCCAGAAACTTTGCAATGCGGTGACGCGCCGATCTTCCTTGCCGGAGACGCGAATGCGGCGCGCCCGCTGCTGCATGAGGCCAGTTCCGAAGGGGCGATTGCCGGCGCAAATGCCGCAAGCTGGCCTGATCTAGGGGACGCGACGCGGATGGAGCCGCTTGCAATAACCTTCACGCGGCCCAACGCCGCGACCATCGGACAGGTGCCTCAACCCGGCTGCGCCACCACGGTGACCGGTAGCGCGGATTACACCGATCAGGGCCGGGCAAAGGTCGAGGCGCGCGCCCATGGTCTGCTCCGCATTTACGCGGATCGACACAAGGGTCGGATACTTGGGGCGTCGCTCGCCGCGCCGGATGGCGAGCATCTCGCCCATCTGCTGGCCTGGGCCATATCGGCGGGGATGACGGCCAGCCAGATGCTGGATCTGCCGTTTTACCATCCCACCGTAGAGGAAGGTCTCAAATCCGCGCTGCGTGACATCTGCAAGGCCACGGCAAGTCCGGTGACTTGGTCGCGCGATAACGGGCAGCCGAGCGGGGCGTGAGGCGGCTCAAAGCCGCGGCACCCTGCCCCCGCGCGGATCAGCGCTCATCCATTCTGGCAGGCCAATCCAGCGTTCGACCGCAAAAAGCGCAAGGCAGATGCCGATCACCGCAATGACCAGTAACACCCGGCTCATGGGCGGCGGGTTTTGCACCCAGCGGCGTGCGCGCATCAACCAGAACATTGCACATCCTTTGCGTAACTTGGTGCATCCTGCGCGCCCGCGAGGAAAATGAAAAGCGGCGGCAGGTTACCCCACCGCCGCTGGGTCCGATCCTGCCGGTTCAGGCGATTTCGCCCGCGCGGCCAGCACGGGTCACGCGGGTCCACCATTCCAGCTCAGACAGCATCTGATCGGAAGATGGCTTGATGATCGCTTCGATATCCGACATCGGGCCATTCTTGCCCATCGGATGCACATCGATGAACGCACCTGCCGCGATGTGGACCGCGTTGCGCAGCGGCACCATCTGCAATTCCACGGCGATGGTGCGCAGATGCTCAATCGCACGCGCTGCGCCGACGCCACCATAGCCGATCGCGGCTGCGGGCTTGCGCACCCATTGCGGATAGGCTTGGTCAAACGCGTTTTTCAAAGCGCCGGTGATCGAGTGATTGTATTCAGCAACGACGAAAATATACCCGTCGAATTCATCGATCTTGGCCTGCCACGCCTGCGCGGCCGGATCTTCGGAAGGCACATAAAGGGAGGAGCCTACCTCGTCGAAAAGCGGCAGGTTGAATTCAGCCAGATCGACAATCTCGGCGTCAAAGCCGCCATGGGCCTCGACCTGCGCCAGCATCCACTGGGCCGGTTTATCAGCGAACCGCGCCTTGCGGGTTGAGCCGATGACGATGGCGATTCTGGGTTTGGACATGTATGGTCTCCACCAATCCGTAGGTTTCTAATCGATACCGACGGTGTCGGTGTGGGCAGTAGGTAGATGGGGAGACAGGCAGTTGACAGATCCAGCACCGCACAGGCCTCCGCGCAGGAGCGCACAGACAATTGCATCTGCGCCACGCTCGGCGGAAAGCACTGCCCCCCAACGGTCCGATGAGACCCACGCGCTTGATCCGCCTCACAGCCCGTCCAAATGCCGCGAAATTTCGGCAATGCTGGCGCGGGTCGGGGATAAATGGTCGATCCAGGTGATTTCGCGTCTGGGCGGTGGGTCGATGCGGTTTTCCGCATTAAAGTGCGAGATTGGCGCCATCAGTCAGAAGATGCTCACCCAGACGCTGCGCAATCTCGAACGCGACGGCTTTGTCGAGCGCACTGTCACCCCGGAACGCCCGCCACGGGTCGATTATGCCCTAACCCCCCTCGGGCGGGATCTGCTCTGCCCTGTGGAGGCTTTGGCGCAATGGACCTTGGCCAACCACCACCGCATTGAGCGCGCCCGCGCGGCATTCGACGCCGCCACGCCCGACACCTGAGCACCGCGCCCCATTTCCATCTGCGCCGAACCGTCCTAGGTTTACCGCTGACGGCAGTTTCGCCCCCAGCATCTCGAATATCGAAGGCCCCATGCCCCAGAACGACAATCCCGCCGATCCGTTCAAGAAAGCGCTCGCCGAGGCGACCAAGACGATGGCCGACGACCCTGAATTGGGCGTGACCTATTCCGTCGATCCGCCGGGCATGGCCAAGGATTCAATGCGCCTGCCGCAGGTGACGCGCCGGATGACCCGCGACGAAGTGCTGCTGGCACGCGGCACCGCCGATGCCTTTGCCATGCGCCGCCGTTACCATGATGAGGCCGTCGCTGCCCGCTACACGCCACCGGGACAAATGGCGCGTGAGCTTTATGAGGCGATGGAAACCGCACGGTGTGAGGCGATGGGCGCACGGCACATGCCCGGCAGCGCAGGAAATATCGACGCCAAGATCCACCACGAGGCCGAACGCAAGGGCTATGCCCAGATCACCAAGGCGACGGAAGCACCGCTCTCAGTTGCGGCAGGATACATGATCCGGCAGCTGGCCACTGGCCGCGATCTGCCCGAAGGCGCGCAAAACGTCCTCGACCTTTGGCGCGACCACCTCGAAGGATCGGCAGCCGATACGCTCACCGGATTGCAGGACTCGCTCGCCGATCAGCGCAGCTTCGCCCGGCTGGCCCGGCAGGTCATCAACGATCTCGGCTATGGCGACCAACTGGGCGATGACCCGGATATGGAACCTGACGAGGACGCCTCGGAACAGGCCGAAGAAGTCGAAAACGAGGATAAGCAGGGCGACGGCACCGAAGAACAAGACAGCGAAGATGATGCTGACGCCGCGCCTGAACAGGATCAAGAAAGCACCGACGACCAGTCCGAAGCCCAAGTCTCCATGGATGACATGGCCGACGCTGAAATGGGCGAAGAGGTCGAGATGCCCGAGGGCGAGGCTCCCTTGGAGCCGCCGCAGCCACAATCGGTCAGCGATGCGGACCCGAACTATAAGGTCTACCTGTCTGAATTCGATGAAGAAATCCTAGCGCAGGATCTGGCCGACCCGGCTGAGTTGGAACGCCTACGGGCCTATCTTGACCAGCAGCTCGATCCGTTGAAAGGCGCGGTGTCCCGGCTCGCCAACAAGCTTCAGCGTCGCCTGCAAGCCCAGCAGAACCGCAGTTGGGAATTTGACCTTGAGGAAGGCATTCTGGATGCCGGGCGGCTGGCGCGTGTGGTGGCCAACCCGACGACGCCGCTGAGCTTCAAGGTCGAGAAAGACACTGAATTCCGCGATACTGTGGTGACGCTGCTTTTGGACAATTCCGGCTCGATGCGTGGTCGCCCGATCTCCATCGCCGCCATCTGTGCCGATGTGCTGGCCCGCACGCTGGAGCGGTGCAACGTCAAGGTCGAGATCCTTGGCTTTACCACCCGCGCGTGGAAGGGTGGCCAAAGTCGCGAGAAATGGCTGGCCGAGGGTCGCCCGCAGCAGCCCGGCCGCCTGAATGACCTGCGCCACATCATCTATAAATCCGCCGACGCGCCGTGGCGTCGGGTGCGGCCCAATCTGGGGCTGATGATGAAGGAGGGTCTGCTGAAGGAAAACATCGACGGCGAGGCGCTGGAATGGGCCCATCGGCGTATGCTGGGCCGGTCCGAAGCGCGCAAGATCCTGATGGTCATCTCCGATGGCGCGCCGGTCGACGATTCCAGCCTGTCGGTCAACCCCGCGAATTTTCTCGAAAAACACCTGCGCGACGTGATCGCGATGATCGAACGGCGGCGCGCGGTCGAATTGCTCGCCATCGGTATCGGGCATGACGTCACGCGCTATTACGACCGCGCAGTCACGATCACGGATGTCGAGCAGTTGGCAGGTGCGATGACCGAACAACTGGCCGCCCTGTTTGACAGCGATCCGCGCGCCCGCGCCCGCATTCGTGGCATGGCCAGCCTGCGCCGCGCTTCCTGATCTGCTGCCCTGAAAGACGCCTCCGATGTTCCAGAGCTTCGACAGCCCCACCCGCCCCGGTGACGGCCCGCCCCGCCTTGATGCCCTGCGCGCCGAACTGGCCCGCATTGGCGTCGACGGGTTCCTCGTCCCTCGCGCCGATGCGCATCAGGGGGAATATGTCGCGCCACATGACGAAAGGCTGGCGTGGCTTACGGGGTTTACCGGATCGGCGGGGTTCTGTGCAGTGCTGCCTCATGTGGCAGGTGTCTTCATTGATGGCCGCTACCGGGTCGCCGTAAAAGACCAAGTAGACCTGTCGGCCTTCACCCCCGTGCCTTGGCCGGAAACCAAGTTGGCCGATTGGCTGCGCCGTGAGCTTCCCTCCGGCGGAACCGTTGGATTTGATCCGTGGTTGCATGCGGTTGAGCAGATCGACGCGCTAACGGCTGCGCTAGACGGCAGCAAGATTAGATTGCGCGCCATCGCCAATCCGGTCGACACTATTTGGTCCGATCAGCCGGCGCCGCCCACCGGTGCCGTGCAGATGCACCCCGTCGAGCTTGCCGGTGAAAGCGCACGGCAGAAGCTCGACCGCATTGCGGCCCAATTGCGCGATCAAGGGCACGATCACGCGGTGCTAACCCTGCCCGACAGTATCGCGTGGCTTTTCAACATTCGTGGCAGCGATATCGCCCGTAACCCGGTGCCACACGGCTTTGCCATTCTGCATGCCGATGGATCGGCGGCACTGTTTTTCGACCCGGCCAAGCTGGGTGCCAAAATCCACGACGCGCTGCGTTCACTGGCGAACCTGCATGAACCCGCAGCATTCGAGCCGGCGCTTGAGGCGCTGCGCGGCACGGTTCTGCTTGACCACGGAACGGCCCCCGTGCGGCTGCGCGATTTGCTCCAGCAGGCCCATATCGTCCTAGGACAAGATCCGTGCATCCTGCCTAAAGCGCGCAAGAACCCGGCCGAGATCGCGGGCATGGCCGCCGCCCATCTTCGCGATGCCCGCGCTATGGTGCGTTTCCTCGCCTGGCTCGCCTCAGTGGTGCCGCACGGCACGTTGACCGAGATCGAAGCGGTCGAGGCGCTTGAGGCTTTTCGCGCCGAAGATCCGACCCTGCGCGAAATCAGCTTTGACACGATCTGCGGCGCGGGTCCGCACGGTGCCATCGTGCATTATCGCGTCACGCATGACACCAATCGCCTGATCACGCCGGGCGACTTGCTGCTGATCGACAGCGGCGGGCAATATGCCGATGGCACCACCGATATCACCCGCACGATCGCCACTGGCGCAGTCGATGCCGACCAGCGCGCCTGTTTCACCCGCGTGCTGCGGGGAATGATCGACATGTCGCGCCTGCGCTTCCCCACAGGCTTGGCCGGGCAGCACCTTGACGCCATTGCGCGCGCGCCGCTCTGGGCCGCGGGTCACGACTATGATCACGGCACCGGCCACGGCGTCGGTGCCTATCTCTCCGTGCATGAAGGCCCTCAGCGTTTGAGCCGGACCTCTGACGTGCCGCTTGAACCGGGCATGATCCTGTCAAACGAGCCTGGCTATTACCGCGAGGGTGCTTGGGGCATTCGGATCGAAAACCTTGTGCATGTTGCCGAAGCCCCGCCCTTGCCCGGCGGGGATGCAGCCCGTCGGATGTTGGAGTTCCGCACCCTGACATGGGTGCCGATCGACCGCCGCCTGATTGATCCGGAGCTTCTGGGCACCGAAGCACGCAACTGGCTGAACGCCTATCACGCGCAGGTCCGCGAGCGGCTGTGGTCCGGTCTCGACGCCGAGACGCAGGCATGGCTGAGCGATGTAACCGCCCCACTCTAGACCGCACTGCCGCCCCCTTCAGGGCCCTGCCGCGCAGTCAGACTTCGGTCTGTGCTCATCCGCTTTTGACGTGCTTATGCGCGTTTCTCCTTCCATCGTATCAGGTGCTATACCTTTGCGCCGCTGATTACACTTTCGCGCAAGAGTGTAAGCATTGCGTTAAAACTTGGCGTGTAGAGCATAGGAAACGTCCGGGACCAGATCCGGACGTGACCCTCGTTTTGTGTGCTGTTCGGTGACGGTTAATTCCCGTCCGGGACCATCGCACGATCTGCCCGGAGTGCCGCGATGCCCTGCTGCCAGCCAGCCCAGACCCTTACCCGCCATCTGTCGCGGCCCGCACTCGGGCTTTTGTTCTGGGCGATGTTCGCTATGGGCGTGCTTGCGCATGGGGCCTGGTTGGGCGGGGGCGGGATCGCATTGACCGATGCTTCCCGACAGCAGATCCAAGACAACATCGCCGCCGGCCTGCCGCCGCTTTCAGTGGGCGACACAGTGTCGGTCATTGCCGATTTTCCGGTTATCGCCAGCGGCACGATCGACGGGCCGGGCGGATATGCGACACTTTATGTGCCCCCCGGAACGGAGGTCGTTGGCGCCTATATCACAGATGCCACGGGGACACCGGTCCCGGCCCGCCCGGCGCGCGCCTCGACCGGCAGCGGCGTGTCGAAAGGATGGGGGCCCAAGGGCCAGCAGACCTTCGATATTTCCGCCAATGGATGGGCCCCGTCGGAGACGACACAATGCGACGCAGCGGGGTATTCCATCGCAAATTGCAATGCCGGGCTAGCTTATATCTACGGCGACACGGGCATCTTCTATTCGACCCGCGCCGATACCGCCCTGTTTGCCGATGGCTCGCCAATCGCAACGCTTGAGAACGGCTACCTCGTCAATCCGACCAACAGCACTCCGTGGAGTTCTGTCGGCGGTAGCGGCACGGCGCGGGTTCACAACAAATGGGACGCGGTTCAGGTCAACGCATTCGGGTCCGGTGGCACGATTGATCCTAATGGTTTTTCCGCCAGCGAAGAGACATCGCTCACCAGCGGGCGCGGCGCGACGCCGTTTCGCGGCGGCAGCCCCGTCGCGGGGCCGGAATCGGGCACTGACTGGGACCGCTACGGGGTCACTGGGCCCTGGAACCGGATCAGCTACGATGGCTCTTGCCGCGCCGATGATCCGTTGCTGGCCGGCCCGGACGGCCCGGCGACCGGCGCGGGTTCGGTCTTTCCCGAAGCACTCGATCCGGGCGTCAACACGGTCGAAGTCTGCACTCAGACGACCGACGGCTTTGCGCTTAACGACAGTAGCGTCATCAGCTTGCCCAGCGGGACAAACGCGCTGCGCTATGCATTCGGCGGCATCGCAGCCGGAGAGACCTATTACGCGGTGATGGATGTGCGGATCACCGACCTCGCTCAATTGGGCTACTTTAACGCGGAAGGTCACGGTGGCGACTCGGCTGAAGGTGCCGCCGCCGGCAACGACAATCCTTGGCGCTACTGGGTTGCGGGAACTTCCTCGATCTCGCCCGCCGGGCCTGACGACCTGCATATCGACATCGCGATCAACGCCGTCAACGGCGCGCCCTATGGCGGAGGGGATATTCCACAGGGGGCGACCGTGACCTACCGCGTGAGCTACGTGAACACTTCGCTCAGCCCCATGACGACAGTGGCGACCGATGTAACCCTCCCGGTTCAGGTGTCGGGGACCGGCAATTTCCAAGTTGTCACCGGCGCCGATATACGCCCCGCCACCGATCCGGCAAGCGGCACGTTTTCGCTACAGACCATGCCCGTGCTCGACGGGCTCGGCAGCGGCACGATCGAATTCGACGCCTATGTCACCGCGACGACCGGAGGCTCCCTGACGGCCAGCGCAAGCAACACCAGCGATCAGGGCGGCGCCGATACCGATAGCGTCACCACCAATGTTTCAGCCACGCCTGTCGCAGCAATGCCCACCTGTGATGGCAGCCGGTTCAGCGTGGTCGATTGGCAAACCGACGCCCCGGCAACCTTCGGCATCGCCAGCACCTTCTCCGGCCAGGGGATCGGCGGACAGGTCCTCGCCACCGATAACAGTGCAGCTCTGCGTCCCGCTCAGATCGGGACCACCGGCGCGATCTACGCCTCGACATATGGCGGAACCCCGGTGTTGACCCAACAATACGCCACGTTGGACATCACGTTCGACACGACTGTAAGCGCGGTGCAATTTTATATCACAAGCTTGGATCTGGACGAATCCGTCACGGTCTATGGCGAGCATGCGGGCCTGCGTGTGCAACCCGCCGTCGCAGATGGTCCGTTCTCTACTCCTCCCATGCTACGCCTTGCAAATACGGATGGCTCTGTTCTGGCGGAACGTAACTCCACGTTCTCCAATACCACACTGGCCGAAAACTCTGCCGTGCTTGTTGGTTTCGGCAGTCCTGTCGATCGCATCGTCGTCAGCCACACGACCCGGCAATTCAACAACGCGAATTTCGCCGGCGCGCTGCAGCTGACTGACATTCAGGCCTGCGCCGACTTTACCGATGCGCCATCCGTCTTGGGAGATGCGCTGCATGCGCGCGATCCGAATGGCAGTCATCAATTAGGCGCCGTGGTAACCGGAGATACTGGTCCCGGAAATGCGAATGATGCTGGCTCTGACGACGATGACGGGGTTGAAATTCCACCGCTTGTCCAAGGTTTCCTCGCCACATTGGAAGCAACGGTCACTGGCACGGATGGCCTGCTCTCCGCCTGGATGGATTTCAACGGCAACGACGTGTTTGAGCCGGGAACCGCTGAGGCCATTGCCATCGATTTAAGTGACGATGGCCTCGGCGCCGATCTGACCGCGGGCGATGGGCTCATTCAGTTCGATGTGACGGTGCCGGGCGATGCGGTGCTCGATCAGACCTTTGCTCGGTTCCGCTGGTCTACCATTGGGACCATCGGTGTTGCCGATGCCGCGCCAAATGGTGAGGTTGAGGATTACGCCATCAACATCGCCGCCGCGCCGCTCGTGGATCGCGGCGATGCACCGGCGAGCTACGGCGATCCGTTGCATATTATTTCTGACGTAGCTGTGGCCGGCACCTATCTGGGCGCCGTCTCGCCCGACCCCGAAGCCGCGCCGCAGACAAGCGCGGATGCTACGGGCGATGATCTGGACGGCAATGATGACGAGGACGGCGTCATCATGCCTCAACTTTATGCCGGCGGGACCGCCGAAATCAGCGTCATAGTGAATGAGGTCTCCGACGGGGTGGGAACGGTCACCGGCGGAATTGCCTATTTGCAGGCATGGATTGATTTTGACGGCGATGGCAGTTTCGACGCCGCCGATCAGATCGCCAGCGATCTTCAGGATGGCAGCGCCGGTGACAAGGACGGCACCCTGAATGGCGTGATCAAATTTGATGTGAGCGTCCCCTCGAACGCCGCCCTGTCGCCAACCTTTGCCCGTTTTCGCTGGTCTACAACCGAAGGGGTCGTCCCCGTCGCGCTCGATGGCGAGGTTGAGGATTACATCACGACTATCTCCAATGACGATCCGCCCGTCACTTGTGACAATGGCCTCTACCAGATCGCCAACGATAATTCCGCGCTGAAGCGCATGCGGTTCGCCGATGGCGGGGGCATCTATGCGCTGACCTTCGATACGCTCGGAACGGTAAACACCCGGGTAGACGCCGGCTGGGGGTATAACGCGCTCGACGGTTATCTCTATGGTGTGCGGGAGGGCAAACGCGAACTCTGGCGCGTTGATGGGGGCGGCAACTTCGTGGAGTTGGCAAATTTCCCCGGCAGCGCCGAACGCGGTGGCTTTGCCGGAGATATCCTGCCCGACGGCACGATGGTCTATCAGACCGATGACACGACCTGGCAAATGCTGGACCTTGCCGACCCTGACAATCCAGTGGATCTCGGGCAGCTAGCGCTGAGCCAACAGCTTCCGGTCGAGGATTTCGCGGCTCATCCATTCGACGGGTTCATCTACGGCATCAATCCCAACACCGGCCGCGCCTTTCGGGTCTCCACCAATGGTGGCGTGGCAGGCCCGGTCGCGGTGATCGAATTCGGCGATCCGGTTCATATCGGCACCTTCGCCGCGCTGTTCTTCGACGAGGATGGTCGGCTTTACGCCTATGACAACGATGCGCGCGAGCTTTACGTGATCAACACCACGACGGGCGCGCGCCAGCTTCTCGCCCGGTCCACCAGCAGCGAGGGCGGGTTCAATGACGGGGCTTCCTGCCGCGGCCCGGCACCGGTGGCTCTGTCGGGGTTCGGTGGCAATATTTTCAACGATCTCGACGCCTCCGACATCAAGGACGGAGCCGAGACCAATCTTGGCGCTGGCATCCGGGTCGATCTTTATTCCGATAATGGGACGCCCAACAATCCCAACGACGACGGCAGCATCATCGCGTCGGTCGAAACTTTGGCCGACGGCACATACCGCTTTGACGGTCTGCCGACCGGGGTGACCTACCGGGTCGAGGTCGATCTGACCGACCCGGATCTGCCGCCCGGCGCGCAGATTGGCACGTCCAATCCGCTGGTCGGCGTGACCACCGATAGTGGCACGGTGGTGATTGAGCGGGATTTTGGCTTTGATCCCCAGAGCAGCGACCTTTCAATCACCAAACGTGCCTTTCGCGCCGGAACTGCGACCGAAATCACCACAGGGGCAGCCGGCGACCTGATCGACTGGGTGGTCGAGATCCGCAATGACGGTCCCGGCTCGCCTTCCGGTGTGCGGGTCATCGAGCGTATCCCCGACGGGTTTGACTATATCAGCGACACCGCACCGCCGAGCGGAGATTTCTATAACCCCGATACTGGTTTGTGGTTTGTCGATGAAATTCTGTCAGGTGCGACCGAAACCATTACCATCCGGGTAAGGATGCGAGATTCCGGAAACTTCACCAACGTGGCCGAGGTGACCGAAAGCTCGCTTCCCGATATAGACAGCGACCCCGCCGTCGGCACCTTGGTCGATGATTATGGCGACGGGATCGTGGATGACGACGAAGCGAGCGTGACCCTGACGCAGGAGACCGGAACGCGTCGGCTGGCGGGACGGGTCATCCTTGACACGGGCGCCGGTGGCGGCACGGCCCATGATGGCGCGGCCACGGGTGGCGAGGTCGGCACTGACGCGGCGCAGGTGGAACTTCGCGATGACCTGGGCACCCTGATCGCCCGCCCTGCCCTCGACGCCGCCGGACGCTGGAGTTACGCGCTCGATGCTTCCTATGCAGGTGAGGTTACGGTAACCCTGATCCCCGATGAGGGCTGGCTCGCAATATCCGAAGACCCCGGTCCAGCGCCCGCGGTCACCAATGCCGATCCCCATGACGGCAGCTACAGCTTTACCCCTGCACCCGGGACCGATCACACCGGGCTGAACCTCGGCATCATCGCCAGCCCGACCCTGAGCGAGGATCGCAGCATCAATATGACCGCTGGGCAGATTGCGGTCCTTCCGCATATCTATCGCGCCAGCAGCAGTGGCACCGTGAGCTTTGCTCATGTGGATGTGACCGAGCCGTCGCCCGGCGCGTTTTCGACCGCCGTGTTCCACGATACTGATTGCGACACTGTCCCCGATGCTCCGCTTACCGATCCTGTCTCGGTGATCGCCGGCGAGGAAATCTGCGTCGTATCGCGCGTCTCGTCGGGGGGCGGCGTGCCGCAGGGCAGCGTGCTGAGCTATCGACTGGTGGCGACGACGACATTCACCAATACGCCTGTCACAGATGAGCAATCAGACATTGACCGCATCACTGTGGGGGAAGGCGGTGGCCAGTTGGTCATGATCAAGACGGTCCGTAATGAGACGCGCAATACCGCCGAAGGCCAATCCAACAGCGCCGCACCCGGCGATGTGCTGGCTTACCGCATCACATTGATCAATCCCAGTCAGGCCAATGCGACCGATATCGTCATTTACGATCGCACCCCGCCCTATACGGAACTTGCCGAACCCATCGCAACGCCCGTGGTGGTCTCGCCTGCCTTGAATTGCGCCCTCGCCGCGCCCACTGGCAATGTCGTCGGCTATGCCGGCCCATTGCAGTGGGATTGCACCGGCTTCCATGCGCCGGGGGACGAAGGCAGCGTGATCTTCAAGGTTCAAGTGGCCCCGTAGATGCAAGGCCTCAGACCCCCACTTGCGCCTTTCCCGGCGCGATTATTTAGGCGCATAATCAAGCAGGCTGGCGATAAAAGAACGCCATCGGAGGAGCCTAGGCGTAGATGCCCCGTGGCGCGTTTAGGCAGCGACCCTTTTGACAATGCCGCGTGCGTTGATGGCGTGCCGTCGACCGGCAACAGCGGCGCCCCCGCGCGAGCAGACGTTGGGCCTCTGCGGCGTCCTTTGCAAATCGTCAGAATCCGAAGTTCTGCGGCGCTGATAGCCTGCGTAAAACAAAGACGATTCTCTTAGAAAGCCGTGTAGAAACGAAAAAGGCCGCTCCAATGAGCGGCCTTTCCAAATCGATATAGTCGCGAATTAACGCTTGGAGAACTGGAAGCTCCGGCGTGCTTTGCGGCGACCGAACTTCTTACGTTCCACGACGCGGCTGTCGCGGGTCAGGAAGCCAGCGGCTTTCAACGCGTTGCGCAGGCTGGGATCGTAAAGCTGCAGCGCCTTGGAGACACCATGCTTCACGGCACCGGCCTGACCCGACAGACCACCGCCCTTGACGGTTGCGGTCACGTCGAATTCGCCTTCGACACCGGCAACGGTGAAGGGCTGACGCAGGATCATCTGCAGAACCGGACGCGCAAAATAGGCGTTCAGCTCTTTGCCGTTGACGGTGACCTTGCCGGAGCCCGGCTTGATCCAGACGCGAGCAACAGCGTCCTTCCGCTTGCCAGTGGCATAAGACCGACCGAGCGAGTCACGAACGGGTTCGCGCGGCTCACCAGCGTCGAGAACGGCGGCTTCGGTGCCGGTCACGGCAGTGTTCAGCTCGTCCAGCGATTTGATTTCTTCAGCCATGCTCACGCGCTCCGGGTGTTTTTGGCGTTCAAGGATTTGACGTCCAGAACTTCGGGGCTCTGGGCCTCATGCGGATGATCGGTGCCTGCGTAGATCCGCAGGTTGGTCATCAGCTGACGGCTCAGACGGTTGCCGGGCAGCATACGCTGAACGGCTTTTTCGACCACGCGCTCGGGATGCGCGCCTTCGAGGATCTGCTGCGCCGTGCGCGATTTGATCCCGCCGGGATGGCCGGTGTGGCGGTAGTAGACCTTATCGGTCCGCTTCTTGCCGGTCAGCTGGATCTTGTCCGCATTGATGACGATCACGTTGTCGCCCATATCCATGTGCGGGGTGAACGTCGCCTTGTGCTTGCCGCGCAGGCGCATGGCGATGATCGAGGCGAGACGGCCCAGAACGACACCTTCGGCGTCGATCAGGATCCACTTCTTCTCGATATCCGCCGGGGTCGCGGTGAAGGTTTTCATGAGTGAAGCCCCTTGAGGTCAGTCGGTGGATTCCCCGGGCAGCCGGGGATGAATTCGGATTGCGGTGTTCTACCGATAGCAGCGGCGCAGTCAAGCGCCATAGCTTCGGAATTTCCGCCCAAAATCAGTATGTTAAAAATAAGGTAACCAGTTACCCCAATTTAGAGCTTAAATATCGACCCCCATCGGGCGTCGCGCCAGCAGATCTGCCATTTGCTCCAGCGCCGTCTGAAACCGCGCAGGTCCATTCATGCTGTTAAGCGCAAGCCGAACCGCATGGGGCGCCGTCCCGTCAGGCAGGGCGAATTCATCCGCTGGCTTGACCCTGATCAAACGTTCCGCGCAGGCCGAGGCAAAGGTCGAGCAGCGCCACCCCGTTGGCAAGGGCAGCCAGATGAACGGCGCATCCTGATGCCATGCGACTTCCCATTGGCCCAGCACATTCAAGGCCTTGCGGACCTGCGCGCGATTGATTTCCAGAACCTTGGCGCGAACGCTGGCAGCAGCCCCCGAGCGGAGCAGATCGCCCGCTACATCGACCATCGGCTGCGCCAGACCGTAGAAACTCGATTGCGCCACCTGACGTGCCTGCTCCGACATGCCAACAGGGCAGATTGTATAGCCAAAGCGCAGCGCAGAAGAAAAAGATTTCGACAGGGACGACACATACCACCCGCGTTCCGGGCACAGGTCACGATAGGTTGGTGCGCGGGACGTGCCGATGCGGTGACAATCATCCTCGATGACCTGCAAATGCCAGGTTCGCGCGATCCGCGCCAGTTCGGCCTTGCGCTCGGGCGGGGTGTGAATGGTCGTCGGGCTGTGCAACTCAGCCGAGGTCAACAGCACCTGCGCACCATGTCGACGCGCGGCCTCTTCCAGTCGATCAGGCCGCAAACCATGCGCGTCCATCTCGACACCGACCAGATCGGCGCGCAGAAGGCGCGCCGCATGACGCACACCGGGATAGGTCAGCTCTTCCGTCAATATCACGGGGCGCGCGCCGTTGAGCACCGTTTGCAACGCCATGATAATGCTGTTCTGGGCCCCAAGGCCCAGCACCACGTCATCGGCATCAACCCGAGCCTCCAGCGCGTCACCGACCCAATGCGCCACAGCCGCACGCGTCGCTGCATCCGTGGCGCTGGTAGGATAGTCGATATACCCCGCCCCAGACTTCATCGCCAGTTGCCCGAACGCCTCTGCGATCATGGCCCCCTGCCCCACATCGGCCACGCGGGAGCCGCGCAGATCGACATCATCGGGAACCGGCATGTTGATCAAAGGCTCATCAGGCAGAACGCGCCGCGGCTGAGCCCGCCCGGCGACGAACGTCCCCCGGCCGACGCCCGCCTCCAGAATGCCCGCCTCGATCAGCCCGCGATAGGTCCGCGCCACAGTGCCGGGCGTCACCCCGAGCTGCCACGCCATTTCGCGCACTGGCGGTAAACGCGCACCAGATTGCAACGCGCCGTCGTGAATCCGCGCACGGATCGCTTCGGCGAGCTGTTGATATTTGGGCCCTTCGCCTGAAAGAGCATCACCAGACCAAATTGTATCCATCACAATCTTTCAATGGACGTAACGTTAAAACCGTGTGTATCAATGTATTGTAGCAGTAACGCTACATTGTATCAATACAATTTGAGGATTAAGATCATGATCTCCCGTTCGCTTCGTCCCGACGCTCTCGGTGTTTCGGCCCGGCTCGCTCAGCGATCCGCACTGCCGCTGACCGCGGCCGTGCTGGTGAAGGCCGCGGAGACCATGACGCTTTGGTCCGAGCGCCGCCGCACGCGCAGGACGCTTGCCGGCCTCCCAAAACACCTGCTCGACGATATCGGGATGACAGGCGACGTGGCTTATACGGAGGCCCGCCGCCCGTTCTGGCGCAGCTAGTTCCCCCGCGCCGGAACGCTTGGGGCCGGGTCTGACGATCCGGCCTCCTTTTCACCCGATTTCCAGCACTCCAATTCGACACGCATTTGGTTAACGGCCAACTGCGTGGCCTGACCTGCAGAAAAAGCTTATTTTCAACGCTAAAGGCACGCCCATGACCACATGCACCACCGACACGCCCCGCGTCCGCGATCTGGCCGCCGGGACCGTTGATCCGGCCAAGCTGATCGGCGCGCTTGTCTTTGCTCTCATGCTGTCAGTCTCCGCCCTGATCGGCGCACAGTCCAATGAGCAAGCCGCTCCGCAACGGGCTGCCTCCCAAGGCGAAGTCTGGCGCGGGAATTCCGCAAGCTTGCCGGGTGATCGATAACCTATTGTTCCGGCGGAATTGCATAGGTCATACTGGCGCGCGCCACCGGCGCGGCGCTTCCCTCTGACCGGATAAGCGCATCGCCCACGGCCAGCAACCGGCCCAGCTTCAGCAGTCGTGTTTCTGCCAGCAGATCGACCCCGGCGGCGGGCTTGCGCATGAAATCCATCGCACAACTCGTCGTCACGCTGAGCGCGCGCGGTCCGATCCGCGACAGGATCGCGAGGTAGATCGCCACATCCGCCAGCGCAAACATTGCAGGGCCCGACACGGTGCCACCGGGGCGCAGGTGACGCTCATTGACGCGCAACCGCAGGATCAGCCCTTCGGACGTGACTTCCTCAATCTCGAAATCTGCGCGAACCTGCACGAATTCCGTATCCAGAAACTGGCGCAGCGCCTCTGCATCCATCGCTATCCGCTCCATCCTCGCGGCACCTCCCTTGCACGACCACCGGCCTCTCATACTCATCGTCGGGCGGGTATCCGGCAAGGCCGTGCAATGGAACGCGCCGCGCGAGACGCAGAAACGTCACGGCAGGGCCGCCCCGCGCGCGCGAGCGCAATCCGTGTGAAACAGGAATTGGCAGGTCGGTCGCGCGGGTTTATACCTATGCGTGTCCCCCGACCCCGGCAAAAACCGAGTTGAGCCGACCGCCCCTATCGCGTACCGATCCCTCGCTATAGCAGGGGCGCGGCCCCAGAACGGAGAGCAACGTCATGAAGGATATGGACGAAAACATCGCCGGCCTGATGGCGGATATCGGGGCCGCTGCGCGCAGTGCCGCATCCGAGCTTGCCTTTGCGCCCTCCCAGTCGAAATCCGACGCGCTGGAACACGCCGCCGGCGTGATCTGGGACCGCCGCGACCTGCTGCTTGCTGCAAATGCGACCGATATGGATTTTGGCGCGTCCAAGGGCCTGTCGAGTGCGATGATGGACCGGCTCCGCCTGACCGAAGAGCGGATCGAGGCGATGTGTGACAGCATCCGTGCCGTCGCCCGTCAGAACGACCCTGTCGGCGAGACGATCGAAGAATGGGATCGTCCGTCTGGATTGAACATCCGCAAGGTCCGCACACCGCTGGGCGTCATCGGTGTGATCTATGAAAGCCGTCCCAATGTCACCGCCGATGCCGGGGCGCTGGCGCTGAAATCCGGCAATGCGGTGATCCTGCGCGGCGGCTCCGAAAGCTTCCATAGTGCGAAGGTCATCCATGAAGGTCTTGTGACAGGGCTCCGCCATGCGGGCCTGCCCGACGCCGCCATTCAGATCGTCCCGACCCGCGCACGCGAAGCCGTGTCGCTCATGCTGACTATGACCGATACGATTGACGTGATCGTCCCGCGCGGCGGCAAGGGGCTGGTCGGGCTGGTGCAGCGCGAAGCGCGTGTGCCGGTATTCGCCCATCTCGAAGGCATCTGTCACATCTACATCGACAAGGACGCCGATCCTGACAAGGCTCGCGCCGTGGTGGTCAATGCCAAAACCCGGCGCACTGGCATTTGCGGTGCCGCCGAATGCCTGTTGATCCATCGTGATCTGGCAAGGGGGCTCGGGCAGCAAATCCTCACCGATCTGATGGTCGAGGGCGTCGAGGTTCGTGCCGGTGATGGGTTGGACGGCTCAGTCGCGGCGACAGAAGCCGATTGGGGCACGGAATTTCTCGACAAGATCATCGCCGCGCGTCTGGTGGATGATGTCGATGACGCGATTGCCCATATCCGTCGCTATGGGTCGGGCCATACCGAGGCTGTATTGACCGAGGATGATGCCGTTGCCGAACGCTTCTTTGCGCGGCTCGACAGTGCGATCTTGATGCGCAACGCCTCCACCCAGTTTGCCGATGGCGGGGAATTCGGGATGGGAGCAGAGATCGGGATTGCCACCGGCAAGATGCATGCCCGTGGCCCCGTAGGCGCGCGCGAATTGACCAGCTTCAAATATCTGGTGACCGGCGACGGCGCGATCCGCCGCTGATCGCCACACGATTTGCTGAAACAGGCGCGCGTCCGAACGAGCTTGGATCATCACGCGGATCGCCAGTATCGCCGATGCGGGTTGAGGGGTGACCGGGAATAGCGCGCTAAAACTCACAGCCATCTGGGCGTTGGAAAGCTCCGGCGTCCTGGCGACGCGCCAGCGCCCGAGTGCCTGAAACGCCCGGATCGCATCGCGCCCCCGGCAGTCGGATCAATCAGAACAGCACGTGACGGCGCGCCATAGGCTACCGCCCCGCGACCTGCCCTAAAATTTCAACGTCATGCCTTCACCGTCCCGCGTGGCGTGGAGATCGAGACCCTGTTCGCGCAGACGGTCACGCGCCAAGGCGAAATGCACGTCGCCAGCGCGGAGCCCGACCTGTGCCGGAGCGCCGCCGGGCGACAGCATCCGCCAAAGCTCGCTATCGATCCGCACCACCGGGCCTTCGGCGCGCAGATCCCAACCGTTTTCACCGGCTGGCCGCACCGTAATCTGCCCCCCCTTCGCCAACGCGGTTTCAAGACAGAGCACCAGCAGAAACGCGATCTGAACCGCTCCGCGCGGGCGGTCAGCTTCGAGTTGCCAATCCACGCGGATGCGCCCACCCGTGTAAAGATCACTCAATATGCCGCGCAGCTCGGACCGTCCCAGCCGCTGCTCCTGCCCCGCCAACCCAAAGGCCACTCGAAAGAAGCGGATCCGCGCATTGGCCTGCAGCACCGAATCTCCGATCAGATCCAGCTCCGCAGAGCCACCGGGCATGGCCCGCCCACCAGCCATCGCCAGAAGCTCCAGCCCATTTCCGATCGCGCCCACCGGGCTGATCAGATCATGACAAATGCGCGATCCGACCAGCTGCGCCAAGGCGCCCGCCGATAAGGGGCCATCCGCTCCGGCGCCCTCGACTTCAGGTGAGGCGGCAGGCTCAAATGACGGCAATCCCGCCGCTAATGCGGCGTGGTCAGCTCTCTCATGTGGCTGCGTTTGCGCATCCCCCATGGTGTTCCTGTCCTTTCTTTCTGTCCGGTCGGCCATATGCCCCCCTTGGCCATCCTCGCCACGGCAAAGCCCCCGTGATCGCCCCCCATGGCCGGTTGCGAGCCCCGTCCTTGCGCGCTACGTCTAGCCGCACCGCAACGGAGCCGCGCCGTCATGTCCGATCTCAATGCCATCCTGACGCCCGGAATGCTGGTACGTCATCCCAATCAGCCCGATTGGGGTCTGGGGCAGGTCCAGTCCAATATCGGCGGCCGGATCACGGTGAACTTTGAGAATGCCGGCAAAATCGTGATCGCGGGTGCAAGGGTCGAACTTCAGCCGGTTTTCGAATGAGCCCACAGCGCATGTGATTTGAAAATCACGCCTAATGATGAATAAATTATTAACGGCCGGTGGATTTCGGTCAAGTGCAGCCCTCCGCAGCACAGCCCCTTTTCGCGCGGGGATCGCTGCGCTACTCTAGGCGTAACCCTGACGCCATCGCGGGCCGGTCCGGGAAGCCGAGAGCAGATTGTCGTGACAGCCGATACCGAGATCCCGCCACGCCTTTGCGTCGCGCATGGCCCAGTTGCCCCGGCATTTCTGTTGGGCCTGATGCTGTCGGCCTGCACGGCCGCGCCCCCCGAGGTCACCCGCGTGGCCGAGCCAGACACGATCCTGACCCATGAAGACGGCCCGCCCGGCGCCCGCGAAGGCAGCTGCTGGGGCCGTGACCGCACGCCTGCCATTGTCGAAACGGTGACCGAACAGATCGTCGTTACCCCGGGCTCGACCGGCCCCGATGGTCGCCCGCAGCGCCAGCCGGTCTATCAGACCGAAACCCGCCAGCGCATCGTTGAGGAGCGGCGCGAGATCTGGTTCGAGACGCCCTGCACGACCGCATTGACGCCCGAATTTGTCGCCTCGCTGCAACGGGCGCTGATCGCGCGGCGCGCTTACGCCGGGCCGGTCAGTGGCCTGCTCGATCAGCCGACCCGCGCCGCAATCCGCGCCTATCAACGGCCTCTTGGGCTGAATAGCGGTGTGCTGGCACTCAGCACCGCGCGCGAACTGGGGCTGGCGGCCCATCAATTTACGGGCCCCGCCGGATAACTCACAACCGACGCGAACGACAATTTCCCCGCACCTGCGGCACCCTGCCACAGGTGTTGCGCGGGGGTGCAAGGGTTCCCATCGATCACGCCACCTTGACCTGACGCCGCTCTGCCCCAGTATTTCCAAGTGACGGAACGTCGCGTGTCAGGGACCGGACGGATATATGCGCTCAGCGCGGTGTCTAATTCTTTGAAACGCTGCACATTTCGCGGAACCCGGGAAAGTTCCCGTCCGTTCCCTCACCACACGGTAATTTCATACGGAAGGCAGAGCACATGGCGACCACGTCCCCACACGGCTCCGAACCGCCCCGCAAAGGGCTTTCATATTGGTGGTCGATCCTACTTGGGATCGTCTTTGCGGCTTTGGGCCTCGTGCTTGCGGCGGGCGGGGTCTGGCTCGTCGCGCTCGGCGGGTCATGGTATTATGTCTGCGCCGGGGCGGGTCTGCTGATTTCCGGCATCCTGCTCTTTGGCGTCAATATCGGCGGCTTCTGGGTCTATCTGTTGACCTGGATCGGCACGCTCGTTTGGGCGTTCTGGGAAGTTGGCGCCGATCTATGGCCGCTTGTGCCCCGCATTGTTGCGCCAACGGTCTTGTTGATCGCGCTGATCTTTGCCCTGCCCGCCCTGCGCCGCCGTCGTCAGGCCGGGGTGCTTGCCGGGTTTGCCGCTCTGCTGGGGGCTGGACTGGTGCTCAGCCCCGCGCCCTCCGCCATGGCGCAAGTCGCGACCATCGTGGAAGAACCGCAGGACACGCCCGCTGCGGACCCCACAGTCGAAGGTGACACTGAAACCGAGACCGACACGGTCGAGGATGCACCTGACACGCTGAACGATGCCGCGCCCGCTGACGCACCTGCTGACGAGGAAATGACCCCGTCGACCGAGGCGGAGCCCGCAGCCGAGGCTGACGCCGATGCCCCCGCCATTTCGGTCGAGGAACGTCAGGCCGCACGTCCGCAAGCCAGCCGTGACGCGCAGCGCCCGCTGGAATCCGGTCCCGATTGGCCCGCCTATGGCGCCACTGAATCCGCCACGCGCTATTCGCCGCTGTCCCAGATCACCGTCGAAAACGTGGGTGAGCTGGAAGAAGCATGGCGCATCAACACCGGCGATATGCCGGCTGGCGAGGCGTCGGACAAATACTCCCCCGAGAACACCCCGATCAAGGTCGGCAACAGCCTGTTCATGTGCACGGCGATGAACATCATGCTGTCGCTCGATCCGGCCACCGGTAAGGAGAAATGGCGCTACGACCCGCAGGTTTCCCCCGATGCGATCCCTTATGGCGCGACCTGCCGGGGTGTCACGTATTACGCCGATCCCGAGGCCGAGCCCGACACGCTATGTGCGGCGCGGGTTGTGCAAGGCACGCTTGATGCGCGTCTGATCGCGGTCGATGCCGAAACCGGCCAGCTTTGCCCCGACTTCGGGCAGGAAGGCATGGTCGATCTGAACGAAGGCA
Organism: Marinobacter sp.; assembly: GCA_040119125.1. Classification (GTDB taxonomy): domain Bacteria; phylum Pseudomonadota; class Alphaproteobacteria; order Rhodobacterales; family Rhodobacteraceae; genus Pacificitalea. The sequence goes on from JBEDTR010000016.1 coordinate 415,139, forward strand.
TCGGTGAGACCGTGCCCGGCTGGTATGCCGTGTCCTCCCCGCCTGTGCTGGTGCGCGGCGTGCTGGTCACAGGCGCACAGGTTAAGGACGGTCAGGCCGAGAACGCGCCCTCCGGCGTGGTGCGCGGCTATGATGCCGTATCCGGCGAACTGGTCTGGGCTTGGGACATGGGCGCACCTGAGCGCACCGGAGCCCCTGCCGAGGGTGAGGTTTATACCCGTGGCACGCCCAACATGTGGACCATCGCCGCGACGGACGAAGAGCTGGGCTATGTCTATCTGCCGATGGGCAACAGCTCGGTCGATTACTTCGGTGGCAATCGCGAGGAGTTCGAGAACGAATATTCGACCGCCCTCGTCGCCATTGATGCCACCACGGGTGAGGTCGCGTGGCATTTCCAGACCGTTCATTACGATGTCTGGGATTATGACCTTGGCTCGCAACCGACGCTGATCGATATGCCGGATGGCACACGCGCGGTGATCCTGCCGTCCAAGCAAGGGCAGATCTATGTTCTGAACGCCGAAACCGGTGAAAGCCTGTTCCCGGTCGAAGAACGCGAAGTCCCCACCACCGGCGGCGTCGAGGATGGCGCCTATTCCCCGACCCAGCCTTATTCCGGCTATGCCTCGCTTGCGAAGCCTCGGCTGGAGGAGAAGGACATGTGGGGCATGAGCCCCATCGATCAGCTGTGGTGCCGCATCCAGTTCCGCCGTGCCAACTATCAGGGGGAATACACCCCGCCCTCCGCCGACCGCCCGTGGATCCAGTATCCCGGCTATAACGGCGGCTCTGACTGGGGCTCGATCGCGGTTGACCCCGAGCGCGGCATCATCATCGCCAATTACAACGATATGCCCAACTTCAACCAGCTGATCCCACGGGACAAAGCCGATGAGATGGGCCTGCGCCCGATCAACGAAGGCGGCACACCGCCCTCGGCCGAAGGTGCCGGTGATCCGCAGACGGGATCGCCCTATGCGATCAACGTGAATGCGGGCTGGCGTCTGGGCACGACTGGCATGCTGTGCAAAGAGCCGCCCTATGGCTGGATCCGGGGCATCGACCTCGCCACGGGTGAAACCCTCTGGGATCAACCCTTGGGCAGCGCGGTGAATAACGGGCCGTTCGGCATTCCGTCGATGCTGCCGGTGACCATCGGCACGCCCAATAATGGCGGTCCGATCATCACTGCGGGCGGTGTGGCCTTTGTCGCCGCAACCACCGACAACCGCTTCCGTGCCTTCAACGTGGAGACGGGCGAGGAGCTGTGGCAGGCGGAGCTTCCCGGTGGCGGGCAGACCACGCCCATCACCTATGAGGCCGATGGCCGGCAATATGTCGTCATCGCCCCCGGCGGCCATCACTTCATGGAAACGCCGGTCTCGGATGCCGTGATCGCCTACGCCCTGCCGCAGTGATCCACGCGTCCACGCGTTAACCTGCGATTCTAAAGCCCCCGCGCCCCGGCGCGGGGGCTTTTTCATATGCCCCACCCTATCCGATCAGGCCCGCCGCGCCCCCGCGTGTCCCGCCAGCGGCACATGGTGCAATCGCGGCCATCAGGGGTTCAGCCTGCCCGCCAGCCGGTCTAGACCATGCGCGAAGCGACTACCGGATGCCTCCTTCCATGACTGAAATTCCCTTTGCCCTGATCGGGCTTGCCGCCTTCATGGTCGGCCTGTCGAAAGGCGGGCTGGTCTCGATTTCCTCGCTGGCGGTGCCGCTGCTGGCGATCTGGATCGACCCGATCACCGCCGCCGCTCTGTTGCTGCCGATCTATCTGATCTCCGACGCTGTTGGCGTCTGGCTCTACCGGCGCGACTATTCCGCATGGAACCTCAAGCTGCTGATCCCCGCAGGTTTCGCCGGTGTCATCCTTGGCACAATGCTGGAGCCGGTTGTGCCAAGTTCGGTCTTCACCATTGCCGTCGGCCTGATCGGGCTCGCCTATTGTTTGCGGGCATGGTTCATCACGGGCCGCGATGGCCCGGCGCGGGCTGCCGATGTGCCGCGCGGCATTTTCTGGGGTGTGCTGACGGGGATGGCGAGCTTCATCTCCCATTCCGGCGGCCCGCCATGGCAGACCTATGTGCTTCCGCAGAAACTGCCGAAACTGGTCTTTGCGGGGACCACGACCATCGCCTTTGCCGCCATCAACCTCGCCAAAGTGCCCGCCTATCTCAGCGTCGGCGCGCTGTCGCATGTGGATTGGCAATTGACCAGCTTGCTCGCCGTGGCGGGCATATTCGGCACGGTATGCGGCCGCTGGGCCGCGCGCGCGGTCAGTGACCAGCACTACCTGAACCTGATCCAGGGCCTGCTATTCGTGCTGTCCATTCGGCTGATCTGGCAGGGTGGACGGGATCTGGCGGCGCTTGCATTTGGCTAGGCCGCAGGCGATCCCCCCTAGGTCTGGCGCCGGGCAGCCATGCTCCGCGCCAGCCACAGGGTCAACCCGACCGTCACCGCCATCATCCCCGCCACACACCATGACGCGACCCACCATCCCGGCACGCGCGTCAGGACCAAACCGGCAAGGATCGGGCCGCTGACCTGACCCAGCCCCGCGCCCTGATAGAACAGCCCCGACAGCAGCGGCGCATCCGACGGCCGCTTTGCCAGCAGCGGGATCGAGCCCCAGATCGCCGCAGGCGGCACGCCCGCACCAATGCCGAACCCGAAAACACCGCTCAGCCGCAGCCAGTCCGGGGCACCTTGCGCCGTCACCATCAGCGCTGAAATACCAATGACGATCACCGCGCCGGCAATCATGAGCGGCATGTTCCAGCCGCGATCGATCATACGCCCGGTGGCGACGTTCATCGGCAACATGCACAGCATCGCCAGCATCACCGTCAACCCGGCGCGCGACGGCGTCAGCCCCATGTCATCCACCAGCATCGTTGGCAGAAAACTCATTAAAATCATGTTTCCCGCTGAAAACCCCACAAAGACCGCCGCGACCAGAAGCTCCGTCTGGCGCAGCACAGTCCGGGCGGATATCGGGGCCGGACCGGTCGCGCGCGCTGGCGCGACCTTTGCCTGCCCTCTGGCCTCTCTATCCTGCATGGCGGTCACTGTCCGCACCCGCCACAGCGTCATCAGCGCCAAGGCCGGCGCCGCGGCGCATAGGACAAAAAACCAGCGCCACCCCAAGGGATCGAGGCTCAGCGCCGCCAAGGCCATCGCCGTCGCCACCCCGCCCGGCAACCACATGGCCCAGATCCCCATCACCGCCGAAGAGTTTCCCGGCCCGGTCGCCGCGCGAATGACGGCAGGCAACGCGGTGGTGCATAGTGCAAAGCCAACAGCTTCGATCAACCGCGTCGCTATCAGGGACGGAGCGCCCCCGGCCAACGCGCCCCCCAGCCCGGCCACGACGATCAGTGCCAACCCGGTCAAAGCCGCGCGACGCGGACCAACCCGGCGGCTGACCATGCCAAAGCCGAAGCCTGCCAGCGCCGCGACCACACTGATCAGCGACACATAGGCCGCAAGCACCGACACCCCGCTGCCGAATTCGGCCCGGATCAGCGGCAGCGCGGCAGAGGCCTTGCCCACCTGCACCGCTGCCGCCATACCGCAGCAGGTTGCAATCCAGATCATGGGCCAATCGGTGCTGCGCGGCCGCGAGGCCGCTGCGGCTGGACTGTCCTGTGCAAAACTTTGCAAACCGCTTTGCAAACCCTCATGCCCGGCATGGTCGCTCACTGGTCGGCCATCACGGTTTGCTCTTGATGCCCAAGCCCGTCGATTTCCAGTCGCATCACATCCCCGTTCTGCAACCACACTTGCGGCGACATTCCCATCCCCACCCCCGGAGGCGTACCGGTGGTGATGATATCTCCGGGCTCCAACGTCATGAATTGGCTCAGATAATGCACCAGATGCGCGATGCCGAAGATCAGTGTTGCGGAGGATCCGTCCTGCCGCCGCTCGCCGTTCACATCAAGTCGCATACCCAGATCTTGCGGGTCGGCCACCTCATCTGCCGTCACCAGCCACGGACCGATCGGGGCGAATGTGTCGTGGCTTTTGCCCTTGGTCCACTGCCCCTTACGTTCGGCCTGCCAACTGCGTTCGGAGACATCATTCACGATTGTATATCCCGCGACATGGCTCAGCGCGTCAGCTTCGCTCACCCGCCGCGCACGGGTGCCGATCACCACACCCAACTCAACCTCCCAGTCCAGCTTCTCGGCGTGGTCGGGGCGTAGGACCGGGTCATAAGGCCCTGATATCGCTGAGGTTGCCTTCATGAAGGTGATCGGTTCAGAGGGGATCGCCATGCCGGTTTCAGCGGCGTGATCGGAATAGTTCAGCCCAATGCCAATCAGCTTGCCCACCTGCGCGACACACGGCCCGATGCGCGGGGAGCCCGCGACCTGTGGCAATGTCGACGGATCAAGGGCGCGCAACCGCTCCAGGCTCTCTGCGCCGAGCACCGCGCCGGTAAGGTCCGGAAGCTCGCCCGACAGATCGCGCAAGACGCCGTCCTGATCCAGCATCCCCGGCTTCTCCGCGCCGCGTTCACCATATCGCAAAAGCTTCATGACCATCCTCCCAAAAATTAGCTGCTCGAGTCATAGACTGAGCGAAGGGGAACGGAAAGGGGCTGGCGAACGGACAGGGCCGCCGAGGGAGGCGCTAAATCGTCCTTCACGAACAACGAATTATAGGAGAAACTTAAGGTTTATTCGTGTAAATCATAGCACTCATTAAGCCCCGCAATCGCCGCCTGAATTGTGTCTTTGGGACTGTCTAACGCCGTCACAGTGCATCCCGGCTCATCAGGTTCGAGCGGTTCCAACGCGGCAAACTGGCTGTCGAGAAGCGCCACCGGCATGAAATGCCCTGCCCGCTGCTCCATCCTCTGGGCGATCACCTCGCGCGCGGCGGTCAGGTGCAAAAAGATAACGGGTCTGGGCAAAACCGGGCGTCGATCCGCCCTCCTCAGCCGATCACGATAGGCCCGGCGCAAGGCCGAACACGCGATCACCACAGGCATTCGCGCGCTCGCCATCTCGGCCCTGATCCGGTCCAGCCACGGCCAGCGATCACTATCGTCAAGCGGCTGGCCCGCAGCCATCTTGCGCCGGTTCGCTTCCGGGTGCAGCGCGTCACCCTCAATGAAGCGTCGCTCAAGATGCTCCGCCAAACCCGCCGCGACCGTAGATTTCCCGCAGCCGGAAACACCCATCACTATAATATCGCTATTGGATTCCGCCCGTTCAGTGGTCGCCATCATATTCCCCAATCACCATCCGACTGTGCCATTGAGGTGCCGGCAGGAACAGAGGCCATTGTGCGACCTTGCGAAAACCTGCGGATCGAAACTCTTTCTTCATGTCTCTCGTGTTTTCTGGGTCTACCGAAAGGAACCCGCCATGTCGTCCCTGCGCCATTCCAGCACCCTCTCTGTCCGACGCCGGCCCGGCTATTTGCGCTGCTTGAGGATGTTCGGGGCACTGTGGATGCTGCTGACTTCGGCGCTGGCTGCATCAGTCGCGGCGGCGGGCCCGGGTGACGATGGGCAGAGGATGCCACGAATGGAGTTCAGCAACCTCGATGGTGGCGTGCATGACAGCGCGAGTTGGGCTGGAAAACCAGTTCTGATCATCAACAGCGCCTCGCTCTGCGGCTATACGGATCAATATGCGACCATGCAGAAAATGCATGAGCAACTCGGTCCCCGCGGGTTGATCGTGCTGGCGGTGCCGTCGAATGACTTCAATCAGGAACTCGCCACCGGCGCGGAGGTCAAGGATTTCTGCGAACTGACCTACACCGCTACCTTGCCCATGACGGACCTTACCAAAGTCCGCGGCGCTGACGCGCACCCGTTTTACCTATGGATGGCCCGCACCCACGGCTTCGTCCCGAATTGGAATTTCAATAAGGTTCTGATCGGTGCCGACGGACAGGTGAAAGGCAGCTGGGGCAGCCGCACCCGCCCTGACGCCGCGAAGATCATGAACTTGATCACGCCGGATCTGGAAGGGTGAGACAGGTGGCGAGCAGTCAATCCGCTGGCTGCTCCATCAATTGAGGAAGCTCTGCGGGCAAGCAGTGCGAATTAACAGAAACAGATAGGAACCTGTTTACCCTTCGATTGGGGTGGGTTTCCACCGTCCGACTTACCATTGCAGCGCATCGCAGGCCGCACCCATGAATTGCGCCCGTCTATTGCCCCCGTGAAGCCTTGATCTCTATCTCAAGCGCTCCGCCAATTCACCTGCTGCCATACCACACCATACTGCCCAGCCTTTCCGCAGCACATTGCCGCCCAGCGACAGGCACAAGGACAGCGACAGCCACAAGGACAGCGACAGCGACAGCGACAGCGACAGCGACAGCGACAGCGACGTAAACCACACAGCCACGCAGGTGCGAGGCTCATCGATGTTCCCGTGCGTCTGGGTTGGTCCCCCCACGCATGCAGAAGCCCCGACCATTGGGCCGGGGCTTCGCAGTATTCTCCTCACCGGCCGAGGCCGGCGGTTATGTCGCGATCAGGACTTGGCGAGGTCGCGGAGCACATAGTGCAACACGCCGCCATTCTCGACATATTCCTTTTCCACCGCGGTATCGATGCGGCAGCGCAGGGTCACATCCTTGGTGGTGCCATCGGCATAGGTGATCTGCGCAGTCACTTCCTGCAGCGGGGTGACATCCGCTAGACCTTTGATGCTCACGCTCTCATCGCCGGTGATGCCCAGAGATTTGCGCGTATCGCCGCCGGTGAACTCGAACGGAAGGACGCCCATGCCGATCAGGTTCGAGCGGTGAATACGCTCAAAGCTCTCGGCGATCACGGCCTTCACGCCCAGAAGCGCGGTGCCTTTTGCGGCCCAGTCACGCGACGAACCTGCGCCATACTGTTCACCGCCAAAGATCACCAGCTGGGTGCCCTGATCCATATACGCCATCGCGGCATCATAGATCGAGTCCTGCTCGCCATCGGGGCCTTTGGTGTAGCCGCCTTCGACACCGTCAAGCATCTCGTTGCGGATACGGATGTTGGCGAAGGTGCCGCGCATCATCACTTCGTGGTTGCCCCGACGCGACCCGTAGGAGTTGAACTCCCGCTGGGGCACCTGACGGTCCAACAGATACTTGCCTGCCGGCGTTGTATCCTTGAACGACCCGGCGGGCGAAATATGGTCCGTCGTGATCATGTCGCCCAGCACCGTCAGGACACGCGCGCCGTCGATATCGGCGATCGCGCCCGGATCCTTGGACATGTTCTTGAAGTAAGGCGGGTTCTGCACATAGGTCGACGCGGCAGGCCAGTCGTAGGTCTCATTATCGGTGGTTTCCACCGCCTGCCACTTCTCGTCACCCTTGAACACATCGGCGTATTTCGACTGGAACGCCTCGCGGGTCACGGTCTTTTCGACCAGATCCGAGATCTCCTTGGCCGACGGCCAGATGTCCTTCAGGTAGACGTCATTGCCGTCCTTGTCCTGACCCAGCGACGCGGTGGCGATGTCCACATTCATGTCGCCGATCAGCGAGTAGGCGACAACCAGCGGCGGCGAGGCCAGATAGTTGGCGCGCACGTCGGGGCTGATCCGGCCTTCGAAGTTCCGGTTGCCCGACAGCACCGAGACACCGATCAGATCGTTGTCGTTGATGCATTTGCTGATCGTGGGCTCCAGCGGGCCGGAGTTGCCGATACAGGTGGTGCAGCCGTAGCCGACAAGGTTGAACCCGATCGCGTCCAGATCGTCCTGCAGATCGGCGGCTTCGAGATATTCGGACACGACCTGAGAGCCGGGCGCGAGCGAGGTCTTCACCCAAGGCTTGCGCGTCAGGCCTTTCTCGCGGGCCTTGCGGGCCACGAGACCAGCGCCGATCATCACATAAGGGTTCGACGTGTTGGTGCAGGAGGTGATCGACGCGATCACGATCGAGCCGTCATGCAGCTGATAGTGGCCGTCATCGGTCTGCACGAAACCGCGCTTGTGATAGCCTTCGTCACCGGGGATGTCGGTGGGTTCGGGCTGACCGCCCTCGCCTTCCCAGCGGCCTTCGGCACGATTGCTGGCATCATGCGCGCTGCGCTGACCTTCGACATATTTGCCGAACTCAGTCGCGGCGACGTCGAGCGCGATGTAATCCTGCGGGCGTTTCGGGCCGGAGATGGCCGGAACGATGGTGCCCATGTCGAGAGACAGCGTGTCGGTGTAGATGGGCGCATAGGACGCGTCGCGCCAGAAACCGTTGGCCTTGGCATAGGCTTCGACCAGCGCGATGCGGTCTTTGTCGCGGCCAGTGTTTTCCAGATAGCGCAGGGTTTCCTGGTCAATCGGGAAGAAGCCACAGGTGGCGCCATATTCGGGGGCCATGTTGGCGATGGTCGCCCGGTCGGCCAGCGGCAGGTTGTCGAGACCATTGCCGTAGAATTCGACGAATTTGCCGACCACACCTTGGGCGCGCAGCATTTCGACGACCTTCAGAACCAGATCGGTGCCGGTGGTGCCTTCGACCATGCGGCCGGTCAGCTCAAAGCCGACAACTTCGGGGATCAGCATGGAAATCGGCTGACCCAGCATCGCGGCCTCGGCCTCGATACCGCCCACACCCCAGCCCAGAACGGCCGCGCCGTTGACCATGGTGGTGTGGCTGTCAGTGCCGACCAGCGTGTCGGGATAGGCCACCTCATCGCCGTTCTGATCCGTATCGGACCAAACCGTCTGGCTGAGGTATTCCAGGTTCACCTGGTGACAGATGCCGGTGCCCGGCGGCACAACGCGGAAGTTGTTGAACGCCTTCTGACCCCATTTCAGGAAGGTGTAGCGCTCAAGGTTGCGCTCATATTCGCAGTCGACGTTCATCTGGAACGCGCGCGGGTTGCCGAACTCGTCGATCATGACCGAATGGTCGATGACCAGATCAACGGGGTTCAGCGGGTTGATTTTCTGTGCGTCGCCGCCCAGAGCGGTGATGCCGTCGCGCATGGCGGCAAGGTCGACCACGGCGGGAACGCCGGTGAAGTCCTGCATCAGCACGCGGGCCGGGCGATAGGCGATCTCGCGGGGGTTCTTGCCCCCCTTCTGCGCCCATTCGGCGAAGGCCTTGATATCCTCGACCGATACGGTCTTGTCATCCTCAAAGCGGAGCATGTTCTCCAGCACCACTTTCAGCGCGGCGGGCAGCTTCGAGAAATCACCCAGACCGGCTTCTTCGGCAGCGGGGATGGAATAATAGGCAAAAGAGGTTCCGTTGACCTCAAGGGTCTTACGGGTCTTAGCGGTATCGTGACCGACAACGATGGGCATGCGATGGCTCCCTTTCAGCATCAGGGGTAAGGCTGGGCTTGATGTGCCTGAGCCGACTGTTCGGATCAAGGGTAAATCACGCCTGTGGCGCAAAATGTATACCATTGCACACCGAATAGCGAGGGTGGCAGAAAGGTTTTGCGACAGACTCTCGCAATTCCTTGATTGGTGCTCAATGGTAGGGGGCACTAGAACCAAAGTCACGACAGAGACAATGAACGGATCACCATGCGACGGATAATGCTTGCCGCGCTCTGCTGCCTCGGCGCGGGGATTGGAAGCTCCGGCCTCGCGCTTGCGCAGGCAGGGGGACCGGGCCAGGAACGGGCTGCCACTGCGGGCACCCCCGGTTCAGGCGCGGGCAACATTGCCGCCGGAAATTCTCTCGATCGGGTCGCGCGGGGTCTGTCCGATGCGTGGCGCGGTGGTGTGAAATCCGTCGATGCCTTCGCCGATATTCCGTCCTTTGCGCCTTCGTCGCGTGCCGCTGCGCCCACCGCCGGGCCGGCCATTGTGCAACGGGGCGCGCCTCCCTTCGGCGGCAGTTTCGTTCAGGGGGCCGCCCCGCATCCGCAGCTTCACTCCGCGCAGGCCGACCGTGCCCCCGTGGCCGACGCCCCTGCCCCCGCCACCACAACGGAAAACCCGGTCGTGGTAGAGCTTTACACCTCCCAAGGCTGCTCATCCTGTCCGCCCGCCGATGAACTTCTGTCCCGGCTTGCAGGCAAGGAAGGCGTGATCGCGCTGGCCCTGCATGTGGATTATTGGGACTATATCGGCTGGGCCGATAAATTTGCCCGCCCGGCGCATACCAAGCGGCAGAAGGCCTACGCCCATGCCAATGGTTCGCGCACCATCTACACCCCGCAGATGGTCATTAACGGCACCGAACAGGTCGTCGGTGCGCGTCCGATGGAGGTGGTTGACCTGCTGGAGCATCACGCCGCGCGCCCCGATGCCGTCCAGCTTCAGGCCAATCGCGTCGGTGATATGATTGAGCTGAAAGCAGCCTCTCCCACCCCCCCGTTAGGAGAGTTGGTTGTGCAGCTTGTGCGCTACCTGCCGCGCGAGACAGTGACCATCAAGACGGGTGAAAACGCAGGCAAGACGCTGGATTACGCCAACATCGTCACCAGCTGGGATGTGGTTGGGAAATGGGATGGGAAATCGGTGCTCGACGTATCGCTTTCCGCGCCCGGATCAGATCCCGCCGTGGTCATCGTGCAGCGTCCGGGCCCCGGACCCATCGTCGCGGCAGCACAGGTTCCTTAACCGTTTGAGGCGAAATCGCACGCCCGTTAATCTGTTTTTTACACTTATAATCAGCCTCTTACCGCCCATGTATAAACTGGCGGGTGAGAGCCACGCAGGCTGACATACCTCCTGATCGGACTTGACCTCCGCCCGTTGATCGCCCAGATGCGCGGTCAACATCGACGTGGAACACCCGAAACAAACGGAGGGCACATGGCCGATCGCCGCGGGCTTCTGATCATCCTGTCCTCGCCTTCGGGCGCCGGTAAATCGACGCTGGCGCGACGGTTGATGGATTGGGACCCCGGTCTGCGCTTTTCGATTTCGGCCACGACCCGAAACCCCCGCCCCGGCGAAATCGATGGTCGCGAATACTATTTCCGCAGCCACGCCCAGTTCGAAGAATTGGTCGAATCTGGCGATATGCTGGAACATGCCAAGGTGTTTGACCACTATTACGGCTCCCCCCGCGAGCCCGTCGAAGCGGCGATCAGCGCGGGTCAGGACGTTTTGTTCGACATCGATTGGCAGGGCGGCCAGCAGATCCGGACCTCGGTTCTGGGCAAACATACGCTGTCGATCTTTATCCTGCCGCCGTCGATCCCGGAACTGGAGCGTCGCCTGCGTGCCCGCGCCCAAGACCCCGACGACGTGATCGAAAACCGGATGAAGAAAAGCCGTGACGAGATCAGCCATTGGCCCGAATATGATTACGTTCTGGTCAATGACGATCTGGACGCGACGGAGGACCGGCTGAAAACCATCGTCACCGCCGAACGGCTGCGCATTTCCCAGCAGCCCGATCTGGCCGCCGTGGTGCGCCGTCTGAATGGCGAATTCGAGGAGCGTCACGCATGATCTATGCCTTCGAGGACCACACGCCCCGGATCGATCCCGACAGCTGGATCGCCGATGATGCCAACCTGATCGGAAAGGTCGAAATCCACGCCGGAGGCTCGGTCTGGTTCGGCGCGACCCTGCGCGGCGACAATGAGGTGATCATTCTGGGCGCGGGCTCCAACATTCAGGAAAACTGCGTGTTGCATACCGATATGGGCTATCCGCTGGAGATCGGCGCCAATTGCACCATTGGCCATAAGGCGATGCTGCACGGTTGCACGATCGGGGAGCAGAGCCTGATCGGGATGGGGGCCACCGTCCTGAACGGCGCGCGGATCGGGCGCAATTGTCTGATCGGTGCGGGCGCGCTGATCCCTGAGGGCCGCGAGATCCCCGACGGCTCGCTCGTCATGGGCATGCCAGGCAAGGTGGTGCGCCAATTGGATGACGCGGCCATCGCCAAATTGCGTGCCTCAGCCGAGCATTACCAGACCCGCATGCGCCGCTTCCGCGACAGCCTCCGCCCGGCCTGAGATAGTGGCGCCCTCCCCCTGACGCGCAGGGGAAGCCGCATTTCGCAGTTTGGGCCGGGCGTGCATCGCAGGCCTCGCCCGATTTGCCGTCAGGGCTTCACATGGCGGTCCAGCCACCATCCACCGAAATCGTTGTGCCGGTGATCTGGTCGGCAGCGGGGGAGCACAGGAATACCGCAGTGCCGCCCAGTTGCTCAACAGTGGTGAATTGCTTCGAGGGTTGCCGCTCAAGGATCACCTTCTCGATCACCTCCTCTTCGGTCATGTCGTATTTCTTCATCGTATCGGGGATCTGCTTGTCGACCAGCGGCGTGTGGACGTAGCCCGGACAGATGGCATTAGCGGTGATCGGCTCCTTCGCCGTCTCCAGCGCGACGACCTTGGACATGCCGACAACACCATGTTTGGCCGCGACATAGGCGGATTTATAAGGCGATGCGGTCAGCCCATGTGCGGAGGCGATGTTGATGACGCGGCCCCAGCCGGCCTTGCGCATCAGCGGCAGCGCAGCGGCGGTGGTGTGAAAAGCGGAGCTCAGCATGATGGCGATGATCGCGTCCCACTTCTCCGTGGGGAATTCATCAATCGGCGCGACATGCTGGATGCCCGCGTTATTGATCAGGATATCACAGGCGCCGGCCTTCTCGATCAACGCGCGGCACTGATCGCCCTTGGACATGTCCGCCTGAATGTAGCGCACATTGGCACCGGTCTCGCGGGCCATATCCTCGGCGATCTGGTGGTCCTCGTCCCGGTCGGTAAAACTGTTCAGCACCACATCCGCCCCGGCGCGGGCCAGTTCGCGCGCAACGCCCAAACCGATGCCACTGTTCGAGCCGGTGATGATCGCGGTCTTGGAGGTCAAAGTCATCAGGTCTGCTCCTGTTTTCAATTGCTGCCCATGATATATGCCGCAACTGCAAAAAGGAGAGGAATAATCCCGCCGGACAGGTCCGAATTCCGGAAATGTCGCAGCCGTGCCCCTTGGCGACCCGCACACGCCGCAATGCGATAGACGACACCGATGCGCGGAACCCCGCCCACGCGCGGATCGCGCCTGTCGCAACGCTTGGTGATTGTTTGTGTGCAGGCTATTGGCAGAGCACACTGATTCTGCTGCTGCGCGGCGCGATGATGGCCAAGGGGATTTTGTCACCCGTCCACGATCAGCCGCCGTTCAGCTGAGCCGCATTCCGACCATGTGACCTGCCCAAAAAAAACGCCCGCACAAGGCGGGCGCTAAGTTATTGAGGCAGGTTTCATACAGGCAAGAAACCTATCGAGCAGTGCCCTCTTTATACGCAATCCTCCGCCGCTTTCAAAGCTAAAAGTTTGAAACTCCTTGAAACCGTCACTACGGTCGAGGCCAGACAAACAAGGGCAGGCAGGGATTGTAACGCAGATGAGCCTCGATTTTTTGAATAGGCGCCACCGCTGGCTTGCCGGCGCGGCCACCGGGCTGGCGCTGAGCGTGGGCGGGGGATTCGCGACAGCTGAGCCGCAGCACGGCATCGCCATGTATGGGGAGCCTGCCCTGCCCGCGGATTTCGACCACCTGCCCCATGTGAACCCCGATGCGCCCAAGGGCGGCACCTTCACCTTTGGCGAGATCGGCAGCTATGACAGCCTCAATCCGTTCATCCTGAAGGGCAGCGCCCCCTATGGCTGGCGGATGTATGGGTTCGAAAGCCTGATGGGGCGCAGCTACGATGAACCGTTCAGCCTTTATGGGCTGCTGGCCGAGACGATCGAGACCGCCGAGGATCGATCCTGGGTCGAATTTACCCTGCGGCCCGAAGCAAGGTTTTCCGATGGCAGCCCGGTCACGGTCGAGGACGTGATCTGGTCATTTGAGACGCTCGGCACGCTGGGCCATCCGCGCTACCACGGCGGCTGGTCGGCGATTGAAACGGCGGAGCAGACAGGCGAGCGTTCCGTGCGCTTCACGTTAAGCGAGCCCAACAACGAGATGCCGTTGATCCTTGGCCTGCGCCCGATCCTGAAGAAATCCACCTATGACGAGCGCGCGTTCGATGCCTCGGGGCTGGTCGCTCCGGTAGGCTCCGGGCCCTATGTGATCGGCGATTACGAGCCGGGCCGCTACATGAACCTCGATAAGGATCCCGATTGGTGGGGCGCGGATCTGCCCTTCAATAAGGGTCAGCATAATTTCGACACGCTGCGCTATGAGTGGTTCGGCGACGGCGATGTGGCGTTCGAGGCGTTCCGCGCGGGCGAGTTGTCCACCAACCGCGAAACCAACAAGGCCAAGCTGGCCACCAGCTATGATTTCCCCGCCTTGCGCGCGGGCGATGTCGTGGTGTCGGAGATCGCGCATGAGCGCCCCTCGGGCATCGCGGGGTTCGTGATGAACACCCGCCGCGCACCGTTCGATGACTGGCGCGTGCGGCAGGCGATGATCGAGGCCTATAATTTCGAATACATCTCCCGCATCCTCAACAATTCCAGCGATCCGCGCATCACATCCTATTATTCCAACTCGGTATTGGCGATGGCCGAAGGCCCCGCCGAGGGCCGCGTCGCGGATTACCTCTCCGCCTATGAGGCCGACCTGCCCCCCGGCGCGATGGAAGGCTACGCCCTGCCCGTCTCGGACGGATCGGAAGCCAATCGCCGTGGCACCCGCGCCGCCATGCGCAGCCTGCAAGATGCCGGCTGGACGGTCGAGAACGGCGTCATGACCTCCCCTGAGGGCGAGCCGCTGCGCTTTGAGATCCTGCTGAGCTCGGGCGCGACACAGATCGGCAATATCGCCGATATCTACGCCTCCGCCCTGCGCCGCATTGGCGCGCAGGTCACCGTCACCAGCGCCGACAGCGCCCAATATACCGAACGCACGAACGCGTTCGATTTCGACATGGCATGGTATGTGCGCTCCCTGTCGTTGAGCCCCGGCAATGAGCAATATCTCTACTGGGGCGCTGATGCTGCCGCGCAGGATGGCAGCCGCAACTGGATGGGCGTTGCCTCTCCGGCGGTGGATGGGCTGATCGGCGACATGCTGCAGGCCGACACGCAGGAAGATTTCCGCGCGGCCACCCGCGCGCTCGACCGGGTGCTGACGGCGGGGCGCTATGTGGTGCCGAACTGGTTCACCGAGGACTCCGTGCTGGTGCATCGCAAGGAACTGAAATACCCCGAGACCATCCCGATGTATGGCGACTGGATCGGCTTTCAGCCCGACATCTGGTGGTGGAGCGAAGACTGATGCGAGGAACGGTGATGAAACGGATGCTACTACTGATCGGACTTGGCCTGACCCTAGCGGGCTGCGCCACGGTCGAAGGGATCGGCATGGATATCTCCTCGGGCGCTCGCGCCGTCGATTCCGCGATCTGACGCCGCCGGAGCGTTGGCCGGGCTCTGCGGGATCGTGATCTGCCACGGAGCCCGGCCCTTTCCGTAGTGTGTTGCAGCCTTCGCCGAGAGGTCTGGCTCCTCAAACGGCCTATCCAGCCACGGCTCCCAAGGGCATCTTGGGGGCAGTGAGGCGCGCTGGGTCCGCCTCGCAGGAATGAGGCTGTGAACTTCCGCCTCTACCCCATGAACGAGCATACGCGGCGCGCGCGCACAGGTGACGCTCCCCCGTTTCCTTCTCCCGGCGCGTTTGCTATGGCTCGGGCATGATCAAGCTCGACATCTTTTCCGATCCCGTCTGCCCGTGGTGCTATATCGGCTGGTCCGCGCTGGCCCGTGCCATTGCTGAGACGCCGGACAATCCCTTCGTCATCGAATGGCACCCGTTTCAGCTCAATCCCACCATGCCGCGCGAAGGCATGGATCGGACCGCGTATCTGGAGCATAAATTCGGCGGCCGCGAGGGCGCGGTGACGGCCTATGCCCCAATCGTTGAGCGGGCCGAGGCCGAAGGCCTCGACATGAACCTCGGGTCCATCGAGCGCACGCCCAATACGCTGGACGCGCACCGGCTTATCCACTGGGCCGGGCTTGAAAACCGCCAGACGCAGGTCGTCGACGCGCTATTTGCTGCCTATTTCACCGAAAACCGCGATATCGGCGATGCTGAAACGCTGGCAGATATTGCCGATGGCGCGGGGCTGGATGCCGCGGTCGTGCGCCGCCTGTTGCAAGGCGATCAGGATGTCGAGGATATCCGCGCCCGCGACGCCCATGGCCGGGACAAAGGGCTGACCGGTGTCCCGACCTTCATCATTGCTAACACCCATGTCGTGCCGGGCGCGCAGCCGACCGATCTATGGCTGAAGCTAATCGGTGAGATCAACGAGCAGATCAACGCCTGATTCCAAGGCAGGATGACGCGTAGATGACGCCATGGACCCCACCGTGGCGTCCAGATGCGTTCGTGAGCGCACACTGCCCCCTGCATCGTAGCCTGCCCTCTGGCCCCCGCAGGCGCTTGGGGCTATCGGGTCGGGCAAAGGATATTGCCCATGCCCAGACGTCTACCCGAAAAAGAATTCATTGCCCTGATGGCGATGCTATTTGCCACCGTCGCCTTCTCGATTGACGCGATGCTGCCCGCCCTGCCTGTCATCGGGCAGGAATTGAGCCCCGATAATCCCAATCGCGTCCAATATGTCATCACCATCTTCATGTTGGGCATGGGGCTGGGCACGTTTGTCACCGGCCCGCTTGCGGATGCGTTCGGACGGCGGCGGATCATCATGATGGGGCTGGTGCTCTATGCGGCGGGCGCGATCCTTGCCGCCAGCGCGATTTCGCTTGAAATGGTTCTGCTGGGTCGGTTCCTCCAAGGGCTCGGCGCCGCGGGCCCGCGCGTGGCCGGGCTTGCCATGGTGCGCGACCTCTATTCGGGACGGCAAATGGCGCGGATCGTGTCGTTCGTCATGATGGTCTTCACCTTGCTGCCGGCGGTGGCGCCCTCGCTGGGCGCTGTGATTATTGCGCTTGCCGGGTGGCACGGGATTTTCGGCGCGTTTTTAGCATTCGCGCTTATGAATGCCCTCTGGCTCGGCTTCCGTCAGGAAGAAACCCTGCGCCCTGAGAACCGCCGCCCGCTGAGCCTGACCCGGATCTGGGAGGCTATCCGCGAGATGGCGGCCAACCGCACGGTCGTCGTCGCCATCGCCGCGCAGGTTCTGGCGCTGTCGATGCTGATGATGACGCTGACTTCGGTGCAACAGATCTTCGAGCAGTATTTCGGTCGTGGCGACACGTTTCCGCTGTGGTTCGGCTTGGTTGCGCTATGCGCGGGCATGTCGTCGTTTTTCAACGCGCGCGTCGTGATGCGGCTGGGAATGCGGGTGATGATCCGCGCGATCTTGCTGGTGCAGATGATCTTCTCGGCGATCGTGCTGACGGCATTCATCAGCGGCGTGCTGCCGCCGGTCGTGGAGTTCGCGGTGTTTCTGGTCTGGCTGATTTCGGTGGTGATGGTGATGGCGCTCGGGATGGGCAACCTCAACGCCGTGGCGATGGAGCCGGTGGGCCGCATCGCAGGCATCGCGGCCTCGGTCATCAGCGCAATCTCCACCGTCGGTGCGGTGATCCTTGCGATCCCGGTGGGGCAGCTGTTCAACGGCACGCCGGTGCCCCTTGCGGCAGGGATTTTCTGCGCCGCGACGGGCGCGTATCTGCTGGTCAAGACACAGCTGACCGGGGCGGACCCAGACTGAGCAGCGCCTTCGGCCGGGGCTGAGAGCGGTTGCTCTCAGCACCCTGCCCCTACTGCCGCACTTTCTCGGCCAGATCCCGCGCGATAGCGAAGGCGCCTTGGATCTTTTCGCGGGTTTTCTGCCAGTCGCGGCGCACGACGATCTTATTGTCGCGCACTTTCGCCAGCCCATCTTGTGCCTGCACAAATTCCACCAGCCCGGCGGGGTTGGCGAATTTGTCGTTATGAAACTGGATCGTCGCGCCCTTCGGCCCGCCGTCAAGCTTGGCGATGCCCGCGCGTTTGCACATCGCCTTGATGCGCACGATCAACAGCAGCGTGTTGACCTCCTTCGGCAGCGGGCCGAACCGGTCGATCAGCTCGGCGGCGAAACCCTCCAGTTCCACCTTTGTCGTCAGGCCGGACAAGCGCCGATAAAGCCCCAACCGCACGTCAAGATCAGGCACATAAGTGTCAGGGATCAGCACCGGCACGCCAAGGTTGATCTGCGGCGCCCATTGGCCGTCATCCTCGGTCAGCCCCTCCATCTGACCGGAGCGGATGCGCGAAATCGCCTCCTCCAGCATCGATTGATAAAGTTCATAGCCAACCTCGCGCACATGGCCCGATTGTTCCTCGCCCACCAGACTGCCGGCCCCGCGAATGTCGAGGTCCTGGCTCGCCAGCGTGAAGCCAGCGCCAAGGCTGTCCAGCGTGCCCAGCACCCGCAGGCGCTTCTCGGCGGCAGGGGTCAGCGGCGCGCGCGGCTTGGTGGTCATATAGGCATAGGCGCGGGTTTTCGAGCGCCCCACCCGGCCCCGGATCTGATAGAGCTGCGCCAGCCCGAACATATCCGCGCGATGCACGATCATCGTGTTGGCGGTCGGGATATCCAGCCCGGATTCCACGATCGTCGTGGCCAGCAGCACATCGTATTTGCCGTCGTAAAACGCGTTCATCCGGTCGTCGAGTTCGGTCGCGGCCATCTGCCCCGTCGCAGTGACAAAGCTGACTTCCGGCACCTGTTCGCGCAGGAATGACTCGATCTCCGGCAGGTCCGTGATGCGCGGCACAACGTAGAAGCTCTGGCCACCGCGGTAATGTTCGCGCAAGAGCGCCTCGCGCACCGTCACCGCGTCGAATTCACTGACATAAGTGCGGATCGCAAGCCGGTCGACGGGCGGTGTGCCGATGATCGACAGATCGCGCACGCCCGTCAGCGACAGTTGCAGCGTGCGGGGGATCGGCGTCGCGGTCAGGGTCAGCACATGAATATCGGTGCGCATCTCCTTCAGGCGTTCCTTATGCGACACGCCGAAATGCTGTTCCTCGTCGATGATGAGCAGACCCAGATCCTGAAACTTCACCGATTTCGCCAGTAGGGCATGGGTGCCGATGACAATATCCACCGTGCCGTCAGTCAGCCCCTTGCGCGTGGCCGTGGCCTCCTTGGCCGCCACAAAGCGTGACAATTGCCGCACATTGATCGGAAAGCCCCGGAATCGTTCGGCAAAACTGTTGAAATGCTGCCGCGCCAGCAGCGTCGTCGGAGCGATTACCGCGACCTGACGGCCCGACATGGCAGCGACGAACGCGGCGCGCATCGCCACCTCGGTCTTGCCAAAGCCGACATCACCGCAGATCAGCCGATCCATCGGCGTGCCGCTTTCCATGTCCGAGACCACATCGCCAATCGCGGCCAGCTGATCGTCGGTTTCCTGATAGGGGAAGCGCGCGGAGAACTGTTCCCACATATCACCCGGAGGCTCCATCACCGGCGCCTTGCGCAACGCCCGTTCGGCGGCAATGCGGATCAGCCGGTCGGCGACCTCGCGAATGCGCGCCTTCATCCGGGCTTTCTTGGCCTGCCACGCGCCACCGCCGAGCTTATCCAGCAGGCCTTCTTCATGGCCAAAGCGGCTGAGCAATTCGATGTTTTCGACCGGCAGATACAGCCGCGCGGCATCGGCATATTCCAGATGGATGCACTCATGCGGCGCGCCCATCGCGGCGATGGTTTCCAGCCCCATGTAGCGGCCCACGCCGTGATCCACATGCACGACCAGATCGCCGGGGGTCAGGCTTTGCGCTTCGGTCAGAAAGTTTTCGGCCCGACGCTTTTTCTTGGGTGCGCGGATCAGCCGGTCGCCCAGCACGTCCTGTTCGGAAATCACCGTCAGCCCGTCGCCGGTAAAGCCATGCTCCAGCGCCCAGACCGTCAGGAACACACCGCCCGTGCCCTCGGGCACATCGCGGAAATCGCCGATCTCGACCGCGCCGCCCAGATCTTCGTCCTCCATCAGCCCCTTGAGCCGCTCGCGCGCGCCCTCGGAATAGGAGGCTACAACGACCTGATGGCTGGTCTGTTCGCGGCGGATGTGATCGGCCAAAGCCCCGAACAGGCTAACTTTCTCCTGCTGACGCTCGGGCGAGAAATTGCGCCCGATCCGCCCGCCCGCGTCAATCACCCCCGGCCCGCTGCCATGCGGCAGCGCCGACAGCGACAGCACCCGGTGTTCGGCCACGGCAGCGTCCCATGCGGCCTCGTCCAGATACAGCAATTCGGGAGGCGCGGGTTTATAGACACTGCCCATCCGGGCCTTGGTCTTCAGCGCCTCGCGACGGTTGTCATATTGATCCGCGATGCCTTCCCAGCGGCTGATGCGGGCGGGCTTGGTTTGATCGTCCAGCACCACCACCGCGTCAGGCAGGTAGTCAAACAGCGTCTCCAGCCGCGCATGGAAAAACGGCAGCCAGTGTTCGATCCCAGCATGTTTGCGCCCCGCCGACACGGCCTCATACAGCGGATCATCCGTACCCGCCGCGCCGAACTCGATGCGGTAATTCTGACGGAACCGGGTGATCGCCGCATCGTCGAGGATCACCTCCGATACGGGTGCCAGTTCCACTGTGTCGAGCTTCTCGGTCGTGCGCTGGGTCGCGGGATCAAACCGCCGCGCGCCGTCCAGCGTATCGCCGAACAGGTCCAGCCGCACCGGGCCGGGATGCCCCGGCGGATAGATGTCGATGATCCCGCCGCGCACCGCATAATCACCCGGCTCCAGCACCGTCGGCGCTTGGGTAAAGCCCATGCGCACCAAGAAGTTGCGTAGCGCCTCCTCATCCACCCGGCCCCCGACCCGCGCGGTAAACGCCGCCTCGCGTAGCACATCGCGGGCAGGCAGGCGCAGGGTCGCGGCATTGAGCGTCGTCAGCAACACAAACGGCCCCGGCACACCTTGGGTCAGCGCCGCAAGCGTCGCCATCCGCCGGGCGGAGATATCGGGATTGGGGGACACCCGGTCGTAGGGCAGGCAATCCCAGCCGGGGAAATCCAGCACCACCGCATTGGGCACGAAAAACGCAAGCGCCGCACGCATCGCGGCCAGACGTTTGTCATCGCGCGCGACATGCACGACCGACGTCGCGCCGCGCTCCAATTCGCGGGCGATGATCCGGGCGTCATGGCCTTCGGGCGCGCCGCCGACGGTGACGTGGGTTCTGGGCGGGGCGCTATGCGGGCGGGATGTGGTCATGGGACTGCTCAGGTATCGGCGCGGGCGGTGGTGTCAAGGCTTGAGCGCCGCCACCCTGCCAGCCCCTAGGCTCAGATCACGCCAAAAGTCATGTTCTGCAACATGCCCCAGAACGCGGTGATGAAGATCGCCACCATGCCGATCAATTGCACGACCAGACGATGCCGCCGCAGCCGGCGATGCAGATCCGCGCCATCGGTGCGATGGATCGCGCGCGCCGTGCGCACCGACAATCCACCCACGATCGCCATCGGCACCACGATCAGCGACAGCGCCTGCGCGAATTCCACCCCATACCAGAACCCGAGGATCAGCAGCGAGGTCAGCACGAAATGGAAGATCGCAAAGATCCACAGCCCCGCAGTGTCCTGAATATAGAGCAACCGCGTGACATAGACGCGCACGATGTCGTTCAAATCCGTCTCGGCCTGCCCGCCGTCGCGCTGCGCCCGCGTGACCAGATCATAGGGCACGCCCAGCACCCGGTGCGAGGCCTGCGACCACACCACAGCGAGGCCGATCCAGTACCACAGGTTGGAGAACGATCGCAGGTCGATCAGTTCGAGAACTTGGCTATACCAGTCGAGCATGTGGACCCTTGAAGCAGATTCGCTGCAACCTAATGGGGGCGGCGCAGATATGAAACGTGCACACGCCCGCCTGCGGGCAGGTGTGGCGCAACTGCCGCGACGTTTCGCCGGCTTCGCGCGCAGCGCGCGGCCCGCGCCCTGCGCGGTCATAGCGGCCTCGCGCCTCCGCCTGCCGGGTTGAGATCATCGGCGGTTGGGTGCATGTCTGAGCCCACTCGCAGGCTTGCGCCAGCCGGCCCCCGGATCAGACCAAGGAGAGCGCCGATGCGCCCGATCACCGCCCCCTTCCCCGCCGCGCGCCTGCGCCGCACCCGCCGCAGTGCTGCGATCCGCGCGCTGGCCCGCGAAAACG
Source organism: Marinobacter sp. (assembly GCA_040119125.1). Lineage (GTDB taxonomy): Bacteria > Pseudomonadota > Alphaproteobacteria > Rhodobacterales > Rhodobacteraceae > Pacificitalea. Next base: position 437,148 of record JBEDTR010000016.1, read on the forward strand.
CGCTGACGGTGGATGATCTGATCTGGCCGCTTTTTGTGCGCGATGGCGAAGGCGTGCTGGAGGATGTCGCCTCCATGCCCGGCGTGCAGCGTCGCTCGGTGGACATGATTGTCGAGGCCGCATCCGAGGCCGCGCAGCTTGGCATTCCCGCCGTGTGCCTCTTTCCCTATACCGACCCCGCGCTGAAAACGGAGCTTTGCGAGGAAGCGTGGAACCCCGACAACCTTGCCAATCGTGCCATCCGCGCGATCAAGGCCGAAGTGCCCGGCTTGGCGGTGATGACCGATATCGCGCTCGACCCCTATAACGCCAACGGCCATGACGGCATTGTGCGCGACGGGGTGATCGTCAATGACGAAACCGTCGAGGCGCTGGTAAAAATGGCGCTAGCACAGGCGCAGGCGGGGGCCGATATCCTCGGGCCGTCGGACATGATGGACGGGCGCATCGGCGCGATGCGCGCCGCGCTGGAGGCCTCGGGCCATCGCGATGTGGCGATCCTGAGCTATTCGGCCAAATACGCCTCAGGGTTCTATGGGCCCTTCCGCGATGCGGTCGGGGCCTCCGGCGCGCTCAAGGGCGACAAGAAAACCTACCAGATGGACCCCGCCAATACCGATGAGGCATTGCGCCTGATCGCGCGCGATCTGAGCGAGGGCGCCGATATGGTCATGGTCAAGCCGGGCTTGCCCTATCTCGACATTATTCACCGGGCCAAACAGACCTTTGGCGCACCGACCTTTGCCTATCAGGTGTCGGGCGAATACGCGATGATCGAGGCCGCCGCGCAAAACGGCTGGATCGATGGCGAGGCCGTGATGGCCGAAAGCCTGATGGCCTTCAAACGCGCCGGATGCGACGGTGTGCTGACCTATTACGCCCCCCGCATCGCCCGCCGTCTTAAAGCTGGCTGAAGGCGGGGAAACGGTCGGCTCAGACCCGTTTTGCGACAAGTTTCGGCAAGGATTTGCTGCGCGGCGGGGTTTGTGCCTTTTAGGCCACAAGCATTGGTGACACACCGGCCCGGACGCCCTATAGATGAGGCGACCGGCCGGGACAGGGCGGCAATTCAATTTTCAAGCGCGAAATTGCGGGGCAGTGCAATGAGCATGCAGACATCCTTTATTAACAGACGACGCGTGATCGCGGGCATGGCTGCAGGGGGCGCGACGCTTCTTGCCGGTTGTGGCAACGGCGTGGGCAATCCCAACGCCACGACGATCGATCAGCGTGTCGATGCGACCCAGAACTTTCTTTTCAATCGGTATCCCGGCACGCGTGACCTTGCCGCCAAGGCAGCGGGCATCCTTTACATGCCGCTCATCACCAAAGCGGGCATCGGTATCGGCGGCAGCTACGGGCGCGGCGCGCTGCGCATCAACGGTGCGACGGTCGATTACTATTCCGCCACGCAGGCCACGATTGGTTTGCAGATCGGCGCGCAACAATACGGCCACGCGCTGTTCTTCATGACGCAAGAAGCGCTGCGCCAGTTCCGCACCTCGGCGGGTTGGTCGGTCGGCGCGGATGCCGAATATGCGCTCAACGATCAGGGCGGCAACCTGTCGGCTGAGACGCTGACGGCGCTCGACCCGGTCATCGCGCTGGTCTTTGGCCAGTCTGGCCTGATCGTCGGCGCGACGCTGGAAGGCACGAAATATCAACGCATTCTGCCTTGATCTGAATGTAATCTAGCGCCGCTCGCACCTGCGGGCGGCGCTGGCTATGCGGGAGGCCAGCCTCCCCATGGGACGGCGCGAACCTCCCCGCCCAGACAGTCCCGCCCGCCCAGGACATCACAACGCTCCTTTGCCCTGACCGCCGGGCGCGCCCAGGCGACGTCATGGGTCTCCAGAGAGGCCGTATAGTGCGCGGCGTCGCAGGGCGAGACCCTGATCCCTCACGGATTTATGCGTGCGCCTCAGCGTCGGTCCCGCCGCCACGTCACCCGACCTCCCGGCGATCTGACCCTTTTCGCCCGGTCTTGGCGCCCCCATCTGTCACTCCGATCGCCAGCGTCGACTCCTTTTCGGCGCCCTGCGGGCAGGCCGCCCGTGCCGCGCGCCCCTTGCAGCCCCTCAGGGGCGCAACTAAGACTCGTCACGACCGGGGGCGCATTGGCGTTGGCCCCTGAGGACCGCGCCGCCCGGCGCCCGGAATTTTGAGGCAGAGACCAGATGACAGATCCCATCGAAACCTACATGAACCTCGTCCCCATGGTGGTCGAACAGACCAGCCGCGGCGAACGGGCCTACGACATCTTCTCGCGCCTGCTCAAGGAACGGATCATTTTCGTCAACGGGCCCGTGCATGACGGCATGAGCCAACTGGTCGTGGCGCAGCTTCTGCACCTTGAGGCGGAAAATCCGTCCAAGGAAATTTCGATGTATATCAACAGCCCCGGTGGCGTGGTGACGTCGGGCCTGTCGATCTATGACACGATGCAATACATCAAACCCAAGGTCTCGACCCTGGTGATCGGTCAGGCGGCCTCCATGGGCTCGCTGCTGTTGACCGCTGGCGAGAAAGGCATGCGTTACTCGCTGCCCAACAGCCGTATCATGGTCCACCAGCCCTCGGGCGGCTATCAGGGTCAGGCGACGGATATCATGATCCACGCCCAAGAAACCCAGAAGCTCAAGGATCGCCTGAACCATATTTACGTCAAGCATACCGGCCAGTCCTTGAAGAAGGTCGAAGCCGCGCTTGAGCGGGACAATTTCATGTCCCCCGAGGAAGCCCGCGATTGGGGCCTCATCGACGAGATCGTCGAAAGCCGCGCCAAGATCGAAGGCGCCAAGTAACACTGCGCGCTGTCCCGGCCTTATCTTCGGGACAGCGCCCCACTTGCCCCCACGGGGCCTTGGGGATTTTCGGATTGTGCCTCCGGGGGGGCTGTCCTAGACTCAGGGCCACAGGGCAGAACAACACAGGGCAGCCTTGCTGCCGAACCGGGCGCGGATGAACCGCGAACCCCCTACAGCATGGGCCTGATGCGGCCCGCAGAGGATGACGATGGCAACGACTTCCGGTGGCGACAGCAAGAACACGCTTTACTGCTCCTTCTGCGGCAAAAGCCAGCACGAGGTGCGAAAGCTCATCGCTGGCCCGACGGTGTTCATCTGCGACGAATGCGTCGAATTGTGCATGGACATCATCCGCGAGGAAACCAAAAGCTCCGGCCTCAAATCGACCGACGGCGTGCCGACTCCGCTGGAGATCTGCGAGGTCCTCGACGATTATGTGATCGGTCAGAGCCACGCCAAGCGGGTGCTCTCGGTCGCGGTCCACAACCATTACAAACGCCTCAACCATGCCGGAAAATCCGACATTGAGCTGGCGAAATCGAATATCCTGCTGATCGGCCCCACCGGCTGCGGCAAGACGCTGCTGGCGCAAACGCTGGCGCGCATCATCGACGTGCCCTTCACCATGGCCGATGCGACCACGCTGACAGAGGCCGGCTATGTCGGTGAAGATGTTGAAAACATCATCCTGAAGCTGCTTCAGGCGTCGGAATATAATGTCGAGCGTGCGCAGCGCGGCATCGTCTATATTGACGAGGTCGACAAGATCACGCGCAAATCCGACAACCCGTCGATCACCCGCGACGTGTCGGGCGAAGGCGTGCAGCAGGCCCTGCTGAAAATCATGGAAGGCACCGTAGCCTCCGTGCCGCCGCAGGGCGGGCGCAAGCATCCGCAGCAGGAATTCCTGCAAGTGGACACCACCAATATCCTGTTCATCTGTGGCGGTGCCTTTGCCGGTCTGGAAAAGATCATCGCGCAGCGGGGCAAAGGCTCCGGGATCGGCTTTGGTGCCGATGTGAAGGAAGCCGACAGCCGCGGCATTGGCGAGGTGTTCACCCAGCTTGAGCCCGAGGATCTGCTGAAGTTTGGCCTGATCCCGGAATTTGTCGGCCGCCTGCCCGTGCTTGCCACGCTGCAAGACCTCGACGAAAGCGCGCTGGTCACCATCCTGACGCAGCCCAAGAACGCGCTGGTCAAACAGTATCAGCGCCTCTTTGAACTCGAAGACGTGCAACTGACCTTCACCGACGACGCCCTGCGCGCGCTGGCTCATCGCGCGATTGAGCGTAAGACCGGCGCCCGTGGCCTGCGCTCGATCATGGAGGACATCCTGCTCGACACCATGTTCGATCTGCCGGGTCTGGATCACGTCGAGGAAGTGGTCGTCAACGAGGAGGCTGTGACCTCCGTCGCGTCTCCGCTGCTGATCTATGCCGACCAGAAAAAGGAAGGCGCCAGCGCAGGCTGAGCCGCCTTCAGGTCTGAAATCAAAAACCCCGCCGCGCTCACCGCTGGCGGGGTTTTTTATGGCCTGAATTGAGTGATCCGCAAATTTCCGTCTTATCGCGGATAGCTGCATGCAGGCGATTGCGCCACCGCGACCATCGGGCGCTTAAATTTAATATTTGATTTGATAACAGGCATTTATGTGAAGTTCTTAATATAGCGCATCAATACGCCACCTCGGATTAGCGCGCTCTCCTGTTCCGCCTGTGCACCCGTCAACGCCCCGCAGAGCGCAGGATCAAAACGACACCGGCAGGTCACAGCACCCCACGCAAGGTCATGCAGGGCTTTCGCCTTGCCCTCGTCGCGCGCCGCCCCATAGTGCGCTCAACCTGATCCACAGACTGCAAGGACCACCCCCATGCGCCATATTCCCCTTGGCTCCTCCCAGATCACCGTTTCCGAATTCTGTCTGGGTTCCATGACCTGGGCCAGCCAGAACTCCGAGGCGGAGGCCCATGCGCAGATCGATTGCGCGCTCGACCACGGCATCACCTTCATCGACACCGCCGAGATGTATCCCTCCCCGCCGAAGAAAGAGACCGCCGGCAATACCGAGATCATGATCGGCAACTGGCTGGAGAAAACCGGACGCCGGTCCGATATCGTGCTGGCATCGAAAATTGTCGGTCCCAATGGCGGCATGGTCCGCGACGGGCGCGGCATTGACGCGGAAACGCTCGACCTCGCCGTCGATGCGTCGCTGGAGCGGCTGAAGACCGACTATCTCGACCTTTATCAACTGCATTGGCCCAATCGTGGCTCCTACCATTTCCGCCAGAACTGGACCTACGACCCCTCCTCGCAGAACCGCGCCGAAACCGAGGCGCATATGGTCGAGGTGCTGGGCAAGCTCAAGCAGCTGCGCGACGCGGGCAAGATCCGCGCCGTCGGCCTGTCCAATGAAACCGCATGGGGCACCGCGCAATGGCTGCGGCTGGCCCGAGACATGGGCGCGCCGGAGATGCTCACCATTCAGAACGAGTATTCGCTGCTCTGTCGGTTTTATGATCTGGATCTGGCCGAATTGGCGGTGAACGAAGGCGTGACCCTGCTGGCCTACACGCCCTTGGCCGGGGGCATGCTTTCGGGCAAATATGATGGCGGTCGTGCGACCCCCGAAGGCAGCCGCCGCTCGATCAATGAAAGCATCGGCGGCCGCGTCACTGATCGGGTCTGGCCCGCCATCGACGCCTATCTGGACATTGCGCGCCGCCATGATCTCGACCCGTCGGAAATGGCCTTTGCATGGACCCGCACCCGTCCCTTCCCGACGATCCCGATTTTCGGCTCCACCACCGTGACGCATGTCGAAACCGCCGCGCGCGCCGCTGAGTTGACCCTGTCGGATGAGGTTCTGTCGGAAATCGAAGCCGCGCACCGCGCGCACCCGATGCCGTTCTGAGGCCCATGATGCGCCCGCGCCAGTCTGGTCATGCCGCAAATACTCCCCCGGCGGAGGCGTCGCGCAGGCGCCATCGCTGGGGGGCTGGGCATGGCGCGCGCGGGCGCATCCCTAAATTGACCGGCGCCGTGGCGGCGGCGCTGGTGCTGGCGCTGGGGCTCGCCGCCTGTGACACCCTGAGCGGCGGCGCGGCGCCTGATGAAACAAGCACCGCCGCCACGCCCGCCCCTGACGCAGCCCCCCAAGCCGAGCCTTCGGCCCAAACCGAGCCTGCCATCCTATCCCCATTGCAGCCACTCAGCGGCGAGGTGATCGCCGCCGCCAGCAGCCCAAAGCCCGAGGTGCCCGCCGCGCTGATCGGCCCGCAAGCGGCGTGTCTAGGCGATGGCGGCGTATTCCAGCGGGGCGATACCGGCACATATCGCTGCATCCGCCCTACCCCGGATGCCGGTAAATCCTGCTCCGTCTCCAGCGATTGCAGTGATGTCTGCCTCGCCCGGTCCCGCAGTTGCACGCCCTATGCCCCCGTGCCCGGCTGTGTCGATGTGCTTGGAAAACTTGGCGAAAGGTCCACCCTGTGCCGCAATTGATTGCCCTCCGACCCCTGGCGCTGCTGTCGCTTATGGCCCTTGCGGCCTGCGCTGCGAAAGCGCCGCCGCTGACCGGGTTCCGCGCGGCTGACGCGCCGATTTCCTCCATCGTCGGATTCTCGCGCAGCCAGCTGGCGGGCGATTGGGTGGAGGTCGCGCGCTACGGCACCGGCCCCTGCACGCTCTGCCGGGTCAGCTTTGCCGCCGATGGCACCCGCGCCACCCGCGCCGATGGCCTCGCAGGGCCGGTCGCGTCGCTTGGACCGGGTCGCATTTCGCTGCCCGGCATCGACGCGCCGGTCTGGGTGCTGTGGATTGATGGCGACGCGCGCACGCTGGTTCTGGGCACACCCTCGGGCGCGTTCGGCACCGTGCTGAACCGCGCCGGGGCCGCGCTACCGCCAGATCGACTGACCGCCGCGCGAGAGATTTTCGATTTCGCGGGCTACGATCCGCAGGCCCTGCGTCTGCTGCCCTAGGCGCAACCGTCAGGACGGATCACACACCATCTCGCGGTCAAAATCCGCGCGGTCGCGATGCGGGCCGATCAGGCGGCTGGTCACGGTGTCGCCGTCAAACCGGCTGGCCATGATTCCGGTCCAATCCGCATTGGCGGTGATGATCTCGGGCACGCCCGCGCAATCGCGAATGCCGCCTGCGATATCGGTCTCGCCGATCCGGTGATTGGTCAGCCCACCCGCACGGGCCACGCGGCTAAGCGCCCCGTCGCGGTAGCGCCAAATCACCAGCTCCCGCGCCAGATGCGGACGGTCCACCAGCGCGATTTCCACCGCGCCATCGCCATCCAGATCCGCCGCGCCCACAATTGCCAGCCAGCGGAACGCCTGCCCGATATGCGGCGTCGCGGTGATGCGCCCCTCACTGCCCCAGACAGCCAGCCGCGCACCGCGCCGGACATGACTTTCCGCGACAATGACCTCGGGCCGCCCGTCGCCGTCCAGATCCGCCAGACGCGGCGCGGTATCCTCAAAGACCAGCGTGTCTGGCAGACGGAACAGGCGCGGCCCGGCGGTGGTTTCCAGCCGCAGCGCGCCCCATTCCTCATCATCGCCCAGAACCCCGTGGGGGTAGCGGGCGGTCGGCTCCGCATAATGCGCGGCCGTTATTTTGGGGGGCGTAACCTGCGGGACGGTTTGCGTGTCCGAGCCCTGCGCCAGCGCGCCCGGCCCCGTCACGCTTAACGCGACCATCAGGACGCCAAGCGCCCCCGCGATCCGTCCCGCAGCCCGGCTCAAGCCTGCTTTTCCGGCATATGCACGATCAGCCCGTCCAGCGCGTCGGAGACTTTCAGCTGGCAGGTCAGGCGCGATTGGCCCGGCTTCGGATCATGGGCGAAAAACAGCATGTCCTCTTCCATGCTGTCGGCCTCGGGCAGCTTCTCGGCCCAATCGGGATGCACATAGACATGGCAGGTCGAACAGGCACAGGCCCCGCCGCAATCGGCTTCGATCCCCGGAATGCCGTTGTCGCGCGCGCCTTCCATGACGGTCAATCCGTTGGAGACATCCACCACATGTTCGGTGCCGTTATGTTCGATATAGGTGATCTTCGCCATGATCTGCCTTCCGCCTGTCTGTGGGACGCTTGCCGGTTTTGGGGTGCGTCCGTATTTGGGTCCGCGCCGTGTTACGTCATAGCGTTCCGGAACGGAAGACCGCGCCGCATCGGCATGTGCGCCTCTGACCCGGTGACAGAACTTGTGCAACCGGGCGCTGTTGCGTAGAAACCGGGCCAAACCGGCCTGCCCCCGTCGGCGCCTCGCGGGCGTCGTCCGCAGCCGGAGCCGTGGCCGGAGATCGACCCAATGACCTTTGCCAAGACGCCAGACACCACAGCCCCGCTTGTTCCTTGCCAAGACGCGCCCGCGACGCCTGCTGGACCTGCACGCGCCGAACCTGCACGCGCTAATACCGCACCGACCGGCACCGCACCCGCGTTTCAGTTGCGGCTGGCTCGCGACGCACAGGATCTGAAAGCGGCGCAGCGCCTGCGTTATGAGGTTTTCGTGACCGAGCTTGGCGGCGACGGCCCTATGGTCGATCATGATGCACGCTTGGAAACCGACCGCTTCGATGCGTTCAACGATCACCTGCTGCTTATCGATCCCGCCCGCGATCCTGACACGCTGTCGCATGTCGTCGGCGTCTACCGTCTGCTGCGCAGCGACCGGGCCGAAGCCGCCGGTCAGTTCTATTCCGAAGACGAATATGACCTGAGCCTCCTGCGGTCCGGGGGTCGCCCGCTGCTGGAGCTTGGGCGCTCCTGTGTGCATCCCGCCTATCGCGGCGGCTCCGCGATGTATCACCTGTGGAACGGGCTGGCCGAATATGTGGCGCAGCACGGGGTGGAAATCCTGTTTGGCACGGCCTCGTTTCATGGCACCGATGTCGCTGCTCTGGCGCAACCGCTCAGCCATCTGCACCACGCCCATCTTGCCCCGCCCGACATGCGCGTGCGCCCGCATCCCCATGTCACCCAACCCATGGATCTGCTGCCGCCCGATCAGATCGACCGCAAGGCCGCGATGCTGGCCACGCCCGCGCTGATCAAGGGCTACCTGCGCATGGGCGGCTATGTCGGCGACGGCGCCTTTGTCGATCATGCGTTCAACACCACCGATGTCTGTCTGGTGATGGACACGGCGCGCATGAATGCCCGCCAGCGCGATCTATACACGCGCGAGCGCAGCCGCGCCGGGCGAGGCTGACCCGATGGCCACCGCATGGCAATCGCAGGACGCGCCTGTCCGCGCGGAGCCGATCGGCGCGGCGGGCTGGGCGCTGGTGGTCGCGCGCGGGCTGGTGCTTGGCGTCGTGACCTTCGGCTGTCTGGGGCTGCTGCTGCTCGTGCGGCTGATCGAGCGTCCGCTTTGCGGGGTGAACCGCCCCGTCACGCCCCACATTACGCAGTTCGTCTGCCGCGCGGCGTTCCGTATCCTAGGCATGCGCCACAGCGTGCGCGGCACGCCCATGCGCGAAGGCGGTGCGGTCGTGGCCAATCACGCCAGCTGGCTCGACATCTTCGCGCTTAACGCGCCGCAGCGGATCTATTTCGTGTCCAAGGATGAGGTCCGCGACTGGCCCGGAATCGGCTGGCTGGCACGCGCCACCGGCACCGTCTTTATCGCCCGCAAATCGCGTGAGGCCGGCGCACAGGCCCGCCTGTTTGAGGCCCGCATGGCCGCCGGTCACCGCCTGCTGTTCTTCCCCGAAGGCACCAGCACCGATGGCCGCCGTGTGTTGGCGTTCAAGACCAGCCTGTTTCAGGCCTTCATGACCGAGCCCCTGCGCGAGGAATTGCACATCCAGCCCGTCACCGTGATCTACCACGCCCCCGAAGGCGCCGATCCCCGGTTTTATGGCTGGTGGGGCGACATGGAATTTGGCGCGCATTTCCTGAAAGTGCTGGCCCGCCCCCGCCAAGGCGCCGTCGAAATCGTCTTCCACCCGCCCGTGGAGGCACGCGACTTCGCAGACCGCAAGGCACTCGCCCGCCATTGCGAAACGCAGGTCAGACAGGCGTTTCCAAGCTAAATCCTACGATTGCCGCCGGTCGGCTATCAGCAGCTCGCGCAGATCGGACAGATTGATCGGCTTTTTCCATGTCAGCTTATGCAGCGGCACGCCGGACAATTCGGGGCGTTCGGGATCTTGGCCTTCGCCGCGCCCCACAAGATATCGCTGCGCGCGATGCAGCGGCACCGATCCGATGCGCGGCATGTGCCGCAGCAACCGCCGGAAGCCTGCGGAAAACATCAGATATTCAAAAACGTAGTGATAGGCGAAATAGGGCGGATTGCGTATATCGGCGCGCAGATGGGCCAGATAGGCGGCCTCCAGCCTGCGCACCGCGTCATGGCCGGGGCACGCGGCCAGAAACCATGTCGACACCACACGGTCGGGATGCGGATTGGAAAACACGAACATCCCCGCCGGCATCATCAGCGGCAACCAGTCATCGAGGGGCTGGGCGCAGAATGTCGTGGCATCCGCCCAGACACCACCTTGGGCAAGGATCAACCGCATCCGCAGCAAGTTCGAGCGCCGCCGGATCAGCATATCGCTCGGCAGATCGGACATATCGACCAGCGCCGCGGCGCTGTCGCCATCAAGAACCACAATCTCCCAGCCCGGATTTTGCGTCCGCCACGAGGCGATGCATAGGCGCACCAATTCGGGGGCAGCCGCTTCGCCTTGTTGCCAATACATCCAAACACGACGCGGCAGGCGGGAAAAGCACTCGTCAGATGGCATGTCCCGGCGCAGAAGGCGGCGTAGGCCGCGCTCTCTGCGCCGGACAAACCAATTCATCAACACATGTTATCTCGTGAATTTTTTATACTTTACACGGGTCGGCTCGACAGCGTCGGGGCCGAGGCGGCGGATCTTGTCCTCCTCGTAGGCTTCGAAATTGCCTTCAAACCATTCCACATGCGCCTCACCTTCGAAAGCGAGAATATGCGTGCAGAGCCGGTCGAGGAAGAAGCGGTCGTGGCTGATGATGACCGCGCAGCCTGCGAAATCCTCCAGCGCGTCTTCCAGCGCGCGCAGGGTTTCGACGTCCAGATCGTTGGTCGGCTCATCGAGCAGCAGCACGTTGCCGCCGGATTTCAGCAGCTTGGCCATATGCACGCGGTTGCGCTCACCGCCCGACAGCAGGCCGACTTTCTTCTGCTGGTCGCCGCCCTTGAAGTTGAACGCACCGCAATAGGCACGGCTGTTCATCTGCGCATCGCCCAGCTCGATGATCTCGGCCCCGCCGGAGATTTCCTCCCACACCGTCTTGTCGCCGCCAAGCGCATCGCGGGACTGATCGACATAGGACAGATCCACGGTATCGCCGTAGCTGACCGTGCCGTCATCGGGCTGTTCCTGCCCGGTAAGCATGCGGAACAGGGTGGATTTACCGGCACCGTTGGGCCCGATCACGCCCACCACGCCACCCGGCGGCAGCGAGAAGCTCAGATCTTCGATCAGCAGCCGGTCACCATAGGCTTTGCGCAGGTTCTCGACCTCAATGACCTTATTGCCCAGTCGCGGACCATTGGGAATGATGATCTGAGCCTTGCCGACGCGCTCGCGCTCGGACTGGCCTGCCATTTCCTCATAGGCGTTGATCCGGGCTTTCTGCTTGGCCTGACGGGCCTTGGCCCCGGCGCGGATCCATTCCAATTCGCGGTCGAGGATCTTTTGACGGGATTTGTCTTCCTTGGCCTCGCGCGCCAGACGCTGGGCTTTCTGCTCCAGCCAGGCGGTGTAATTGCCCTCATAAGGAATGCCACGCCCCCGGTCGAGTTCGAGGATCCAGCTGGTGATGCTATCAAGGAAATACCGATCGTGGGTGACGATCAGGATCGTGCCTTTATATTCGATCAGGTGCTTTTGCAGCCATGCGATGGTTTCGGCGTCGAGGTGGTTGGTCGGCTCATCGAGAAGCAGCATCTCGGGCGCTTCCAACAGCAGCTTGCACAAAGCCACGCGACGGCGCTCACCGCCCGACAGGTTTTCCGGCATCGCATCATCGGGCGGGCAGCGCAGAGCCTCCATCGCCACGTCGATCTGGCTGTCGAGATCCCACAGGTTCTGGCTGTCGATCTGATCTTGCAGCGCGGCCATTTCCTCGGCGGTCTCATCCGAGTAATTCATCGCCAGTTCGTTATAGCGCTCCAGCAGATCCTGCTTGGCCTTCACGCCCAGCATGACGTTTTCCCGTACGGTCTTTTCCTCGTCCAGCTTCGGCTCCTGCGGCAGGTAGCCCACGCGCGCGCCCTCGGCGGCCCATGCCTCCCCGGTGAAGTCCTTATCCATGCCGGCCATGATCTTCATCAGCGTGGATTTACCCGCGCCGTTGACGCCGACGACGCCGATCTTGACGCCGGGCAAGAAGCTCAGGCGGATGTTCTCGAAACACTTCTTGCCGCCCGGATAGGTCTTGGAGACGCCATCCATGTGATACACATACTGGTAAGCCGCCATGCGCTGTCCTTTCGGTGTTCTGGACCCGATCTGCGGGTGCTGTCTGAATTTGGCCCCCATCTATGGGAGCCGGGGCCAAAGGGCAATCGCTCACCCGCGCGGGCAGCATGGCATGGGCGGGATCGGGCGACCCCATTTCCATCTGCCACAGCCCGCCGGATCATCCCCGTCCGCCCGCTGCCCGAAAATCGCGCCCGCGCGCCGGTCGCATGGGCCGGATCGCGCCCGCCGCGTGGCCGGTGATAACTGTATACCGTGGCACACATTGACGGATGCGGCGGCGTTGTTTAAGCGGAACGGGATTGCCCGGCGGGGATGCTTGCTGCACCTTGTCCGGGGCCCGCACCACGCGCGGCCGAGGCCCCTGCGGAGACACCCGCAGCCCCCCGGCCCGCCCGACTTCGGAGATGACGGAACTCATGGCAGACACTCAGACACCCGATATCATTTACACCATCGTGGACGAAGCCCCGGAACTGGCCAGCCATTCGCTGCTGCCGATGATCCGCAGCTTCGCCGCCGCCGCCGGCATCGATGTGGAAACCCGCAACATCTCGGTCGCCGCGCGCATTCTCGCGGCCTTCCCCGATTACCTGACCGATGAACAGCGCGTTTCCGACGATCTGGCGGAACTGGGCGAGCTGGTGAAAACCCCCGACGCCAACGTCATCAAGCTGCCCAACATCTCGGCCTCCGTGCCGCAGCTGGTCGCCGCGCTGCGCGAATTGCAATCGCAGGGCTACAACCTGCCCGATTACCCCGAAGCGCCCAGCACCGACGAAGAGCGTGACGTTCGCGCCCGCTACGACGCGATCAAAGGCTCCGCCGTGAACCCGGTCCTGCGCGAGGGCAATTCCGATCGCCGCGCCGCCAAGGCCGTCAAATCCTACGCCATGCAGCACCCGCACTCGATGGGCAAATGGTCGTCGGACAGCAAAACCCACGTCTCGACCATGGACGCGCAGGATTTCTTTTCGAACGAGAAATCCGCGACCATCACCGACGCTCAGGCCGGTGACGCCAAGATCACCTTCACCGGCGCTGATGGCACCGAAAAGCTGCTGAAGGATGGCCTGTCCTACGCGGCGGGCACCGTCGTTGACGCTACCTTCCTGTCGGCCTCCGCCCTGCGCGCCTTCATCAAGGAGCAGATCGCGGCGACCGAACCCGGCGTGCTGTTCTCCGTGCACCTGAAGGCCACCATGATGAAGGTCTCCGACCCGATCATCTTTGGCCATTTCGTGTCGGTATATCTGGAAGATTTCCTCGCCAAGCACGGCAAAGCGGTCAAGGATCTGGGCTGGTCGCCCAACTCCGGCCTCGGCGATCTGGAAACCCGCATCGCGGGCAAGACCGAACTGGAAGCGGACCTGAAAGCCGCGCTTGAGGCACGTCCGCCGCTCTATATGGTCAATTCCGACAAGGGCATCACCAATCTGCATGTGCCCTCGGATGTCATCATCGACGCCTCCATGCCCGCGATCATCCGCGCCGGTGGCATCGGCTGGGGTCCGGATGGCAATGCCGCCGACACTAAATGCTGCATCCCCGATAGCAGCTATGCACCCGTCTATGATGAGACGATCAACTACTTCAAAGACACCGGCGCGCTTGATCCCACCACCTGCGGCGCAGTGTCCAATGTCGGCCTGATGGCGCAGAAGGCCGAGGAATACGGCTCCCACCCCACCACGTTTGAAATTCCCGCCGACGGCACCGTGCGCATCGTGCTGGCGAATGGCGACGTGCTGCACGAACACCGCGTCGAGACCGGCGATATCTGGCGCTCCGCCACCGCCAAAAAGGCTCCCATCGAGGATTGGATCCAGCTCGGTATCGCGCGGACGAAAGCCACCGGCGCTGCTGCGTTCTGGCTGGATGAGACCCGCGCCCATGACGCCGAACTGATCAAGGTCGTGAAGCCTGCACTTGAAAAGGCTGGCATCGACATCCCGATCATGGCCCCGCGCGAAGCCACCCGTTTCACGCTGGAAACCATGCGCAAGGGCGAGGATTGCGTCACCATCACCGGCAACGTGCTGCGCGACTATCTGACCGACCTGTTCCCGATCCTTGAGCTGGGCACCTCGGCCAAGATGCTGTCGATCGTCAAACTGATGAATGGCGGCGGCCTGTTTGAGACCGGCGCCGGCGGCTCCGCCCCCAAGCACGTCCAGCAGCTGGTCGAAGAAAACCACCTGCGTTGGGACAGCCTTGGCGAATTCTGCGCTCTGGGCGAAAGCTTCAAGTTCCTCGCCGAAGCACGCGGCAAGCAGCAGGCGCAGGTTCTGGGCGAAGCGGTCGAGGCCGCGACGCAGCAGGTTCTCGACAATGACCGCTCGCCCGAGCGTAAGGTCGGCGCCAATGACAACCGCAGTTCGCATTACTGGTTCACCCGCTACTGGGCCGAGGCACTGGCCACCCAAACCGCGGATACCGAGCTTGCCGCGCATTTCGGCCCCATCGCCAAGCAGTTGGCCGAGAAGGAAGAGACCATCCTCACGGAATTGCAGCAGGGCGAAGGCAAAGCCGTGGATCTGGGCGGCTACTACCACCCGGCAGAGGATAAGACCTCCGACGTGATGCGCCCCTCGGCCACGCTGAACGCGATCCTCGGCTAAACCGCCGAGCCTGCGACACGATCGAAGGGGAGCGCCCGGCGCTCCCCTTTTGCATGTCCGCGCCGCGCCCGGCGACGCCGCGCACTGGACATGGCCCCCCGGCATGTCACATTCCCTGCATGACCGATTTCATACCGCCGCATATTCCGCCGCAGACGCAGCCCCTCGGTCTGCTCAGCTCGCTCCGCGCGATGCGGCGCAATGTGCTCACCATCATTCCCGGCATTGCCTATACCCAGCCCATCGTCACCGGCACCACCGGCCCCGGACGCTGGCACATGGTCCAAAGCCCCGAAGCGATGAAGCGTGTGTTCCTCGACAATCACGCCAATTACCCGAAATCCGAAGCCATGCTGCGGATGCTGCGCCCCGCCGTCGGTCAAAGCCTGTTTACCGCCGAGGGCGCGCAATGGCGCTGGCAGCGCCGCGCCATCGCTCCGGTCTTTACCGCTCGCAATGTCACCGCGCTGGCCCCCATGATGACCGGCACCGCCGAACGCGCCAGCGCGCGCCTTGCCGCCGGTGCGGGCCCGACGGAAATCGTCAGCCAGATGCTATCGGCCACCTTCGATGTGATCTGCGAGGTTGCGCTTTCTGGCCGGGATCACTTTGACGCCGATCTCTATGCCGCTGCGATCACACGCTATTTTCTGACCATCGGGCGGGTGTCTCTGCTCGATTTCCTCGAAGCTCCCGCATGGTTTCCGCGCCCCGGTGAATTCGCCGGGCGTCAATCCGTGCGCACCATGCACCGTATGGTCACCGCCGCCATCGAAGCCCGCCGCGCGCAATCCAAAACCGCTGGCGATGACGCGCCCGATGATCTGCTCGACCATATGCTGCGCGCCGAAGACCCCGAAACCGGACGGCGGATGACCCCCCAAGACCTGTTGCACAACATGCAGTTCTTTATCGTGGCCGGGCATGAGACCACGGCGCTGGCGCTGTCTTGGGCGCTGCTGCTGCTCGCCCATTCCCCCGACGTGCAGCGGGCCGCCAGCGATGAGGCCCGCGCCGTGCTGGGCAACCGCGCCGCCACCGCCGCCGATCTGGCGCGCCTGCCGCTGACCGAGGCGATCCTCGATGAAACCATGCGGCTCTATCCGCCCGTGGGATTCCTCGCGCGCAACGTGCTACAGCCTGACAAGATCCACGACCGTGACATCCGCCCCGGCGATGCGCTGTTTCTCAACATCTGGTCGCTGCACCGCCATCGCGACCTGTGGTCCGCGCCCGACCATTTCGATCCCGGCCATTTCAGCGCCGACGCCCGCGCCACCCGCGACCGCTACGCGCATCTGCCCTTTGGCGCGGGGCCGCGTGTCTGCGTGGGGGCGAATTTCGCGATGATGCAGGCGCAGATCATCCTCGCCACGCTGCTGGCGCGGTTCCGCTTTCACCCCGCAGGCGCGCTGCCCGAGCCGGTGATGCATATGACCATCCGCCCCGAGCCGGACATCACCCTGCGGGTCGAGCCGATTCCTGACGCGCCGGAAAAATGACAATCCGCGTCAGAAAATTTGGCGCAAGCCAGCACGGCGCCATCGACGCGACGGGCGATAAAATACGCCTGACATCAATGGCCTACGATCCACCCAGCGCCAACATCCGCCACCCCGCCCGGCCCTGACCTTACGGCAGGAGACCCTAATTCATAAATCTGTTACATAACTTTTACATACACGACACCGACTCCCCATAGGTCATCCGCAGCGGCCAATCAGGCCCGTCCAACACATCAGTCAGGAGTTGACATGACCATGATGAAACTGACCGCATCCGCGCTGGCGCTGACCGCCGTTTCCGCGACCGGCGCCTTCGCGCAGAGCCGCGATCAGGTCCAGATCGCCGGGTCGTCCACCGTGCTGCCCTATGCCTCGATCGTGGCCGAAGCCTTTGGCGAAAACTTCGACTTCCCGACCCCGGTCGTGGAATCGGGCGGCTCCTCCGCTGGCCTCAAGCGCTTCTGCGAAGGCGTCGGCGAAAACACCATCGACATCGCCAACGCCTCCCGCGCGATCCGCGAGAAAGAAGTGCAGGCCTGTGCCGATGCCGGCGTGACCGACATCATCGAGACCCGCATCGGCTATGACGGCATCGTCTTTGCCTCGGATGTCGATGGCAACAGCTTCGAATTCACCCCCGAAGACTGGTTCAAGGCGCTGGCCGCCGAGGTCGTCGTCGACGGTGAGGTTGTCGCCAATCCCTACACCATGTGGAACGAAGTGAACGCCGACCTGCCCGAGCAGGAAATTCAGGCCTTCGTTCCGGGCACCAAGCACGGCACCCGCGAAGTTTTCGAAGAAAAGGTGATCTTGGCGGGCTGCGAAGCCACCGGCGCCATGGAGGCTTTCGTCGAAGCCAAGGGTGACGAAGACGCCGCAGAATCCGCCTGCATGGCGCTGCGCACCGATGGCCGCTCGGTCGATATCGACGGCGATTACACCGAAACGCTGGCCCGCATCGACGCCAATACCAACGGCATCGGCGTATTCGGCCTGTCCTTCTATGAGAACAACACCGACAGCCTGCAGGTCGCGACCATGTCGGGTGTCGAGCCCTCGACCGAGACCATCGCCTCCGGCGAATACCCGGTCAGCCGCCCGCTGTTCTTCTACATCAAGAAGGCCCACATCGGCGTGATCCCCGGCGTCAAGGAATTCGCTGAATTCTTCGTCTCCGATGAGATCGCCGGCCCCGATGGCCCGCTGGCCGAATACGGCCTCGTCTCCGACCCGGAACTGGCTGCCACCCAGCAGCTGATCGCCGACGAAGAGACCATGGGCTCCGCCATGTGATCTGACGGGTTGCACGCGCGCGGCGGCTGTCGTCGCGTCGACCCACCCTATCGCCGGGCTCCCCATCGGGGCCCGGCGTCCTCATTCAGGAAAGACCCTGCATGCCGCCGCTCTGGACCCTGCTGATCGTTTTGGGCATTGCCACCGCGGGCTACGTTCTGGGACGCCACCGTGCGCTTGCCAGCGTGGACCATGACGGTCGCCGCCTTCATTCCCTGCCCTCCTATTACGGCTCCAACGTCGCGCTATGGGCGCTGGTGCCCGCGCTGCTGCTGCTGGCGCTATGGCTGATCGCGCAGCCGCTGCTCATCCAGATGAGCATCTCTGCCTTTGTGCCCGCCGAGGCCTATACCGGGCGGGGTGCGCTGTCGCTCATCATGTCGGATGTGAACCGCATCGCAGACGGCTTGCAGATCGCCGCCGCGCGCGGTGTCCCGGTCGCGGAGCTGTCCGCCGCCGATCTGGGCCCCGCCATGCGCGATGCCGGTGTCGCGGTGTCGGGCGAGATCCAGCCCTACATGGCCGAAGCCGCCCGCCGCGCGGTTTCGCTTTCCACCATGGGCGGTTGGGCGATGACCGCCGTGGTGGTGCTGCTCTCGCTGGGGGGGGCTGCGCTGGCATGGCGCCGCACCGATGCCGAATTCCGCGCCCGCAACGCGGTCGAGCGTGTGGTGATGGGCCTGCTGATCGCTGCCGCCTGCATCGCCATCCTGACCACACTTGGCATTGTGCTGTCGCTGATCTTCAACACGCTGGAATTCTTCAAGCTCTACCCCGCATCGGAATTCTTCTTCGGCACCACATGGTCGCCCTCCTTCGGCGGCGGCTCGCAGCTGGGCATCCTGCCGCTGTTCTGGGGCACGTTCTACATCTCGATCATTGCGCTGCTTGTGGCGGTGCCGGTCGGGTTGTTTGCCGCCGTTTACCTGTCGGAATACGCCTCTGGCCCCGTGCGTGCGATTGCCAAGCCGCTGCTGGAAGTGCTCGCCGGTATTCCCACCATCGTCTACGGGCTCTTTGCGCTGCTGACGGTCGGGCCGCTGCTGGTGTCGATCTTTGGCCAGAACGGCGCCTTGGGCGTGGGCTGGATGCAGGGCGGCACCGCCGTCATGACCGCCGGACTGGTGATGGGCGTGATGCTGATCCCCTTTGTGTCCTCGCTCTCCGACGACATCATCAACGCCGTGCCGCAGGCGATGCGCGACGGCTCTCTGGGCCTTGGCGCCACCCGGTCCGAGACGATCAAACAGGTCGTTTTGCCCGCCGCCCTGCCCGGCATCGTCGGCGCCATCCTTCTGGCCGCCTCCCGCGCGATTGGCGAGACGATGATCGTCGTGCTGGGCGCCGGGGCTGCCGCGCGCCTGTCGATGAACCCGTTCGACGCGATGACCACCGTGACCGCGAAAATCGTCAGCCAGCTGACCGGTGACGCGGATTTCGCCTCGCCCGAGGCGCTGGTGGCCTTTGCGCTGGGGATGACGCTGTTCGTCATCACCCTCGCCCTCAACATTTTTGCGCTGTGGATCGTGCGGCGCTACCGGGAGCAATACGAATGAGCGACGCGCCCCTCTCCGGCCCTACGTCTGCCGACAGCCCCCCGCGCAAAGGCTCGCTGCTGCAGGCCGATGCCCATACCCGCAAACGCAATGCCGCCGAGACCCGGTTCAAGGCCTATGGCATCACCGCCATCGCCATTGGCCTGATCGCGCTGGTCTGGCTGCTGAGCGCCATCATCAGCAACGGCTTGCCCGCCTTTACCCAGACCAAGATGGTGCTGCCGATTGAATTGCCGGAGGCCAAGCTCGACAAATCCGGCACCCGCGATCTGGAGGTGATGAGCAAGGTTTCGACCTTTGGCTATAAACCCCTGATCGAAGACGCGCTTCTGGCCGAGGTGCAGCGTCGCGGCATCGCCACCGAGTTTGACGATGCGGGCGATCTGGCCGATGGGATCATATCCGCCTCCGCCGCCGCAATCGTGCGCGACCGTGTTCTGGCCAACCCTGAGATCGTCGGCACCACGCAGGAATTCGAGATCCTGACCTCATCGCGCGTGGATGGCTATTTCAAAGGCCGCGTCACCCGTGACAGCATCGCGCGGGACAAGAACATCTCCGCCGCGCATCTCGATATCGCCGATGCGCTACGGGATGCGGGCGTGATGCACTCTGGCTTCAACTGGGATTTCATCACCGGGGCCGATGCTTCGGAAAGCCGCCCCGAACAGGCCGGGATCGGCATCGCCATTCTCGGCTCGCTGTTCATGATGCTGGTGGTGCTGATCCTGTCACTGCCCATCGGTGTGGCCTCCTCGATCTATCTCGAGGAATTTGCACCGAAAAACCGCTTCACCGATCTGATCGAAGTGAATATCTCGAACCTCGCCGCCGTGCCGTCGATCGTGTTCGGTATCCTCGGCCTCGCCGTGTTCATCCAGTTCATGCATCTGCCGCAATCCGCACCGCTGGTGGGCGGGCTGGTTCTGACGCTAATGACGCTGCCGACGATCATCATTTCGACCCGCGCGGCGCTGAAAGCCGTGCCGCCCTCGATCCGCGATGCCGCTTTGGGTGTCGGCGCGTCGAAAATGCAGTCGGTGTTCCACCATGTGCTGCCGCTCGCCATGCCCGGCATTTTGACCGGCACTATTCTGGGTCTGGCACAGGCGCTTGGCGAAACCGCGCCGCTGCTGCTGATCGGGATGGTGGGCTATGTCGCCACCAACATGCCCGACGGTCTGGCCGATGGCTTCTTGTCGCCCAACTCCGCCATGCCCGCCCAGATCTACGAATGGGCCAAGCGCGCGGACCCGGCCTATTACGAACGTGCCTGGGGCGGGATTATCATCCTGCTTCTCTTCCTGATGGTGATGAACATCATCGCGATCATCCTGCGCCGCCGCTTCGAGCGCCGGTGGTAACACCAGACGGGAGCTGAAAATGAACGATATGAGACATATGGACCGAGCCGTGGACCTATTGGAAAATAAGATTATCGCCAAGGGCGTGGACGTGTTCTACGGCGACAACCACGCGATCAAGGATGTCAGCGTCGAGATCCGCGATAAAACCGTCACCGCCTTTATCGGGCCGTCGGGCTGTGGCAAATCCACCTTCCTGCGCTGCCTCAACCGGATGAATGATACGATCGACAATTGCCGCGTCGAAGGCACAATCAAACTGGATGACGAGGACATCTACGACAAGCGCGTCGACCCGGTGCAGCTGCGCGCCAAGGTCGGGATGGTGTTCCAGAAACCAAATCCCTTCCCCAAGTCGATCTACGATAATGTGGCCTATGGTCCCCGCATTCACGGGCTGTCGCGCAACAAGGCCGAATTGGACGAGATCGTCGAGAAAAGCCTGCGCCGCGGCGCGATCTGGGATGAGGTGAAAGACCGCCTTCACGCGCCGGGCACCGGCCTGTCGGGCGGTCAGCAGCAGCGTCTGTGTATCGCCCGCGCCGTGGCCACCGAGCCCGAAGTGCTGCTGATGGATGAGCCCTGCTCCGCGCTCGACCCCATCGCCACCGCGCAGGTCGAAGAACTGATCGACGAGCTGCGCACGCAATATTCCGTGGTGATCGTCACCCATTCCATGCAGCAGGCCGCCCGCGTCAGCCAAAAGACCGCGTTTTTCCATTTGGGCAATCTGGTGGAATATGGCGAGACCGGTCAGATCTTTACCAACCCCACCGACCCGCGCACCGAAAGCTACATCACCGGCCGGATCGGCTGAGGAGGACATGATGAAAGAGCAACATATCGCCAGCGCGTTTGATCGCGATCTGGAAGGCATCCAAGCGCTCATCATGAAGATGGGTGGCATGGTGGAGACCGCCATTTCCGAGGCCGCGCGCTCGCTCGAGACCCGCGACGAGGAACTGGCCCAGCAGATCCGCAAGGGCGACCGCGCCATCGACGAGATGGAAGAGCGCGTCAACGAAGAAGCCGCCCGCGTCATCGCCATCCGCTCCCCCATGGGCAGCGATCTGCGCACCGTGCTGACGGTGATGAAGATCTCCGCCAGTCTGGAGCGCTGCGGCGACTACGCCAAGAACATGGCCAAGCGCACCTCGGTCCTGTCACAGATGGAGCCTGTGGGCGGCACCACGAAATCCCTGCGGCGCATGGCGCAAGAGGTTGAAGAATTGCTGAAGATGGCGCTCGACGCCTATCTGCACCGCGACGTCGAACTGGCCGAGGATGTGCGCCAGCGCGATCTGGAAATCGATCAGATGTATTCCGCGCTGTTTCGCGAATTCCTCACCTACATGATGGAAGACCCGCGCCACATCACCGCCTGTATGCATCTGCATTTCATCGCCAAGAACGTGGAGCGGATGGGCGATCACGCGACCTCCATCGCGGAACAGGTGATCTACCTCGTCACCGGCGTCATCCCCGAGGAAGCCCGCCCCAAGGCCGACGTGACCTCCACCGCGCCGGTCTCCGGGATCTGACCATGGCCGCCGCGACACCCACCCCACGCATTTTGCTGGTCGAAGACGAGCCCGCTCAACGCGAAGTGCTGGCCTATAACCTTGAGGCCGAAGGCTTTGCCGTGACCACCGCCGGCACGGGCGACGAGGCGCTGTTGCTGGTCGAGGAAAGCGCGCCCGACGTGATCGTGCTGGACTGGATGCTGCCCGGCGTCTCCGGCATCGAAATCTGTCGGCGGCTGAAAGCGCGCAGCGCCACATCGGACACGCCGATCATCATGCTGTCGGCCCGGTCGGAGGAAACCGACCGGGTGCGCGGGCTGGAAACCGGCGCGGATGATTACGTCGTCAAACCCTACGCGCTGTCGGAATTGATGGCGCGGGTGCGCACGCAATTGCGCCGGGTGCGGCCCTCGTCAGTCGGCAGCAGGCTGCAATTCGAAGATATCGTGCTGGATGCCGAAACTTACCGCGTGACCCGCGCGGGCGAGGCGCTGAAACTCGGGCCGACCGAATTCCGCCTGCTGTCGACCTTCATGGAAAAACCGGGCCGGGTCTGGAGCCGCGAGCAATTGCTCGACCGGGTGTGGGGCCGCGACATCTATGTCGATACCCGCACCGTGGACGTACATATCGGGCGGCTGCGCAAGGCGCTGGGCACCCATGGCGGCGCCGATCCGGTGCGCACGGTGCGCGGCGCGGGCTACGCGCTGGGATAAGCGTCGGGGGATTGGCGCGGCGACGGGTTCCGCTGCGGCGGGTGTGGCGGCTCGGTGATTGCACAGCCGCGCCCGCGGCGTCATGATGGTCCGACCTATCGTGACCCGCCTTTGATCCCGAACTGGACCGACCATGACCCTGCCCTTTGACGGCGCGATTTCCCGCTTCTACGAAAGCGAAGCGCCCCAGGACGTGCGCGACGCCATCGCTGGCGCCGATAAGGATGATATCCTCGCGCCCGGCTACCCCTATGACAGTGAGATGCGCGGCAAGCATTACGACGCCGAGATGGACGCGCTTCAGATCGAACTGGTCAAGCTACAGGCATCGGTGCGTGACACCGGCGCGCGCGTCGCGGTGGTGTTCGAGGGCCGCGATGCGGCTGGCAAGGGGGGCACCATCAAGCGCATCCGCGAAAACCTGAGCCCGCGTCTGGCGCGGGTCGTGGCGCTGCCGAAACCGACCGAGAGGGAGGCGCGCGAGTGGTATTTCCAGCGCTACATCAGCCAGTTGCCCGCCGGGGGTGAGATCGCCCTATTTGATCGCAGCTGGTATAATCGCGCGGTGGTCGAACATGTGTTCGGCTTTTGCACCCCCGAGGAGCGCGAAAAGTTTTTCCGCCAATTGCCAAGCTTTGAGCAGATGCTGGCCGATGAGGGTATCCATCTGGTGAAGCTGTGGCTGAATGTCGGGCGTGCCGAGCAGCTGCGACGGTTCCTGAAGCGCGAAGCCGATCCGCTGAAGCAGTGGAAGCTGAGCCGCATCGATGTTGAGGGGCTGAAGCTGTGGGACGCCTATTCCGATGCGATCACCGAGACGTTCGAGCGCAGTCATTTCGACTATGCGCCATGGACGGTGATCCGGTCGGACGACAAGAAACGCGCGCGGCTGGCCGCGATCCGCACAATCCTGTCGGGGCTGGATTACGCTGGTAAGGATCGCACGGCCGCGCATGCGCCCGATCCCGAAATCGCCGGTGGCCCGTCGATCTGGCATGGCTAAACGCGGCTACCATCACGGCAACCTGCGCGCGGCGCTGATCGACGCGGCGCTGGGGCTGATCGAGGAGAAAAGCCCCCAAGGCTTTACCCTGTCCGAGGCCGCGAAGGCCGCGGGCGTCACCCCTGCTGCGGTCTACAGACATTTTCAGGGCCGCGACGATCTGTTGGCTGAAATTGCGCTGCAAGGCTATGAAATCTTTGGCGATCTGATGGACTACGCCTATGAGACCGGGCAGCCGTCCGACCTTGCAAGTTTCGAGGCAACGGGCCGCGCCTATCTGGCCTTTGCCCGCCGCTATCCCGGCCATTACATGGCGATGTTCGAAAGCGGATTGTCGGTGAACCGCACGCCGGAATTGGCCCGCGCATCGGCCCGCGCGCGGGGTGTTCTGGAGAAGGCCGCAGAGGGTCTGTCGGCGCATATCCCGCCCGAAAAACGCCCCCCCGCCGCGATGTTTTCCGCTCATGTCTGGGCCATGTCCCACGGGGTGGTGGAATTGTTCGCGCGCGGCACGCCCGGTGGGCAGGCCCCGTTCCCGCCCGAGGATTTGCTGGAGACGGGCATCGGGATTTACCTGCGCGGGCTGGGTCTGATTCCCCCCGATAGCTGAGCAAACCGCGTCAGCCCCCCTGCCCCAATTTTTTCGCACGCGAAACAATTTACGGGTTGGTAACGGATCTATGCGACAAAAGCGGCGTGAACCCGCTGCTACGGGGGTGGTGGGACGTAGGATTGAAGGGGTGTTTACTTATCGTCTTGCGACGCTCGCGGGTAGCGGGGGCCTTTGCTTGCCCCCGCCCTTGTCACATCAGCCGGTCATCTTGGTTTCGCGTTCCCAGAACCGCAAGGCGCGGCACAGTTTGACGAAATCCGCGGCCGACTTGTCGCCCAGTTTCAGCATGCCGTCATCGATCTTGTCAGCAATGCCGGTCGCCTTGAACAGTGGCATCGCGCCTTCGGTCCAAGCAATGAATTTCGCATGGGCAAACGCGTCGCTTACGAAATCCTGCGCGGGTTTGTTGAGCGCCAGCGTCTTACCCTCGTCTTCGGGCATGACCAGCGCCACCGCGTCGAACACAACCGACGGCCCACCGTCGATCTTTTCATCCGCCTGTCTGGTGCTGCCATCTGAAAGCGTCGCGCCGAAGATTTGCGTGGTGACGACGGCCACCATCGCGCCTTCGTCCTTGAACGCTTTTTCCAGCGCCGCGACCTGATCCGCATCGGCACCATCGGCGATGAACAGGCCCAGTTTGCGTCCGGCGAAGGTTTTGGGGCCATTTTTGAGGATGCTCAGCGCGTCCGACGGCGGCAGATCGGTGATCGGCGCGCGGGCGGGTGTGGCGGCTTTGGGCATGTCGACGACGCCCAGCCCCTCGGCCACCATCTGCGCCAGATCGTCATGGACGTTCATCAGGTGGCTCAGCATCCGCAGGCGGATATCTTCGCGCTGACATTTCGACAGCTCAAAGATGTAACCATTCGCAATATGGCGCTGCTCGGTTTCGGTCTGGCTGATCCAGAATTGCCGCGCCTGACTATAGTGATCCGCGAAAGTTTCCGAGCGCACGCGCTGTTTCGTGCCCTCCACCGGCTCGGCGTAGCTTTCAAACCCGATTTTCGGGTTTTCCCGAGGGTTCGGTTCCGCATCCCAGCTGTTTGGCTCGTAATTTACGCGACCGCGCGGATTATGCATCGCCATATGCCCGTCCTGCTGGAAATTATGCATCGGGCATTTCGGCGCATTGATCGGAATATGGGTGAAGTTTGGCCCGCCGAGCCGTTTGATCTGCGTGTCGAGATAGGAGAAATTACGCCCCTGCAATAGCGGGTCATTGGTATGATCGATGCCGCGAACGATGTTTTGTGTGCAAAACGCCACCTGCTCGGTTTCGGCAAAGAAGTTATCGACATTGGCATCAAGCGTCAGTGTCCCGATCAAACGCACCGGCACTTGTTCTTCAGGAATGAGTTTGGTCGCATCGAGGATGTCGAATTCAAACTCATCCGCGAAATCGTCGTCAAAAACCTGAACGCCCAGATCCCATTTCGGGAAATCGCCGGCATCAATCGCATCCCACATGTCCCTGCGGTGAAAATCAGGATCGGCGCCATTGATTTCCAATGCCTCATTCCAGACCACGGATTGCAATCCCTGACGAGGTTTCCAATGGAACTTCACATAATGCGACTTCCCTTCGGCATTGACCAAGCGGAAGGTGTGGACGCCGAACCCCTCCATAAATCGGAACGACCGCGGGATCGCGCGATCTGACATTTGCCACATGGTCATATGGACGGATTCAGGCGAAAGAGACGCAAAATCCCAAAAATTATCATGCGCGGATTGGGCCTGGGGAAAACCACGGTCCGGGGCTTCCTTCACCGAGTGGACCAGATCTGGAAACTTGATCGCGTCCTGGATAAAGAACACCGGAATGTTGTTTCCGACCAGATCCCAGTTACCCTCTTGCGTATAGAATTTCGTCGCAAAGCCACGCACGTCACGGGCGAGATCGAATGAACCTTTATTCCCCGCGACGGTGGAGAAGCGCGTGAAGGTAGGCGTTTTCTCGCCGACCCGCTGAAAAATGTCCGCACAAGACAGTTCCGGGATCGCCTCGGTCAGTTCAAAATGGCCGTGCACGCCGTAGCCGCGCGCGTGAACAACCCGTTCAGGGATGCGCTCATGGTCAAAATGGAAGATCTTTTCGCGCATGATGTGATCTTCGAGAAGCACCGGACCCCGGGGTCCCGCCTTCAACGAATTCTGGTCATCCGCGATGGGCCCACCCTGCGCAGTGGTCATGGTTTTTGCCCGGGCAGTAGTCTGCTGCCGCGGCGCACCACCCTCGTCAAGCTTGCGATCTTTCATGGTGATTTCCTTCAGGATTTTCATCGTAGAGGGGCGCAGAAACAGTTGCGGGGTGCCACGGCCCTGCCGTCGGCATCACGAACATATCGCTCCATTGTGATGAAATGATTGGGAAGGAAGAAAGTTCCTGCGGCTAGAGAGTTCTCGTGAAGTCGCGAGGGCGTTCGGGTACTGCCTCAGAAATGAGAGCCGAGTTCGTAAATTGCCAGGCATTCAACGCCAAACGCGATTGAGAACACTGCTGCAAAAATGCGTTCAATATTAATTGGTTCGAATTAAGGGATGTCGTGTGAAAGGACACACCTTATGGCTCGCCCGCCGCGAGATGTTTTTAATTTTTCATCACTAGATGTCGCGCAGGGGCTGATCATTCGCAGAGGATTTGCACTGTAAAATCCTGCGCATTTTGCGCGAGCGTGACAGCATCAAGTGGAGCGTCTGTCTCTCCGTCGACAGGGTGAACGCCATTTTGGGTCATGTATAGTTTCGCAATCTCCCCTCGGACGGCGAAGTTAACATTTTGCGGCACATCGCCCAACATTTCTGACACTAGAGCGGCGTCAAGCTTCGAGACGACGACACCCACGACCTCCCCATCTGCACCGAGCAATGGCCCACCGGAATTTCCGGATTGAACGGGTGCGGATATCTGAATTGTCATCTCATCTCCACCCAGTCCTTGCATGGCAGAAACCGCGCCTCGGGTCACGTTGAGACCACCAAGCAGCCCCGAATAGGGAAAACCTACGGCAGTCACATCGGAATTGAGCTGCACCGGGGATGGTGAAAAACGCGCGAAGGTTTTTCCGTCTTCCAGTTCCGTTTTCAGGAGCGCTAAATCAAAGGATGTAGATCGATCTATCAGAGTCGCGCTCTTTCCATCCACGGAGAAGTGGCGACATGATTCTATTACATGTGCATTTGTTAAAACGTGCCCATCCTCTGAAACAATAAAACCTGAGCCCTGATATCCTTGGCCACCCTCGTCGGCTTTCGGAATTGCAGCAGCGGCGCGTCTCTGTTCCGATGGCTCTGCGTCGCTGTCCATTACCGACAAAAGCTCGATCGTCTTCTCTAAGATAAGCTCTATCTGGCCACCGTCAGTGAATGTAATGGGCGGACCGTAGCCCTTCTGGATACTCGAGGCCACGGCCCCTAATATATTCGTGTCATAGCGATTTGCAGAAAGCATAATTGTGGACCATGCGCCATCTACATAGTCAGATCGGGTATAGAGGACAGCGCCATCGAGCTTTGTCACGCGGGTGACGGCCAATCCGTCCTTTCGCACTAGATAAGGCTCTTTTGCACCGCCGGCTTCAGACAGGGTGAAGTTATGGAAGCGTGCTGCGGTCTCCGACCGATGAACTCCCGTCGAAATAGAAAGCGAACTGTTCGTATGGCGAAGGTTTGCGAAGTAGTTACTGGGCGGATCAAAAACCAGAGCCTCTCTGGGCACCAAAAATGACAGGCCCATACTGGGAAAATGCCGTATCTCCCATCCATTTTCGCTCCAGTTTTGCAGAAATCCATAGGCCAACATCGCCATATGCCATTCTTCCGAACCTGTCCCGTATTCACGTCGCGAATACCGCTGCATCGCGCTTTGGCTCAAACGGCCCCACGCTCCATCGAGCAGCCCTATGTAATCCCCTTCAAAGGCCAAGGCTGTTTGCAAGAAGCGTTTGTCATCCTGCGTCAACGCACTGCTATCGAAATCATCTAACAGTCGTTCAAAATTCTGTGCCGGAGCCGGCGTGGAAAGTCCAACTGTGAAAACAATAATTTGGAAAAACCTGTGAAGTCTCATTTTCCCACCTGATTGTTCTATTCAGATGATCGTATCTGTATCGAGGTGTTTTGCAACCCGCCTCTCGCCCGCAATGTCTTCGACCTGTGCAGTCCCTTTGGCGCCTGTCACGGGGCGTCCGGTCATAACTCCGAGGATCTGTGGACGAGCCTTTGGACGATCTGCACCGCAGGGCATGTCCGAAACTCGCTTAAAGCATTACCTTTGCTCAGGCGCGCGCGTCACTACGAACCAATACCATGTGAGATCTGGATCAATCTAAATACAGGGATGTATGCGCGGGGGGTGATTGGACAAGATGACTAGTCTTTAGGTAGTCAAAATCTCTGTCGGAACAAAATCTTGCGCTAGGCAAGTGGCGGAGAGACAGGGATTCGAACCCTGGAGACGGTCTCCCGCCTACACACTTTCCAGGCGTGCGCCTTCGACCACTCGGCCACCTCTCCGTGGGGGGGCGTTTA
>JBEDTR010000017.1:0-459808 GCA_040119125.1 Marinobacter sp.
CAGGCGTGCGCCTTCGACCACTCGGCCACCTCTCCGTGGGGGGGCGTTTAGCCGGTATCGTGGGGGGGGTTCAAGGGGAAATCCGGGGGGTTGGTGTGAAAGTTTTGGGTGACCTTGCGGCTTGGGGGCTGGGTGGGTTTGGCGCCGAGCGCTGGGTGCGGGGTATTGGGAGGGCGAAGCGGCTCACTTGGGCGGTGGGGAGGGCGTGCTGCGGGCGCGGCAGCGCCTCCCTCCCCTGCCCCTTAAGCCAGCAGCATCGTCATGCGGCGGTTGCTGCGGCCTTTCTTTTCGACCTTGCCCAATGTGATGCGGCCGATTTCTGCGGTGCTGGCGACATGGGTACCGCCGCAGGGTTGCAGATCGACCTGCGCTGCGCCCTCGCCGATGCGGATCAGGCGGACGCGGCCTTGGCCGGTTGGGGGGGCGACGCTCATGGTTTTGACGAGGTCGGGAGTGGCGGCGAGCTCCGCGTCGGTGATCCAGTCCTCGGTCACTGGCAGATCCGCGTCGATGAGCGCTTGCAGGGCGTGCTGTAGCGCATCCTTATCCTCGGGCGGGTCGGGCATGTCGAAATCGAGACGGCCCTTCTCGGCGCCGATGGCGCCGCCGGAGACAGGGAGCCCGACGACCACCGACAGCAGGTGCAGCCCGGTGTGGACGCGCATATGGCGGTGGCGGCGGGCCCAGTCGAGATGCTGGGTCAGCGCGGTGCCCACGGGCGGGAGGGCGACCGGTTCGGCGGGAACGAGGACGATGGCGCCCTGCTCGCCCTTCACCGTCGTGGCGATGGCGATTTCGCGGCCTGCCCATTGCAGAGTTCCCGCATCGCCGGGCTGGCCGCCGCCGGTGGGGTAAAACAGGCTCGCCTCCAGCACGATGCCGCCTTCGGGGGTCAGGGCGGTGACGAGGCCGGGGGCCTCGCGTGCGTAAGGATCGGTGCGAAACAGCATTTCGGTCGGGGTGGGCGGCGGTGTCGGGGTCATTATCCTCTCCTGAACGGGATGGCGGGCAGGCATGGGGCCGGGGGACGCCCGCGCGCGGGGGGCGGCGGGCGCCGTGATGCTCCGGCGCCGCCAGGGCCGCGCAGCGAGGCGATCACAGCCGGGTCAGTCATCGCCGCCCATGTCATCGGCGCCCATGTCATCGGCGGTAGGCGTCAGATGGGTGGCGGCGTGCGACCCCTGCTGCGGGAGCTGCGCCGGGGCGGAGGTGGCGGGTCGGGCGCGCACGGGGCCATTGCGCGACATCGCCTCGGCCAGCGCGTCGGGGTTGCGGAGCCACAGATCTCGCTGAGCGAAGGGGATTTCGATCCCCTCCTCGGCAAAACGGCGGGCGATCTCGTGGTTGATGTCGTTTTGCACCACCATGATAAACGACACGTCGCGGAGGATGGCGCGCACTTCGAAATCGAGGCTGTCCGCGCCGAACCCCATGAAGATCACCTGCGGCGGCGGGGTGAGGATTACCATCGGCTGAGCTTCGGCCACCTCGCTCAGCACGCGGTCGACCAGTTTGGTATCGGTGCCATAGGCGACGCCGACCTTCACGATCAGGCGGCCGGACATGTTGCCTTTGGTCCAGTTGGTGACCTGTCCGGTGATGAGATCGGCATTGGGCACGATGACATCGGTGCGGTCGAAGGTTTCGATCCGGGTGGAGCGCACGGAGATGCGTTTGACGATGCCCATGACCCCACCGACCTGCACCCAGTCGCCTTCGGAGACCGGGCGCTCGACCAGCAAGATGATGCCGGAGACGAAGTTCGACACAATGGTCTGGAGGCCGAAGCCGATGCCAACCGACAGCGCACCGGCGACGATGGCCAGCGAGCTGAGGTCGATGCCCGCCGTGGTGATCGCAATCACCGCCGCAAGGAAGAAGCCGATATAGCCCAGCACCGAAATCAGGGCATTCTGGCCGCCAATATCGATCCGGGTCTTGGGCAGAACCGTGTTGCGCAGGGTGCCCTGTAGCATCCGGGTGATGACATAGCCGATCGCAAAGACGATGGCGAAGGTCATGAAGTCACCGGGCGAAATGCGCGTCGTCCCGACCGAGAACCCGGCCAAAAAACGCGACCATAACTCGGTCAGGTCCGACACGCGGGCGCCCCAGATCAGCGCCAGCACCGGCACTGCCAGCACTGCGATGAGCAGGTTTACCAACACGGGGATCAGCCCTTCGCCGCTGGCACCTTCGCGTTTGGTGGTGATGTCGTAGATGCGGCTTTGCATACGTTGCAGCAAGATCAGCGCAGCCAGCAGGGCCAGCGTCAGCACGGGCGCAAAGATCGCGTAGCCCGCCGCCGCCTGATACCCGATCGCGGCCAAAACCGGGCCGAGCACGCCCAGCAGGATGGTCAGCCGTCCGAGCACCATCACGACCTGATCGCGCAACTGCCGACCCTCGTCACTGACCGGGGCGTGGCGGCTGTGGACGACTAGCAGGTGGCCCAGCCGCATCATGAACAGGCCCGCGAGGATCAGGATCGGGAAGTCGAGCACGGCGAGCGCGGCGGTGCTGAGCATGTCGCCATCCCCCAGCGCCTGCACCAGCGTCTCGGCAGCCAGCAGCAGGCCCAGAACGGTGCTGTGCAGGCGGCCTTCGGTGCGTTGCTCGGGCGACAGGATCAGCGGCGCGGGCATATCGGGATCGCGCGGGAAGGTCAGCGCCCCAAGCCAGCGCGCAACGAGGAAGATCAAACCCATGACCGGAATGATGCGCAACACGACCTCGCCGATCGGGCCGGTCAGGCCGCTGGAGAGGAGCGCGAGAACCACCAGCACAAGCCCCACCAGCGGCAGCACCAATTGGCCCAGCGACGCCAGCGTGGTCAGCACGACGGCGCGGGCAGCAGGGCTGGACCGGCGCAGGACGCGGTCGGCAAAGCGCCCTGACCAGCTTCGCCCGCGCAGCGCGAGGATCAGACCGATCAGGCCAAGGATCACCACCACAGGACCGTTACGGCGCAGCAATTCGGCCCGGGTATCGAGGTTCCATGCGGTGACGAATTCCGCCCCGATCGCACTGATCAGCGCCTGAACGTCGGACCATGCGGTGGCGTAATGGCCGGGGCTTAATGGGCTTGGCCCCAGTTCGGTCAGCTCCGCCGCTTGCCGCTCCCGCACCAGCGTATCGAGCTGTCGGATCAGGCCGGAGGCACGGGAATAGGCTTCCTCGGCGGTGCGCACAGGCACTTGCAACTCGGCCAGACGTTCCTCCAGCGCGGTGCGGCGCGCGGCGATTTCGTCAGGCTCGCTTTCACCAGCCTCCGTGTCAGGCGCCGTCCCGAGGGCCGAGATCTGATCGCGCAGCGTCTGGATCTGCGTGGCATTGATCGACTGACCTTGCAGAAACCGGGTGCGCCATGTGGCGAGCGAGCCGCGCATGACCTCCAGCGCCTCGGTCGAGGCCTGACCAGTTGCCAGCACCTCCTCCGCCCGGGTCGCGAGGCGTTCCCATTCGGCATAGTCGATGACCTCGGCTTCGGTCTGGGCCTGCGCCGCCCCGATCCACGACAGGCCGGCAGGGGCGCCGGCAAGGGGCAGCATCAGCAGCACAGCAAGCAAAAAGAGGCGGCAAAGACGGTGCATGATCACTCCATTACGATCAGATCGGGTCGGGAGGAGACATCATTGAAACCGCAGCCGACACAGCCGCGACGCGTCCTGCCGCACCCGCATCCCATTAGGTGCGCGGGCGCGCGGTCTACGCCGCCGAGCGTTCGGCTCCGGCCTGCCCGGTTCCTCCCGGTGCAAGGCTCGCCGCTGATGCCATGCGCGCCGGGCGCATGCCACCGGGGCGCGGGCCTATTCGGCGGCTTCGCGCACATCCGGCAGCGGACGATCCTTATCGCCGGTCAGAAATCCCGGCAGGGGCAGGCCTTTTTCTTTAAGGAAATCAGCGTTGAACAGCTTGGACTGATAGCGGTTCCCGTAATCGCACAGCACGGTCACGATGCGGTGTCCGGGGCCCATCTCGCGCGCCATGCGCATCGCGCCTGCGATGTTGATGCCGGAGGAGCCGCCAAGGCACAGGCCCTCATGTTCCAGCAGATCGAAGATCAGCGGCAGCGCTTCGTCATCCGGGATCTGATAGGCCATGTCGGGTGTGAAGCCTTCGAGATTGGCGGTGATGCGCCCCTGCCCGATGCCTTCGGTGATGGACCCGCCTTCGGAGCGCAGTTCGCCATCTGTGTAGTAATGGTAAAGCGCCGCACCCATCGGATCGGCGAGTGCGATTTTCACGCCCTTGGGCTGTAGCGCCATGCCGACGCCAGCCAGCGTGCCGCCCGACCCTACGGCGCAGACGAAGCCATCAACCTTACCGCCCATCTGGTCCCAGATTTCCGGGCCGGTGCCCTCGATATGGGCCTGACGGTTGGCGGTGTTGTCGAATTGGTTGGCCCAGATCGCGCCGTTGGGCTCGCTTTCGGCCAGCGCGGCGGCAAGGCGGCCTGAATAGCGCACGTAGTTGTTGGGATCGCGATAGGGTTTCGCGGGAACCTCGACCAACTGCGCCCCGGCGAGGCGGATCATGTCCTTCTTTTCCTGGCTCTGGGTTTCGGGGATCACGATGACGGTGCGAAAGCCCATCGACGCGCCCACGAGCGCCAGCCCGATGCCGGTATTGCCCGCTGTGCCCTCGACGATGGTGCCACCGGGGCGCAGATCGCCGCGCGCCACGGCGTCGCGGATGATCCACAGTGCGGCGCGGTCCTTGACCGACTGGCCGGGATTGAGGAATTCCGCCTTGCCGAGGATCTCGCAGCCCGTCGCCTCGGACGCGCGGTTCAGCCGGATGAGGGGCGTGTTGCCCACGGCATCGGCAAGATCGATCTTAATCTGTTGCGACATGAAGCGGCCCTCGTCTGCGGTTTCGGTGGTGCAACGCGCTGCACCAGTGTCGGGTTCTGACTATCTTCCGCCCGCGCAGAGTCAACTGTAACGCGGTCGGCCCGTGAGGCAACGGGCGTGACAGGCAGGCGGTCGGGACAGTCCGGAAACGGCGCAGAGGCAGGTGCCCTGCCCCGCGCAACGCACGCTCTGCTGCGCTTATCTTAATTTCGGACGCGCATCTTCTGTCCCGGTTGAGCCGCAGCAGCAGGAGCCTTGCCATGCGCCATGTCGAACAGATCGCCCGCGAGATCGTCGCCCGAGAGGGCGGCTACGTCAACGACCCCGACGATCCCGGCGGCCCGACGAAGCACGGGGTGACGCTGGGCACGCTGCGGCGGCTGGGGTTGGATCTGGACGGGGATGGCGATGTCGATGCAGGCGATGTGCAGCGGGTGACACCCGAGCGCGCGGCGCGGATATTTCTCGACCATTACTACAGCCGACCGCGCATCCATGCCCTGCCCGAGACGCTGCAACCGTCGGTTTTCGACATGTATGTCAATGCAGGCGGGCAGGCTGTGCGGCTGCTGCAACAGCTGCTGGGCGAGATGAGCGAGCCGGTCGCGATTGACGGCATCATCGGGCCGCAGACCATCGCCGCCGCCAGACGCGCGGCGCAGGCGGCGCCGGATCATCTGGCGGATGCCTATGGCGCGGCGCGGCGCAATTATTACTACGCGCTGGCCGACCGCCGCCCCGCATCGCGCAAATTCGCGCGCAGTCGCGATGGCGGCAAGGGCGGCTGGATCCGCCGGGCGGAGGAATTCATGAACCCACGCTTTCACCTGAGCGCCGCGGAGCACCACGCGCGGGTGGCGGCATGGGGATGATCGGCGGGCTGATGACCCTGCTGTTCGGCTCGGGGCGCAACGTGATCCGCGAGACCGCGGAGGTGTTTCGCGAAAACACCGAAGCCGGGGCGGTTCGCGCCGCCGCGCATCAAGACGCGGCCTTGTCGCAATTTGCCGCCGAATTCGCGCAGGCGCGCATGGGACGGTTCGACCGGGTGATGGACGGGCTGAACCGGCTGCCGCGTCCCCTGCTGGCCTTTGGCACCATCGGGTTGATGGCGATGGCGATGGTCGATCCGATCTGGTTCGCCGCACGGATGCAGGGCATCGCGCTGGTGCCAGAGCCGCTATGGTGGCTGATGGGCGCGATCGTGAGCTTCTATTTCGGGGCGCGCCATCAGGCCAAATCACAGGCGTTTCAGAATTCGGTCAGCCAGACGCTGGCGCGGGCGCCGCAGGTGCGCGCGGGCATCGCGGAGTTGCAGGCATTGCGCAGCGCGCCGCCTGCCTTGGGGGCCGTGGCCCATGACGCCAATCCGGTGCTGGCCGCATGGCGGGGCCAGCATGAGTGACGGGTTCTGGATTGCGCTGATGACGGAACACGGGCCATGGGCGCTATTGGTGTTTTGGCTGCTGTTTCGCGATCAAAAAAAGGATGAGGGCGCGCGCGCCGCGCTTAACCGTAACACCGAGATCATCGTCGAGTTGACCACCCTGATCCGCGAGCGCTTGCCGCAGAAGGGAAGCTGAAATGCGGGACCGAACCGGGCTTTGCCGTTGGATGGGCAAGCTGATCCTTGGCGCGCGCCTGCGGGCGGCGCTGGAGCGCAACCAGGCCGCCGCCACCGAGCTGGACGCGGTCGTGAAGGAGTTGATGCGACGATGAAACAGGCAATGATCGTATACGCAGCGGGGATGGCCGCCTTCCATGTCGCCTATCTGGGGATCGGGTTTGAACCGGCGCGCAATCTGGGGCTGGGGCTGGTGGTGTTGCTCGCAGTTCTGATTTCGGCGGTGTTTGGCTGGCTGTGGCTGATGCGCACGACGCCGCTGGCGCTGGGGCTGGCGTTTTCATGGGCCGGGGCTGCGTGCCTGTTGGGGTGGTGGTGGCTGCGCGAAGTGCTGGGCGCGCCGGGCTGGATGGTGGGCAATGGCGTGGTGTTCGCCTTCCTGACCACCTACCTAACCGGCGCTGTGCTGCATCTGGTGGTGGTGCAGCAGTCCTTTGCCCTGCGGCGGGTGGCGGCATGGGCACCGGTGGCACTGGCGGCGGTGATTTCGTTTGGGGTGTTGGCATGGCGGGGGGAGATTTGAGTATTTGAGGCAAGATGATGCCCGCGCGCGCATGATCTGCCCGAGACGGCGCTACGTATGCAGGGTGATTGATCCGAAGGAGTGCCGCCTCATGCCCGACACCGCTGCCAAGCCCGTTCTGTTCTGGTTCCGCCGCGATTTGCGATTGGCCGACCATCCCGGCCTGCATGCAGCGCTGGACCGAGCGCGGGAGAGCGGCGGCGCGCTGATCCCGGTCTTTATCCACGACCGTGAGGCGGGTGGGCTGGGCGCGGCGCCGCGCTGGCGGCTGGGCGAAGGGCTGCGGGTGTTTGCGAAGGCTCTGGCCGACAAGGGCTCGCGCCTGCTCCTGCGGCAGGGCGAGCCTTTGCAAGTGCTGCGCGATCTGATCGACGAGACGGGCGCGGACTGCGTGATGTGGCAGCGCGCCTATGCGCCCGACAGCATCGAGCGTGACAGCGATGTGAAAGCCGCGTTGCAAAAGGAGGGCGTCGAGGTCGAAACCCACCCCGGCCATTTGCTGTTCGAGCCATGGACGGTGGAGACCAAGCAGGGCGGGTTCTACAAGGTCTACACGCCGATGTGGAACATGGTGAAGGACCGCGACGTGCCGGAGCCGCTGCGCGCGCCGCAGGATATGCAGGCCCCTGAGCGTTGGCCCGACAGCGACGCGCTCGATGATTGGCAGATGGGCGCGGCGATGCGGCGGGGCGCGGCTGTGGTGGCGGCCCATGCGACGGTGGGCGAGGCCGCGGCGCGCGACAAGTTCAATCGCTTCCTGCGCGACACCATCGCCGATTATGCCAAAGGCCGCGACCGGATGGACGCGCGGGGCACGTCGGAGATGTCGGAGCCGCTGAGCTATGGTGAAATCGGCCCGCGCACCCTGTGGCACGGCGCGAAGGGCGCCGGTCAGGGCAAGGGGGTCGAGACCTATCTCAAGGAACTGGTCTGGCGCGAGTTCGCCTATCACCTGATGTATCACACGCCGCGCTTGCTGAGCGACAATTGGCGCGAGAAGTGGGATGGGTTCCCTTGGCAGGAGGACCGCCGCCTGCGCGAGGTGCGCGCATGGGAACAGGCCCGCACCGGCGTGCCGATCGTCGATGCCGCGCTGCGCGAGATGTATGTGACGGGGCGCATGCACAACCGCGCGCGCATGGTCGTCGCATCCTATCTGTGCAAGCATTGTATGGTGCATTGGCGCATCGGGCAGGACTGGTTCGCGGATTGCCTGATCGACTGGGATCCCGCCTCGAACGCGCTGGGCTGGCAATGGACCGCCGGGTCGGGGCCGGATGCGGCGCCCTATTTTCGCATCTATAACCCCTATTCCCAAGCCGAAAAATTCGACCCCGACGGCAGCTATGTGAAGGCATGGGTCGCAGAGGGCCAGTCCGAGCCACCCGCCACGGCGCTGGCTTATTTCGATGCGATTCCGCGTGCATGGGGTCTGTCGCCCGATGATCCCTACCCCGCGCCCGTGGTCAGCCATGAGGAGGGCCGCGCCCGTGCATTGGAGGCCTACGCATCGCGCGATTTCTAAGCCGCGGCTGACGCAAGGTCGCCCTTTGGCCGTGTGATCCGAAGCGACTTGTCACAACGTCATAAAAGCTTAACCTTTTGCTCAAAAGGGAGAGCCATGACGATCAGGACCAGCACCACGGGGGAGGCCAACCTGCCCCGCTATTTCGCCACCGTGTTCGACCAGGCCCGGAAATCCAACACCGGGCGTCTGGATCTGGAATTGCCGGACGGGCGGGTCTTTCGGGCTGAGGCCGCGCGGCCCGGTCCCGTTGCCCATGTCACGATCCATAATCCCGACTGCTTTGCCCGGCTGATCCGCGAGGGCGATCTGGGCTTCTGCGAAGCCTATGTGGACGGGTGGTGGAGCACGCCGGACCTTCAGGCTTTCATGGATTATGTCCATGCCGACAATGACGCAGTATTCGATGGCTTCCCCGGCATGGGGCTGGTGCGGGCTTATGAGCGGATGCGATTCTGGCTGCATTCCAACTCGAAGCGTCAGGCGAAAAAGAACATCTCTTACCATTACGATCTGGGCAATGCGTTCTACGGGCTGTGGCTTGACGATACGATGACCTACAGCTCAGCCAAGTTTGACACCGGGCAGGAAAGTCTGGAAGCCGCGCAGGTGCAGAAATACGCCTCGATGGTGGATCAGATGGGGGTGAAGCCCGGCGATCATGTGCTGGAGATCGGCTGCGGCTGGGGCGGATTCGCGGAATATGCGGCGCGGGAGCGGGGGCTGCGCGTGACCGGCCTGACCATCAGCCGCGAGCAGCATGACTATGCCGTGGCGCGGATGCGGCGGCTGGGGCTCGAAGACCGCGTGACCATCCGGATGCAAGATTACCGCGATGAGACCGGCCGCTATGACGGCATTGCCAGTATCGAGATGTTCGAAGCGGTGGGCGAGAAATACTGGCCCGTTTATTTTGCCAAGCTGCGCGAGTGTCTCAACCCCGGCGCACATGCCACGCTGCAGATCATCACGGTGCAGGATCGCCGCTTTGACATCTACCGCAAAGGCGTTGACTTCATTCAGAAATACATCTTCCCCGGTGGGATGCTGCCCAGCCCGAAAGTGCTGCGCGAGGAGGTCGAGAAAGCGGGCCTGCGGGTGCGCGGCTCCATCGAGTTCGGGGAGAGTTATTCCACCACGCTCCGGCGCTGGCATGACACGTTCAACGACCGATGGGATGAGGTGTGCGCGCTGGGGTTTGACGACCGGTTCCGGCGGATGTGGAACTTCTACCTCACCAGCTGTGCCGCCACATTTATGTCCGGTAACTGTGATGTAACGCAGATTACTGTAACCCGCAGCGCGTAAAGGCCTAAGGCCGGATCGGCGGGGTTGCGGGTTTGCGCCATTTTGCAGGACCACGACCATGCCGACCGCCTCGCGCCTTGTTGCCGCCATCGCCTTTGCCGCGCTGCTTTATGTGGCCTCCGACCTCTTCGTGCGGCTGCTGCCCGATGGGCGCACGGACCTGTCGTTTCCGGGACTGAATGCGGGGATCGGGGCGCTATGCGGCTGGCTGGTCATGGGGCGGCTTGCGGGACGCGGTTATGGCAAGGCGCTGGAATCAGGCATTCGCACGGCGGCGACTGCGGTGTTCTGGGCTTTGGTGATTTGGTGCAGCGCCGAGATGATCAGCCATTCGATGGCCATGCGCTATGACGGCCCGACCGAGGCCGTGGTCGCCGTGTTCGATCTGATGCTCAATTACGGGCGGTTGCTGGGCACCGATCTGCAGGTCATGGTGACATTGCTGGCCGGCAGTTTGCTGGGCGGCCTTCTTGCCGAATGGGCGTCACACAGGTTCGATTGATCCATCATGTCATCGTATTTCTTCTACGGCACATTGCGGCATCTGCCGCTTCTCAATCTTGTTCTGGGCGAGGATCCGACCCGCGATCCCGACGGTCCGCGCGCCGGGCTTGTCGATGCGCGCCTGCCCGGATACCGGCTTTTATGGGCCAAGGGGCAGAGCTTCCCGGTGGCCGTGCCCGTTGCTGGCGATGCGGCTGAGGATGGGGCCGAAGGGGAGCAGCCTGCGATTGACGGGGTGTTGGTCACCGGGCTGACCGACCCGCAATTGGCGCGGCTCGACTATTTCATGACCGGGTTCGGCTTTGCGCCGCAGCGGGTGGAAGTTGACACGGTCGAAGGCGTTGCCGCGAGCATGGCCTATCTGCCCGGCGACGACCGTTGGCGGACGGGGGCTGCATTTCATTACGACAGTTGGCTCGACCGGCATGCGGGCTTGGAAATTGCCGCCGCCGAAGAAGCGATGGCCCATTACGGTCAGGTCGATGCGGACCGCATGGCGGGGCGGTTTCACGCCATCCGCACCCGCGCACAGGCGAGGTTGAACGCCCGGACCCACGACACGGCTGCCAGCTTGCGCGGCGACCCGCCCGAGATCACGGTGATGGAGCGCAGCCTGCCCTATGCCGATTTCTTTGCCGTCGAGGACTACCGGCTTTCGGTGCCGCGCCATGATGGCGAGGGCGAGATCGAGATGAGCCGGGCGGTTTTCGTGTCGGGCGACGCGGCGACGGTGCTGCCCTATGATCCGCTGCGCGATTGCGTGCTGCTGGTTGAGCAGTTCCGCGCCGGTCCCTTCGCGCGTGGCGACCGCAACCCGATGGTGCTGGAGCCTATCGCCGGGCGTGTCGATCCCGGCGAAACGCCCGAGGATTGTGCCCGCCGCGAAGCGCTGGAGGAGGCCGGTCTGGAGTTGGGCGCTTTGCATGAGGTCGCGCGGTATTACCCGTCGCCGGGCGCCAAGAGCGAGTATCTCTACAGTTATATTGCGCTGGCCGATCTACCGGAAAGCGCCATGGGCGTGCATGGTCTGCTGGGCGAGACCGAGGATATCCGCACCCATGTCGTCAGCTTCACCCGATTGATGGAGCTTGTGGAGACCGGCGAGGCCAACACTGCGCCGCTGCTGATCTCCGCCGCCTGGCTGGCGCGGGAACGCGAGCGGCTGCGGGAGGGCTGAGGATCTGTGCGCCTTGCGCTGAAGCGGGCACAGCTTGCGCGCGAAGGGTTGGAGTGGCGCTACGACGGGTGAGCGATGGACCGT
Source organism: Marinobacter sp. (assembly GCA_040119125.1). Taxonomy (GTDB): domain Bacteria; phylum Pseudomonadota; class Alphaproteobacteria; order Rhodobacterales; family Rhodobacteraceae; genus Pacificitalea. Next base: position 11,602 of record JBEDTR010000017.1, read on the forward strand.
AGCGGGGCACGTTCCCTCAACGGTTCGCGCGAGGTGGCAAAGCGCCCAACGGCCCGACCGCGTGGGCGCGAGCGCTTCACCTTTGCCCGTCAGCTTTCCGGCTCAACATAGACGCCCTGTTCCTTCAGCGCGTCTACGACCTCTTTCGGCATGTAGCTTTCGTCGTGTTTCGCCAGAATTTCCTCAGCCTCGAAGGTGCCGTCGACATATTGTCCGGTGCCGACCATCCCCTGACCCTCACCGAACAGATCCGGCAGGATACCGCGGAACACGACCGGGATCGACGCCCCGCCATCGGTCACCGCGAAGCGCACGCTTTCGCCCGCGCCGCGCTGCAATGAGCCGTCTTCGACCAGCCCGCCGATGCGGAACGTCTCATTCGGGCCGGGCGGTGCGTCCATGACCTGCGAGGGCGAGCGGAAAAAATTGATCCCGTCATTCATCGCGTAGCCGATCATCACCGTCGCCACCAACAGCGCCACGACAGTCATCAAGATGATCTGTATGCGGCGCTTCTTCTTGAGACCTTGCATGGCACGATTCCTTTATCGACCGTTACGGGAAGACCGGCGCAAGCATCAGACCGGCGGTTTCAGTCTCCCCCAGCGCGAGGTTGGCATTTTGCACCGCTTGTCCCGAGCTGCCCTTGGTCAGGTTGTCGAGTGCGGCGTAGATCGTGGCACGGCCTTCGGCGCGCTCGGCCACCACGCCCAGATGCACGAAGTTCGAGCCGCGGACATGGCGGGTGGAGGGCACCTGCCCCATCGGCAGCACATGCAGGAACGGCTCATCCGCATAGGCCGCACGCATCGCGTCATGGATCGCGCCCGCATCGCCCGAAACATAGCTTGCCGACAGGATACCCCGATTGGCAGGCATCAGCGTGGGCGTGAATTGGACTGCGACGGGACGCCCGGCGGCGCGGCTGAATTCCTGATCGAATTCGCCCAGATGCCGGTGGCTGCCGCCGACCGCATAGGGGTGGTAGCCTTCGGACAGCTCCGCATGCAGCAGGTTTTCCTTTAACGAGCGCCCTGCCCCGGACACCGCGCATTTCATGTCGATGATGATATCGTCGAGCCCGATCACCCCGGCACGGATCGCAGGCAGCAGGGAATAAAGTCCGGTCGCGGCGTTGCAGCCGGTCCCTGCGATCAGCCGCGCGGATTTCAGCGCGTCGCGGTAAAACTCAGTCAGTCCATAGACGGCTTCGCGCTGCAATTCGGGCGCGGCGTGGGGCTTGCCATACCATTTCTCATAGGCGGCCGCATCGCGCAGCCGAAAATCTGCGGACAGGTCGACGACCTTCAGATCGCGGGGCAATTCGCTGATGACGGCCTGCGATGTCGCGTGGGGCAATGCGCAGAACACCAGATCAATTGTCGAGAAATCAAGCTCCTCGATCCGGGCCAGATCCGGCAGGTCCAGATGCGCCAGATGCGGAAACACGTCGCGCATGGCCATACCCGCCTTGCGATCTGCCGAGAGCGCGGCGATGCGCATGGAGGGATGTGTGGCGATGAGGCGAACCAGTTCAGCGCCAGTATAGCCCGAAGCGCCCAGAATAGCGATATTGTAGGTCATGGTGGTCATGGGTCCCGAGGTTCGTGATAGGATATGGTGAGGGGGCCGCCCCGTGCAACGCGCGTATGGTCGCGATTGCGTCATCAAGGGGCGGGCGGGCTGACGCGATCCGCAGGCGGTCGCATCCATGCCGCGCGCCTGCGCGGGCGTGCCCGGCCCCCCGCGTCAGGCGGCGGTGAAATCAATCCGACGTCGAAGGAATTGCGTGGCCTTGTTCGACACCTTGCGCGGATCGCCGGTGGTCAGGAAAATCCGCTCCTCCCCGGAGCCGCGCATCTCAGGGCGGCGGGCAAGGTAATCGGCCAGCGATGCGGCGACAAGATCGGGCTGGGAATAGACCGACACATCGGCCCCGAGGGCATCGCGGAACACGTCTTCGACCAGCGGATAATGGGTGCAGCCCAGCACGGCGGCGTGGGGTTTCGGCATCTTGCGCTTCAGCGCATCGACATGGCTGCGCACGAGGGCTTCGGCAAGGATCATGTCGCCTTCCTCGATCGCGTCGACGACCCCGCCGCAGGCCTGCGCTTCGACATCGACACCGATCGCGCGGAAGGCCAATTCGCGCTGAAACGCGCGGCTGGCGACGGTGGCGGGCGTGGCAAACAGCGCGACATGCTCGACCGCGACCTCACGCGGGGGGGAATTGTCGCCCCACTGGCGTTCGGTCAGCGCCTCGATCAGGGGGACAAAGACGCCGAGCACGCGCTTGCCCTCGGGAATCCACGCTTCTTGCATGCGACGCAGCGCGGCGGCGGAGGCGGTGTTGCACGCAAGGATCACCAGATCGCATCCGGCATCGAACAGTCGGGCCACCCCGGCGGTCGTCAGATTATAGATGTCATCGGCGTCGCGGACCCCGTAAGGCGCGTTGAGATTGTCGCCCAGATAGACCAAGGGCAGATCCGGCATCCGACGCTCGCACGCATCAAGCACCGTCAACCCACCAAGACCACTATCGAAAATGCCTACCGCCATGCGCTGCCGTCCCGAATTGAAGCGTGCTGGGGACCCTGCCCCTTTCCCTAGCGCTATAGTGCCGTGCGCCGCGAAACACCATATCAGATGCGCGCCGGCTGGTGCCCCTTGGGGTGTGGCAGAATGTGCCTAGCGCGGGACGAGCGGGCCGTTGGTGACGTCATGGTCGTAGATCCATGCGTAGCGCGCGGCCATCGCATCCCGCGCAAGGCGGTCCAACCCGCGCAGGCCGGTATGGGCGATCCCCCGCACCAGCGGATTGCTAAGGTGGTAGTTGCGAGCATTGGCACTGGCCGCAGCCACGACCCGGCGCACTCGCGGCGCGCGCACCGAATGGTAGAGCGCCATGGCTTGTGCAGAGGTGTCGGTTTCGCTCAGACAGCGGGCGAGCACCCATGCATCTTCGAGTGCGAGATTCGCGCCCTGCGCCAGAAACGGCAGAGTCGGATGCGCCGCGTCACCAACCAGCACCGCGCCGGGGCAATGCGCCGGTCCGGCCCAATTCTCCGCGACCGGCTGGCGGTGCAGACCCCAGAGCATGACCTGATCCACATCGTGCAGCCACCGCCGCACGGGGCCGCCGAATTGGTGAAATGCGGCGCGGAACTCATGAGGATCGCCGGGTTGGGACCAGCTGGCGTCCTGCGGGGCACGGCGTTCCTCCACCCCGACAAGGTTTATCAACCGCCCGTCGCGCAGCGGATAAGCAACAAGGTGCCGCCCCGGTCCCATAAACACCTGCGGCATGGGCGGTGGGGCATCGTCGGGATGGCACGGCACCAGCGCGCGCCACGCCACCATCCCCGAAAACTGCGGCTCGGCGGTTCCGTTCAGCGCCGCGCGCAGGGGCGAGTTGATCCCATCGGCGCCGATCAGCAAAGGCACGTCGGCGGAGGCACCGGTTGCGGTAAAAAGGCGCGGACTATCGCGATCCAGATCAACGCGTTCGATCCGTTGCAGTAGTCGCAGCTCAACCCCGACCTCGCGCGCGCCATCGGCCAGAACCGAGATCAGATCGGCGCGGTGCAGCAATTGGACCCCGCCCCCGGAAATCGGCAATGTGATCACAGGCGCGCCCGCATGATCGCGCAGCGCCACGGCATCGGCGCGCAGGGCCCGTCGCGCCAAAGGCTCCCGCAATCCCAGCGCCTCGATCACCGCGGCGCCATTGGGCGAGATCTGGATACCGGCGCCCACTTCGGAAATCGCCTCGGCCTGTTCCAGCACCTGCACCCGCGCGCCGCGCATCGCCAGCGCCCGCGCGACCGCAAGCCCGGCAATACCGGCGCCAATCACCGTGACCTTTTGTCCGATCAGGCTCATCGGTCCTCCCGCGGGCGCCGTGGCGCAGCCGTCATGCCAGCACTCTGGCCCACCGCTGCGGCAGCGCGGGCCATCCGCTGCGGTAGCCCAAGAAGGACTATCCGCGCAACCCGCAAGCCGCGCGCCATCTGCCAGCGTTAAGATAAGAGACGGTCGCCAAGTGCCCGTCCAAAAACAAAAAATGCCGGGGTTACGCCCCCGGCATTTTGAGAATATTTATGTGTAATCACATGATCGACGCGATGAAGCGTTCCGATCCAGAGCCTGCGGCCCGCATATGATCAGTCGTCCCGGTGCACCTTCTCGCGGCGCTCATGGCGCTCCTGAGCCTCAAGGCTCATAGTCGCGATCGGACGCGCATCCAGCCGCTTGAGCGAGATGGGCTCACCCGTCACGTCGCAATACCCGTATTCGCCCTCATCGATGCGGCGCAGCGCAGCGTCGATTTTGGAGACGAGCTTACGCTGACGATCGCGGGTGCGAAGTTCCAGCGCGCGGTCGGTTTCCTCGGAGGCACGATCAGCCACGTCGGGAATGTTGCGCGTGCCGTCCTGAAGCCCTTCGATCGTGTCACGGCTGTCGGCGAGCAGATCGTTCTTCCAGACCATCAGTTTCCGGCGGAAATATTCGAGCTGCCGATCATTCATGAACGGCTCATCCTCGGCGGGACGATAGTCGTCGGGCAGAAATTGTTCCTGTTTCATACCTGCTCCCCTTTTGCAGGCCGGGATCTGTTCGTGGACCTGTTCAGACATCCGGCACCCCTTGGGCAGGTCTTACTCCACGTGACCCGGCTTGTCACTGACAAAAAGCCGGGTCAGTGTCGCGAAAAGCCAAATGTGATCGCATGAACCCACCCCGGCAAGAAACGGATAAATCGAATGAAATTCACCGGCACCGAAAGCTATGTCGCGGCACCCGACCTGAGCGTGGCGGTTAATGCCGCGGTGACCCTCGAGCGTCCCCTGCTGGTCAAGGGCGAGCCCGGCACCGGCAAGACGGAGCTGGCCCGGCAGGTCGCGCAATCCCTCGGCCTGCCGCTGATCGAATGGCATGTGAAATCCACCACGCGGGCGCAGCAAGGCCTATACGAATATGACGCTGTGAGCCGCCTGCGCGACAGCCAGTTGGGCGAGGCGCGGGTGGCGGATGTGGGCAATTACATCCGGCGTGGCAAGCTGTGGGAGGCCTTCGCGGCACCCGCGCGCTGCGTCCTGCTGATCGATGAGGTCGATAAGGCCGATATCGAGTTTCCCAACGATTTGCTGCAAGAACTCGACCGAATGGAATTCCATGTCTATGAGACCGGCGAAACGGTGCGTGCGCGACAACGCCCCGTCGTGATCATCACATCCAATAATGAAAAGGAATTGCCGGATGCGTTTTTACGCCGCTGCTTTTTTCATTATATCGGCTTTCCCGATGAAGAGGTTCTGCGCCGTATCGTCGAGGTGCATTTTCCCGGCCTGAAGCCCGCGCTTTTGACCGCGGCGCTGACGCGGTTTTACGAGATCCGCGACACACCGGGGCTCAAGAAAAAACCCTCCACTTCGGAAGTGCTCGACTGGCTGAAGCTGCTCCTCGCCGAAGATCTGAGTGCCGAGGATCTGAAGCGCGACGCCGCCAATGCGCTGCCGAAGCTGCACGGCGCCCTGTTGAAGAACGAACAGGATGTGCAGCTGTTCGAGCGGCTGGCATTCATGAATCGCCGTCAGGGGCGGTGACGCGATCCGCACGAGCCGGGGACCAAGCGCCGCGCAAGCCTGCCCGCGCGTAGCGCCACGCCGGGTGCGCGGTGCGCCTTATGGTTGGGAGATGGCCAAGCGCCTGCCCACCGGGACGAACGGACGTTCGCCCGCGCGGCTTCGCTTATGCGCGGGCGGTGCGGCGTGGCGGGCCCGAGGCTCAATGCCCCATTATCATGCCTTCGAGCGCGGTTTTCTCCATTGCCAGTTCCGACAGCCGCGCCTTGACCACATCGCCCAACGTGATCAACCCGACCATTTCGCCATTCTCGACCACAGGCAGGTGCCGGAAGCGTCCTTCGGTCATGCGCTCCAGCACCGAATCCGCGCTTTCGTCGCGGGCGCAGGTATGCGGGTTCCGGGTCATCATCTGCTCGACCGTCTCGCTCAGGCAATCGGGACCACGGCGTCCCACCTCGCGCACGATGTCACGTTCGGACAGAATACCATCCGCATGGCGCCCATCCGCGGAGATCACCACCGTGCCGATCCGTTTCTCGCTGAGAATGCGCGCTGCGGCCGCGACGCTGGAGCCGGGCTCCACTGTGATCACGGAGTCCATCCCCTTGGTTTTGAGAATTTGATGTACGAGCATGCAAGGCCCTCCCGTGCCAGTTTAACGTGTGTCATCCATCAGCGTGGCGGGGGCGCTGCCCTGCTGTCAAGCGGCACCTTCTAGTCGTTCCAACTCTGCCCTGATCTCGCCCACCATCAAGGCAGCCACGCGCGACATCCTGTGCACACGGCGATCATCGGCATGGCGGATCAGCCAAAAGGCACGTTTCAGCGTGCTGTCGCGGGGCAGCACCGGGATCAGTTCCGGCCCGGCAGGCATGGCAAATCCGTGCACCATCGCCAGCCCCGCGCCCTGCCGCGCCCAGTTGAATTGCACCGATACGGAATTCGATGCCAGATCGACGCGGGAGACGCCGATTTCTGACAGGTAATCCAATTCCTTGTCGAAAATCATGTCGGGAATATAGCCGATGATGCGATGGTTTTTCACATCGTCAAGCGTCGCGAGGGGCGGCGCGTTGTCGAGATAGGCGCGGCTGGCGGCAAGATGCAGCCGGTAATCCGCGATCTTCTGCACCGTGACGCGCCCGGCTGTAGGGGCCGACACGCCGATGGCCATATCAGCCTCGCGCCGGTTGAGGTTGAACAGCCGCGGCAGGGCGACGATCTGCAGTTCCAGTTCGGGATGAGCAACCCCGATCCGGCTAAGCACCTGTGGCAGCAGGAAATTGGCGCAGCCATCAGGGGCACCGACGCGGATCACGCCGGACAGACGCTCCCCCTGCCCGCGCACTGCATCTTCGGCGGCCAGCGCGGCTTGTTCCGCGGCCTGCGCATGGGGCAGCAGACGCTCCCCCGCGCCGCTGAGCGCGTAACCTTGTGGGGATTTGACGAAAAGCGGCGCGGTCAGCGCCTCCTCCAGCCGGGCGATGCGGCGGCCCACCGTGGCGGGGTCCATGCCCAGCACGGCCCCTGCCGCAGACAGGCTGCCGCCCCGCGCCACGGACAGGAAAATGCGCAGGTCATCCCACGAAGCCTTCATCCTCGCACCCCTATTTTTGCAAAACCACTTTGGATCATTGCCGGTTCTCCCTGCAAAGATGCAAGGATAATGTGACCGCAGATACGCATCCCTACGGAGGTCGAGGAAATGGAAGAGCTGTCCCACTGGATCGGCGGTCGTCACGTCAAAGGCACGTCGGGCCGTTTTGCCGATGTGATGAACCCCGCCACGGGCGAGGTGCAGGCCCGCGTGCCGCTTGCCAGCCAGTCCGAAATGGACGCCGCCGTCGCCGAAGCCGCCGCCGCGCAGCCCGCTTGGGCCGCGACCAACCCGCAGCGCCGCGCCCGCGTGATGATGAAATTCGTCGAGCTGCTGAACCGCGACATGGACAAGCTGGCCGAAGCCCTGTCGCGAGAGCATGGCAAGACCCTGCCCGATGCCAAAGGCGATGTGCAGCGCGGGCTGGAGGTCGTGGAATTCTGCATCGGCGCGCCGCATCTGCTGAAAGGTGAATTCACCGACGCCGCCGGTCCGGGCATCGACATGTATTCCATGCGTCAGCCCGTGGGCGTCGCCGCTGGCATCACGCCCTTCAACTTCCCCGCCATGATCCCGCTATGGAAAATGGCGCCTGCGCTGGTCTGCGGCAATGCCTTTATCCTCAAGCCGTCCGAGCGGGATCCGTCCGTGCCGATGATGCTGGCCGAGCTTTTGCAGGAGGCCGGTCTGCCCGATGGGCTGCTGCAGGTCGTCAATGGCGACAAGGAAGCCGTGGATGCGATCCTCGACAATGAGACCATCGCGGCAGTGGGCTTTGTCGGCTCCACGCCCATCGCGCAATATATCTATGCGCGCGGCTGTGCGGCGGGCAAGCGGGTGCAATGTTTCGGTGGTGCCAAGAACCACATGATCATCATGCCCGACGCCGATATGGATCAGGCAGCAGATGCGCTGGTGGGCGCAGGCTACGGGGCTGCGGGCGAACGCTGCATGGCGATTTCGGTCGCCGTGCCTGTGGGCGAAGAAACCGCAGACCGGCTGATCGAGAAGCTGGTGCCACGGATCGAAGCACTCAAAGTCGGCCCCTACACCGCTGGCGCGGATGTCGATTACGGCCCCGTTATCACCGCCCAAGCCCGCGACAAGATCCTCGGGCTGGTGCAATCCGGCATCGACCAAGGCGCGGAACTGGTCGTCGATGGCCGTGACTTCCGGCTGCAGGGCTATGAGGAGGGTTTCTTCGTCGGGGCGCATCTGTTCGACCGCGTGACGCCGGATATGGACATCTACCAGCAGGAGATCTTTGGCCCTGTCCTGTCGACGATCCGCGCCAAGACCTATGAGGAAGCGCTCGGCTACGCGATGGATCACGAGATGGGCAATGGCACGGCGATCTTCACCCGTGACGGCGACGCGGCGCGCGATTTCGCGGCGCGGGTCAATGTGGGCATGGTCGGTATCAACGTCCCGATCCCCGTGCCGCTGGCCTATCATACCTTTGGCGGGTGGAAGAAATCCTCCTTCGGCGATCTCAACCAGCATGGTCCCGATGCATTCCGGTTCTACACCCGGACCAAGACCGTGACGTCGCGCTGGCCCTCGGGCATCAAGGAAGGCGGCGAGTTCTCGATCCCGACGATGGAGTGATCGGGCGCGCGGCTGGTTCAACCCGATACACATAAAGCGAAGAGCGCCCTCCCTCGGGCGGGCGCTTTGAAAGGCCTGTGGTCAACGATTTATCTCGTACGCCCCGAACGAGGGTTGTGCGGCGCGAGACATCGTCAAGGCGCCCTCCCGGTGGGGAGGGAGGGCGCGGGCCGGTGGCTGGTCGCCTCCGGCCCCAACAAGCTCAGCCCGTTACACTTGAAGCGAAGAGCGCCCTCCCTCGGGCGGGCGCTTTGAAAGGCCTGTGGTCAACGATTTATCTCGCAAGCCCCGGACGAGGGTTGTGCGGTGAATGACGGCACCAACGCGCCCTCCCGGGGGGAGGGAGGGCGCGGGCCTGAGGCTGGTCGCCTCCGGCCCCAACAAGCTCAGCCCGTTACACATGAAGCGAAGAGCGCCCTCCCTCGGGCGGGCGCTTTAAAAGGCCTGTAGTCGACGATTTATCTCGTAAGCCCCGGACGAAGGTTGTGCGGCGCATATCATCGCCAAAGCGCCCTCCCAAGCGGGAGGGAGGGCGCGGGCCTGAGGCTGGTCGCCTCCGGCCCGGCTGGTGCAACCCGATACACATGATGCGGAGAGCGCGGGCCGAGGCTAGTCGCCTCCGGCCCAGAGGGCGAAACCGATCGGAACCCTGCCCCCGTGGGTCAGGATGACCGCCAGCCGGAGGCTGATCGCCAGCCCCCATTCACCCCCTCAGCTCAGCCGGGCGAGCAGCTTGAGGAACGTGCGCCGCTCGCTCGCGCTGAGCGGGTCGAGGGTGCGGGCGGTGACTTCCTTGGCCTGCTCCACTGCCTTATTCACCAATGCCACGCCTTCCGCCGTCAAGGACACGAGGTGGCGGCGGCGGTCGGTCGGGTCGGGATCGGTGCGCAACAGGCCCCGGCCAATCAGCCGGTCCACCACGCCCTTGGTCGTCGCGCCGTCCATCGCCACCGAGCGGCCCAGCAGGTTCTGAGACAGCGGGCCATCCTCCGCCAACCGGTAGATCACCGAAAACTGGGTCGCGGTCAGACCCCCCGACACGACCTCGGCAAAGATTGTCGCGTTGCGCTGATAGGCCTTGCGCAGCAGAAAGCCCACTTGCTCGTCGAGCACATACCCATGCTCTGCACTGGTCCGGGCGCGATTTTCGCCGTCGTCGCTCACAATCAATCTCCTACAGCTGTCATGGAAGCGTTTCCGAAAAAACCGGCGAGTTCAAGAATATACGCTCGACCTTTCTACGTAGGCATAGATCTGCATCCGTGGCGCATCGCCAAGCGCCTGCGCGGCTTACACGGCGAGATAGGCGTCGCGGATTTCCGGGCTGGCCTCCAGCGCGGCGAAACTGTCGTCGAACTTCACCTCGCCGCCCTCGATGATGATGGCGCGATCAGCCACGGCGCGGGCGAAATGCAGGTTCTGCTCGGAAATCATCACCGTCAGCCCTTCGGCCTTCAGCTTCAGGATGGTGGCGGCCATCTGTTCGACGATCACTGGGGCGATGCCCTCCGACGGCTCATCCAGCAGCAGCAGGTTCGGATTGCCCATCAGCGTGCGGGCGATGGTCAGCATCTGCTGTTCGCCCCCCGACATGGCCTTACCTTGATTGCGGCGCCGCTCGGCAAGGTTGGGGAAGATCTCGAACAGCTGTTCCACCGTCCAATGCGGCGCGCCATCGCGGGCGGGCTGGCGGCCCACCTCCAGATTTTCCAGCACCGTCAGCGCGCCAAAAATGCGCCGTTCTTCGGGGACATAGCCGACCCCGGCCTTGGCTGCGCGAAACGCGGGCAGGCCCACCAGATCGCGGCCCTGAAACATCACCCGACCTGACCGCGGGCGGACCAGTTGAATGATGGATTTCATCGTCGTGGTCTTGCCCGCCCCGTTGCGGCCCAAAAGCGCGACGACCTCGCCGCGTTCCACCTTCAGGCTCAGATCGCTGAGGATATGAGCCTTGCCGTAGAAGCTGTTGATGCGGTCTACCTCAAGCATGGTCGGCCTCCTTGAACAAAGTCCCGCCGCCCAGATAGACCTCCTGCACCTGCGGATTGGCCCGCACCGCCGCCGCGTCGCCATCGGCGATCAGCTGGCCGCGATTGAGCACCATGATGTGATGGGCATGGGCGAAAACAACATCCATGTCATGCTCGGTAAACAGCACGCTCACGCCCTGCTCGCGCACGATATCGGCGGTCAGTTGCATCAACTCGATCCGCGCCGAAGGGGCCATGCCGGCGGTGGGCTCATCCATCAGCAGGAGCCGGGGCCGATGGGTCAGCGCGATGGCCAGTTCCAGCCGCTTGAGATCGCCATAGGCAAGGATCGAACAGGGCCGATCCGCCTGCGCCTGCATTCCCACGGTGGCGAGGAATTCCATCGCCTCCTCGCGGTAGAGCTTCCACGCATAGGGCGCGACGGAAAACACCCGCCGATGGTGCGAGATCAGCGCCATCTGCACGTTTTCGACCACCGACATGGATTGATAGGTGCCGGTGATTTGAAACGTCCGCCCAACGCCCAGCCGCCAGATCTGACGCGGTTTCAGCCCGGTGATCGCCCGCCCGTCGAAAGTCACGGTGCCGCGCGTCGGCTTCAATTGCCCCATGAGCATGTTGAAACAGGTGGATTTGCCCGCGCCATTCGGGCCGATCAGGGCCTTCAGCTCCCCCGGTGCGACATCGAAGGACACATCATTGACGGCAAGAAACCCGTCATAGGATTTGGTCAGGTTTTCGACCCGCAGGATCGGTTCACGGATGGGATCCATGTCAGGCCTCCTCACGCGATTTGATCAGCCCCAACCGGGCGGCGATGCGGCGCGTGGTGCCGACGATGCCTTCGGGGAAGAGGATCACCACGGCGATGATGACGGTGCCGAGGATCAGACGCCAATATTCCAACCGGGTCAGCCAATCCTCGACCGTGGCAAGGAACGCCGCCCCAACGACACCACCGGCAAGGGTTTTGACCCCGCCGAGGAAGACCACGATCAGCGCGTCAAAGCTTTTCTCGATCTCAAGCTCATTGGGGAAGATCGAGCCTTTGGCAAAGACGAAAAGCCCGCCCGCCAGACCGGCCATGACGCCCGCCAGCGCGAAGGCCATGAATTGCACCTTCTTGACGTCGATGCCCATCGCTTCGGCCTGACGCGGGCTGTCGCGCCCGGCGCGCAGCGCATAGCCGAACGGCGCGTGGATGACATGGCGCAGCGCGATGATCCCGCCCGCGCCCACGATCAGGGTGAACAGGTAATAGGTCGTCGTGCCCGACAGCCAATCAGCGGGCCAGATGTTGATCAGCCCGTCATCGCCGCGCGTGACCTGCCGCCATTGAAACGCCAACGACCAGACCAACTGACTGAACGCCAGCGTCAGCATGGCGAAATAAACCCCCGACAACCGAATGCAGAACCAGCCGATCATCAGCGCCAGCAGACCGGCTGCCAGCGGTGCGAAGAGGAACGCCAGTTCCATCGGCGTGTCGGTCCAATAGACCAGCAGCGCCGCCGCATAGGCCCCGCCGCCGAAGAATGCGGCATGGCCGAAGCTCACCAGCCCGCCGGTGCCAAGGATGAAATGCAGCGAGGCTGCGAACAGGGCGAAAATGATGATGTCGGTGAGCAAAATCAGCACGAAGGGCTCGGCCACCAGCGGCAGCAGCGCCAACGCCGCCAGCAGCCCCGCGATCACCAGCCGCCCGGTCAGATTGTAGGGGCGGATGGGTTCTTCGGGGCGGCCAACCTGACCATGTTCGCCCGCGACTTCCTCGCGGCCCAGCAGGCCATAGGGGCGGATGATGAGCACGATCGCCATCACCACGAACATCAGCACCAGCGTCGATTGCGGCAGGTAGGTCACGCCGAACACGTTAAGCACCGAGATCAGCACCGCCGCAATGAAGGCCCCAGGCAGCGATCCCATGCCGCCGATCACCACCACCACAAAGACCGACCCGATGATGTTGAAATCCATCAACAAATCCGCGCCGCCCTTGGGCAACTGGATCGCCCCGCCCAGACCCGCCAGCGCGGAGCCAAGCGCGAAGACGCCGGTGAACAGCCACGCCTGATTGACGCCAAGCGCGCCGACCATCTCGCGGTCCTGCGTCGCGGCGCGGACCAGAACGCCCAGCCGGGTGCGGGTGATGAGCCACCAGAGCGCCAGCAGGATCACCGGGGTGATCGCGATCAGCACAATGTCGTATTTCGGGATCGGCTCGCCAAATATCCGCCAGACGCCACGCAGGCCGGGTGCGCGCGGGCCGAGCTTATCCTCAGCGCCGAACACCATAAGTGCCAGATCCTGAATGACGAGGATCACGCCGAAGGTGGCGACCAGTTGGAACAGCTCTGGCGCTTTGTAGATCGGGCGCAGCACCACGATTTCCACCAGCGCGCCGATCAGCCCCACGGCCAGCCCGGACAGCAGGATCGCGCCCCAGAACCCGACATGGCCGGGCAGCACATCCATAAAGGTGATGCCGATATAGGCGCCCAGCATGTAGAAACTGCCATGGGCAAAATTCACGATCCGGGTCACGCCAAAGATCAGCGACAGGCCGGAGGCCACGAGGAACAGCGCAGCCGCATTGGCGAGCCCGGTCAGGAGCTGTGCGAAGAAGAAGGCCATCGAAAGGGATCTCGTCTGTCAGGGCGGGCAGGTCAGGCAGATATTAGATGCGACGGCGCAGCATTTGCGGGCGGGAGGTCCGCGAAAGGCAGGCCCACGGCGCGGATCGGCGGCGCGCGATGTCCGCGCCGCCGAAAGATGCGGCTTACTCAGCCGGGCGCATTTCCGACACTTCGGCGTCGGGGGGCATGTAGCTGCCGGGGTCTTTATATTCCCAATCCACCATCACACCTTTGCCGTCGCGCAAATCGATGGTGCCCACATAGGCGCCCAGCGTCGACTGGTTGTCGATGGCGCGGTAGGAAATATCGCCCACGGGCGTGCCCGGCACGTCGAGATCCTCAAACGCGGCCAGCAGCGCATCGGTGTCCGTCGACCCGGCGGCGTTGATGAGCGCGCCCACGGTCTGCGCGGTCATGTAACCCACCAGCGAGCCAAGCTTGGGGTCTTCGCCCATCGCCTCTTGGTAATCCGCGACAAAGGCACCGCCATTGTCGTCGCCCAGATCATACCAAGGGTAGCCGGTGACATACCAACCGACCGGGGCTTCGTCGCCCAGCGGATCGAGGTATTCCGGCTCCCCGGTCAGCAGGCCATAGACGTCCCGCCCGTCGAACAGGCCGCGATCCGTGCCTTGGCGCACGAATTTCGCCAAATCGGTGCCGAAGGTCACGTTGAAGATCGCGTCAGGCTTAGCGCGTTCAATGGCCTGAACCTCCGCCCCGGCATCGATGTTGAAGAGCGCGGGCCATTGTTCGGCGACGAATTCGACCTCAGGCTTCAGCCGCTTGAGGTTTTCCTTGAAGGCCGCGACCGCGTCGGTGCCATAGGCGTAATTCGGCGCGATGGTGGCATAGGTCACGGCATCGGTCTTGGCCGCTTCTTCGGCCAGCATCGCCGCCTGCACCCAGGTCGAGGTGCGCAGCCGGTAGGTGTAGGGATTGCCCGAGGACCAGATCAGCGTATCGGCCAGAGGCTCCGACGCGAGGTAGAGATAGCCCTTCTCGGCGGCGAATGAGCTGATGGCGAGGCCGACATTCGACAGGATGGAGCCGGTCAGCATCACCGCATCTTCGCGCGTCATCAGTTCTTCGGCGATCTTCACGGCCTCGCCGGGATCGCCCTGATCGTCGCGGAAGATGAATTCCAGCGGCCGTCCCATCACGCCACCCTCAGCGTTGATCTGGTCTACGGCCAGTTCGATCCCCTTGCGATAAGGATCAGCAAAGGCCGCCAGACGTTTGAAATGATTGATTTCCCCGACCTTCACGGGCGCGCCCTCTGCGGCTTGGGCGAAGGCCGCGGGGGCGGTGACGGACAAAGCCGCCACAGCGGCACCGGCCACAGCCAGTTTGCGTAGCATCTTCATTGAATTGTCTCCTGTTGGTCTGGACTTTGCATGCCGGGTTGATCCCGATCAATGTATGGCAGCGCCCCGCGTGAAACGGAAGCGTGCGGTGCACCCTGCGTCAAGTGCGGTCGTCTGAGGGGTGATTTGTGCCGGGATTTTCCTCATTTTCCGTGCTCTAGGAATTTCGCGCGGCGGGCGTAGGTTAGCGTAGCCCGTCTTCGCCCGTGACCTGATCGTGTCGCAGCCCGCCCACGCGCGCCAGTGGCCGACCGCCGAGCGCCAGCCCCACGGCCACGAGTATCTCGCCGGCACGGGGCGCGTCGGATATCCGCACCTCCATACCGTCGAAATGCGATCGCACATAGGCCGCGTCCTTGTGGCCCATCGGCAGATCGAGAACCTGCCCCGGCCCGCCCATACGCTTGGTCGAGGGGATAAGCGCGCGCCCGCCCCCGATCACGGCGCGCAGCGGGGCGCCCATGGATGGATGCAGCAAGGCAGCGGCATGTTCCCATTCGCCATCCTCGCCTACCATCGCGGATTTGCCATAGCCCTGCACCGCATCGGGCGCGCAGTTGAGCGTTTCCAGTGCGGCGCGCGCCAACAGATCCCCCAGCGCCGCGCCAAGGTCGATCAGCGGCGTCAGGTCCGGCACAAACCGCCCGGCAAAGGGATTGGCGATGACGGCGGCGGCAAGCGCGCGGGTCGCAGGCGGATTGACCGCCTGCCCCATCTCACGCTCCGTGCGCTCGACCTGCGTGACCAGTTTCCTGATGCCCAGATCCCGCGCCCGTGCGCCCATCTGCGCCGCCATGTGCATCAGCGCAGCCCGTCCTTGCCCTCGATTTCAGAGGATTTAAGCCCGCCGACGCGGGCATGGATGCGCGATCCGGTCGACATGACCAGCACCAGCAGCAATTCGTCCGCCTTGGGACCATCGGCCAGACCCACCTCCATCGCGTCGAAATGCGACCGCACATAAGAGGCGTTGGCATGGGTCAGCGGCACGTCGAGTCGGGTGCCGGGGCCGCCGATCTTCTTGGTCGACGGCACGATGGCGGCGGAGGCGGGCATCAGCTCGCGCATCGCGTAGCCGCCGGGCACATGCCACAGCGCGCCATGCTCCAACTCGCCATTCGTGCCGATGATCGCGCCCTTGCCGTAGCCTTCGATCGCGCCCGCATCGCCGCCCAGCGCATCGATGAGATCCTTTGCCATCTGCACGCCCAAAGGCTTCAGATCATCCATGAAGGGCTCGATTTCCTCGTGATAGCGCCCGGCATAGGGGTTGGCGATGACGGACATCGCGGCGGCGCGGCGCAGCGGCACCTCCGGGGCGGGGCCGCCCTCGTGGAATGTGGTTTCGGTGATGATCGCGGATTTCCGCAGCACGATCTCAGGCAAGGGATAGCTCCTCCTCATGAATTTCGCTCAACATGCGCCGTTCTCCGCCCAGCGCAAGACAGGCATCGACAATCAGCCCGGCGGCGCGCATGGCACGGGCCCGGTCCAAACCGGCGCTCAGGGCGCGGTTGATCTCCGCCGGGATCAGCGGCCCGACAGCCGTCGTGACCCGGCGCCCCCCCAGATCGCTATCAGGCGATAAGTCACAGGCAGGCGCGCGGGTGATGGCGGGATGGCCGGGCAGATCGACAGCATTGGCAATCAATGTCGCAGCGGCATCGGCATGGGCCGCGTCGCGCGCCAGCACCGTCACCGCGTCAGCGATACCCAGCGAATAGGACCGCCCGCGCCAGCCGGAGGTGGCAATACCGCCGATCCCGCTGCCATGGGCGATATGCGCCATACCGCCCGCGCGGGGCTGGGCGGGATCCTCGCAGATCGCAACATCGAAGCCCTGCCCGCGGTCCAGCCATAGCGCAATATCGCCGCCATTGTTCACATGCGCCCGCGTCAGCCCGTGGCCGGGGCATAGGGCGACCGTCAGCAGATGATCGGCGACCGCGCCCGCGACGGCCGCCATGGGCGTCACGAACTGCGGTGCAAACCGCTGCGTTGTGCGCACCATCGCCTGAGCGATCCGGCCCGGGGGCATCGGCCCAGTCGTGGCCCGCAGACGCGGCAAATCCCGTGCCAGCGGCGTCAGCACATCGCGAAAAGCCGTAGCCACCCGGTGCTGCGCCGCGCGCACGGCGTGCTCCGCTCCAGCCGCAACAAAGATCGCGTCGATGGGACCGTGCAACAACCGCAGTCGCCGCCCGTCTTGGGAGCGCAGCGCGCGGGGGGCTTCGGCGCGGCTCATTGCGCGCCTTTTGATCGGGGCGGGGTGCCGGCCTCAACGGGCCAAGGCGCGCGGCCCTGTCGGGCGACGGTGCGGCGGCCCGACAGGATATGGTCGGACTGTCGGCCCGGCATCCCCTTTAACGCCTCTGACAGCGGCACGACATAATCCATATGCCCGCCCAGCGCCGCGTAATCCGCCGCGGACATGGTAAACTCGATGGGCGCGACCAGCGCAGGCGTCGGCACATAGCCGAAGGCGTTGACCGGCATCTGCGTCACATCGGCCATGAAGGTGATACCGCCGCCGGGCCACATCATCACCGGCGCGCCGCCGACCGTGACGCGGGTCAGCGCCGATTGCACCGACCGGGTCAGCCGCACCGGGTTTTCGGTCACGCCAGAGCGCAGCGATCCGCCTGCCCCCGCCATGAACAGCACCGAGGTCAGGGCCGGTTCGCAATTCTCCTCGATCCGGGCCACAGAGGGGCGCAGCCGTGCGGGCATATCCTGCTGCACGGGAACCAGATCGTCGTTCAGTTCATAATAGGCGGCGTTCTCCCCCGTGGTGGAGACCATGAGCAGCGTCATGCCGGGACGCGCGAATTTCGGGTTCCAATCGCCAAGGATCGCCAAGGGATCGGTCAGATCGGTGCCGCCCCAGCCCGTGCCGGGCTCCGCCACTTGAAAATAGCGCCCCGGAGTGGAGCGGCGTCCGAGGATCTTGACGCCCGTAGGCTCCCAGCCGATGACCTTGCCTGCCTGATGTTCGGACATGACACCGGTGATGTGATCATCCACCACCACGACCTCATCCACGAGGCCCTGCCATTGCGCGGCAAACATACCGACGGTGGCGG
The DNA here is from genome assembly GCA_040119125.1 of Marinobacter sp. Classification (GTDB taxonomy): domain Bacteria; phylum Pseudomonadota; class Alphaproteobacteria; order Rhodobacterales; family Rhodobacteraceae; genus Pacificitalea. Next base: position 29,478 of record JBEDTR010000017.1, read on the forward strand.
AGCCGCAGCCGACGCGCATGCGTTCTTCCTGCTGACCGTTGACGACCGGCGCTTGTCCCGCCGCGATGGTCAGATCAGCGCCGCCGTCGATGGTGAGGTCGATCGCCGCGCCATTGCACAGCGCCAGCAGCGAGGCACAGGTGACGCGGCCTTCCTTCTTGGAGCCGCCGGTGAGGTGATGCACCCCGCCCAGCGACAGCATCTGACTGCCATATTCCGAGGTGGTGACATGGCCGATGGGTTCGCCATCCACGCGCACCGGGGCGCATTCCGGGCCCAGATGCCGGTCAGTGTCGATTTTCACCTTGGCGCCGCAATAGCTGAAGATGCCTTCGGTCACGATGGTGACCATATCCGCCCCGCGATATTCGGATGCGACGATGAATGGCGCGGGCTTATAATCGGGATAGGTGGTGCCGGCACCGACGGCGGTGACGAAATGCTCCTCCCCCGTGATCAGATCACCATCCCATTCGCGGTCCAGAAATGGCACCAGATCGCCTTCACCGCCCGCGCTTTCGCGGTTTTCGATGATGGTCAGCGGGTCGAGCCGCACCAATTGCCCATTCTCATTGGCATAGCGGTCGCACGCGCCGGAGCGGCCTTCCGCGATGTAGCACATTACCGGACAGGCATCGCAGCGTATCTTTTCGGCGCGCGCGCGCTCCGGCGCAGCTGTGGGAGCAGCGGCGGCGCTGGGCTGCCGTGGGGAGGTGGTGGGCGGGATGGTGTCGGTCACATCAGATGCTCCGTTGGGCGCGGATAACGCACTGGCGCATCACAGGCGCGCAGGTCGTCTCCGCCCTTGCGGGTTTGTTTGTATACGAACGCATATAAGCCAGCGTCCTGTCAATCGTTTCGATCATTGTAGCAGGCCGCGATGCGCCAGAGGTGCTCAGAGATCAAAATTTGGGCACAGGCCGCGCCAGTGCGCTACACTTGTTAATGCGGCAACTGCGGATCGCTCCGGGCTTACTGCCTGCGAATTGTGCAATTCGGCAGGCTCATATCGTATGCACACAAACAAAATGACACCAAACCGCCTTTTCGCACCTTGGCATCGCAAAGCGCATTGACAGAATTTCAGGCGACTCCCTAGGCTACGCATAAGACGTATGCACACAAATGATGTGCGCCTCTTAATAAACGTCGCCCGCCAACAGCCGCCATTCCTTGGGATGGCCCGCCGACAGGAGGTTCGCCATGACCCTGCACCGTCCGCAGACGCTCGACGCCGCATTGGAACTTGCGGAGCGCGGCTTGCCGATACTTGCGGGGGGGACGGATCTCTATCCCGCCCTGCGCGACGGCCCGCCCCCCGAAGCAATGCTGGACCTGACCAATGTGGCCGGGTTGCGCGGCATTGCGCTGGACGCAGGCAGCTGGCGGATCGGCGCGGCGACGACATGGACCGACATCATTCGTGCCGGCCTGCCACCGCAATTCGCGGGGCTGGTGGCTGCGGCGCGGGAGGTGGGATCCGTTCAGATCCAGAACACCGCCACTGTCGCGGGCAACCTGTGCAATGCCTCACCCGCCGCCGACGGTGTGCCGCCCCTGTTAACGCTGGATGCGGAGGTGGAGCTGGCGGGCCCCGACGGATTGCGGCGGCTGCCCTTGGCGCAGTTCGTCACCGGCGTGCGCCGCACCGCGCGGGATCCGGGGGAAATCGTGACAGCCCTGCACATCCCCGACCGCCCCGCGGCGCGCGCGTCCTTCGTCAAGCTCGGCGCGCGCAAATATCTGGTGATCTCGATCGCGATGACGGCTGTGCTGGTCGAAGCGGAGGACGGGATCGTCACGCGCGCGGCAGTGGCTGTGGGCGCATGCTCGCCCGTGGCGCAGCGGCTGACCGGGCTGGAACGCGCGCTGACCGGCGCGCGGATTGCCGATGTGCCGGACCTATGCGCCGATACGGCACTGCCGGAACTGACGCCTATCGACGATATCCGCGCCAGCGCCGACTATCGCATCACTGCGCCGCGCATCCTGATCGCGCGGGCGCTGATGCAGGCCCTTTCCACCCCGGACGCGGAGTAGCCCCATGTCGCTCGACCTTGCCCATCCGCAGATCACCCTGACGCTTAACGGCGAAACGCTCGCCCTGCCTGCCCGCGCCACCGACCGTCTGTCTGAGGTGCTGCGTGACCGCGCGGGCGCAAAAGACGTCAAGATCGGCTGCAATGCCGGGGATTGCGGCGCCTGCACCGTGCTGCTCGACGGGGCGCCGGTCTGTGCCTGCATCACCGCCGCCGGTCAGGCCGAAGGCCGCCGGGTCGAGACGCTGAGCGGGCTGGTGGCCCAAGATCCGCTGGCGCAGGGGTTGGCGCAGTCGTTTCAGGCCCGCCAAGCGGCACAATGCGGGATCTGCACGCCCGGCATGATGGTGTCGGCGGTGGCGCTGCTGCGCCAAGGCCCGCCACAGTCCGAGGCCGAGGTCGCGGATGCGTTAGGCGGCGTGCTGTGCCGCTGCACCGGCTATCGCAAGATCATCGACGCCGTGTTGGACGCAGGCGCGGATCTGCCCAGCCCCGCCGCCGGTGGTGTCGGCACGGCAATGCCCCGGCTCGATGGCTGGGCGAAAGTATCGGGCACGGAGCAATTCGCCGACGATGTCGCGCCCACGAACGCGCTTTATGCCCGCGTGATCCGCTCACCCCATCATCGCGCCCGGTTCCAGTTTGGCGATCTTGAGAAGTTCCGCACTGACAATGCCTTGGCGCTGGTGCTGACGGCTGCGGATATCCCCGGCGAGAACAGCTTTGGCGTCATTCCGGGCTTTATCGACCAGCCGGTAATGGCCGAGGGCGAGGCGCGGTTTCGCGGAGAGCCGGTCGCCTGCGTCGTGGGCGATCCCGCCGCGCTGGAGGCCATGGCCGCTTTCCCGGTGACATGGGAGGAACTGACCCCGGTGCTGGAGAGCGCCGAGGCACGCGGCGGCGATCTGCTGCATGCGGGCCGGGCCGAAAACATCATGACCCGTGGCTGGGTCAATCGCGGCGATACCGATGCTGCATTGGCGCAGGCCGCGCATGTTGTCGAAGGCGACTTTTCGACCGGCTTCATCGAACACGGCTATATCGAGCCGGAGGCCAGCGTGGCGCGCCGCGTGGGTGACCGGATCGAGGTTCATTGCTGCACGCAAGCGCCTTACATGAATCGCGAGGCGCTGGCCCGGATCATGGGGCTGTCCGAAGATGCGGTGCGCATCATTCCCACCGCAGTGGGCGGCGGCTTCGGATCGAAGCTCGACCTGACGACGCAGCCCTTCACCGCGCTGGCCGCATGGCGGTTGGGGGTGCCGGTGCGGCTGGCCCTGACGCGGGTTGAATCGATCAGTTCATCGACCAAACGGCATCCCTCGGCCATTCATATGCGCATCGCCGCCGATGCCGATGGCCGGATTATGGCCGCCGATTTCAAGGGCGACTTCAACACCGGCGCCTATTCCAGTTGGGGCCCGACTGTGGCGAACCGGGTGCCGATCCATGCCTCAGGCCCCTACCGCACCCCGAATTATCGCGCCGAAAGCTTCGGCCTCCATACCAACTGCGCGCCATCAGGTGCATTTCGCGGCTTTGGCGTGCCGCAATCGGCGGTGGCGCAGGAGCAGCTTTACGACGAGATGGCGCTGAAGCTGGGCATGGACCGGCTGCGCTTCCGCCGGATGAACTGCCTCACGAATGGCGATCCCACGGTGACCGGACAAGTGTTCGAGCGCGGCATGGGGATTGATGCCTGTTTTGACGCGCTGATCCCGGCATGGGAACGCGCGCAGGCCGAGGTCACCGCCTATAACGTCACCGCGCGGGCGCAGGGCCTGCGGACCCGGCGCGGCATCGGCGTGGCGGGCGGCTGGTATGGCTGTGGCAACACATCCATGTCGAACCCGTCGACCATCCGCGCAGGGGTGACGGCTGCGGGCGAGATCCGGCTGCATCAAGGCGCGGTCGACATCGGACAGGGCTCGAACACCGTCATCACCCAAATTTTTGCCTCCGCGCTGGGGGTTGCGCCCGATGCGATCACGATCATCGGCCCCGATACGGATGTGACGCCAGATGCGGGTAAGACCTCGGCCAGTCGTCAGACCTTCATCACCGGAAATGCCGCGCGGCTGTGTGGCGAGGCGCTGCGCGCGCAGATCCTGCGGTTGGGCAATGTGTCGGAGACGGCTGTGATCGCGATCACGCCTGACGGGCTGACGCTCAGCGATGGGGCGGAGCCGCGCGCGATCACCCTGCCCGCACCGCAGGGCGACTATGCTCTGGAAGCGGTGGAAAGCTACGATCCCCCCACGACCCCGCTGGACGAAAACGGTCAGGGCGACCCCTATGCCGTGTTCGGCACCACCGCGCAGATGTGCGAATTGGAGGTCGATCTGGACCTTGGCACCGTCAAGCTGCTGAAGATCACCGCCGCCCATGATCTGGGCCGGGCGATCAACCCGCTGCTGGTCGAAGGACAGGTGGAGGGCGGCGTGGCCCAAGGCATCGGGCTGGCCCTGATGGAGGAATTCCTGCCGGGCCGCACCGAGAACCTGCATGACTACCTGATCCCGACGATCGGCGACGTGCCGCCGGTCGAAACCCTGATCATTGAGAGCGGCGATATGCACGGCCCCTATGGCGCCAAGGGGCTGGGCGAGCATTGCCTGATCCCGACCGCGCCTGCCGTGCTGAACGCGATTGCCGATGCCACCGGCATCCGCATCCGCCACCTGCCCGCCACCCCGGACCGTATCCGAACCGCCCTCGCTACCGCCGAAAGAAACGCATGAATATCGAGACGCAAGTGACTGTAGACGCTATCAAAGATACAAAGTCTGGCGCAGGTATCGTGGCCGGTGTCGATGTCGGCGGCACCTTCACCGATCTCGTGTTCTATGACGCGCCAAAGGGCGAAGTGCGGCTGGCCAAAGTGCCCACGACGCTGGACAATCAGGCCATCGGTGTGGTCGCCACGCTGGACGCGGCCGATGTCGATATCGCCGCGCTGGACCTGATCGTGCATGGCACCACCACCACCACCAACGCGGTGCTGGAACGCAGGCTGTGCAAGACCGGGCTGATCACCACCATGGGCTTCCGCGACGTGCTGGAACTGGGCCGCCGCACCCGCCCGCAGGCCTATGGGATGAAAGGCGATTTCAAGCCGCTGATCCCCCGCGACCTGCGCCGCGAGGTGCCGCAGCGGATGGATTATACCGGCGCCGTGCTGACCGATCTGGACGAGGACGCCCTGCGCGAGGAGTTGCGCGCACTGGTGGCGGAGGGCTGCGAAGCACTGGTGATCCATTTCCTGCACGCCTATGCCAACCCGGCGCATGAGCTGCGCGCGGCGGAAATCGCCGCCGAGATCTGGCCTAACGGCAATATCACCATGGGCCATGCCCTTCTGTCGGAAAGTCGCGAGTTCGAGCGCGGGGTGACAGCGGCGGTCAATGCCTCGGTCCAGCCGCTGCTGCGGCGCTATGTCGAACGGCTGGCCGATACGCTGGCGGCGCGCGGCTATCGCCATGACGTGCTGGTGATGAACGGCAATGGCGGCATGGTCTCGGCCCGGATCGTGGCGCGCGAGGCGGCCAAGACGGTGATGAGCGGCCCGGCGTCCGGCGTGATGGCCGCCGCCTATACCGGGCGCCGCGCGGGCATTCCCGACCTGCTGACCTATGACATGGGCGGCACCTCCACCGATGTGGCGATGATCCGGGGCGCGGAGCCTGCCGTCAGCCATGAGATCGAGGTCGAATATGCGATGCCGATCCATGTGCCGATGGTCGATGTGCGCACCGTGGGCGCAGGCGGCGGCTCCATTGCGCGGGTAACGGCGGCGGGGTTGTTGCAGGTGGGCCCCGAAAGCGCGGGCTCCACCCCCGGCCCCATTTGCTATGGGCGCGGCGGCACGGAGCCCACGATCTCAGACGCCAATCTGCTGTTGGGGCGGATGAACCCCGACAAGCTCAACGCGCAGTCGTCGCCTGTGTCGATGGACATGATCCGCGGGGCCTTCGCGGATAAACTGGGCGGGCCGCTGGGGCTGGACCCGGTGCAGGCGGCGGCGGCGGTGCTGCGGCTGGGCACGGCGCGCATGGCCGATGCGGTGCGCATGGTGTCGATCTCGCTGGGCGAAGACCCGCGTGATTTCGCGCTGTTTGCCTTTGGCGGCGCGGGGCCGCTACATGCCTCGGCCATCGCGCGGGAATTGGGCGTGCCGCGGGTGCTGGTCCCGGCGCGCCCCGGCATTACCAATGCGCTGGGATGTGTGGTGGCCGATCTGCGCCATGACTTCGTCCAGACCGTGAACCGCCCGCTCGATCAGGCCGATATGGAGGAGGTCCACGCGATCTTTGCCCGCCAGATCGACGAAGGCACCGCGGCCATTCAGGCCGAAGCGGTGGAGGTCGAGGAAATCCGCGTGATCTGCAATGTCGAGATGCAGTTCATCGGGCAAACCCACCTGCTGCGCGTCGATCTGCCGGGGCCGACCCCCAGCCGCGAGGCGCTGCAACAGGCGTTCGAGGCCGCGTATTTCAAACGGTTTCAGGTCAACCTGCCGGAAATTCGGCCCGCACTGGTAAACGTCAACACCTCGGTCATCGGACGCCGGGCCGAGATTGATCTGGCCAAGCTGATCGATGCCGAGGGGCGCAAACCGACGTCGGCCGAGGCACAAACCGGCACGCGTCAGGTGCATTTCGACGGCTGGGTCGAAACACCGATCTACTGGCGCGATCACCTGCCGCTTGACGCGCCACTCACCGGCCCCGCGATCATCGAGCAGATGGATACGACCATCGTGCTGGAGCCGGGCGACCGCGCCGATCAGGACCGGGACGGCAATATCATCATCACGCTGGGGAGCACCGCCGCATGAGCCTTCACCCGACACCTTCCCCCGCCACCGATGCCGAAGCGCTGGACCCAATCACCCTGTCGGTGATCCAATCCGGGCTACAACAGGTCTGCGACGAGATGGATCTGAGCTTCTCGCGCGCTGCGTTTTCGCCGGTGATCGCGGAGGCCAATGACCGCTCAGACGGGATCTACTCGGCCGAAGATGGCAGCCTGATCGCCCAAGGCTCCCAAGGGTTGCCGGTGTTTGTCGGCACCATGCAATATAGCACCCGCACCCTGATTTCGATGATCGCCGAAGGCCGCGTGGCCGCGCCCAAGCCCGGCGATATCTACATCGTCAATGACCCCTATCTGGGCGGCACGCATCTGATGGATGTGCGGTTCGCCATGCCAGTCTGGCGCGAAGGTCAGATTTTTTGCTGGCTGTCGAATACCGGCCATTGGCCCGATACGGGCGGCGCGGTGCCGGGCGGGTTTTCGGCCTCGGCCACCAGTGTCGAGCAAGAGGGCCTGCGCCTGCCGCCAGTGCGTTTGTTCAAGGAAGGCGAGCTGGATCAGGAGATCTATTCCATCATCTGTTCCAACATCCGCGTCGCCGATCAGCGTATCGGCGATGTAAAGGCACAGGCCGCCGCGCTTTATGTCGGGGAGGCCCGGCTGACGCGGATGCTTGACCGTTATGGCGATGCCACCGTGCGGGCCTCGATCGCTGAATTGCGCCGCCGTGCCGCCGATCAGATGCGCGCCAATGTGGCGCTGATCCCGCCGGGCACCTACCGTTCCACCGCCTATGTCGACAGTGACGGCGTGGTGGATGAGCCGCTGGAAATCCGGCTGGCCATTCATGCCGATGGCACGGGGCTGACCTTTGATTTCGAGGGCTCCTCGCCGCCTTGCATGGGGCCGATGAATTCGGTTCTGGCGACGACCCATAGCTCCGTCTACCTCGCGATGCGCCATATCTTCCCTGATGTGCCGATCAGCGCCGGGGCGTTCGAGCCGCTGACCATCCTGCGCCCGGAAGGCACGTTTTTGGACGCGCAATATCCCCGCCCGGTGTCGGGCTGCGCGGCTGAGGTCAGCCAACGCATAGCCGAGGCTGTATTCGCAGCCCTGGTCGAAGCCCTGCCCGATCGCGTCACCGCCGCGCCCGCTGGCAGCTCCGGCAACTTCGCGCTCGGCGGCTCGGTCCCAGAAGAGGGCCGCAACTTCGTCATGTATCAGATCTCGGGCGGCGGCTATGGCGGCTATGCGGGCGGCGACGGTATTTCCAACGGCTGCTCCACCATCGGCATTTCCAAGGCGCCGCCGGTCGAGATCATGGAACAGCAATTCCCCGTGCTCTACCACCGCTACGCCCTGCGCGAAGGCTCGGGCGGCGCGGGTCAGCATCGCGGCGGCTTTGGGCTGGATTACGAGGTGGAGCTGCGCGGAGGCGAGGCGCGTGCGAGCTTTGTCATGGATCACGGGCGCTTCGGGCCCCAAGGCGCGCTTGGCGGGGCTGATGGTGCGGTTAACAGCGTCGTGGTGACCCAAGGCGGTCAAAGCTTCACCCCGCCACACCTGTCCAAGGCGCAGGATATTCCCCTGACCGCCGGGGACCGTGTGCGCGTCGGCACGCCGGGCGGTGGCGGCTATGGTGATCCGCTCTCGCGCGATCCGGCACAGGTGGCCGAAGATGTGCGACTGGGCCGCTACACGGTTGAGCAAGGCCGCGCACTGTTCGGCGTGGTGGTATCAGCGAGCGGCGCGGTGGATCAGGCCGCGACCACCGATCTGCGCGCCGGTCGCAGCGCAGCGTAAGGATGTGAGGAGCGGCCCGTGCGAGGACGCCGCGAGCACTGAGCGCGGCGCTTTATGGTGCCACTCCCCAAGGTCCGCGACGCCCGCGCACCCTAGGATCGTGTGCGCAGGCGGCTGGGCTGCGCATACCCACAGCCAGACATGCAGAAGGCCGCCCCAATCAGGGACGGCCTCCAAACCTTTCAGAACCCTAAGCTTAATTCGCCAGCAGGACCGCCTCGTGGCGCTTCAACGTCTTGCGTGCGGCTTGATAGGCCGTGCGGCCCTCGGCCTGACGCAGATCGGGGAAGAGCTCAAAGATCTCAGCGCGCTGCGACTGATCCATGCCTTTCAGCGAGTAGTCACCGGGCTGGAAGCTTTCGGTCCAGGTGCCGTCCGATAGAACCACTTCGTGATTGTCGAACATGAAGTGGATATAGGTCGCCTGCGTGGCGCAGGCGCGCTCGACACCTTCGTGATTTAGCAGGTGCTTGGCCGCGACCAGAACCTCGCGCTCCTCGAAATAGAGGCTCGCACGATCCGAGGCGATCAGCATCCGGTGGTTGGGCGACACCAGCATGTCCCGCTCGGGCAGGTTGTTGCCCAGCGACCCGGCGCGGATCAGCACCGGCTGCAAATGCGGGCTCTGGCGCAGGCCATCCCAATCCAACAGCTTCTGCCCCGTCCAGCGGATTTCCTGAATGCCGTTGTCACGGGTGATGACCCGGTCGCCCTCACGCAGTTCCTCGACCCGGCGTTCGCCCATGGGCGTCGCGATCAGCGTGCCGGGGGTGAAGCAAGGAATGACATTCTCGATCTCCTCGAAGGTCATGGTGGAGCCATCGGCGAAATTGACGATGCCATCCTCGCGGTCGTCCGACGTGTAGGTGACGAACGAAACATTTGAGCCGGTCAGGTCCAGCGTGTCGAAATCATCGCCGCCCGAACCGCCATCGACATGATCACCGCCATTGCCCCCAATGAACAGGTCGCGGTCATCCTCGCCAAAGAGTGTGTCCTCGCCCTCCCCGCCGATGATCGTGTCATTACCGGTGCCGCCATAGATCGTGTCATCGTCAATGCCGCCGTCGATATAATCGTCTCCGGCATCGCCGTAGATCTCATCGTCGTCGTCCTGACCGAAGATACGGTCATCGCCGTCACCGCCATGGATCACGTCGCGGCCATTGTCCGGGCGCTCATCCGTATCGTCGGGGACATTCAGCGCATCGGGGAAGGCCGGGTCAAGACCGCCATAGATCGTGTCATTGCCCGCGCCACCATGAATAACGTCCGAGCCTTCGCCACCGACGATATAATCATCGCCCTTGCCGCCATCGACATAGTCGTCATCGAACCCGGCATCGATACGGTCATTGCCCGCGCCGCCATAGATCGTGTCATTGTCGTCGCCGGTGATGATCGTGTCATTGCCGTTGCCGCCCTCGACATAGTCGCGGTCGTTATTGGGATCGGCGTCGCCGGGGAACAGGCCAGGATAGCCGCGATCCGGGAGCGGATTGGCAGAGTTCGGGGCAGCGGTGTTGATATAGTCGTCGCCATCATCGCCATAAACGGTGTCGGAGCCGTCGCCGCCGATGATATGGTCATTGCCCGCACCACCCTTGATGACGTCATCGCCAGAGCCGCCATCGACAACGTCATCGCCGCTCATCGCGTCGATGGTATCATTGCCGGAGCCGCCCTTGATGTCATCAGCGTCGGAGCCGCCTTTGATCGTGTCGTTGCCAGCACCGCCGTCGATTGTGTCTTCGCCACCTTCGCCGTTGATGTCGTCATCGCCATCGCCACCCAGCAGGGTGTCATTGTCAGCCGAACCGCGAATGAAGTCGTCGCCTGCGCCGCCGTCGATGTAATCATCACCACCATTGCCGTAGAGCGTGTCGTTCCCGGCCTCGCCGTAGATCGTGTCGTCGCCCTCGCCGCCAAAGACCTTATCATCGCTGGCACCGGCATGGATCAGGTCGTTGCCGTCGCCGCCGTAGATCAAATCGGCATTGTTATTGCCGAGGATCGTATCATTGCCAGCGCCGCCTTTGAGGACGTCATCGCCGCCGCCGCCGTCGATATAATCGTCGCCATCGCCGCCATCGACCACATCGTCGCCGCCCATGGCGTAGATTGTGTCGTTGCCGGAGCCGCCCTTGATGTCGTCAGCGTCGGAGCCGCCTTTGATCGTGTCGTTGCCGGCACCGCCGTCGATGGTGTCTTCGCCACCTTCGCCGTTGATGTCGTCATCGCCATCGCCACCCAGCAGGGTGTCATTGTCCGCCGAGCCGCGAATGAAGTCGTCGCCTGCGCCGCCGTCGATGTAATCATCACCGCCATTGCCGTAGAGCGTGTCGTTCCCGGCCTCGCCGTAGATCGTATCGTCGCCCTCGCCGCCAAAGACCTTATCGTCGCTGGCACCAGCATGGATCAGGTCATTGCCGTCGCCGCCGTAGATCAGGTCGGCATTGTTATTGCCGACGATCGTGTCATTGCCAGCGCCGCCTTTGAGGATGTCATCGCCGCCGCCGCCGTCGATATAATCGTCGCCATCGCCGCCATCGACCACATCGTCGCCGCCCATGGCGTAGATTGTGTCGTTGCCGGAGCCGCCCTTGATGTCGTCAGCGTCGGAGCCGCCTTTGATCGTGTCGTTGCCGGCACCGCCGTCGATGGTGTCTTCGCCACCTTCGCCGTTGATGTCGTCATCGCCATCGCCACCCAGCAGCGTGTCATTGTCAGCCGAACCGCGAATGAAGTCGTCGCCCGCGCCGCCGTCGATGTAGTCATCACCACCATTGCCGTAGAGCGTATCATTCCCGGCCTCGCCGTAGATCGTATCGTCGCCCTCGCCGCCGAACACGGTGTCGTCGCCGTCGCCGCCATGGATGGTGTCATTGCCCGTGCCGCCATGCAGCCGGTCGCTGCCGCCCTCCCCGTAAAGGGTGTCGTTTCCGGCCTCGCCATAAAGCACATCGTCGCCTGCACCCGTATCGGTCGCAGCGCTGGTGGCGCCGCCGCCGTCATATTGAGTGCCGTTGCTGTCGCCATAGATGACGTCATCGCCGTCGCCGCTGCGCACCGTGTCGCTGCCGGAGCCTGCATAGACCTCGTCATTACCCTCGCCCGACAGCACCGTGTCATCGCCATCACCGGCCAGCACGATATCATCTTGCGGGGCTTCGCCCGGTAGCAGCGCGTCGGAATTATCGATGAAGTCGCCTTCGGGATCGCCGCTATAGGCGGCATCGATCAGATCGCCGGCCAGCGTGCCTTCGACCAGACCGTCGCGGGGCAATTGCGGCTCGTTGTCATCCGTGTCGTCGATGCAATCGAACGCAAATTCGGACAGGCCAATCGTGCCGGCGCTGTTGCTGCTATCGCCGTCGTTGTGAATGACCTCGATCGAGGAGACCGGACCCGGAATGGTCACGGTAACGCTATCTGCCGCGCCCGAGCCATCGACACCGGGATTGACGTTGCCGCCGCCCTCAATGGTGTTGCCGTTCACCTGATGATGCGAGGTCAGATCCGAGAAGGTGACCGGCAGCACATTGCCTTCGGCGTCCTTGGCGATGATCGTCACCCGGTCATCCCAACCACGCCCGGCATCCACATCGTAAATGGCGAAGCTGACGTTTTCGACCGGCTCGGAGAAGTCGACATAAGCCTTCGACGTGTAGCAATCCGGCGAAGACCAGAGCGTGCCGTTATACCACTGGAACCCGGCATTGCCGTAGCCATCAGGCGTTCTCAGCGTAACATCGACGTCGCCGCAGCTGGAGGTGGCATCATCGCCATCCTTGCCGCAACTGTCCCAGTCGGTCTTGTAATCGTGATCGTGGCTGCGGTCATCATCGGAACGGTAGGTCATAATCAGTAATCCTCACATGGTCGCTGGGCGGACGGCGTGCCACAGCGGACACGGACGTGAATTGCGCAAGATCGCGGCAAGGGCGTGACGGGTTCGGACAGATATGGCGACAAAACAGCGGCGCGCCGTGACATTCAGACAGAACCTGTCCCGCGTGGCCGACATACGGGGCAGTAGCGGGGCCAAGGACACTGCGCGTTCTGCGCCGCCAAGCAGACAGCGGCACCGACGGACCGGATGTAGACCGGACCGCATGGATGCGACGCTGAAATATAAGGTGGTGCGAGACACGAGCAGCTTCCTTGACAGCCCCCAGCGAAAACATTCCGGATGCGGTAAAGCCGTCGCAGATCCCCAGCGCGCCTAAACGCAGCAGACTGTCACGCGTGCAAAAAATCCGGTGCCGCAATATGCGTTGCGGTCCTATCCAGACATCGCTCGGGTATCTTTGCGGATACGCGAAGCAGACGTAACGGCCGGCTGGACACTTCGAAGAAGCGCCAACGCTGGTGTCCGAAACGGCCGCCCCCGCAGCCAGATATGTCACCCCCCAGTCGGGCTATTTACGTTATAGGGCGACTGCGGCAGTCGGACCAGCATAATTCTGCCTCATTTCAGCCTTGATCCTCGCAAGTTTTCGCCCAAAAAGTCAGTTTCAGGAGCGACTTACGCCTTTAGGTTGACTTGACTGTTTCCAAGCAGCGATCAATCTAATGCAACCTCGAATTCAAAAATACACAAAACAACAATTAATACGCATTTCCCGGGTTAAGCGTTGGCAGAGATTTCACCCGCGCGCCTTTGATTGTTCTCAAGATGGCGCAGCCCGGAACTGCCGAAGAAAGATGGCGCCACGCGGCGTTTTCGTCGTCGCACTGATCGAATGCGGCGCAAATGTGACCAAAGCGTGGTTAATCCCATTCGTTTGGCAGCATCGTTTCTTTCAACTTCGGGCCGAAGTGGGAGTTTCCGATTCGCGCATATGCAAAAGCGCCCGCCAGTGAGGCGGGCGCTTCATAACTTAAAGGTCCGTTAGCTTAGGAGCGGGGCTTGCCCAGCTTCTCTTCCTCGGCCTTGGACTTGGCGGCATCGGCCACACGGCGGATCGAATCTTCCGCGCGATCAACCGCTGCATCGGCGGCGGAGCCGCTGCCGCTGGTTTTGTCGTCGGCGGTATCCTTCACCGACCGCGCAACGCCTTCTGCATCGGAACGCGCCTTGTCGCCTTGCTTGCGTGCCTCGCCCATCGCAGCGTCGGCTACGCGGACAGCTTTCGCTTTCTCTTCGGCAAAGATCGCTTCGGCTTCGTGATAAAGCCGGTCGCTCTCATCCCCGAAATGCTCATCCTCGATGCGCGTGCGGGGCAACGCACCGGCGATTGCAGCGCCGACCGCGAAGGCCAGAGCCCCGGCGACCATGGGATGCTCTTCGAAGAAATCAGTCGCCTGATCTACCCCGCGAGAGGCGTAATGCCCGGCCTGCTCGCGCGCCTCGATGGCCCGCTCACGTGCAGCAACGATACGTTCCCGCGCAGATTCGCTCAGGCTCTCAGTGCCTTCGGACAGGCTGCGCGCAATGGATTCGGAGCGGTCGCGAACACGACCGGCGCCACGCGACACGCTATCCGACACGCTCGTCCCGGCAGCGCGCACACTGTCGCCTGCGGACCGACCGGCAGCGCCCACGCGGGCCCCGGCATCGGACATCTTGCCACCAGCATCGCTCATCTTCTCGCCAGCCGCGCTTTGCGCATTGTGCAGACCTGCACGCGCACGCTGGGTCGCGGTCGGGCCATGACCCGCATCCGAGAACCACGCGGGACCGTCACCGGAGGGCACCGGGCCACGCGGCGGGATGAACGCATCGTTGCGCGCATCACGACGCCCTGCGCGGGTGCCATCGGCAGGATCGCGACGCCGCAGATCACGGGCTCGATCCTCGATACGGTCGGCGCTCGGGCCCTGACCAAAGATGAGCCAGCCCAGACCCACACCGGTCAGCGCCAAGGCCAGCGGATTGTCCCGCGCGGCGGTCGAAATCGACTTGCCGATATCGCCGCCATGGGCGCGGAAATTGCCGGTTACGGTCCGCACGATATTCTCGGGCGAGAATGTATCCTGCAGGCTTTCCGCCGAAGACTTGAGCTGTTCGCGGTCACGCTCCAGCTCGCGTTCGATTTCGTCGGTTGATCTTGTATCGCTCATATTACACCGCCTCTTTCACGGCCTCGCCATCGCGGCGCACATTTTCAGCGGTCCGCGTCGGCGCGAGGGATTTCAGTTTCAGGTCGTTCAGACCCTTCTTGGCCAGCAGACCGGCGATCACGGCGAAAAGAACGCCAACGATCAGTGCCGACCAACCGGCATCAACGCCCAGCTCAACGAGCCCCGCGACAAGCGCACTGGCCAGCACGTTAAGTGCGGTCAGCAGGATAACGACACCCGCCACGATCATGCCGACAGCTGCGCCGGCCTTGCGAAGGTTCTCGTCTACTTCAGCGCGGAACAGATCCATTTCGCCGCGCACCAATTTGGTCACCTGCGCCAGAACATCGCCGACAAGGCTGCTGGTCTCGCGAATCTGATGGCGCACGCCATCATCGCCATGGGGAGTATTGGGATCGGTCATCAATAAGTTCCTCCGGTCTTGGGGGTGGTGGATGCACCACCGGAAGCCGGGCTACCCGTTGCAGGGGCGGCGCTGGCCGGGGTCTGGGTGATGCCGCCGGAAACGGGGGCAGCACCGGGCGCGGCGGCGGGCATTGCGTTGGATGACGCAGGCGTCATCGGCTGCGGGGTCGCGGGCTTCGGCGTGCCAGCTTTGGCAAAGCGCGTTACGGCAAAACCAGCCAAGGCCGCACCGCCAAGAAACGCGAGCGGATTACGACGTGCGAAATTGCCGACTTCACCTGCGAGCTCTCCGATATCGCGGTCCCGCACGGCATCCGACGCATCAGCGAGGCTTTCGGCGATCTGGCCAAACGTGCGCTCCTGCGGGGAGCCGCTGCGCATGGATTCAGCCGCTTTACGCAGGCCATCCGCGATGCCGCTCATTTCGGAAGCAGCGCTATTTTTAGCACCTTCCGCACGGCTTTCGGCTTCGCTCCGGGCACGGTCGGTGGCGTCACGGGCCAGAGACTTGGCGTCATCGGCCACACGGCGCGCCGCGTTTTCGGCGTCGGCACGAGCTTCGCTGCCCGTAGCGCCCGCAGAGGTGCTGGTGTTGGGGCTGCCGGTTGCACCGGGTTTGTTGGGATCTTGATCAATCATGATATTTCCTCCGGTCTCAGGCGATTACGTTCACTAGAAACAGAACAACGACGACCAACCCGACAAGGTAGATGAGGCTATGCATGGGACGTCCTTCATTTTGGGTGCCGGGCTCTCTCCCGGCTTCTGGGGGCATAACGTCGATCTGACGCTCGCGTTCCGTTCACCGTAAAATGAGTAGACAGAGACCAGATGACACGGCGCCCGCGCATGGTCCGGTTGTGCGTCTGCGCAGGGTTTCGCGGCATGCATGCGGTCGCGTTCACATTCCCGCCAGCCCCGTGGACAGTCCGGCGCGACTGCGCCAAGGATCAGCCCATGCGCGTCTTTCGCACCCTGTTTCTGACCCTGCTGCTGGTCAGCATGCTGCCATGGGCGGCCTATCACGGCCGCGCCCAGGCGGGTGCGGCGCGCGGCATGGCGACTGTGATCGCAGACGCGCAAGATACCGCGCAGCGTATTAATTTTTCCGACGAACGCTCCACGATCCGCCCTGCGACAGCCGTGCGGTTCAAGGCAAGGTCAACGCGTTGTCGCACCGCGACGCTTCCCGGCGCGGGATGTGGGGGCGATCAAGCCATTATGTCCGCCCTGCCCGTCCCGGGCCATCGGGAGCGGGACGCCGTTTATTATCCAGTGACCACGACGCTGCATCCAACTCGTAGCGAGGCTCCGCCACGCTCCCCTCCCCGCATAGGCTGATCGGTTTCCGCAGGGCCATCGCGCGCCCTCCCCGATTGACTGAGCAAGGATATCCCCATGTTAACCAGACGAAACTTCGTCGCGCTTGGCGCGGTGGCCGGGCTTTCCGCCTGCGCCCGCGTCCCGACCGAGGCCCCTTCGCGGGCTGTAGCCACCCCATCCGTGGCTCCGATCCCGCCATTGCCCGAGTTCTACGGGGCAATCACGACCGAGCCGTTCCCGATCCCCGCCATCCCCGAAGGCGTGCTGCCTCAGGAATCGTGGCGGCGCGAGGTGGCCAATCCATGGCCCGACAGACGCCGTGGCACGATCATCATCGACCCCGATGATGCGGTTTTGCATTTCGTGCAGTCGCCGGAAAAAGCCATGCGCTACCGTGTCAGCGTCGGCGCCGAAGGCTTTGCTTGGGAAGGCACGGCGCGCTTGCAGTTCACCCGCAAATGGCCGCGCTGGAAGGTGCCTGCCACGATGATCGAACGGCAGCCCGAACTCGCCCCCTATTCCGTGGCCAATGGCGGCATGGATCCGGGCCCCGGCAATCCCTTGGGCGCGCGGGCGCTTTATCTGTTCAAAAACGGCAAGGACACGCTGTATCGCGTGCATGGCGATGCCGTGCCGCAGGAATTGGGCAAGGCTGTGTCGTCAGGCTGCATTCGGATGCTCGATCAGGACGTGATCGATCTCTATGATCGCTCGGTCCACGGTGCCGAAGTAACAGTGCTGCCATCGATGAAGCCCCAGACTGTCAGTCAGCTTTATTAAGCCTGATCGGTTGCGAGCGTCCTTGGGGGCGCTCGCACATCCTGCACCGTCCCTGATAGGGAAACCGGTCTCAAACATGAGGAGGTCGGACTGCGGGAATGGGCGCTGTCGAAAACGACACAACAAAAGCAGTTGCTCCCCGAGGCCGGACTCAAGCCGGCACGCCTTGCGGCGGAGGGAAAGTGCGACCGGCACCTACGTCCTGATCTCAAAAGAACAGAGTGGCTCATCGACTACGCCACATATCCGCTGGGACGGATAACCCGGCATCTGCGGCTCAGGTTATTCCGCAAAAACGGCGCACCCTGCGTGCTTGTTTCGCCGATGTAGCGCTGTATTCTGCGCGCGCCTGTGCAGCAGATAAGGGTTTGATATGCGAATTTTCTTTACGGGTGGCTCCGGCAAGGCCGGGCGCCACGTCATTACCTACTTGCTCGAACGCGGGCATCGGGTGGTCAACGCGGATCGCGTGCCGCTTAACCTGCCGGGCGTGGACAATTTGCGCGTCGAACTGACCGAGAGCGGGCAGGTGTTCAACGCCCTGAGCGCGCTGGCCGGGCTCGACGAACTCGATCTGGCTTCGGTGCCGCGTTACGACGCCATCGTGCATTTCGCGGCCTTGCCCCGCATCCTGATCGAGCCTGACAGCGAGACCTATCGCGTCAACGTCATGTCGACCTACAACGTGCTCGAGGCCGCGACGAAGCTCGGCATCCCCAAGGTGATCTTCGCATCGTCCGAGACGACCTACGGGATCTGTTTCGCCCAAGGCGAGATGCGCCCGGACTACCTGCCGGTGGACGAAGAGCATCCGACCGTGCCGCATGACAGCTACGCCATGTCCAAGGTCGCCAACGAGGTCACCGCCCGCAACTTCCAAGCGCGCAGCGGTGCGGACATCTACGGGCTGCGGATCAACAACGTGATCGAGCCGCATGAATACGCCCGCGACTTTCCGGCCTATCTCGAAGATCCAGCGCTACGGCGCCGCAATATTTTCGCCTATATCGATGCCCGCGATCTTGGCCAGATGGTCGAGCGCTGCCTCCAGACGGATGGGCTCGGGTATCAGGTGTTCAACGTCGCCAACCCGGACCTGTCGGTCGGCATCGACAATGCTGAGGTGCGGCGGCGGTTCTACCCGGACGTGCCGGTGAAGCGGGAGATGGGCAAGACCGAGACCTTCTACGCCATCGACAAAGCGCGCAAGCTACTGGGCTTTGCCCCCGAGCATAGCTGGCGCGATGAGGTGCAGGTATAGTCGGAGGTGTCGGTAGGGCCGCCTCCGCGCACCCGACGATGATCGCGCTTTGTCTGGCCGAGTAGGCTTTGCCACGACCGTGCCGCGTTTCGTGAGAATGGGCGGAAACCGGACTTTCGCTGCGGCCCGCATGAACGGCAGCTACGCGCAGATAGCGCCTTTTTTCAAAGTTACGGGAATGGCCCATGAGGCTCGATCACAGAACGGATAGGAAGCCTTATATCTCCGAAATGCGCATTCTCATTTTTTGCAACCCATCATTATCAAGCTTCATAAGTGGGATATGTAGCTCACGATGAGATAACGGGACGACACCCGTCTCCCAGTTGATGAAGTGCTGTTGCACCAGCTGGTCCATAACCTCTGATAAATACTCTTCCGGGCTACTCAGAAAATCTAACAAGGTTTTCTGAGACCCTGAAAGTGCGTGTGTCAGGAGACCGACATTAAATACAGCGATCCCTTCGGCAGCTTTCCAAGCTTTCTCGGTGCCAAGTCCGGAGCGCGTAACAATCCCGTGCGAAACCAAAAAATCATCGGAAATTTGCCCAATTGCGCGCGACAATGTCTTTTCCTTACTTTCCCTTGAAAGCTGGTTAAAAGACGCCACTTGGCCTATAGCCTCAAGAGTTCTAGCCTCCACGTTTCGCGTCATTCTTGCCCCCTCCGGGGGGAGAGCAGCTTTGGCCTGAAGCGCTATTATGAAGCGCTTATCGGAGTCGTAAAGAATGGCGTCTAACTCACCATCCCGTCCTTCATGCGACCATGGAACGCTGCACTTAATCTTTAGACCCGGTATTTTATCACAAAGATCGGACACCTCCTTTAAAAGCTCAACCTCAAGATGGTGTGCAGCGGTTTTACTGAAGTGGTCTCGGTCAGATTGGTTAAGAGCATAGAGCATATTTCTTATGCTGGGCATCATTCGAAGCAGCAACGGTGACGTGAAAATGAACTCCCCCAGTTGCACAAGCGGTTGTAGGTAACCATTTCCCGAACGATTGAACATACCATGCTTCTCACTTGCCACCAAGAAGTCTAGCACTAACATTATTTGATCTAGGGTCAGTCCCGTCAATCTACATAAAAATGAAACCAACCAACTGCGCTTGAAAGTCGGCGCAATGCAATCGACAGCTCTCCACTGCCACTGAGCTCGATTATCTTCATAACCAGCAGACATTTCATAGAATGTCGACAAGGCAAAAAGCAGATCTGACAATGACCATAGGGCTGCCCTGACCTTCTCGAATGCGTCTCTACTAAATCCAAAAGATTCTGAGAACGCATCATCAGGAATGTAAGTTGGTTCCAAGAAGGAGAACCGATGCAGTTCGTAATTTACGGCTGCTCCTTTGATATACGCTGATAGATTTTTGTGAGGGTGTTGGCGTGATATGTTGGAAAGTAACGTCACAGGGATTGTTTCTGGCTTTTTAGTTTCAAACCCGAGGCAAAGCTCCGTCAAGATGACGTCCTTGACCTCACTCTTAGCGAAAGCGTCGGATTTGTGCGAAAAGTATAAATCTCTATCCTGCAATTTAACTTCATAATACTGTTGCCTAAACTGCGGCATGATTTCGCAAAAGTGGGCATACATTAGGGCCTCTTGAATTTCCGGGCCATCGTTTGTCTTAAAAATCTCCATAGCTTCTTGGCTATTTTTGAGAAGTTTTCGCGAGCAATTGCTCAGGTAAGGAGCCAGATATGATAGACGGGCGAAGATCCTTTCAGCTTTGTATTGATCGCGTTCGATTTTGCTTCCGAAACGCCCGCCAAATGTCAGGCTGTCCGCCATCATTATGTATCCAGTCAAGATGCTACGCAGTGGCTTTTCCCAAAGGCTAAGTTTGCCAATTGCTTTATCGCATGACTTCTCAAAGCGCTCGACTTCATTCAATTTCTTAAACCCTGTTCTATCTGCAGCATATTTCCATACAGACTGTGCCGGTTTTGGCTCCAAGCACAACGCAAGATTGAAAGGAGCCCGTCAGTTTTCTTAAAGGTCGGCCCAGGTCATCCGGAATCTGCTGGTGTACGGTGCGACCGCTCCCCGCCCAGTGAGATAAGTCGCGATGTTAGTTTTTGGGTTGGGAGCCGTCATTAGGCGCGTTTCGCACAAACGGCAGCTTTGGGCCGGAAGTGACGGCACGCTTGGTGGAGACCAGGCCTGTTCCGTTGCTGTACCACCGCTTGACCGGATTGAGCCCATTGCAGGGGCCCTCAGCATCACGGCCGTTGATCTGCTACGTGCTCCGCCTAAGTTGAGCCGTACAACTCCTTGAAAATGGAAAGCGTCTTTTCCTTCTGCTCTTTGAATTCTATCCACTTCGCCGCTACAGCCTTGGTCTTGTCGTCGCCGCTTCTGAAAAGTTTATCCATTTCTCCCTTCCATTCTTTGAGGGGCACAACAGGCCATTCTCCTTCGACGCGAGACTTGTGAAAACCACGGGCTCCTGTTGAATGATACATCGACTCTCGATAGGCTTGCATTCTAGTAAGCCCGCTCGCTCGCATCGTCGCCCGTAGCTTCCTTGAGAAGTCTGTCATTGCCTCCAAAATGAGTGGGCCCGCAAGTCTTGTCACTTCGTTGATCGGCACTGCCTCACCATCACTCCATGAATGATTACTAAGCGGGTACCATAACTTGTCTGGCATTTCGTAGAGTGTAACGTCTCGGATGAGAAATTCATCTGGATGCCCTCTAACCTCAACCTCGAACCATTCATCATCATTGTAGACGTCAATCCAAGAGATGCTCAAACTTTGGATCTGGCAATCATCAATCAGTATTCCCGATTTTCCTTTGATGCAGTCCAAGATGCACTTCGCGAAATTGTCTAGGCCTGCTGTCTGATCTGTCTCCCTGATCCTCTGCTTGTCAATATGAAGGGAAATTTCAACCTTAACTTCGTCAGTGAAGTAGTATTTGTTATCAATTGCACTTTGAATTGCGGTGCGAAATTCTTTGCGCCGATCTGCCTTTGCGGTCGATGCAACTGGGGAAAATTTAAAATTCTTCCTCCACTCGCCGAAGAACGGATTCACCCCTTTGCTTACCCCGCGGCTCTCAATCAAAATTGGATCTTCTGTTGAGGGCATTGCAAACTCCATGTGGGATCTGAGGATAGTGCGTAAACTAGACGGAATTGAAACAACTGTCGAGTTGCCTATCCACCCGCATACAGCCGCGAGGGTAGTTTCATCCCGCGTTGCTGATATTGCCATGCCACTTAATGCTGCGCGACGCCTTAAATGACTGGTTTGGGGGGACTGCACCGCAACGATGGCGCGGTCGGCGACTGTCGGGAGAGGGCCGATGGAGCGCAAACCACGAAAAACTCAATAATTCAAAAAACCGAGTTTTTTGGTAGGTTTGCGCTCAGCTAAATGCTGTCCACAGGCTGGCACACGCAGCTACCAGTCCAGTAATTGCAGCGACCAGTGTGAACCAACCGGTAGCAGTTTGGTACCAAGCCTTCGCTGTTGCATCCGCAATTCGCCTTAGTTCTTCGTTTTGCTCTTTCGCTCGATTGTCTGCGGGCGAACTGTGCGGCGGCCGTATCATTGGCATTCATCTTTCAACTTGAGCAAAGGTAGTTACTTAATGATCATTCAGCTCAGTCTGGCAACGGCTGCTTTTAGTCAAGCTGCACTGCAGCGTCCCTCTACACTGCAGAAGTCCGGTTTGGGCCGTCCGTGAAGACGGCCCTGACGTTTAGATTTCGATAGCTTCGGAGATAGCCAACGCATCTTCAAGCTCAACGCCAAGATATCTGACAGTGCTATCCATCTTGGTATGTCCCAACAGCAGTTGGACGGCACGCAGGTTGCCGGTCTTCTTATAGATCTGGGTCACCTTCGTCCGCCGCATCGAATGGGTGCCGTATGCGCTCGCCTCCAATCCAATGGAGGTCACCCAGTCACGAACTATCCGCGCATATTGGCGGGTTGATATGTGAAGCCGTTCGTGAAAACGGCCGGGCCAAAGGTACTCGGATCCGACAATTAGCGGGTCTTGCATCCATCTATCAAGCGATGCCCGTGTGCCCTCAGAGATTTCGAAGCGTACAGGTTTTTGCGTCTTGCTTTGCAGAACGGACGCGCGTTCTCTGATTTGACTGGACGCCATCACGTCGACGACTTTCATCTTAACAAGATCACAACCGCGCAGCTTGCTGTCGATGGCCAGATTGAAGGGTGCCAGATCCCGCTGGTTCTCGGCCAGCTCAAGCCGAACGCGGATCGCCCAGACATGTTTGGGCTTGAGTGGTCGTTTCTGACCGACGATCCGGCCCTTGTTCCAGGCCGGACGAAGCGCGCGAATTGCGGGTAAGTTTGGCGTTTGCATGACTGATACTCCGATCCACCATGCCCTCCCCAATCGACAACCCGACGTTGACAAGACATCATATCACATGATGCTGCGTTGCGTCCGAGGTCACCTTTAACCCTTAAGCGGTCCTTCGGATAGCAAGCGCTTTTTTGCTCGCTCTAAGCCGACATGACTGCAGTTGCGCCTCTAGCCCGGAAGAACCCGGCCACGAGGGCAATTATGGCAAAGCACATCACTGCCAGCTCCACGCCAGGACCCGCCATCAGGATACCGAAAACGGGCGCGCCAGCAGTTTGACCCACGGCCATCGTCAAAAAACCGATCATCAGACCTGTCGCCGGACGGTCGGACAGAGCGCGCACACCCCAGATTAGGTAGACACCCGTCAGCGTCACGTAGGCAGCACCGAACAGAGCGCCGCTGATCAGCGCAAGTGCAGGAGTTGCGATGCTTGAACCAACTGCAAAGATGCAGCCTGCCATCAGTCCCAAGCACGCCAAATGGACGCAATCGAGACCGAACCGGTTGACGAGGGTACCTGTCCAAGCGCCTGCGATCCCGCCGATGCCGAGGCAGCTCCATAGAATGCCGGTCTCGGTCGGCCCCCAGCCTAAACGTTCCGACACGAGCTGGCCGCCGAAAGACCAAAGCGCGGTGCTCGCCGCTCCCATCAGGAATGAGGCGGCAATCAGGCGCAAGACGGGCCCGGTCATCGGTGGCAGGCGGCCCGCGCCTTTGCCGCCTTGTGATGATGGCAGCGAAACTGCTGCGCTGATGGCAAGGGCGACCGCGACGACGGCAAACGCGCCGAAGGCCAACCGCCATTGTCCTACCATGGCAAGGGCGACCGCCCCCGACAAAGCCACGCCCGCACTTGTTCCAGCATTGATCGCGGTGTTCGTTGCGTCCTGCCGGACCTTGGCGACTGCGGCGGCAACGGCCGCAGCCATTGGCGGCGAAGCAAGGCCCGTGCTGAGACCGGCCACCATCACGGCAATAGCCAGAACCATGGAAGACGGTGCAAGCGCGATCCCTGCCATTCCGATGGCCGCAATGATTGCTGCAGCAGTTGCGATTGCGTGTGCCCCGATGCGCTCGGTCAAGGCAGCCGAGGCGATGATGGCGACGCAATAGCCTACGAACGCTCCACCCGAGATCAAGCCGCTCAAAGATGGCCCAAGGCGCAGATCGCTGTCGATCTGCGGCAGAAACAGGCCAAAGGCGAAACGGGCAAAACCGTAGCAGACCGCGATCAAACCAAAACCAACGGCGCCGATGCGCAGCGCCGGGTTCATCTCCGCGCCCTCTCGACCAAAATCGTTGCCGCTGCTCGCGCGGCTGATACGGCCTCATCCCCCCGATACACTGCCGCGTGCGTGGCTCCCTCAAAGAGGACCAGCACCTGTTCGGACAATGACATATTCTCACAGCCTAGATCTTTCGCGACGATGTCGCCGAGCCGCTGACGGAATGACGTCTTGTGGGCCCCAACAGTCTCGGCAATTTCGGGTGTGTCGCCGCCCGTCTCTCCTTGAGAGCGAAGGAACAGGCATCCGCGCGCGCCCTCAACCCGAACCCAGTCCTGCAAAGCCGCAAACAGCGCGTCCACGCTATCGACATCGATACCGGCCATGAAGCGTCGATCACGCTCCGCTAGCACCCGTCCCATGAGCTGCGCCTTGCTGCCCGCGTGCTTGTAGAGAGTCCGGCTGGACATGCCGGCAGCCTCGGTTAGGCGGTCCATTCCGGTGGCCATGTATCCGTGCCGGTCGAAGAGCCGCTCGGCGGCAGCGATGAGCTTGGGTTCATTTTCCATATCTGGCATGTAAAACGATCGTTTTACATTTGCAAGCGACTTGGCCCTGAGGCAGCTCTGTCCCGCAGACCGACGTATTAGGCAAAAATGCTGCGCGATGCGCGAACGGCTCCTTTGACGGGCCTCACCGCAGCATTCGGACCGTGGGGCGAAGGACGGCTAAGGGCCGAGCATGACAGCACCATTTGCAGGGTGGAAAAGCGCTACTTACCAATATGACCAAGTTGGCCGCCCCCTACCCTGCGCAGCAGTTCAAGGAGTTCGGATATCACGTGGTGATCTGGCCCGTGTGGTCCTTCCGGGTGGCGAACCGCCGGATTGCTGGCATCGAAGCCTGCGCCAAGGCAGGCTCCGATCTTTACTTGTGATGGGCTCAGGCCGCATGGGCGCTGACGCCGCCGAATTGGCCGGCGTGATGCAGCAATGGCCGGGCTGCAAGGCTGTGCGCGGCATGCCGGACCGCGCCGATCAGCAACACATGGTCGCCGGCCTCGACCGTCTGGGCCACATCCGTCACCAGCACCGCTGCCGCACCCCGCAAGACCGGCAGGCCGTGCCGGTCCTCGAACAGATCGCTCAGTGCCGCATCGGGCCGCCCGGCGAAATGCATGGCGTGCGCCCGCATGTCCTCGGCCAGGATGTTGACCGCATAGCGGCCCGAAGCGCGCAGCTTTGGCAGCATCCGCGCCCCGCGTCCCACGGAAATGCACACCAGCGGCGGGTCGAGCGAAACCGACATGAAGGCGCTGACGGTCATGCCGTGATCGCCCTCGGGCGTGCGGGTGGTGACGACCGTCACGCCGGTGGCGAAACGGCCGCAACAGTCGCGCAGCGCCTTGAGATCGATATCCGGGGTCGTGGTGGTCATGCCGCGACAGAGGCTCCCAGTTCGCGGCGGATGATCTCGGCCCCCGCGCTCAGCGCCTCGAGCTTGCCGCGCGCGACCTGACGCGACAGGGGCGTCATGCCGCAATTGGTGCAGGGATAGAGCTTATCCGCATCCACGAACTGCAGCGCCTTGCGCAGGGTGGCGGCGACCTCTTCGGGTGTCTCGATCGTGTTGGTGGCCACGTCGATGGCGCCGACCATGACCTTCTTGCCGCGCAGCAGTTCGATCAGCTCCATCGGAACCTGCGAGTTGTGGCATTCGAGCGAAATCAGATCGACGCTCGATTGCTGGATAGCGGGGAAGATCATTTCGTACTGCCGCCATTCCGAGCCGAGCGTCGCCTTCCAGTCGGTATTCGCCTTGATGCCGTATCCATAGCAGACGTGAACGGCCTTCTGGCATTTCAGCCCTTCCATCGCCCGTTCCAGCGTCGCCATGCCCCAGGCGTTCACCTCGTCGAAAAAGACGTTGAAGGCAGGTTCGTCAAATTGGACGATGTCGACCCCCGCTGCCTCCAGCTCTTTTGCCTCTTCGTTGAGAAGCTTAGCGAATTCCCAAGCCAATTCTTCGCGGCTTCGGTAGTGCGCGTCATAGAGCGTGTCGATCATGGTCATCGGCCCGGGCAGCGCCCATTTAATCGGGGCATCGGTCTGGGCGCGCAGGAACTTTGCATCCTCGACAAAGACCGAGCGGGGGCGGGACACGGCGCTGACCACTGTCGGCACGCTGGCGTCGTAGCGGTCACGGATGCGCACGGTCTCGCGCTTCTCGAAGTCGACGCCTTCCAGTCCTTCGATAAACGTGGTGACGAAATGCTGGCGGGTCTGTTCACCATCGCTGATGATGTCGATGCCCGCGCCATTTTGTTCGCCAAGGGTTACGCGCAGCGCATCTTGCTTCGCCTGCGTCAGTGCCTCGCCTTCGACCTTCCACGGCGACCAGAGCTTTTCTGGCTCGGCCAGCCAGGAGGGTTTCGGCAAACTGCCGGCGGTGGAGGTAGGGAGCAGTTTGGTCATGGTGATGTCTTTCATGGTCTGTGACTTCGTTTCTGGATCAGGCGGCGAATTGGGCGGACCATTCGGTCAACCGGGCGCGGTGCCGCGTGATGAAGGCTTCCTCGGCAAATCGGCCTTGCTCGGCCGCCAGACTCGCGCGTTCCTCACGGTCGTAGACAACGCGGGTCGGCGAGAAATCCTGATGTTTCAGGCTGGGCTGGTAGGTCTGGCCCGCCACGGAATTGGCGTTGTAGATCTCGGGTCGGTAGATCTTCTGGAAGGCCTCCATCGTGGAGATGGTGCCGATCAGCTCAAGGTTGGTGTAATCATTCAGCAGATCGCCAGCGTGGTAGAACGCCAGCGGCGCAACGCTGTTAGCTGGCATGAAATAGCGCACCTGTAGGCCCATCTTTCCGAAATACTGCTCGGTCAGGGACGCCCCGCTGGGGACATACTCGACACCAAGCACGGGATGGACATTCGCGGTGCGCTCGTAACTTTTGGTTTCCGATACGCTCAGGCAGATCACCGGCGGTTTGCGGAACCGCGCCCTGAAGGCACCCGAGGCGACGAAGGCCTTGAAGATCTTGCCATGCAACTCGCCAAAACCGTCCGGCAGGCTGAAGCTGTCGCGGTCTTTGTTATGCTCGGGCAACACCACGCTGAAATCGTAGTCGCGCACAAAGGATGAGAAATTGTTGCCGACGAGCCCCGGCGTGCGGGTGCCGGTCCTGCGGTCAACGATCGTGGTCTGGAGAACTTCGATCGCGGGGAAGGCGTCGCCGCTGCCGTCCAAGTCCAGATCGACAGAGATGATGTCCAGCTCGACCGCGTAGCGATCACCCTGCGGGTTGTCCCAATTGGCCAGGTCGTTGAACCGGTTGTCGATCATGCGCAGCGCGTTCGCCAGGTTTTGCTGCCGATGCTCGCCACGCGCAAGATTGGCAAAATTCGTGGTCAGCCGTGTGCCATTCTCGGGCATGTAGGTTTCATCGAACCGAAGGCTGTTGATCTGGAATGCGAAGGGCTCGGTCATGGCGGTCCGGTCTCCTGTCAGTGGTCATGAAGCCAGTGGCAAAGGGCGGGCTACCCCAGCACGTTTGGCGATGCCTCCTTCTGCAGCAGACAAACCATGAATAAAAATGACTTTATATCGGACTGCCATGACTGACTGTCATGTATGGAGAAGCTGGGTGCGGGGCCGATGCAACGGACATGCCGTCAGATTTCGACGGTCTCCGCCAGCTGCATGAAACCGTCGAGATAGCTTGGCAATTCCCCGGTCCGGTAGCCCAGATGGATGGACTTGGGGATGCCGGACCCGATCCGCACGCCGGTCACACCTTGGGCGTTCCGTAGCAGCCAGTCGGGCGTGGCACTGACTGCGCGTCCCGATGCCACCAGCCGCAGCATTAGGTCGGTTGTCTCGATCGTGCGATGCCTTCGCGGCAGGGCGTGCGCAGGCACGAGGAATTGCGTGTAGATATCCAGCCTTTCGCGCGCGACGGGATAGGTGATGAGCGTCTCACCCGCCATATCGGATGGCGTGACCTGTCGCCTCTTGGCCAGCGGGTGATCATGGGCGACGGCCAGAACCAGCTCGTAGTTGAACACGGGCCGGTATTCGAGCCCTGGACGTCTGACCGGATCGGGGGTGACAAGCAGGTCGATTTCGTGCCCCAGCAGCGCCGCGAGCCCACCGAACTGAAAAGCCGAGGTCACATCCAGATCGACATCTGGCCATGCGGCGAGAAACGGATCGACGATCCGCATCAGCCAGTCTTGGCAGGGGTGGCACTCCATCCCCACCCGAAGCGCACCACGCCGTCCGCGTGCGTAGTCCTCCAGCACCGTGGTGCCGTGTTCGAGTTGCGGCAGCACCCGGCCAGCCAGCCCCAGCAGGTAATCCCCTGTCGGCGTAAGCCGCAGCTTGCGCCCTTCCCGCTCCCATAGCTTCACACCGTGCCGCTCTTCGAAGCGGCGGATGGCATGGCTGACGGCAGATTGGGTTAGGTTCAGCTGATCCGCGGCGTCGGTCAAACTGCCGGTCCGTTCGATTTCGCGTAAAATGACAAGAGGCTGAGTGTCGATCATGAGGCTTGACTGAATTTCATTCAATCGTTCCCTAGCTGAGATCATATGTCATGGACAAGACGGCAGCCCTATCAAATCTGGCAGGGTATTTCCTTCAGTCTCGTTCGGGGGGCCGGGAAACAGGAACCTTTCACCGCACGCCCATGACCTCCAGCAGGAGCCCTAGATCAGCCAAGGTTTCGGCGGGGCGCACGCGCGCAAGCGATGCGGAGATCCGAGCTGTGACGCGCCAGTCCGCTGAAACGGTGGCCTATGATCGCCGCAAGGCCAGCCGCCGCACCCTGTCGAGGGCGGCTCAGGAGCGGAAAAAATGCATCGGGACCAACCCGGCATAAAGTGCCAACCTGCGACAGCGAAGTGTGACAGGCCCTCAAAAGGGAGTGGTGCGGGAACAGGCGCTATAGGAAAAACGCAACAAAATCAGTTGGTACCCGAGGCCGGACTCGAACCGGCACGCCTTGCGGCGGGGGATTTTGAATCCCCTGCGTCTACCATTCCGCCACTCGGGCCGGGGGTCATTCCCGGTTGAGCGCCGATTCCCGCGGCAGAGAGTTAGCAAGCCCTGCGCCCCGGTGAAAGAGGAATGTCGCGCCTCTTTCGTCCTTCACAAACTTTGCGCGCTGAACGTATCACATTGCGACAGATTTCCGGTCTCATAGCCGCGTGCAAACCAGCGCTGACGTTGATCGGCGGTCCCATGGGTAAAGGTATGCGGTTGCGGCACGCGGCCCGCATTACGTTGCAGGACATCATCGCCGATCTGGCGCGCGGCATTCAACGCCTCGTCAATATCGCCCGGTTCGAGAGAGCCGAAACGCGCCTCGGCCTGTCGCGCCCACAGGCCGGAAAAACAATCCGCCTGTAGCTCAATCATGACGCTGATCTGGTTCGACTGTGCCTCGCTCGCGTTTGCACGGGCCCGGTTGGCCTCCGGCAGAATACCCAATTCGTTTTGAACATGATGGGCGATCTCATGGGCCACGACATAGGCGGCAGCGAAATCTCCGTCCGCGCCAAGCCGGTCGCGCATCGTCGCGAAAAACGCGGTGTCGAGATAGGCTTTTTCATCTGCGGGGCAGTAAAATGGGCCAGTCGCGCCCGAGGCCCCACCGCAGGGCGATGTGGTGCGCTGTGAGAAAAGAACCATCACCGGCGCATCGTAGCTGCGGCCCAGCTGACTGTCGAAAATTGCGGTCCAGACTTCTTCGGTATCGGCAAGTGTGACGGAAACGAATTCGCCGGCGGCTTGTTCTTGTGCGGTCAGTTCGCGGGTCTGGGTGGTCTGGCTTCCCCCACCGAACCCATCGTCGAGCAGGGGCGTGACGTCGATCCCGAGGAAATATCCAATTGCCAGCACCGCCAGGACACCGACACCGCCAACGCCTCCCACACGCAGGCCGCCGCCACCACTGGACCGGCCACGCCGATCCTCGATATTGCGGCTTCCCCGCCGTCCACGCCATTTCATCTGTCGTCACGATCCTTTGTTCAGCCCGCGTTTCGGCGATCCCCACGCGGGTCTGTGATCTCCGCGCTGGCATCATCGCTTGACCCCGCGGGCGCTGCGTGGTGCATGGCCGCAAAACGCCTTGAGGCTTGAACATGTTCCGCCCCCTTTATGACTGGACCCTGGCGCAGGCCGGGCACCGCCACGCGCTCTGGGTTCTGGCGGCCATTTCATTCATCGAAAGTTCGGTGTTTCCGATCCCCCCCGATGTGCTGATGATCCCGATGATCATCGCCCGCCGCGACCGCGCGTTCCTGATTGCGGCGGTGGCGACTGTGGCCTCCGTGCTGGGCGGGATGCTGGGCTATGGAATCGGCATGTTCGCCTTTGACACAGTCGGCCAGCCGATCCTTGCATCGCTGGGCAAGGCCGACGCGATGGCCGAATTTGCCACCCGGTTCAACGATCACGGCTTCTGGGCGGTGCTGATCGCGGGGCTGACGCCGTTTCCCTACAAGGTCATCACCATCATGTCCGGCGTGACCGCGATGCCGCTCGCCACTTTTGTCGTGACGTCCATCGTGGCACGGGCGCTGCGGTTTTTCATCGTCGCGGCGCTTTTGTGGAAATTCGGCCCGCCCGTGCGCGACTTTATCGAGCGGCGGCTGGGCCTAATGATCACCCTGTTCCTGACGATCTTGATCGCGGGCTTCGTCGCAGTGAGGTTCCTATGACGCGCAAATTCTCCGTTCTCATCGCCACCGCCGGATCGGCCTTGCTGCTGGCCGGGGCATGGACGTTTCAGGCGTTGGGCTATCTGCCCTGCGCGATGTGCTATTGGCAGCGCTGGCCGCATATGGCGGCGGTCGCCATCGGCATCGCGGCCCTGCTCATCGGCGTGCGAAGCGGCGCGGGGCGGACACTTGCATGGTTGGGCGCAGTCGCGGCGGCGATCACCTCCGGCATCGGCATGTTTCACGCGGGCGTCGAGAAAAAGTGGTGGCCCGGCCCGTCATCATGCACCGGATCGGGTCAGGATCTTGGCACGCTCAGCGGGGCCGACCTGCTGGCCACCGACAGCGCGCCGCGCCTGATCATGTGCGATCAGGTCAGCTGGGAAATGCTGGGCCTCTCCATGGCGGGCTGGAACGCGTTGTTTTCGCTGATCCTTGTCGGCGTATGGGTCTACGCAGCCACGCGCCGAACCTGAGCCCGGCATTCACGGCCACGCCGCGAAGGAGCCATCTGCCGCCCCGTCACGTTTGATGATGGAGCGGCGCAGCCTGCCCGGTGACATGCCCTCCATTCGGGTGAAGAACCGGTTGAAATAGGCAGGATCGGCAAAGCCCAGCCGAAACGCCACCTGCGACACCTGCATCTGCGAGCCCAGCAGCAATTCGCGCGCATCGCGGTGCAGTTCACGGTGGATATAGGCCTGTGGCGAATGGCCCGTCGCGGCGCGGCAGATCCGCCCCAGACGGTCGCGGCCAATCTCAAGCCGACGGCAATAATCCTCCACCGTCCAGTGATCGCGGCAATGCAGCCCGACCAGCAGCACAAAGCGGTCGGCAAGGCTGCGATCCGCGGTGCCTGCCGCGATATTCTGCTTGCGCGCCAGCCGCCACAGCCGGATCAGAACCAGCGTCAGCTGATGCTCTATCGCAGCCAGATGCCCCGGCTCGGCTGCGTGCAATTCGCCCCGTATCTCGGCCAGCGCAAGGCTCAGCTGCCGCCGTAGCGCCGCATCGGTCAGGGGCAGGACAAGGATTTGACCCAGCATACGCCGTAACTCATCCCCGAATGCCCTTGTCGGCACGGCGCGCGCCAACACGGTTTCGGGCAGCTCAAGAAGCTCGCCACTGCTGCCGGGGCCAAGGGTCAGCTTCTGCGCCGCGGCTGAAGGCAGCCAGATCAGCCGTGGTGCATCCAGTTCGCGTGCTTCTCCGCCGCTCACAATCTCACAGATACCGGTTTCGGCAACCATCAGATACCCCCGCTCCGCTCGCAGCCCGAACGCCCGCGTTTGCAGGCCCGGCCGCAGCTCATGCGCCACCGGCAGATGCCGGCGCGGCGTTCGTATGAGAGGTGTCACCTGCAAGGAAAGTCCTCCAATCAGCATCCGCTTTGCGGAATCAGTGCAATTTCTAGCAACATCCGTGCATTTTCGCATCCTCTTTCCTCGGGTAGCGTCACTCCACTGACCCTTGCCCGATGTCATCCGGGCCGCTGTGGGGAGAACAGCGCACAGGGTCTATGACGGGAGGACATCATGATCGGCATTAGCAAACGCACGGCGTCCCATCAGGTATGCCCGCAGGGATTCCCGTCGCTGACGTGACAGGGATCGCGCGTGGTCGGCAACGTCGCGATAGGCTTGGCCCCTGCGTGGCGCGGCGAACGCCCGTGAAACCGTCTACCCCGTTTAGGACGAGAACTCCCCGATCCCGGCAGGCGCTGCAACGGGATGAGACATTCAGAGGTGCGGGCGGCGCAACAGCGCCAGCAGCACTGTGAGCATGAAATGAAGAACGGAGGTTAATTCCTTGGATACGCTAAATCTTTTTATCGGTGGCGAAATGGTCGCCGCAAGCAATGGGGCCACGTTCGAGCGCGCCAACCCGGTCACCGGTGCCACCGCCACCCGCGCGGCAGCAGCGACGGTCGAGGATGCACGCCGTGCGGCAGACGCCGCCGCCGCGGCATTTCCCAAATGGTCCGCGACCCCTGCGGGCGAGCGGCGGCGCGTGCTGCTGCGCGCAGCCGAGGCGCTTGGCGCACGCACCGATGACATCGTCGCGGCGATGAAGGACGAGGTCGGCGCGACCGAAGCCTGGGCGCGGTTCAACTGCATGTTGGCCGGCGATATGCTGATCGAGGCCGCTGGCCTGACCACGCAGATCAAGGGCGAGATCGTGCCCTCCAACCGCCCCGGAACCACTGCATATGCCACCCGGCAGGCTGCGGGTGTCGTATTGGCGATGGCCCCGTGGAACGCGCCGGTGATCCTTGGCGTGCGGTCGATCGCAACGCCGCTTGCCTGTGGCAACACGGTGGTGATGAAAACCTCCGAGCTCTGCCCGCGCACCCATGCGCTGATCCTCGAAGCGGTGGCCGAGGCCGGTTTCCCCGAAGGGACCATCAACGCGATTTCCAACGCCCCTGATGATGCGCCCGAGATCGTCGAAGCCCTGATCGCGCATCCAGCAGTGCGCCGGGTCAACTTCACCGGCTCGACCCGTGTGGGCCGGATCATCGCCGAAAGCGCCGCGCGCCATCTGAAGCCCGCCCTGCTGGAATTGGGCGGCAAGGCACCGCTGGTCGTGCTGGACGACGCCGATCTGGATGCTGCCGTCGCCGCTGCGGCGTTCAGCGCCTATATGAACCAAGGCCAGATTTGCATGTCGACGGAGCGGATCGTCGTGGTGGATGCCATCGCAGATCAGTTCGTCGAGAAATTCGCCGCTAAGGTTGCCACCCTGACCGCAGGTGATCCGCTGGAAGCCGCGCATCCGCTGGGCTCGCTCGTTAATACGGCGGCCGCGGAACGGGTCGAAGGGCTGATCGAGGACGCCGTCGCGAAAGGCGCCACCCTGATTGCCGGTGGGGGCGATGGCACGATCCTCAACGCCGCCGCCCTTGATCGGGTGACCCCGCAGATGCGGATCTATACCGAAGAAAGCTTTGGCCCCGTCGCCGCGATCATCCGCGCCAGCGATCTCGATGAGGCCGTGCGCATCGCCAATGACACCGAATTCGGCCTGTCGGCTGCGGTGTTCGGACGCGACACCGCCCGCGCGATGGCCGTTGCACAGCGGATCGAAAGCGGCATCTGCCACGTCAACGGCCCGACCGTGCATGATGAGGCACAAATGCCATTCGGCGGCGTGAAAGATTCAGGCTACGGTCGCTTTGGCGGTGTCTGGGGCGTTGCCGAATTTACCGAGCTGCGCTGGATTACCGTGCAGGATGGCCCCCTGCACTACCCGATCTGATTTCAGGGCCAATGGGAGGACCCAACATGACCAACAAGATGACCATGAAGACCTTGTTCGGCGGCACTTTGGCCGTGTCCCTGCTTGCGCTCGGCGCAGGGGCGGCCTCGGCACAGGAACATACGTTCCGGCTGCATCACTTCCTCGGCGCGCAATCGCCCGCACAGACGCAGATGCTGGAGCCTTGGGCCCGCGCTGTGGAGGAAAACTCCGGCGGTCAGGTGAAGATCGAGATCTTCCCGTCGATGACCCTCGGGGGCCGCCCGACCGAACTCGTCAGCCAAGCCCGCGACGGCGTCGTCGATCTGATCTGGGTCGTCAACGGCTATACGCCGGGGCTGTTCCCGCGCACCGAAGTGTTTGAGCTGCCGACCGTCTATCTCAATGACCCCGTCGCCACCAACCTTGCCATGGCCGACATGTTCGAGGAGAACCTGGCCGAGGATTACCGTGGATTGGAGGTGATGTTCCTGCACGTCCATGCGGGTCAGGGCATTCAGATGGCCAGCAAGGAAGTGCGCAGCCCCGACGACATCGCCGGCACCGATCTGCGCATTCCGACGCGCACCGGGGCGTGGGTGATCGAAGCGCTCGGCGCGAACCCGGTCGCCATGCCGGTGCCGGAACTGCCGCAAGCCCTGTCCAAAGGCGTGGTCGACGGCGCGTTCATCCCGTGGGAAATCATCCCCGCCCTGAACGTTCAGGATCAGACCGATTATCAGATCGAAGGCGCCGACATGACCCGCTTCGGCACCACCACGTTCCAGGTGTCGATGAACCAAGGCCGCTGGGACGGTCTGCCCGAAGACATCCAGAAGGCGTTCCGCGATGCGTCGGGGCGTGAATGGGCTGGCGAAGTGGGCCAGATCTGGCGCGACATCGACAATTCCGGGATCAAGGTGGCAACCGATGCGGGCAACACCCACGTCACCCTGACCGAGGATGAAACCGCCGCGTTCATGGACAAACTCGGGCCGGTCGTTGACCGCTGGGTCGAGGAAGTCTCGGGCCAGAATATCGACGGCGCCGCGCTGGTCGAAGGCGCCCGCGCCGCGATCGAGAAGAACGCCGCGCAATGACGGAGATGCGCCTTGGCGCAGACCGCACCGGGATTTCCGGTGCGGTCGCGCGCATCGTGGCCGGATGGGCATTGCTGGGCGGGCTGGTCCTGCTGGCGGTGATCGCGGTCAACATGGTTTCAGTAGTGGGGGCGGTGTTCGGAAACCCGTTCCCCGGAGATTTCGAACTGACGGAAATGGGTGTGGCGATCGCGGTATTTGCCTTTCTGCCCTATTGCCAGATCACCGATGCGAACGTCACCGCCGACATTTTCACGGCCCGCGCCGGACCGCGGCTGCTGGCCGCCCTGCGTGCGCTGGCGTCGCTTATTGCGTTCCTGTTTGCCATAATTCTGGTCTGGCGGATGTCCGACGGCATGTTGGACCAGCGCGATTACAATTACACCACGACGATCCTGCAGCTGCCGATCTGGCTGGCCTATCTGCCGATCCTGCTGTCGCTGGCTTTGCTGGTGGCCGCGGCGCTGGTGACCCTGACCGAGTCGCTCCGCGCGACCCAAGGAGGCCACAATGGCTGATGCCGTATCTATCGGGCTTGGCGCTCTTGCGGTGCTTGTCGGGCTGATCGCGATCCGCATTCCGATCGCCTATTCCATGATCCTCGTCGGCGGTATCGGCATTGCCATCGTCAACGGGCCGACCCTGCTGCTAAGCCAGCTCAAGACGCTCGCCTATGGGCAATTCTCGATCTACGATCTGTCGGTCGTGCCGATGTTCATCCTGATGGGCGAACTGGCCGTCGTCGCCGGGCTGTCGCAGGCGCTGTTTCGCGGCGCGAATGCGTGGCTGGGCTGGATGCGCGGCGGCACGGCAATGGCCGCAATTGCGGGCTGCGCCGGGTTCGGGGCGGTCTGCGGCTCGTCGCTCGCCACCGCGTCGACCATGGGCAAGGTCGCCCTGCCCGAGCTGAAGCGCTACAATTATTCCGGCGCGCTCGCCACCGGCAGTCTTGCCGCCGGCGGGGTGCTGGGCATCCTCATTCCGCCCTCCGTCGTGCTGATCATCTACGCGATCATCGTCGAGGCCAACATCGTCACCATGTTCGCGGCGGCGCTGCTGCCCGGTCTGCTGGCGGTGCTGCTGTTCATGCTGACCATCGCGCTCTATGTGCTGATCTTCCCCAATGCGGGACCCAAGGGCGGCGCGGCGGACCGACGTGAATTCATCGCCGCGACACTGGGCATGCTGCCCGTCATCCTGATTTTCGGGCTGGTGCTCGGCGGGATTTACGGCGGCTTTTTCAACCCGACCCCGGCCGCGGCCGTGGGCGTGGTTCTGGTCTGGCTTTACGGCGCGCTGCGCGGGCGGATCGGCTGGGCCGCGATGAAGCTTGCGCTGCTGGCCACCGCTGGCACCAGCGGCATGATCTACCTGATCTTGCTGGGCGCCGAATTGATGAAGATCTTCATGTCCCGCATCGGGTTGCCGCAACAGGCCGCTCAGTGGATCGCCGAGGCCGGTTATTCCCCGATGATGGTCATGGTCATGCTGCTGCTGGCGCTGATCGTGCTGGGCTGCCTGATGGATAGCCTGTCGATGATCCTGCTGGTGATCCCGTTTTTTTGGCCGATGCTGCTGGAACTCAACGGCGGGCTCTATCAGGGCGCGGATGGCGCGGGCTTCGGCATGTCGACCGAGGATCTGAAGATCTGGTTCGGGATACTTGCGCTAATCGTGGTGGAGTTAGGGCTGATCACGCCGCCTGTGGGCATGAACGTGTTCGTCATCTCCGCGCTCGCCAAAGACACCCCGATGATCGAGACGTTCAAGGGCGTCGCTCCTTTCTTCATGGCCGAGTTGCTGCGCGTGGGACTGATCTTGCTGTTTCCTGCACTGACGCTGTGGCTGCCGCAAATTCTGGGAGGCTGACATGGAAAGCATGACATTGCCCGAAACGATCCCCACCCGTCGCAATGCCGATGACACCTCCGCCGAGGGCGCCACGATGGCGGCGGGCGGCGCGATCTTCCCCCGGCTGAAGGCCCTTGGCGTGGATTATGTCTTTGCCAATTCCGGCACGGATTTCCCGCCGATTATCGAGGGGCTGGCCGAGGCCGCAGCCCTTGGCATCGATCTGCCCCGGGCCGTGGTGATCCCGCATGAACATGCCGCGATGGGCATGGCGCATGGCTATTACCTGATCTCCGGTCAGGCGCAGGCTGTGATGCTGCACACCAATGTCGGGCTCGCCAATGGCTCGATCGGGGCGATCAACGCGGCCTGCGAGCATATCCCGATGGTGCTGATGTCGGGCCGGACCCCGGTGACCGAGGAAGGCCGCTTTGGCGCGCGCACCGTGCCGATTGGCTGGGGTCAGGAAATGCGCGACCAGACCGCGCTGGTGCGCGAGGCGGCGAAATGGGACTATGAGCTGAAGTTCCCCGAACAGATCGCCGGGCTTCTCGACCGCGCCCATGCCATCGCCAATTCCACGCCCAAGGGGCCGACCTATCTGTCGATCCCGCGTGAGGTGCTGTGCGAGCAGACCCCGCGCGACGAGCTTGATGCCGGGCCCAGCATGCAACCCGCAACCGCTGCTCCCGACCCGTCTGCTATCGCGCAGGCCGCCGCTTGGCTGCGCGAGGCGCGCGCGCCGCTGGTCATTGCACAGCGCGGCGCAGGCGATGCCGAAAGCTTCGCCGCGTTTTCCGCTTGGGCCGAGGATTGGGGCATCGCCGTCGTGTCATGGTGGGCCACACATCTGGCGCTGCCCACCGACCACCCCTGCCATGTCGGGGCTGATCCGGGACCGTGGATGGCGCAGGCCGATGTGGTTGTCGTGCTCGATTGCCTCGCGCCATGGTGGCCCGACAAACATAAATTGGCCGCTGACGCGCGGGTCATTCATATCGGCCCCGATCCGCTTTTCTCCCGCTCTCCCGTGCGCAATTTCCGTTCGGATCTTAGCATCACCGGCGAAAACTCCGCGACCATTCCCGCGCTGATCGCCGCGATGGGC
Organism: Marinobacter sp.; assembly: GCA_040119125.1. Lineage (GTDB taxonomy): Bacteria > Pseudomonadota > Alphaproteobacteria > Rhodobacterales > Rhodobacteraceae > Pacificitalea. Next base: position 67,601 of record JBEDTR010000017.1, read on the forward strand.
GACGCCCCCGAGCGCATTGCCCCGCGCCGGGCCGCACTGGCGGAAGCCTCGGATCTGGAGCGCGCGCGGCTGTCGGAGCTTGCAAAAATCGATGAGGCTGGGCCGGGCCTGACGAAGGCACAGGTCAGCCGCGCCCTGTCGGATGCGCTCGGGGACCGCAAATCAAGCGTGTTTTCCGAACTTGGCACCCAGCTTGGCGCATTGGAACGGCGCGCGCCGCAATCGTGGTTTCAAGAGCCGCATTCCGGCGGGCTTGGCTGGTGTTTCCCTGCCGCGCTTGGCGCGCAACTGGCCGATCCCGACCGGATTTGCGTGGCGACGATGGGGGATGGCTCCTACATGTTCGCCAATCCGACCGTCTGTCACCAGATCGCCGAGGCGCTGGAGCTGCCGCTGCTGATCCTTGTGCTCAACAACGAGGAATGGGGCGCGGTGCGCGGCTCCGTCGCCGGGCTCTACCCCGATGGTCACGCCGCGCGCGCCAATCAGATGCCGCTCACGGCGCTCAGCCCGGTGCCGGATTTCACCGCAACCGCCCGCGCCAGCCGCGCCCATGCCGCACGGGTCGAGACACCGGCGCAGTTGCGCCCTGCCCTCGATGAAGCGCTGCGCGTGGTGCACGAAGACCGCCGCTGCGCGCTGCTCGACATCCGCATCCTGCCGGAGTGAGCTGAGCCCCGCCCCTCGGGGCGGGGCGCATCGCAGGCCCGATGGCCGCTGACGACTGCGCGTGGGTAACCTGACAACAGAGCCTGCCCGTGGGGTGGCGCTGAAACGGTTAAGCGGCGCGCTTTATGGCGCAACCAACCTCCCCGCCCCGAGGTTAGCGTGAGATACCAAAGCGCCAGCCCGCAGGGACGGGCAGGCGCTCGCTCTCGCGGCCTCTGGCCTTGTCCGAGAGCCGTTCCGCTGAGCACAACAGCAGCCTGTCCGTGGGGTGGCGCCGAAACGACTGAACTGCGTGCTTTATGGTGCCAAGTCCCTCCCCGCTCAGAGGTAAGCGTGAGGTGACAAAGCGCCAGCCCGCAGGGACGGGCAGGCGCTCGCCCGCGCGCTTCGCTTGTTCGCGGGCGGTCGCGCTTAGCACAAACGGACCCTCCCCGCGGGACCGCGCTCCACCGACGAAGCCCTGCGCATTATGGCGACACGTCCCCCGCCCGGCACCTGCCTATTTCTGCGTCAGCCTGCGGATCAGGGAGGACGTGTCCCAGCGCCCGCCGCCCATTTGCTGAAGATCTTTATAGAACTGATGCACCAGCGCGGTGACCGGCAGTTGCGCGCCGGTCTCTTCGGCGGTTTGCAGGCAAATGCCCAGATCCTTGCGCATCCAATCCACGGCAAACCCATGCTCGAAATCATCGTCGAGCATCGTTTCGTGCCGGTTGACCATCTGCCAGCTTCCCGCCGCGCCGCCCTTGATCACATCGACCACGGCGCGCCCGTCAAGCCCGGCCTTCTCGGCGAAGGCCAGACCTTCCGACAGCCCCTGCACCAGTCCCGCGATGCAGATCTGGTTCACCATCTTGGTCAATTGGCCCGCGCCGCTGTCCCCCATACGCAAGACCGTCTTGCCATAAGCGGCCATGATCGGTTCGGCGCGGGCGTAGGCGTCGGCCTCGCCGCCACACATGATCGATAGCGCACCATTGGTCGCACCGCCCTGCCCGCCAGAGACCGGCGCATCGATGAAGCTGATCTGCTGCTCTGCGCCCGCCGCGTGCATCTCGCGGGTGACTTCGGCCGATACGGTGGTGTGATCGACGAATACGGATCCCGCTTCCATGCCGGCAAACGCGCCATTTTCGCCGGTACAAATCATCCGCAGGTCATTGTCATTGCCCACACAGGCCATCACGAATTCGGCACCATCGACCGCCGCCTGCGGCGTCTCGGCAAAGCTGCCGCCATGCGTCTCGACCCAGTCACGGGCCTTCTGAGTGGTGCGATTGTAGACTGTGACGTCGTGACCCGCGCGGACCAGATGCCCAGCCATCGGAAACCCCATTACGCCAAGTCCCAGGAATGCACATCGTGCCATGGGTTTATCCTCCCCCACCGTTGTCTTACCCTTCCTGTCTGAGTAAACGCTGCGACCATCGCGTCAACCCGAGGGATGTCATGGCCCGAACTTTCCGCTGGCTCCTGCGCATCTTTGTTGCAGTGTCGCTGCTGGCTATGACCGGCGCGCTCGGCATCTACTGGCTCGCCGGACGCTCCCTGCCCGATTACGATGCCACCCATGAGGTCGCGGGCCTGTCCGGGCCGGTCGAGATCGTGCGCGACCATGCCAATGTGCCGCATATCTTTGGCGATACTGATCCCGATGTCTTCTTTGGGCTGGGCTTCGCCCATGCGCAGGATCGGCTGTGGCAGATGACGGTGATGCGTCGCACGGCGCAGGGCCGCCTGTCAGAACTGTTTGGAACCCGGACCCTGCGCACGGATGAATTGCTGCGGCGCATGGATCTATATGGGGCAGCCGTGGCCTCCGTCGCGGATCAGGACGCGCCCACGCGCGCCGCGCTGGACGCCTATGCCGCCGGGGTCAACGCGTGGGTCGATACCGTGAACCAAGACGCGTTGGGACGCGGCGCGCCGGAATTCTTTCTGTTCGCCCCCGAGATCCAGCCGTGGCGCCCGGCGGACAGCATTGCGATTGTCAAATTGATGGCCTTGCAACTGACCTCAGCCATGCCGCGCGAGGTGCTTCGCGCCCGGTCCTCGCTGGCGCTGTCGCCGCAGCGGCTGCGCGACATCCTCCCCGATGCGCCGGGGGTCCCGGTCACTGCCTTGCCGCAATACGGCAGCCTGTTTCCCAACCTGCCCGCCAATACCCCGCTGGTGCCGCGCGATGGCGACCATGGCTACGCGTTGCTGCCCGTGCCGGAGATCGACCTTGCGGGCGCGTCAAATGCCTGGGCCGCCGCACCGGATCGTTCCGCCGCCGGAGGCTCGCTGTTGGCCTCCGACCCGCATCTGGGCCTGTCTGCACCGTCGATCTGGTATCTGGCGCGGCTGGAATTGGACACCGGCGGGGTCATCGGCGGCACAATCCCCGGCATCCCAATGGTGCTGAACGGACGCTCAGACGCGCTGGGATGGGGCATCACCGCGACGGGCATGGACGACCAGGACGTGTTCATCGAGGAAGTGAACCCTGCCAATCCCGCGCAATATCGCAGCCCGCGCGGCTGGGTCGATTTCGACAGCCGCCGCTCGATCATTCGGATCAAGGACGCGGCCCCCGTCACGATCGAGTTGCGCCGCACGCAGAACGGGCCGGTCATGCCGGAAGGGCATTTTGGGCTGGCCAATGTGACGCCTCCGGGCCATGTCGCGGCGCTGGCATGGACCGCGCTTGACCGCGATGACCGGTCGCTCACCGCCGCGATGGGGCTGATGCATGCGCGCGGGGTCGGCCAAGCCATCGACGCAATGGAAGGCTTTGTGGCGCCCGCGCTGAACCTGACGCTGGCCGACCGTCGCGAGATCGGTTTCAAGATGGTGGGCAAGCAACCGGCGCGTTCAATCGATCAGCGCGGACAGGGGCGCATCCCGTCGCTGGGCTGGCAGATGGCGAACCGCTGGCAGGGCACCCTGCCCTATACCGACAACCCGGAGGTCCGCGAGCCAACCAGCGGCATTCTGGGCAATACCAACAACAAGATCACCGATCGGCCTTTTCCGAACCACATCACTTTCGACTGGGGCGACACGCAGCGCATCCAGCGCTGGCAGAAGCTGATGCAGGACCGGCAGGTTCACACGCGCGAAAGCTTCATCGACGCGCAGCTGGACACGGTGTCCTTCACCGCCCGGTCCCTGCTGCCGCTGATCGCCGCCGATTTGTGGTTCACCGGCGAGGCCGCCGAGGAAGGCACACCGGAACGCCAACGCCAGCGCGCGCTGGAGCTTCTTGCCAATTGGAACGGCGAGATGAACGAGCATCTGCCCGAACCGCTGATCTACGCCGCGTGGCTGCGCCAATTGCAGATCCGTCTGATCCGCGACGAGCTCGGCCCCCTGTCGACCGAATTCCACCATCCTGATCCGATCTTCATCGAGCGGGTATACCGCGACATCGACGGAGCCGCCGCATGGTGCGACGTGGTGCAAAGCGCAATCACCGAAACCTGCACCGACCTCGCCCGCATCGCATTGGACGAGGCGCTGATCTGGATTGACGAAAATCATGGCGGCGCGCTGGAATCCCTGCGCTGGGGCGATGCGCATACCGCGCGCCACGATCACGCGGTGCTGGGCGACGTGCCGGTCCTGAAATGGATCGTCAATATCCGCCAAAGCACGTCGGGGGGCGACAATACGTTGCAACGTGGCCAGACCATAGGCACCGGGCCGGAGCCCTTCGCCAATGTCCATGCCGCGGGCTACCGCGGGGTCTATGATCTGGCCGATCCCGACAGCTCGGTCTTTGTGCTGGCCACGGGCCAGTCGGGGCATCCGCTCAGCCGACACTATGATGATCTGGGAGAGTTGTGGCGGCGGGGCGATTACATTCCGATGTCGCTTGACCCGGAACTGGCCCGCGCCGCGGCGGTGGGCGTGACGGAACTGCTCCCCAAGTGAGCGCGGGTGGCGGCGTGGGTGTTTACGGCACTTCCCAACGAAAAACGCCGCCTCTGATCAAGAGGCGGCGCTGACTTATCTGATCTGATCGCGTCAGAGCAGCGGCGCGAAATGCGCGTGCACTGTTTCCCAGTGTTCGCGCGACGCGGCTGCCAGCAAGGTGCCATCACGCACGCCGGGGCCATAGCTGCGCCCGTCCAGCATGGCGACATGGCCGCCCGCCTCCTGCACCAGCAGCACACCAGCCGCGTGATCCCATGGCCACAAAGAGCCCGACAGCGCGAACCCGGTATGCCCCGCCGCGATGGTCCGATATTCGTGACAGGCACAACGCAGGGACAGGATCCGACGGAACGAGGGGAAGCTGGCAGCGATTTTCGACTGACGCTGCGGCGGCAACATCGGCAGAGGGACATACCCGACCATATCCGCCAGACGCTCGGGCCGGCGGGTCTGCAGGCGCTGGGGTTCCGCGCCGCGTCGATTGTGCCACGCCCCCTCGCCCTTATGCGCCGTCATCCAGTCGTCATTGACCGGATCATACAACAGGCCGAACTGGGTTTCGCCGTTAAAGCTGACGGCCAGCATGACACCGAAGGTCGACAGGCCGGAGGCAAAATTCCAAGTGCCATCGACGGGATCCAGAATGACGCACCAGCCCGGCGCGCCGGGCTCATTGAGCAAGGCAGGATTTCCGACGGCAGCTTCCTCGCCCAGAAAACGCGCTTCGGGAAGGATATCTGAGACCGCTTCGGTGATGATCGCCTCGGCGCCGAGGTCGGCCGCCGTGACGAGATCGTCCGGTCCGGATTTAGCCCGAATGTCCTCGGCGCCCATCGCGCGGAACCGGGGCAGGATCTCGGACTTGGCGGCCCTTCGGACGACCGAAACGAGCGCTTCGGCAATGCGGGGGTCGAGCATGGGATCGTCTCCGACTACTGTCCAGTCGCGCGGCGGTGCCGTGGCGCGCCTTCGGCAGATCGGGCGTTCGCCACCTGAGACCGAAGCGCCACCGCGCTTGCGGGAGGGGTGCCCTGTGTGGCTCAGAAAGGCAAGCGCCAATGGCTGCAAACGCAGCAAAACGCCGCGGGAGGTCGGGCGACGCCCTGTAATTGCACGATAAACCGGCGGACAACCGGTCGCCCTGCGATGGGCGGCCCAGCGCATGAGATACACAAAACCCAGTAGCTCAGACAGGTCTTACATATGAATTAGACAGTATACGGGAGGGAGGGATCAAACGAGACCGCCGCAGCGCAATGGCTGATACCATCGCGGGCCGCCCAACTGCCGCAGGGGACAGAAGAGGGGGCGGCCGACTTGTCGTCAGCCTATCAGCTGCCCCAGCTGCGGACCGGGCCGCAATCCATGTGCACGAAGTTCGAGCCGGAATAGCGACCGACGCCACCGGCCTTACACGACACGGCGGCACGAGCCATCTGGCTTACCGAGCGGGAGCCGAGACGCAGGTCGGCGGCTTTACCGGTCATGTGAAGGGAGCTTTTCGCGACACCGGAGGAGCGGGAGCGCAGCATGGCATTGGTGGCAGGCGAGCGGTAACCGGACAACAGGACATAAGGTTCGCTGACATCGAGAAGCGAATGTGACGCGGCCATGATGTCGAGAGTCCGGGTATCGATGCGGATCGCTTCGTTGCGGCGCCAGTCCCGCATGAAGTGGTTCACCTCGGCGAGCGCGTCGCCGATATAGTCGCCTTCGACCCAATAGATCGTGTCCATGCTTTCGCCGGTCCGGCCATTATACATCTTGATGCGGCGGATATCGCCCGCGCCTTTCAAGAAGCCGAAAGCGTTGGCGTAGGTCGGTGCTGCGACGAGCGAGGTGGCGGCGAATGCCTGCAACAATCCACGCCGAGAGACACCTTTGGAGGCTGTGTTGTCCATGGTCGGTCCTGCCTGTCCCGTTTCCTTGGACCGCACATTGGCGGCCCCTTTTTTCATCTCATCCCCAGATGTGGGATTGTTATAGGTCATGCAAATTCTCCGGCCAAGGGCGCATTGAAAGGGCGCGTTGCTGATGGGCGCCAGTAGGCAAGAAATTGCTTAACACGGGGTGAGCGTTGCAGATTTACCAAGCCTCGAGACGAAACTCACGACGCCAAAAACCCAACGTGACCAAGGCGGAGCTGCTTAAGTCCCTGAAATTTATGACTTGGGTGATTAAAATTCGAGCAAAATACGTTCGAAGAAAGGGTTCCATGAAACTTTTGTTGGTGGACAGGTGATCGGGGCGGTGAGACTCTGCGCACAAACGATATCTCCCTCCGCCGAGGTGCTCCCATGCTCGCATCACCATCCGCTTCCCTGCTTGAATTCTCCTGCAGGCCCCTCGTCAGATCCGTCCGGGCCAGCCGGTCGCTCGCGGCGCTTTTCGGCACGGCTGCACTGCTGGCATTGCCGCTAGGCGCCCTGCCCGCGATGGCGCAAACGGCGGTGGTTCAGGCCGCCCCGGGCCAGCCTGTGACCGACATTGCCGCCGCTGTGCAGCCCGCCGTGGCACGAGCCGCGCCCGATACATCTGCAATGGCGCGCACGACCGCGTTCAAACAGGCGGTCGCCGCTGCAGCCGCCGAAGACGAGGCTATCGCCACGTTTTATCGCGAGACCGATTATCGCCAGATCTTCACGGGCAGCGAAGACCGGGCCCGGCTTGAAGCATTGCTAAGCGCGCTATCCACGGCGGGCGATCACGCCCTGCCAGTCGCACGTTACGACCTCAACGGGTTGATGCAGACACTTCGCGATGTGCGCAGCCAGCGCGATCTGGGCCGTGCCGAAGTCGCCGCCGCGCGGGTTTTCCTCGCCTATGCGCGCGATGTGCAAACGGGCGCTTTGGAGCCAAAGCGCGTTGACGCCGGGATCGTTCGCGAGATCCCTCGCCGTGATCCCGTCGCGCTTCTGCGCGCCTTTGCCGAGGCACAACCGCGCGCCTATATGCGTTCACTCGCCCCCACGACGCCGGAATACGCCCGCCTGCTGAAAGAGAAGATGCGCCTGCAACGCCTGATCGCCGCTGGCGGTTGGGGCGAGACGGTGCGCGCTGGCGCCTTGAAGCCCGGCAGCGATGGCGCCGATGTAATTGCGCTTCGGAACCGTTTGATTGCGATGAATTATCTGCCGCGAACCGCCAGCGTGGCCTATGACGCCGCGATGCAGCAGGCGGTGCAGCAGTTTCAGACAGATCACGGCCTGGAAACCGACGGGGTCGCCGGCCCCTCCACGCTGGAAGAAGTCAACGTGCCCGCGTCCAAGCGGCTCGAGTCTGTCGTCGTCGCGATGGAACGCGAACGCTGGATGAATTTTGACCGCGGCACCCGCCATGTGCTGGTCAACATTGCCGACTTCAGCTCCAAGATCGTTGACGATGGCGAAGTCACCTTCCGCACCCGATCTGTCGTTGGCGCCAATTCGTCGGATCGTCGCACGCCGGAATTCTCCGATCAGATGGAGCATATGGTCATCAACCCGACCTGGCATATTCCGCGCTCCATCGTGACCAAGGAATACCTGCCGCAGATGCAGCGTAATCCCAATGCGGTCAGCCATCTGAACGTGGTTGACAGCCGCGGTCGCGTCGTGCCGCGCGGGGCCGTGAACTTCCGCGCCTACAGCGCCAGAACCTTTCCGTTCCAGATGAAACAGCCGCCATCGCGAACCAATGCGCTGGGTCTGGTGAAGTTCATGTTCCCCAATAAATACAACATCTACCTGCACGACACCCCGTCCAAAAGCCTGTTTGCCCGTGAAAGCCGCGCGTTTTCCCATGGGTGTGTGCGCCTCGGCGATCCGTTTGATTTCGCCTATGCGCTGCTGGCGCGGCAGACTGACAATCCAAAGGAATTCTTCCAGTCCAAGCTTCGCTCCGGTCGTGAAAGCACGGTCAAGCTCGACCAGCCGGTGCAGGTGCATTTGATCTACCGCACGGCGGTCGCCGAGCCGAAGGGCAAGATGAACTTCCGTCGCGATGTTTATGGCCGGGATGGCCGGCTGTTTGACGCGCTGGTCGCAGCCGGGGTGGTCTTGTCAGATCTGGAAAGCTAAACCGCAGGGGCGCAATCGTGCCCTGCCCCGTGAAAGTCTCCAAGGGACCGGGCCGCGACATGCGCCCGGTCCTTTCTCGTTTCTGGACCGGTTCCCTGTCAGGCTTGGGCCAGGAGGAACGCGATGAGCCGTCCGGTTGCAGATCACAGCATTGCAGACATCGCCGCCGCGCTTGGCGCCGCGTATGAGGGCAACGGGGCGCTGCGCCTGATTGGCGCGGCCGAGCCCGCGCATGCGTCGCGTGATCAACTCGCTCTCGCAATGGACCCTCGCTACGCCGACGAATTGCAGCATGGTCAGGCGCGCGCTGCCGTTTTGTGGGAGGGCGCGGATTGGCGCGCGTTTGGACTTGAGGCTGCGATTTTTGTGGCCCGGCCGCGCTACGCAATGGCTGGGCTGACCGCGCATCTTGCCCCTCCGCGGGCCATCGCCCGCGGTGTGCATCCGCAGGCCTGCGTCGATGCAAGCGCGCTGATCGGACCGGGCGCGGCCATCGGTCCTTTCGTGGTCATCGGGCCAGGCGCACGGATCGGCGCCAATGTCCGGATCGCCTCGCATGTCAGCATCGGCGCCAATGCCGTCATCGGGGTCGATGCGCTGATCCTGGACGGGGTGCGCATTGGCCATGACGTGCGCATCGGCGACCGTTTCGTCGCGCAGCCCAACGCCGTGATCGGCGGCGACGGGTTCAGCTTTGTCACGCCTGAACCGGGTGCGGTGGAGGCGGTGCGTCGCAGTCTGGGCGATACGGGCGGGGCCACGCAATCGGCCTATGCCCGGATCCATTCTCTGGGCGCGGTGAGCATCGGTGACGACGTCGAGATCGGCGCCAATGCCTGCATTGATCGCGGCACGGTCGCCGATACGGTGATCGGGCGCGGCACCAAGATCGATAACCTCGTGCAGGTCGGCCATAACGTCCGGGTGGGCGAGGATTGCCTGCTCTGCGGTCAGACCGGCATCGCGGGCTCAACCCGGTTGGGCAATCGCGTCGTGTTGGGCGGACAGGTTGGCGTCACCGATCACCTGATCATTGGTGACGATGTGATCGCTGGCGCGGGCACCTTGCTGCGCACCAATCAGGCCAATGGCCGTGTGATGCTGGGCAATCCTGCCATGCCGATGGCCGCATCGGTGGAAAGCTACAAGGCCCTGCGCCGCCTGCCGCGGCTTCTCGCGCGGCTCGGCGCGGAACGTGGCGCCACGGCCTCGCAGAACAACAACAGGCTTTCAAACCGAGGCGAGACAGACTAAATAACTGGCAACAGGCACAGGCAGTTACCAGAAAGGCCCCGCGGATGAGCGAGACCGTCAAGGACAAGGTGATCGAGATCATCGCCGAACAGGCCGTGCTGGACCGATCCGATGTGACGATGGACGCGACGCTAGAGGCTCTGGGCATCGACAGTCTCGGGCTTGTCGAGAGCATTTTCGCCATCGAGGAAGCCTTCGATATCGAAGTGCCATTCAATGCCAATGAACCCGAGCAGAGCGATTTCGACATCTCCTCCGTCGCGGCAATTGTCGGCGCGGTCGAAGGGCTGGTCGCCGCACAGCATCAAGGGGCCTGAACCGCGGGCCTAACCCCGCAACGCAGACCAAGGGAAGCGCATGAAACGGGTCGTCATCACTGGACAGGGCACGGTCAATGCGCTTGGCATGAATGCCCCCGACACCTGCGCCGCGCTGGCCGAGGGGCGCTGTGGCATCACTGCGATCAACGTCCGGGATGTGGAGCGTCTGTCGATACGGATCGGCGGGCAGGTGCGCGGCTTTGAGCCCGAAGACCATTTCAATCGCCAGCAGATCGCGCTCTACGACCGCTTCACCCAATTCACGGTTCTCGCCGCGCGCGAGGCAATCGCGCAATCGGGCATCGATTTCACCGGTGATCTGGCGCTGGAGGCTGGCGTCGTGCTGGGCACGGCGGGTGGCGGCGTGAACACTTGGGATGAAAATTACCGGACCGTCTATGAGGACGGCAAAAACCGCGTGCATCCTTTCGTCGTGCCAAAGCTGATGAACAATGCCGCCGCCAGCCATGTCTCGATGGAAAACAACCTGATGGGGCCGAGCTTCTCGGTCTCGACGGCCTGTTCGTCATCAAACCACGCGATGGGACAGGCGTTTCACCTGATCCGGGGCGGCGTCACCCGCGCCATGGTCACCGGCGGCTCCGAGGCGATGTTGTCCTTTGGTGGGATCAAGGCATGGGAAGGTTTGCGCGTCATGTCCCGCGACGCCTGCCGTCCGTTTTCGGCCAATCGCAACGGCATGGTGCAGGGCGAAGGCGCTGCCGTCTTTGTGTTCGAAGAATATGAGCACGCCCGCGCCCGCGGTGCCGAGATCCTCGCCGAAGTGGTTGGGTTCGCCATGACCTCGGACGCCGCCGACATCGTGATGCCCTCGAAGCAAGGCGCGGCGCGGGCCATTTCTGGGGCGCTCCGCGATGCCCGGCTGAACCCCGACCAAATCGGCTATATCAACGCTCATGGCACCGGCACCGCCGCCAATGATAAAACCGAATGCGCGGCGGTGGCTGATGTTTTTGGCGCGCATTCCGATGCGCTGATGATCTCCTCCACCAAATCGATGCACGGCCATCTGATCGGCGGCACCGGCGCGGTGGAATTGCTGGCCTGCATCATGGCGCTGAAGGATGGCATCATCGCGCCCACCATCGGCTATGAAGAGCCCGACCCCGAATGCGCGCTCGACGTCGTGCCGAATGAGGCGCGCCATGCGCCGGTCGATGCGGTGCTGTCGAACGCGTTTGCCTTTGGCGGGCTGAATGCGGTGCTGGCGCTGCAAAAGATATAGGCTCACCCTGCCCCGGCTATGATCGGCCCGGCCCCTGCTGGCTTTGATTTGCTCTAAATACTCGTGCTCCGCCGGCTCAGTCTGCGCCGCCGCTTTGGGTTTTCATCTGCCAGCGTCCGGTTTCTTCGGACCAATATTGCGCGATACAGCCCGCCCCGGTCAGCAATTTCCATTGCTGCCGCGCCTGCGCCGTGGCTGCCTCATCGCGCCCGTCGAACAGGATACAGACCCGGTCCAGCGCGTTGACCTCCTCCGGGGTGACCGCCGCGCCATCGACGCAGATCAGGCAGGCGGCCGCATTGGTTGCAGGCTGCGCGTCTTCGCCGCCCAGCAACACAGGCTGATCGGCATCATGATCGCCGCCCGCCAGCCCATGCGGCAGAAAACTATCGTCCCCCTGCCATAGCGTCAGGTCCAATTGCTGCAACCGCGCCGGGTCGCCCCCGCGCAGCAGCACACGCCAATTCCGTTCCAGAGATTTTTCCAACAGCATCGGCAGGGTCCGCTCCAGCGGGCCCTGCGTCAGGTGGTAGAAGAGCGCATTGCCCATGGCGGGGTTCAGCCCTGCTCGTAGCGGTCGCGGACCAGCCGGTCGAGCGCCAGAACACCCCAGCCCGACGCCCCTTTGGGTGCCAGCGCGGGCTCCGCCGCAGGCTGGGCCACACCGGCGATGTCCAGATGGATCCACGGCAGACCTTCGGGCACGAAACGGTGCAGGAATTCCGCCGCCGTGGCCGAGCCCGCAGCCCGTCCGCCGACATTGGCCACATCTGCCTTGTCGCTTTTGAGCAGCTTGGCGTAGCCCGTGCCCAGCGGCATCCGCCATGCGCCTTCGGCCTCGGTCTGCGCGGCTTTCAGGAAAGCGTTGCAGAAGGTGTCGTCATTGGAAAACACACCTGCATTATCATGCCCAAGCGCCACGATGATTGCGCCGGTCAGCGTCGCCAGATCGACCATGGCCGCAGGCTTGAACCGCTCGGCGGCGTACCACATCACGTCACATAAGACGAGCCGCCCTTCGGCGTCGGTATTGATGACCTCGACCGTGTCGCCCTTCATCGAGGTGACGATATCGCCGGGGCGCTGCGCCCGCCCATCGGGCATGTTCTCGACCAGACCGACCAGCGCCACGACATTGGCCGGGGCCTTGCGCGCGGCGAGCGTCTTCATCACGCCCGCGACCGTGCCCGCGCCGCCCATGTCCATGGTCATCGCTTCCATCCCGGCGGCGGGTTTCAGGCTGATGCCGCCCGTGTCGAACACCACGCCCTTGCCGATCAGCGCCAGCGGCGCGGCGTCATCTGCCCCGCCCTTCCATTGCATCACGACCGTTTTCGACGGGCTTTCAGAGCCATGACCCACGGCCAGCAGGCAATCCATGCCCAGCTCTGCCATCTGCGCCTCGTCCAGCACTTCGACCTCGACCCCCAGCGCCGAGAGATCCTGCAGTTGCGCGGCAAAGCTTTCGGTCGTCAGCACATTGGCGGGGGCGTTCACCAGATCGCGGGTGAAATAGACGCCATCGACCAGCGCCTGCACAGCGTCGAGGTCCAGCGTCGCCGGATCGGTCAGCGCGACGGTGATCGCGGCGGCCTCGGCAACCGGCTCGGATTTCATTGCCGTATAGGCGTAGCTCCGCAGCGCCGCGCCCAGCACGATATTGTCCAGCCCGGTCTGCTGCGGCGCGATGATCAGCACGGCGTCAGTGCCCGCGGCCTTGCCAATCGCGGCCCCGGCGGCGCGGGTGGTGGCGGTGAACTCCGCCCCCCGGCCCCGGCGCGACAGTTTTACGACCTGCACCGCCTCGGCGGCCATGCCAGCGGGCCAAGCCAGATCAATCGTGCCGCCCTCGGACAGTTTCTCAAAGGCGGATGAGGCTGCAAGCCGCTCGACCGCGCCCTTGCTCAGCCGGTTGATCCGCCGCGCACCAGTGTCGAGCTTCCCGTCCGGCGTGACGAAAATCGCGATCCGGCCTTTGACCGTGGCAAGCGTGTCGAGATCAAGTGCGGTAGCGGAGAGCGTCGGGGTCGCGGTCATGGATCATCCTCAGAAACGGGGGAAACCGGCGCGGCGCAGGCGCGGCGGCGGTCATTGCCCCATGTCTAGGCCGCGCTCCGGGGCGCTGCAAGGCGGCGACCCCGGACGGGGGCGGCAGAGGCGCAACGCGGCTGAGGGTGGCCTGTGACCCAGACATGCGGGCGCGCCGAGGGCAATCGCCCCGGCCTGCCTGTTGTATCAACCCATAGGATCAGCCGCCGATCACTCGGCCTTCATCGCCTCGATCGAGATCTGCAACTCGACCTCATCCGACACAGCGGGTGCGAACATGTCGAGCCCGTAATCCGAGCGCAGCACAGTGCCCGTCGCGGTGAAACCGGCCCAGTCTTTGCCCTCCATCGGGTGGGTGCCAGCGGAGGTCAGCTGCGCGTCAAGCTCCAGCGGATTGGTTTGCCCGTTGATTGTCAGGTCGCCGGTGATGATGGCGGTATCCTCGCCCGTCACCTCAATCCCGGTGGAGGTAAAGGTGACGGCGTTGTTTTCCTCGGCGTTGAAGAAATCAGGCGACATGAAGTGTTCTTTGCGCGCGTCCCAGCCAGTAATCATGCTGTCGGCGGGCAGTTCGATCGTGACGGAGCTGTTGGCAGGGTCTTCCTGATCGAACTGGATCTGCCCCTCAAAGCCGGAGAACAGGCCCCAGGTGGTCGAATAGCCAAGGTGTTCGTAGGAAAACAGGATTTGGCTGTGAGAAGCGTCGAGCACATAGGCCTCCGGCGCGGCCTGCGCGCCCGTGGCGGCGAGGAGCGAGGCAAGGCTGACAGCGGCGAGGGTCGTCTTCATGATGGTCTCCGAATTTTGGGTCAGGGCCGGAATGACAGGGTGACATCCGGCGCGGTGATGACTGTCGTGAGATTTGGCCCAGAGACGCCGCAGAGCAATCCCGCAAAAGCGAACAGAGGCTGTTCGGCGCCGATCGGCTGAGGCGGAATGGCTGTCAGCCGCAGCGTCCGAACGCTCCGCTTTCGTGGATCGAACACAGCCCGCCGATCAACGCAGCCGGTATTCCCCGACCACCTGCCGCCATTCGCCCGGTGCGATTTCCCGGCGATGGGAAAAGCTGACAGAATGCAGCGGGCCGTCGATCTCGGATTGCCAAAACTCGATGAACCCGAACAGCTTGGGGTGATCCGGGGCCAGATCATATTCCTGCCAGATGAAGCTGTTGAGCACCGATTGGTGGTCCGGCATCCGATAGTAAAGCTCCGCCGTGGTCAGCCCGTAGCCCCGCAGCATCAACTCCATCGGCGTGGTATAAGCGCGTGCCTGTTGCATCCCGCACCTCCTGTCTTTGGCGAGGTCGGAATGACCCCGCAAAGAAAATTCTGCCACGGCTTCGTTACTTTTCAACGAAAACAATGTGTTGTCAGTCTGCCCCTCTGGCTGCCAGAACCATCCTCTCCCCGCCCATTGCACCCGATATCGCGTATAGGATAAGATCGCCCAACAATATCTAGACATTGCCCCAACCACAGGCAGCTTTATGACCGATACGCCAGAACCCCCTGAAAATGATGAGGAAATGGGCACCCCGCCCACTGGCTGGAGCGGTCCGCGCATCTCGATCGAGGAGGAAATGCGCACCTCCTTCATGGATTACGCGATGTCGGTCATCGTCAGCCGCGCGATCCCGGATCTGCGCGACGGGCTGAAGCCGGTGCACCGCCGGATCCTTTATACCCTGTGGGAAAACGGCCAGACGCAGGCAAAATCCTACCGCAAATGCGCCACTGCCGTCGGTGACGTGATGGGTCGCTATCACCCGCACGGGGATAGCGCGGTCTACGAGTCGCTGGTGCGAATGGCGCAGGATTTTTCGATGTCGGTGCCGCTGATCGATGGTCAGGGCAATTTTGGCTCGATGGATGGCGACCCCGCCGCCGCCTACCGGTATACCGAGGCGCGTTTGGCCAAGGTGGCAGAGCAGCTGCTGACGGATATCGAAAAGGATACCGTCGATTACGTTCCGAACTACGCCAACGAGCGTCAGGAACCGACCGTTCTGCCCGCGCGCTATCCGAACCTGCTGGTCAACGGCTCCGAAGGGATCGCGGTCGGCATGGCCACGCGCATCCCGCCCCATAACCTGGGCGAAGTGATCGACGCGACGCTGGCCCTGATCGCCAATCCCGATCTGACCTCCGAGGAATTGATCGAATATGTCCCTGCCCCGGATTTCCCAACCGGCGGCACGATCCTTGGCCGCTCAGGCGCGCGCAAAGCCTATCTGGAGGGACGTGGGTCTGTCGTGATCCGCGCCAAAACGCGGGTCGAGGAACTGCGCAAGGACCGCTACGCGATCATCATCGACGAAATCCCCTATCAGGTGAACAAGGCCACCATGATCGAGCGGATCGCCGAAACGGCCCGCGACAAGCGGATCGAGGGCATTGCCCATGTGCAGGATGAAAGCGACCGGAACGGCGTCCGCGTCGTTGTCGAGCTAAAGCGCGATGCGACCGCCGAGGTGGTGCTGAACCAGCTTTACCGCTTCACCCCGATGCAGGTGAGCTTTGGCGCGAATATGCTGGCGCTGAATGGTGGCCGGCCCGAGCAGCTGACCCTGCGCCGCTTCCTTGAAAGCTTCATCACCTTCCGCGAAGAGGTCGTCGCCCGCCGCACGGCTTATGAATTGCGCAAAGCCCGCGAACGCAGCCACATCCTGTGCGGTCTTGCCGTGGCCGTGTCTAACGTGGACGAGGTCGTCGCGACGATCCGGTCCTCCGCCGATGGTGCCGAGGCCCGCGAGAAACTAATGACCCGGCGTTGGCCGGCCCACGACATCGCGTCCTACATCCGGCTGATCGACGATCCGACGCAGAAGGTGAACGAGGACGGCACCTATAACCTGTCGGAAACGCAGGCTCGTGCGATCCTCGATCTGCGGCTACAGCGCCTGACACAGATCGGCGTCAAGGAAGTCACCGACGAGCTGCAGGAACTGGCCGCCGCGATCCGCGAGTATTTGGCCATTCTGCGGTCGCGCGAACGGATCATGGAAATCATCGGGGACGAGCTGAAGACCGTTCGCGACCAATTCGCCGGTCCCCGCCGCACCGAAATCGTCGACTGGTCCGGTGACATGGACGACGAAGACCTGATCGAGCGCGAAGACGTGGTCGTGACCGTTACCCAATCCGGCTACATCAAGCGCACCCCGCTGACCGATTTCCGCGCGCAACGTCGCGGTGGCAAGGGGCTCAGCTCCATGGCCACCAAGGAAGACGATGTGGTCACCACGCTGTTCGTGGCCAATACCCATACCCAGCTGCTGTTCTTCACGACCGATGGGATGGTTTACAAACTGAAGGCCTGGCGCCTGCCCTCGGGCGGTCGCACGGCGCGCGGCAAGGCAATCGTCAACATCCTGCCGCTGGCGCAGGGCGTCTCCATCGCCGCGATCATGCCGGTGGACCGGGACGAGGCCGATTGGGGCGATCTGCAGATCATTTTCGCCACCACGGCGGGCGATGTGCGCCGCAACGCGCTGTCGGATTTCACCAACGTCATGCGCAACGGCAAGATCGCGATGGATCTGCCCGATGGCGTCGAACTGGTGAATGCCCGCATCGCGTCCGAGGATGACGATGTGATGCTGGTGACTGCCAAAGGCCGCGCGATCCGGTTCCGCACCACCGATGTGCGGGTGTTCAAGGGCCGCAAATCCACCGGCGTGCGCGGCATCCGTGTCGCTGATCAGGACCGGGTCGTGTCGATGGCGGTGATCCGTCACTTCGAAGCCAGCCCAGAAGAACGCGCCGCCTATCTGCGCATGCGCCGCGCCATGGCGGGCCTGACGGATGAGGCCGAGGGCGAAGACGAGGATGCCCCCGCTGATCCGAATTTCTCCAACGAGCGTTATGTGGAGATGTCGGCCGCCGAGGACCTGATCCTGACCGTCACCGCCAAAGGCTCGGGCAAGATCAGCTCAAGCCACGACTACCCCGTGCGCGGGCGCGGCGGCCAAGGTGTGACGGCCATGGACAAGGCCATGCGCGGCGGTCCGCTGGTGGCCTGCTTCCCGGTCGAAAACGGCGACCAGATCATGCTCGCCACCTCGACGGGGCAGTCGATCCGCTGTCCGGTCAACGGGATCTCCTTCCGGTCGCGCAGCGCTGGTGGTGTGAAAGTGTTCGACACAGCGAAAAACGAAGAGGTCGTGTCAGTGGCCTGGATTGCTGAAAGTGAAGAGCCTGAAGAGGTAATCGACACGCCAGAGGCTGATGATCAGGCCCCCGACGCTCCGGGCACGCCGGAAGATGACAGTTAACGCGCTAAGCTACTGTTCGGGATATATATTATTCCGATCAGCCGACACCGCGTAGCGAGCAAATTTAGGTGCGAAGGCCGTCCCCCGGGGCGGCCTTTGCCTATCGCGGTATGGCTCCGGCCTGCAGAATCGTTTGTGTCAAAACATGTTGCCGATGCGCCGCGCGTGACTCTTGTGGCGGGCGGCGTTAACTATTTGCTCTGCATTCTTGCAAATGCGGGTTATGCTTTTTGTAGTTTATTTGAATTATGTTCTTGATCAGTTTGAGCAGCCCCATGGCCCGGGTTGCTGGTTTTCTTTGGTTCGGCCGGCGAAATACCTTTGAAACAGGCAGCCATTCTGATGATCAGCTGGGACAATTACAAATATCTGTTGGCGATACATCGTCACTCCACAATGTCGAAGGCCGCCGATTCGCTGGGCACGAACGTGGCCACCGTGTCGCGCCGCATCGACAAGCTGAACGAGCTGCTGGGCATGCCATGCCTCATAAAGCGGCCCGATGGCTGGGACGTGAACCCGCGTCTGCATCGGATTCTCACCTCTGTCGAAGAATTCAATTCCGCCATCGAGGGCGAATTAAACAATCTTCATACCAAGGGCGGCACCCATCAATCGTCGATCAGCATCGGCGCGCAGCCTGCGATCAACAACAAACTGTTCTACCCTGGATTGAACAGCCACCTCTCCCCGCCGGACGGCGTGATCCTGAATTTCTCTAATCGGGTGACCGCCGAAGGCATGGGCGACGACGATATCATCGTGTCGATGAACCGCCCCGAAGGCGGGCGCGTGATCACCCGGCGCGCAGGTAGTATTCCCTACCGCCTCTATATGGCGAAGGGTCATGAGACCCCGCAGGGATGGATCGGACTGAGCCAAACCTTCGATACGCATGGCGTCATCACCATGGGATATGACTATTTCGGCCAGCCACCTGTGGTGCGCGTGCAACATTTCCACGATATCGAACAGGTCATTCTATCGCGTCATCTTGCTGGCCCGCTGCCCTGTATTCACGGCGCCTATGCGAATGCGCTCGTGCCGATCCCGGACAGCCCGGTCTATAATATCGAGTATTGGTTGACTTATCACGCCACGCGGAAGGGCGACGACACCCTGCGGGAGACATCCAACTGGATCGTCCGCTGCTTCAAGAACGAGGAACAGAAGCGGCAGCGCGCCGCGAGCGCCGAAAACGCAATCCTGCCTTTGCACAAATCGGGCTAGCTCGCTCGACAATCAGAGGTTTAAATTGACGTGAACAAAGACTTGATAGCCCGATAGTGAAAACGAGGCACTGATGAAAAAGTTCCTAGAGACTGTCCAATCTCTGGACCGCCTGATCCTGGCGCTGATCTTCGCATCATACGCCTATTCTGGGCTTAACCTTTCGGTGCGCACCGCCTCGGCATCGGATCTGGCGATGCTCTCGCCCGATCATAGCATCGCGACTGTTGCGCTGCGGGCGCTGCTGGCGACGGTTACGATCTGGCTCTTTTTCGGGGTACGCACCCGCGTCATGGCCTTGATCGGTCTGGTGCTCTACGTCACCTCGGTCGCGCTGCAGCACACGGCCAGCAACGGCCAGATGGAAATGAACCTCTGGCTGCTGACCGTGCCGCTTCTGTCGCTGCCGCTGATCCTTTTTGGTGGAGGTCGTTTCAGCCTCTACCGCGCCGGCTGGAAAGGTATTTTCTAAGCCGCGCACCGCATTAGTTCTGCGCGCATGCCCCCGGTTGCCGATCTGATTACATGATCGCGCGCCGCGCTCTGCCCGCCTGTTAATAGTGTCCCTGTTAGCCAACCCGTTTCAAACCAGCTTTTGCCAGAATGACGCCGATGCTTCCCAGAGCACCAATCGGTGGCATGCGCCCCTCCCGTATTGCTCCGGGAACGGGTGGTTCGCCTGAGGGCCAATAATATCAAATACGCCGCCCCGACCGAGGGTGGCAGCGCGCGCGACCCCTCCCTCCGGTCGCGATGTGCTCTCGGCCCGGGCCTCGCCTGGGCCTTTCGTTTGCCCCATATGCGCCAATGGATGCCATGCGGCGCGCGCTACGGCGCGGCAGGCTTGGCAAGCGCCACGGCCCCCAGTATGACGCAGCTCATGACGGATAAACGCATTCACATCGTCGGCGGCGGCATGGCCGGGTCGGAAGCTGCCTGGCAGGCGGTCAATCTCGGGATTCCCGTGACCATCCATGAGATGCGTCCAACGGTGGAAACCTTTGCCCATCGGACGGGCAATCTGGCCGAAATGGTCTGTTCTAATTCGTTCCGCTCGGATGATGACGAACAAAACGCCGTGGGCCTGCTGCATTGGGAAATGCGTCAGGCGGGCGGGCTCATTATGGAAATGGCCGATGTGCATCAACTGCCTGCGGGCGGCGCGCTGGCCGTGGACCGCGATGCCTTTGCCCAAGGCGTCACCGATCGGCTGCGCGCGCATCCGCTGGTCACCGTCGAGGCCGGCGAAATCGACGCCCTGCCCGATGCGGATGATGGCCAATGGATCATCGCCACCGGGCCGCTGACCTCTGGCACGCTGGCCGAGGCGATCCGCGCCGAAACCGGCCAAGACAGCCTCGCGTTTTTCGATGCGATTGCGCCTATCGTCTATGCCGATAGCATCGACATGGAGATCGCGTGGCTCCAGAGCCGGTATGACAAAGGCGACACGGAAGAAGAGCGCACCGCCTATATCAACTGCCCGATGACCAAGGCCGAACATGAGGCCTTCATTGATGCGCTGCTGGCCGCTGATAAGGCCGAATTCCACGAAGGCGAAACCGCGGGCTATTTTGACGGTTGCCTGCCGATCGAGGTCATGGCCGAGCGCGGACGCGAGACCCTGCGCCACGGCCCGATGAAGCCCATCGGCCTGACCAACGCGCATAAGCCCGAAGAAAAGGCCTATGCCGTCGTGCAGCTGCGCCGCGACAATGCGCTTGGCACGCTCTATAATATCGTCGGTTTTCAGACCAAGATGAAATACGGCGCGCAGACCGATGTGTTCCGCATGATCCCCGGCCTGCAAAACGCGCGCTTTGCCCGGCTGGGCGGCATCCACCGCAACACGTTTTTGAATTCCCCCACCCTGCTTGACGATCAGATGCGCCTGCGCTCGCGGCCCAACATCCGCTTTGCCGGTCAGATCACGGGTGTCGAGGGCTATGTCGAGAGTGCGGCGATGGGGCTGCTGGCCGGACGGATGGCCGCACAGGATGTGCTGGGCGAGCCCCTGCCCGCTGTGCCCGCCGACACCGCAATGGGCGCGTTGCTGACCCACATCACCGGCGGCGCGGACGCCAAGACCTTCCAGCCGATGAATGTCAATTTTGGCCTCTTCCGCCCGATTGACGCCAAAGGCGGACGGCGCGGGCGGCGCGATCGCTACAAGGCCTATACGGACCGCGCAAAATCCGCATGGTGTGATTGGCTTGGCCTGCCTCAACCCGCCATGCCGCTCGATGACGATACCAAAGCTGAAACCCCCGCGACGTCCTGATCCGTGGTGGTGGCCGTCTTAATGCCTCGGGTGTGAGTTGAGTTTACGCACCCGTTCGCTTTAGAGTGCCATCAGGGAACTGGACCCGCGACTTACCGGCTGATAAACTTCGCCATGCATTCGCTTCACGACACGCCAGCGCAGGCGCCTGCGCTCTATCCCGACCTTCTCTGGAGGCCTCGGGCCGCGTCCAGTCCGGCCATGCTGCGGCAAAGCTGGGTGCGGCGCTATGATAAGGCGACGCTCGGCACCGGATACGCCACGCCCGCCCGGATCGCCGAGGCGCTTTGCGCGTTTTTGCCTGATATGAGCCATACAGTGTTGGACTACGATTGTGGCGCAGGCGTGCTTGGACTGGCGCTGCATGCGGGCGGCTGCACCGACATCACCGGCATTGATCCGTCAGGCGTGTTGCTGGACCGCGCCCGCGCCCGGTGTGTCTATACAGAGCTTCACCATATAGAGCCCGGCCATGAGATGCTGCGCGATGGGCGGTGGGATGCTATCACCACGGCCGGATCGCTGGGCCTCGGCTCAGTCGGGCCGTGCCAGCTCGACCGCCTGAGCGGCGCGCTCAAGGCCGGGGGCATTCTCGCGCTTGCCGTGCCGGACTATTGCACCAACGCAGGCACAAGCGCCCGCGCCATCGACGCGACACTCGACACGGGCAAGATGACACTGCTGTTCCGCGAACATGGCGCGCATCTGCCAGCGCTCTGTCAGGGCTCTACGGTCTATATCCTGCAAAAATCCTAACATGTTGATTACGCGATTTGCCCCGTCTCCGACCGGGCCGCTGCATCTGGGTCATGCTTATTCTGCGCTTCTGGCTGCGGATCTGGCCGGTTCGGCGGGGGGAGAATTCCTCCTCCGGATCGAAGATCTGGATCGGGAGCGGTCCAAACCTAAATGGGAGGAGGCGATCCTTGAGGATTTGCGCTGGCTAGGCATCCACCACCCCCGGCCCGTCTGGCGCCAGTCAGATCGCTTGCCCGCCTATGACGCGGCTTTGGACAGGCTCGCTGATCTGGACCTGCTCTACCCCTGTTCCTGCAACCGCGCCGAAATCCGCGCTGCGTTGAGCGCTCCGCAGGAAGGCGACCCGCCACACGGCCCAGACGGGGTGATTTACCCCGGCACCTGTCGGCGGCGGTCCATGCGTGATCGTCAGCCGGGTGACGCCATCCGGCTGGACATGAAGAAAGCCTCTGAAGCCATTGCAAGAGAACTAAGTTTTCGCGATGAAGGTGACAGGTGCTTTGGCGATCACTTGGTCGATCCGGCGCAATTGGTCAGCACAGCAGGCGACATAATCCTCGCACGACGCCAGACGGGCGCCATCGCCTATCATCTGGCGGTTGTGGTGGATGACGCGGCGCAAGGGGTCACATTGGTGACCCGTGGTCGTGATCTTTTTGACGCCACGCCCCTGCATGTCGTGTTGCAGCATTTGCTGGCATTGCCAACGCCGCGCTACCACCATCATCGGCTGATCCGTGACGCGACCGGGAAGCGGCTGGCCAAGCGCCATGATGCCGAAGCGATCCACGTCTACCGCGAGCGCGGGGCGTCACCCTACGAGATCCGCGAAATGGTCGGGCTCTGACCGCTCAGCTGGCCTCCGGGGCCATCAGTTCGACCTCTGCCCCATCGCGCACCGCAGTGTAGAAACAGGTGCGACGGTTGGTGTGACAGGCGGGCCCCTCTTGCCGGACCAGCACCAGCAGACAGTCGCGGTCGCAGTCCACGCGCATTTCAATCAGGTGCTGGAGGTGGCCGGAGCTTTCGCCCTTGACCCAATAGGCCTGCCGGGAGCGCGACCAATAGGTGACGCGGCCCGTCTCAAGCGTCTTTGTCACGCTCTGCGCGTTCATCCAGGCCATCATCAGGATCTCGCCACTGGCGGCATCCTGCGCAATTGCCGGGATCAGACCCTGTGCATCATATTTTAGTGTTGCCGGATCAAAGGCCATGCGCGGGTTCCTTTTCAAACGCGGGTGCGTGACCTATCTAGGTCAGGCAAGATGGAAGGGCCAGAAATGAGCACAGATACCGATCTCGTCAACCTCTACTCCGGGCGCATCTTGGCGCTCGCCGCCGAGATTCCGCATCTGGGTCGCCTTTCCGCCCCCGAAGTCAGCGTCAAGAAGCGCTCGCCGCTCTGTGGCTCCACCATCACCGTCGATCTGGTGATCCGTGGCGGCCAGATCGTGGAATTCGCACAAGATGTAAAGGCGTGCGCCTTGGGCCAAGCCTCCGCCTCGGTCTTGGGTCAGGTGGTGATTGGCCGAACCCGCGCCGAGATCGACCATGCCCGCACCGAATTGCGCGCCATGCTGAAACACGACGGCCCCGTTCCCAGCGCCCCCTTTGACGGGTTCGAGGTGTTGCTGCCCGCGCGCGAGTTCAAAAACCGCCATGCGTCGATCATGCTGGCGCTGGACGCCACCGCCGAAGCCTGCGCCGAGGCCGAAGCGGCTGCTTAATTATTGCAGTGATCGGAACAGGTTACAGCGGCATTTTCATCTAAAAATCTTGGCAAGCCGTGGCAGGCGCGCCTTCTTCAGCAATGCGTAGGGATCACGCGGCGCGTCATCAATCCGCGCCGCCTCGGCCACGACAGTCTCCACCGCGCGGGTGACGGCATCAGGATGATGCAGGTGCAGATCGCGTAGCAAGCCATCCGGATCACGACGTTCCAGCCCCTCTTCGGCCAGAATATGGCGCGGGAAATCGCGGGTGTTCACCGTCACAATCGCATCCGCCGACCCAGCAATAGCCGAGGCCAGCACATGGATGTCGGCGGGATCGGGAAGCCACAGCCGCGCGAGATCGCCCTCTCGCGGATGCACCTCCGCGCGGGGCCAATGGGCGCGCAGCAGGGCAATCTCCGCCCGCGCCTGAGCCTCCCCCGTTGGACCGATCTTGCGCGCAGCCCGCGCCCATTCTTCCAGAATGCGCGGCGACCAAAGCGGGGTGATCAGCCCCTCACGCGCGACCGCCAGCAGGATTTCCCGCTGAACGGTCGGAAACATGACGCAAGCATCCAGCGTCAGCTTCACGCGGTCATCCGAAACACCAATGATTTCAGGTAGCCGCTTTCGGCCAATTGCGGCAGCAGCGGATGATCGGCGCCAGCAAAACCGGTATGGATCAACTGCGCACGCCGTCCTCCCTTACCGATCCCACGCGCCGAGGCGTTCCGAAACCGGGTCAGATCAGCTGCGTGCGAGCAAGAGCAAACGCATAGAATGCCGCCCTCGGATACCAGCCCGGCCGCCATACGCGCGATCCGCTCATAGGCGCGCAAGCCTGCCTCAAGCGCCTGTTTATTCGGGGCAAACGCCGGCGGATCGCAGATCACCACGTCGAACCTTGCGCCCTCTTGGGCCAGTGCTTCCAACTCGGCAAATGCGTCGCCCTGCCGGGTGGTGAAGGCCGCCGCGTGGCCGCTGGCCTCCGCGCCTTGCTGCGCCAAATCAAGCGCCGGGCCAGAGCCGTCAACCGCCACCGCACTGACCGCGCCTTGCGACAAGGCAGCCAGCGCAAAACCACCGACATGAGAGAACACGTCCAGCACAGTGCGCCCGCGCGCGAGCCCCGCAATAAAGGCGTGGTTTGGCCGCTGGTCGTAAAACAGTCCGGTTTTCTGCCCACCATTCAGATCAGCCATGTAGGTGGCGCCGTTCATCGTCACCGGCACCGGGGCCGTGACTTCCCCGCGCAGCCAAACAGTCACATCGTCGAGGCCTTCCAGCTTGCGCGCACGTCCGCTGCCGCTTTTCAAAATGGCGGTAACTCCCGTCACCTCGGTCAGCGCATCCGCCAGCGTTTCGATCATCACATCCGCCCAAGCGGCATTTGGCTGAATCACCGCAGCGTCACCGAACCGGTCAATTACAACGCCGGGCAGCCCGTCGGCTTCGGCATGGACCAGCCGGTAGAACGGCGCATCATACAGCTGCTCGCGCAGGTCGAGCGCATGGCGCAGACGCGTCACCAGCCAATTATGATCAATCTCGGCTTCGGCGTCGAAATCCAGCATCCGTGCTGTGATCTTCGACTCGGCGTTGACGGTCACCGTGCCCATCGGGCGCCGCTCGGCATCTTCCAGCCGGGCAATCGTGCCGGGCGCCAGGGACTTGGATCGCCGATCGAGCACTAATTCGTCGGAATAAACCCAAGGAAAACCATGTCGAATGGCCCGCGCCTCGGCCTTGGGGCGCAGGCGCACGGTGGGCCGATCAGGTGCCGGGGAAAGGGGGGCGGGGGTGTGCGCTGCATCTGTCATGCCCCGGCAATAACTGTTTCACGCGCCCGACGGAAGCGCCAAGCGGCCCGCGGGGCATACGCTTTTCAAGCAGCCCGGCGCAGACCCATGACCTGACCCCAGATATGAAAAAACCCCGGATTGTCCGGGGTCATCTCAGATGGGATCTCGAAAGATCCGGGTATAATCTGCGGCCGATCCGACATCACCGTGCCGGGCCGGTGCAGCTCAGCGTGCGCCGACAGCTGCGCCGAAATTGCCGCGGCTCCGGAGCCATGCCCCGATTTTGCGGATACCGGAGGCAAATGCCTGAGCCCGGAGGATGCGCGCATCGCGCTCAATAGCAACCATGTCGATCATGCCGTATTCGTCCACGTAATCAGTATGTTTCATCGGGATGTCATCCTTTTCAGAATTTCAGCCCTCCCTTGCCGATGAAGCTAGGTCATGCAGACGCAGCGTTAAACCGACAGCTTGGAATTGCCGCATTGCAGAAACCGCATGGCTGGGCTTGCCCCGGCCACCCTGTGCAATCGCTGTCGCTGCTCGTTGAGGCGCAAAATGGGCGCTTGAAATCCCCGCAATCCGCGCTCCATCTTCATCATGCCACGGGACTATCGCCGATCCATCGCCCCGCTGGCTTCGCACGTTTGTATTGTTAGCGCTAACTCAGTATCATGCGCCGAAAGACACCTGCGTCTTCAGAATCACAGCCAGCGGATCATGCCAATGCCCCTCGACGCCACCGTCCAGAAAGTCACCCAGCGGATCATCGAGCGCAGTCAGGCGCCACGCCGTACCTATCTCGACCGTATGGCGCGCGCCGCCGACGAAGGCCCGCGCCGCGCCCATCTGACCTGCGGCAACCAGGCCCATGCCTATGCGGCGATGGGCGAAGATAAGGACAGCCTGGCCACGACGAGCGCTGGCAACCTTGGGATCGTCACCGCGTATAATGATATGCTGTCCGCGCATCAGCCTTTCGAACGCTATCCGGATGTGATCCGTCAGGCCGCACGGCAGGCGGGTGGCACGGCACAGGTCGCGGGCGGCGTGCCGGCCATGTGCGATGGCGTGACCCAAGGCCAGGTAGGGATGGAGCTATCGCTGTTTTCGCGCGATGTGATCGCCCTCGCCACCGGGGTCGCGCTCAGCCACAACACCTTTGATGCCGCGCTCTATCTGGGTGTCTGCGACAAGATCGTTCCGGGTCTGGTGATCGCCGCCGCGACCTTCGGCTATCTGCCCGGCATCTTCCTGCCCGCCGGGCCGATGGTCTCGGGCCTGCCCAATGATGAAAAATCCAAGGTGCGCCAACAATTCGCCACGGGCGAGGTGGGCCGCGAGGAGCTGATGAAGGCCGAAATGGCGTCCTATCACGGTCCGGGCACCTGCACCTTCTATGGCACGGCGAATTCCAACCAGATGCTGATGGAATTCATGGGGCTGCACCTGCCCGGTGCAAGTTTCGTCAATCCCAACACCCCCTTGCGCGACGCGCTGACCGTCGCGGGAACAGAGCGTGCGTTGCAGATCACCGCGCTCGGCAATGATTACCGCCCCGTGGCGCAAGTGCTGGACGAGAAAGCCTTCGTCAATGGCATGGTCGGCCTGATGGCCACCGGCGGCTCCACCAACCTGATCTTGCACCTGCCCGCGATGGCACGCGCGGCGGGCGTGATCCTCGATCTGGAAGATTTCTCGGACCTCTCGGCTGTGACGCCGCTGATGGCCAAGGTCTATCCAAACGGTCTGGCGGATGTGAACCACTTCCATGCCGCAGGCGGGCTGGGCTACATGATCGGCGATCTGCTCGACGAAGGCCTGCTGCATCCCGATACTAAAACCGTCGCCGGCGATGGTCTTGCCGACTATACGCGGGAGCCGAAAATCGTCGATGGCGCCCTGACCTGGCAGGAGGGCGCGGGTCATTCGCTCAATGACAAGATCTTGCGCCCCGCGGCCGACCCGTTCCAGAAAACCGGCGGTCTGCGCCAGCTTGACGGCAACCTTGGCCGCGGCGTGATGAAGGTCTCCGCCGTCGCGCCCGAACGCCATGTGATCGAAGCGCCCGCGCGTATCTTTCACGATCAAAGCGATGTCAAAGACGCTTTCAAGCGTGGAGAATTCACCGCCGACACGGTGGTCGTCGTCCGCTTTCAGGGACCGAAAGCAAACGGCATGCCCGAACTGCACTCCCTCACCCCGACCCTCGCAGTGCTGCAAGATCGCGGGTTGAAAGTCGCACTTGTCACCGATGGCCGTATGTCCGGCGCATCGGGCAAAGTGCCCTCGGCGATCCATGTCAGCCCTGAGGCCGCAGATGGCGGCCCGCTCGCACGCCTGCGCGATGGCGATATCGTGCGCGTCGATGCCGTCGAAGGCACGCTGAGCGTGTTGGCGGAGGATTTCGACAGCCGCGAGCCGGTCACAGCCGATCTCAGCGCCAACAAGTTCGGCATCGGTCGCGAATTGTTCGAGGCATTCCGCCAGAATGTAGGCCCGGCCACCGCCGGCGCAGGCGTCGTCGTCTGATCCCGCATCCCGGCCCGACCGCGTAGATCTGCGGACGGGCCGGGATGTTTCAACATGGGCGGTCATCGGCATCCCTGCCTGTTCCGCCCGGCCAGTTTGGCCCCGCAAACCTTTCAATATGGTAAAAATATCCCCGCCGGAGGCATCGACCTAGGCGGAACAGCCCAAAAAGGATTTCACCATGACCCCTCAGGACGCAAGCCGCCGCACCGAGGAACTCTGCCGCCGGGCGCCGGTCGTGCCCGTGCTGGTGATCGACGACGCGGCCCATGCCGAAGCGCTGGCGCACGCGCTGGTCGCGGGCGGCTTGCCCGCGCTGGAGGTAACGCTGCGCACCCCTGCCGCGCTTGACGCGATCCGCGCGATGGCACAGGTGCCGGGCGGGGTCGTGGGCGCAGGGACGCTTCTCACTCCCGAAGACGTTCGCGCAGCCAAGGCCGCAGGCGCGCAATTCGGCGTATCCCCCGGGGCCACGGACATCCTGCTTCAAGCCTGTGAAGACGAAGATCTACCGCTTCTGCCCGGTGCCGCCACCGCGACGGAGGCCATGCGCCTGCTGGAGCGCGGCTATACCGCGATGAAATTCTTCCCCGCCGAAGCATCCGGCGGCGCGCCCGCGCTGAAGGCCATCGGCGCGCCGATCCCGCAGATCAGCTTCTGCCCCACTGGCGGCGTCAGCCTGAAAAACGCCCGCGATTACCTCAGCTTGCCCAACGTGATGTGCGTAGGTGGCAGCTGGGTCGCGCCCAAGGATAAGGTGCAGGCCGGCGATTGGGATGGGATCGAGGCCCTCGCCCGGGAGGCCGCCGCACTTACCGCCTGACGCCTTGCGCTGACCCAACACCAAACGGTTTTAAGCTAGGTCAGCCCGCGTCGCCCGCGCCAGCCGCCTCGGCGCTGTCCGGGGGCGGGATCGCTGGTCCCCAGTCCTTCCTGAAGCACCGCCGTCATGGGGTGGCGCGGATCGATCTGACCGTATCGTGCCAGCAGACGGCGCAGCGCAGGCTGCGCCGCGCCCTCGATGGAAAGCGCCCAATCCATGAAAATGGAACGGCATTCCGCCGCACTGATCCCATCAATGCGATAGGCCTCGTGGATCAGGCCCTTCGGATCATCGGACTCGCCCAGCGTTTTCATAATGCAGCGTCCTTCTCGTCTTTCGCTGGACCAAGCGCCGCGCTGATGATCTGTGCCGCGGCGGCGCTGCCCTCGGCCAGACGGGCCTCCAGCAAAGCAATGTCGCAACTGGCCTCTGTCCCTTCGCCTTGCCCGGCGTCACCCTGCCCCGCGTTGCCCAGCCCCGCATCCCGCAGCATCATGGCGCACCCACCCTGCCCCAACCGCCGCGGTGAGAACCGCTCCTCAGTGATAAGCCGCCCTGCCGCCTGCACCGCGCGCAGCAATGCGTAATGCGCGCGCAGCACTCCGGTGGCCTCGGCGCCGATCCAGTCCCGGGCCGTGTCGATCTGCGCTTCCGGCGCGGTCACATCAGCGCCGGACAGCAGCGTCGCGGTCTGCGCGAACAGCTCCACATCCTGCATCCGTCCGGGGCCGCGTTTGGCGTCCAGAGGCGCGTCGGCGGGCTTGGCCTGCGCCAGCCGGGCACGCATCTCGGCCACTGCCTGCAATGTCTTGGGGCGATCATAGCGGCTGCGCAGCACTTCGGCCCGCACGCGGCTCACCTCCTCTTGCAGTTCCGGCGCGCCAGCAATGGGGCGGGCGCGGGTCAGGGCAAGATGCTCCCAGGTCCAGGCCTCACCCTTCTGGTAGGTCTCGAACGCCTCCAGCGCGGTGGCCACCGGACCCTGCCGCCCGGAGGGACGCAGCCGCATGTCGACCTCATAAAGCCGCCCTTCGGCAGTGGGGACCGAGAGCGCCGTGACCAGCGCTTGGGTCAGCCGCGCATAATATGGCCGTGCCGCCAATGGACGCCGACCTTCGGACATTTCGATCCCGCCGGCATCATAGATCACGATCATGTCCAGATCCGACTGCGCCGTCAGCCACCCCGCACCGAGCGCGCCCATGCCCAACACCATCGCGCCCCGTCCCGGTGGGGGGCCGTGTTTCTCCGCGAAATGATCGACGACCACCGGCAGCAGCGCACCGATCACCGCCTCGGCCAGATCGGCATATTGCGCGCCGGTCTCATCCACCGCGATCAGCCCGCGCAGATGATGCACGCCGGTGCGGAAATGCCATTCCTTGGCCCAGCGCCGCGCCGTATCGAGCCGGGTTTCATAATCCGGTGCCGCCGCCAGCCGGTTGGCCAATTCGGTGCGCAGCGCGGCGCGGCCCGGCCAATCGGCAAAGAAGCTGCCACCGATCACCGCGTCCAGCACACTGGCATTATGCGACAAATAGCGCGCCAAGGCGGGCGCAGTGGCGGCGATATCGGTAATCAGGCGCAGCAGTTGCGGATTGGCCTCGAACATCGAAAACAGCTGCACCCCGGCAGGCAGCCCCGACAGAAAGCCGTCGAACGCGGCCAGCGCCTCTTCCGGTTTGGGCGCGTCACGCAGATGCGCCAGCAATTCAGGCTTCAACCGGCGGAAAATGGTCATCGCCCTGTCGGATCGCAGCGCCGGATAGCTGCGCCATTTCTCGACGATCTCCGGCTCCGGGCCCGCATCATCCTCAGCGGACGTGCCCGTGGTGCCGGGGGCAAAGAAGGTCTCGGTCTCGGCTGCGACCATTTCCAACCGCTCGCGCAGCTCGGCGCGGAACACCTCCGTATCGCCCTGCCCGCACATCCGCGCCAGCCGGTCAAACCCCTCCGCATCGCGCGGCAGATCATGGGTCTGGGCATCTGCGATCTGCTGGAGCCGATGCTCCACCTCGCGATGGCTGCGATAGGCCTGCCCCAGCCGCGCCACCACGTCCCCCGGCACCCAGCCTGCCTGCTCCAGCGCGGCCAAGCCCGCCAGCGTGCCGCGTTCCCGCAGGCGCGGGTCGCGCCCCCCGGCGATCAGTTGCCGGGTTTGGGTGAAAAACTCGATCTCGCGGATGCCACCGGGGGCCAGTTTCAAGTCGCGGCTCTCCAGCGTGCCGGTGCCGTGCAAGCCTTTGTGATCGCGAATTTTCAGGCGCATGTCATAGGCGTCCTGAATGGCCGCGAAATCCAGATGTTTGCGCCAGACGAAGGGCCGCAACCGGTCCAGATAGGCCGCCCCCGCCGCCAGATCGCCCGCGCAGGGGCGCGCCTTGATATGTGCCGCACGTTCCCATGTGCGGCCAAGGCTTTCGTAGTAGCGCTCCGCCTGTTCCATCGCCAGCACAACGGGTGTGCTCGACGCATCGGGGCGCAGGCGCAGGTCTGTGCGAAACACATAGCCCTCGCCGGTGATGTCGCTCAGAAGCTGTGTCAGTTTGCGCACCACGCGAATGAACCCGGCGCGCGCCTCTGCCCAGTCGCCGCCCCGGTAGCGATCCTGATCGACAAGGCAGATCAGATCGATATCGGAGGAATAATTCAGCTCATGCGCGCCCATCTTGCCCATCGCCAAAACGCACAGCCCGGCCGCGTCGGCAAGGTCGGCCTCAGTCGCGCCGGGAATGCGACCGCGAGCGATTTCCGGGGCAAGCAGCGCCTTCAGCCCCACATCACAGGCCACATCGGCAAGCCGGGTCAGTGCGCCGGTAACCTGTTCCAGCGACCAGACCCCGCCCAGATCGGCCAGCCCGGTATATAGCGCGACCCGCCGCTTGGTTTGCCTCAGTCGCGCGCCAAGTTGATCCAGCGGCACGTCTGGCAGAGGCTCCAACAGGCCCGGCAATACCGCGCGCGGCGCGTCGTGCAGCGCGGCCTCCAGCCAGTCGCGTTCGCTCTCGATCAGCCCGCGCAGATAGGGGCTACACCCGGCCGTGCCTGCGATCACCCCGCGTAATTCAGGCGATACATCGGGAAACAGCGCGGCGCAGTCCTTCCCGGCTTGGGCGTCATAGGCGATCGGTTGGCGGGTGATGGCGCTCTGGAATGTCATGCGCATTGCTTGCCCTGCTACGAGCGGCCGGTCAATCGGCCGCGTGATCGGCTCGTATTCCCGCAGCTTACCGCCGGGGGCCGAGCGCGGTGCATCCGGGTGAGCTGTTGCGCCAACCCTCGATGCCTATTGCGAAGGGCGTCAGGCGCGCGGCGTTCGACGTCCCCTCTGCCCTTACCGCCCAATCATCGATGTTAAAAAGTTTTACATCAGATCTTGAACAGCCCTGTCCGGCCTCCCATCTCCTGCAATGTGAAACGGGTTCACATGAGCCCACACCCCCCCAGCGCCGGGATCGGCGCCCGACCAAGGAGCATACGCATGAACACCGCCTTCGCCACAGCCTCGACCTCCGTCATTGGACGGGCCGAAGCATGGCTTGACGCGCGGGGCAAAGGCGCATGGATCGCGGCGATGGTCGCCGGTTTCATCGTCTTCTGGCCCGTAGGTCTCGCCCTTCTCGCATATATGATCTGGAGCAAACGCATGTTTTCCGGCAAATGCGCCTCCCGCGGCGCTTCCAAATTTCGCGGCACCCCGTTCAAATCCTCAGGCAATCGCGCCTTTGACGCCTATAAGGCCGAAACGCTGCGCCGCCTGAAAGACGAGCAGGACAGCTTCGAATCCTTCCTCGAACGTCTGCGCGAAGCCAAGGATAAGGCCGAGTTCGACCAGTTCATGGAAGATCGTGCCAAGCAGCCCGCCGCTGATGCGGAACCTGCCACGGACGTCTCTGACGACCATAGGTCGCGCGCCTGATCGCGGCCTGCGCGCGGGGCGGGCTCCGCCCTGCGCGTGTTTTTTTGTGCCTGTGCGATCTTCGCTCAGGCCCGCGCCATCCCTTTCTGCCGATGCATTGCCAACCGAAAGGCACTCCCCCATATGACCGACATGATGACAAATGCCCTCTGGGGTCTGCCCGATCCCGACACCGCCTCCGAGTTCTATGACGATGTGCCGACCAAGCGATTTCTTGCATGGCTGGTGGATCTGGTTGTGATCGCTTTGTTGGTTGCCATCACCACGGTGCTGACCGTCTTCATCGGTCTGTTCTTTCTGCCGCTTTTGTGGCTGGGGATCGGGTTTGCCTACCGGGTGGTCACCATGGCGCGCGGGTCGGCGACGCTGGGCCAGCGGGTGATGAGCATCGAGTTCCGCAACCACCGTGGCGAACGCTTCGGTTTCGGCGAGGCGGTCCTGCATGTGCTGCTTTATACCGTGTCGTGGTCTTTCGTGATCCCGCAGGTGATTTCGGTCGTCACGATCCTCGCCTCCCCCCGCGCGCAATCGCTTTACGACATGGTGCAGGGCACCGCCGCGATCAACCGCGCCGCTGGCGACTGAACCAGCCCGCGGGCCCATCCGCCCGCAAGGCACCATCGGCAAGGCCCGGCCTCGTCGATGGTTTGTCCATAAGCAGGACTTGGCGGAACGCGATGCCCCTGCTACCGTTTTGTCACGACACTGACATGACCCGGCTCGCAGCCCTGACCGCGCCTGTTTTCGGCGCGGTAGCTGCATGTCGGGTTCCGGCACATAAGTCTGATCCGAGCCCGACACCGAAACAGAGCCCCTTGATGCGCCACACCCTGCCGATTGCACCTCAGTTCTATGTCACCGCACCCCAGCCCTGCCCCTATCTTGACGGGCGGATGGAGCGGAAGCTGTTCACAGCCCTTCAGGGCGAGCATGCCGAGACCTTGAATGACACGCTGTCCAAACAGGGGTTCCGGCGGTCGCAGAACGTGCTCTACCGCCCCTCTTGCGCGGAATGCAGCGCCTGTCTGTCCGCCCGCATCCGCGTTGCGGATTTCAACGTCAGCCGCAGCCAGAAACGTAACCTGCGGCGCAACGGGCATCTGGCCCGCACCGCGTCGAGCCCTTGGGCCACTGAGGAACAATACGCCCTCTTTCGCCGCTACCTCGACACCCGCCACGCCGAGGGCGGAATGGCCGATATGGACATCTTCGAATTTGCCGCCATGGTCGAAGAAACCCCGATCCGCAGTCGTGTGGTCGAATATCGCGACCCCGCCGAAGGCCGGCGCGAAGGTCCGCTGCGTGGCGTCTGTCTCACGGATGTGATGGAGGACGGGCTGTCGATGGTCTATTCCTTCTTCGATCCCGATCTGGCGCGCAATTCGCTGGGCACTTATGTGATCCTCGACCATGTGCGCATCGCCCAAGAGGCGGGCTTGCCCTATGTCTATCTGGGCTATTGGGTGCCCGGATCGCCCAAAATGGCCTATAAGGCCGGTTTCGACGCGCTTGAGATCTATAAGGCCGGGCGCTGGCAGCCCATCGGCGACCCCGCGCGTCACAGCACCGAAACCCATCCCCTGTCGGTTGATCCGATCTCCGAACAAGTGGCGCGGATCACGCTCCCCGATGGCCGCGCGGTGCGCTGAGGCCAGCGGCGCCGGTGGGGCGTTACGCTTGACGGCGACCCTGCGTTGCTCAGCCCGCCGCACCGTCCGGCACATTGCGGGCTGCGTGTAGAGCAGTTTTGGCCCGCTGACGCGTCGAGACAGGGGCGACCTCACACGCGCTCGCGTTCAGGATGAACCACATGGCGCATCCGTCGTGCTCAGCACGACCGCCCGCGAACAAGGCGAAGCCGCGCGGCCAAGCGCCTGCCCGTCCCTGCGGGCTGGCGCTTGGCCACCTTGCGCCGACCTTAAAGCGGGAAGGTATCCGGCACCATAAAGCGCGCCGATCAGACGGAGCAGCGCCACCCCACGGGCAGGCGCGCGTTGCGCGCCCCCCTGCTCATAATCGGGCTCCAGCAAGCCAGCGCCGACGCGCCCCTTCGCTTACAGCTTCGCGCGGCGCAGGCGCAGGGCGTTGCCGATCACCGAGACTGAACTCAGGCTCATTGCGGCGGCGGCGAAGATCGGCGGCAGCAGCAGGCCAAATGCCGGATACAACACCCCCGCCGCGATCGGCACGCCCAGCACGTTATAGGCAAATGCAAAGACGAGGTTCTGACGGATGTTGCTCAGGGTCTGACCTGCCAGACGCCGGGCGCGCAGAATGCCGGTCAGATCGCCGCGCACCAGCGTGATGCCCGCGCTTTCCACCGCCACATCCGCCCCTGTGCCCATGGCGATACCGACATCGGCGGCGGCCAGCGCGGGCGCGTCGTTCACCCCGTCGCCTGCCATCGCCACGCGCAGCCCCTGCGCCTGCAAATCCGCAATGATCTGACCCTTTTGCTCGGGCGAGACGGCGGCGTGGATTTCGTCAATGCCCAGCTCCCGCCCCACGGCCCGCGCCGTTGGCTCCGCATCACCCGTGGCCATCACCACGCGCAGACCGGCAGCATGCAGGCCGCGCACCGCCTCGGGCGTCGTCTCCTTGATCGGATCGGCCACGCCCAGCAGCCCGATAAGCTGCCCGTCGGAGGCCACAAAGATCGCCGTGCGCCCGCTGTCTTGCAGCACTTTCGCCCGCGCGGAGAAGGCCGTCACATCGACCCCCAGTTCCTGCATCAGCGCAAGGTTGCCAAGCGCGCTCGGCACGCCTTTCACCCGCCCCGTGACGCCCTTGCCGGTGGGCGCGTCGAAGTCGCTCACCTCCGGGCGCTCGGGCGCGCCATAGGCCGCCGCGCCTTCCATCACGGCCTCCGCCAGCGGATGTTCCGAGCCGCGCTCCAGCGCCGCCGCATCGGCCAGCAGATCCAGATCGCTCACCCCGTCGGCGGCAATGATGTCAGTCAGGACGGGGCGGCCTTCGGTCAATGTGCCGGTCTTGTCGACCACCAGCACATCGACCTTCGCGAAGCGCTCCAGCGCCTCCGCATCGCGGATCAGCACACCCGCCTGCGCCCCGCGCCCGGTGGCGACCATGATCGACATCGGCGTGGCGAGCCCCAGCGCACAAGGGCACGCGATGATCAGCACTGACACCGCCGCCACCATCGCATAGGGCAACGCAGGCGCTGGCCCCAGCACCATCCACGCGACAAAGGCCACGACGGCCACCGCGATCACGGCGGGCACAAAAACCCCCGCCACCCGGTCTGCCATCGCCTGAATCGGCGCGCGGGAGCGCTGCGCCTTGGCCACCATGTCGACGATGCGCGACAGCGTGCTGTCCTCGCCGATTGCGCCCACCTCCATCACGAACCCGCCGGTCTTGTTGAGCGTGCCACCGGTGACCGCGACCCCTTCGGTTTTCTCCACCGGGACAGGCTCCCCAGTCAGCATCGATTCGTCGACAAGGCTACGCCCCTCGCGCACGGTGCCATCGGCGGGCACGGCCTCACCGGGGCGCACACGCAGCCGGTCGCCGCGGCGCAGATCGCCCAAGGCCACGTCTTCTTCCCGGCCGTCCTGCTCGATCCGGCGGGCGGTCTTGGGGGCAAGGTCGAGCAATGCGCGGATCGCGTCGCCCGTGCGGTCGCGCGCGGCAAGTTCCATCACCTGCCCCATCAGCACCAGCACCAAGATCACGGCTGCGGCCTCGAAATAAACCGCAGGCCGTCCCTCCATGCCGCGCAGCGCTTCCGGAAACAGCCCCGGCGCCAGCAATGCCACCATCGAATAGAGCCACGCCGCCAGAGTGCCGATCGCGATCAGCGTCCACATGTTGGGGCTGCGATTGCGGATCGACGCCCAGCCCCGGCGGAAAAACATCCGGCACAGCCACATGACCCCGGTCGCCAACACCGCCTGCGCCCAGAGCACCGGCAGCACCCCGAACCAATCGGTGAACGGAATGCCCAGATGGCCGCCCATTTCCAGCACCACCACCACCGCGGCCATCGGCCCGGCCAGCCACAGCCTGCGTCGAAAATCGACCAGTTCCGGGTTCGGGCCGCTATCGGCGGAAGGCGTCATCGGCTCCAGCGCCATACCGCAGATCGGGCAATCGCCGGGGGCGTCGCGAATGATTTCGGGATGCATCGGACAGGTATATTCCGCGTCCTCGCGGGGGGGCGGCGCCGCAGGCCGGTCACCAAGGAATGCTTTCGGCTTATCCGCGAACCGGTCCATGCATCGTGACGAGCAGAAATAGAACCGCTCGCCTTCGTGGCGCGACATGTATTTCGCGCTGGCCCGGTTGACGCTCATTCCGCAGACCGGGTCGCGCGCGGTCCGGAATGCCTCCGGGTCCCCCAGAAACCGGGTGCGGCACCCGTCTGAGCAGAAATGAAAGGTCTGGCCCCCATGCTGAGCGCGCGGGCCGTCCGCCGCCGGATCGACGATCATCCCGCAGACAGGGTCACGGGTGGCTTCGGGCGGGGCGACCTGTGCCGCGGGCGTGTCGAGCGGAGCCATGAAGCACCTCCGGCTTGCTGAATTGGACAAAGCCCGCCTGCCGCAGCAGCACGGGCGCAGTAGGAGCACGGGCGCAATGGCACGGGCGCGTGATGGGACCTGATCGTCGGGCAGAAACCCGCTCAAGGCTCGCGAGCAATGGGCCTTTCCCGAGCGGGAGGGTCAAGCCCCCCAACCGCTCCCGCGTGGTCAAGGCGCGAATTCTCGCCTCTCTCTCCGTCCCGGCGCGGGATTCCCAGCGCGGGAACGTTGATTCTGCCTCACCGACGCGATCACGAATGTTTGACGACCCCGTGAGCCGTATCTACCAGTCAACTGTGGCACAAATTGCCACAGGTTCCATCAAACCTGACCACAGTTCCTTGAAACCCGCGGCCACCGGCCTCTTTCATTTAGCAGCATACGCGGTCGGGGTCCGGCCCGAGATCGCGTATTTTCCGACAGTTACGACCCGGAGGTCCCGATGATCCGCCCTTTATCCGCCCCGTTTGCCAGAATAGTCACGGCGCTATGCGCGCTTACCATACTGGCCGCCTGCGGCGCCGCGCCGATGCAGCCGGGGGTCAGCCGCGATCTTCGCGACATGTATCCGCAAATGGAGGATAACGGCTGGACCATTCCCGCCGTGCCCGCCCAATACCTCAGCGATGAGGTCAAGCGGCAGGTTGTGACTTATCGCAACGACCGCGCCCCCGGCACCATCATCGTTGACCCCTATTCGCGCCACCTGTTCTTCATCATCGATGGCACCACGGCCAAGCGCTACACCGTCGGCGTCGGCAAGGCCGGGCGCGGGTTCGCGGGCCGCGGCATCATCAACCATCAGAAAACCTGGCCCAGCTGGACCCCGACCCAGCGCATGCTCCGCGCCGATCCCGAACTTTACGGCCCCGTCGCCAGCGGCATGGAAGGCGGGCTCGACAACCCGCTCGGCGCGCGCGCGCTTTACCTCTATCGCAACGGGCGCGACACGCTCTACCGCATCCACGGCACCCCCTATCCGTGGACCGTGGGGGGCATGGACAGCGCCGGCTGTATCCGCCTGTTCCAGCAAGACATCATCGATCTTGCCCAGATCACCGATGACGGAACCCAAGTCATCGTATTGTCGGAAGCGCAATCCGCCGAAGATCAGATCAATCGTGGCGGGTCGGGCAACGGCGTCTGAGCCCCGCGACATACGACTGACCATAGCGCCGGCCCGCATATCGCGGCCGGCGCTTTTTTGTGGGGCGCAGCTATACGCCGTCAGGACATGCAACGCTCCACACACCGGCGCGCACATGCGCCCGCAAACATGACCGCAGGCCGCGCGGGCGAAGGCCAACCCCGCCCCACGGGCAGGCTCCCATCGCGCCCCGCCCGGCTGCACAGCCCCAAACCCTCGCCGCTTCGCGCGCGAATACCCACCATGCAGCCCGATTCCGCCTTGCATGGCACGCGGGCGACCCATAGAAGTGCGCCGAATTGGAGGAAGGCCCCGCTTCGGCGGCCGCTTCCGCCTATCTGACGACACGGGAAAAAGGACCCATCGCATGCAGGTCACCGAGACCCTGAATGACGGGCTGAAACGCGGCTACGACATCACCATCTCCGCTTCCGAACTGGAAGCCAAGGTGAACGAGAAGCTGGTCGAAGCCCGCCCCGAAATCGAAATGAAAGGCTTCCGCAAGGGCAAAGTTCCGATGGCCTTGCTCAAGAAGCAATATGGTCAGCGCCTGATGGGCGAAGCCATGCAGGAAGCCGTCGACGGCGCCATGGCCGAGCATTTCGAGAAAACCGGCGACCGCCCCGCCCTGCAGCCGCAGGTCAAGATGAAGGGCGACGACTGGAAAGAAGGCGACGATGTCGAGGTCGAGATGTCCTATGAGGCGCTCCCCGAGATCCCCGAGCCCGATCTCTCCGCCGTGACGATCGAGAAAATGGTCGTGAAGGCCGATGATTCCGATGTCGACGAAGCTCTCGAAGGTCTGGCCAAGCAGGCCCAGAACTTTGAGGACAAGGACGGCGCGGCAGAAGACGGCGATCAGGTCACGATGGACTTCGTGGGCAAGGTCGACGGCGAAGCCTTTGAAGGCGGCACTGCGGATGATTTCCCGCTCGTGCTTGGCTCCGGTCAGTTCATCCCCGGCTTCGAAGAGCAGCTGGTCGGTGTGAAGGCCGGTGACGAGAAGGCCGTCGAGGTCTCCTTCCCCGAGGAATATCAGGCCGAGCATCTCGCC
Organism: Marinobacter sp.; assembly: GCA_040119125.1. Classification (GTDB taxonomy): domain Bacteria; phylum Pseudomonadota; class Alphaproteobacteria; order Rhodobacterales; family Rhodobacteraceae; genus Pacificitalea. Next base: position 107,197 of record JBEDTR010000017.1, read on the forward strand.
GGTAAAGCCGCCGTATTCGACTGCACCATCAAGGCCGTTAAGGCCCCGAAAGCTGCCGAACTCAACGACGAGATGGCCAAGCAGTTCGGCGCCGAAGACCTTGCCGGTCTGAAAACGCAGATCGCTGAGCGTCTGGAAGCCGAATATGCGGGTGCCTCCCGCGCGGTGATGAAGCGTGCGCTGCTCGACCAGCTGGACGATGCGGTGAAGTTCGACCTTCCCCCCGCTCTCGTCGAGGCCGAGGCCCAGCAGATCGCGCATCAGCTGTGGCACGAGGAAAACCCCGACGTTCAGGGCCATGATCACCCCAAGATCGAGCCCACCGAGCAGCACAAAACGCTCGCCGAGCGCCGCGTCCGTCTGGGCCTCCTGCTCGCCGAGCTGGGCCGCAAAAACGAGATCGAAGTGACCGACGCCGAAATGACCCAAGCGGTTATGAACCAAGCCCGTCAGTATCCGGGTCAGGAACGTCAGTTCTTTGAGTTCATTCAGCAAAACCAGCAGATGCAGCAGCAGCTCCGCGCGCCCATCTTCGAAGATAAGGTCGTCGACCACGTCTTTGAAAAGGCCACCGTCACCGAGAAGCCGGTCGACAAGGACACGCTGAAAGCCGCTGTCGAGAAGCTTGACGAAGACGAGTGATCGTCATCGTCACCTGATAGAAAAGCCCGTCGCAATTCGCGGCGGGCTTTTTTCGTTCTGAGCCTGCACGAACTCGACTGCGAGGCCGAATACAGGGAATATGCGCCCTATTATCGTGGTGCATTATCACGGCGTGGCGCAGGACCATTAAGCCCGGCTATTTTCCGACGTCATTTTTGAACGCGCCGTGCATAACTTCTTCACAATTGAATCTGAGGTAATTACGCAGATGACCATCCTTTGGCACGGGTCGAACGACTAAAAGCGGAATCTGCCGCGACGAAGTTGGAGGCCGAAATTCTTGCCGAAAATTTTGACGACTCCACGGGACTATCTTGGCTATGGGCGTTTCTCTTTGGCCCGATCTATTTTGCCGTTCACGGATTCTGGGGCCGGGCACTTTTGATCCTCGTGCTCAACTTCGTCGTAATCGGGTTTTTCGTCGCACCGTTTTTGGCCTACCCGGCATGGCGGCGCCGCGCGAAAAACCGTGCCGAACGTATGCTGACACTCGATAAAATTCGCCGGGGTTCGTGAGGCGGTAACATGCAGCCATAGCGCTTGGTGCTTGCCCGCATCGTCATGCCCGACCACTCCCATCCTGCGCGCTGTCCCTCGGCCCTTCCCTTCGGCGCTTGGGATGATAATCCCTCCCCACGGCACGTCCGCCGCGCTTGTGAAGGATCTTCGCCCATGTCGCCCACCCTTGCCGGCGCGCTTTGGATGATTGCGGCCATGGCGGCCTTCGCGCTTGAGGATCTTCTGTTCAAGCAGGTGACCACGACCCTGCCCCCCGGTGAGGCGCTCATCATATTCGGCGCGCTTGGCACGCTGATCTATGCGGGTCTTGCGCGACGACGGGGCGAGCGTATCTGCCCGCCGGAGTTTTTTCGCCGCACCATGCTGCTGCGGTCGACCAGCGAACTTGCCGGGCGGCTCTTTTTCGGGCTGGCGCTGGCCTATGTGCCGCTCTCGACGACCTCCGCGATCCTTCAGGCCACACCGCTGGTCGTTGCCGCCGGCGCGGTCTGGCTTTTCAAGGAAACCGTCGGTTGGCGGCGCTGGACCGCAATTTGCGTGGGTTTTGCGGGTGTGTTGATGATCCTGCGCCCCGGCCTTGGGGGCACGGACCCTGCGCTGATTTTTGCCGTGCTCGGCACGCTGGGTTTTGCCGGACGCGATCTGGCCACCCGTGCCAGCCCGCGAAACCTGTCGGCGCGGCAATTGGGCGTCGCGGGTTTTGCCATGCTCTGCCTCGCCGGCGTCTTGCTGACCGTGTGGAGTGGCGATCTGGCCCGCCCCACGCCCGCCGCGCTGCTGGTGTTGCTGCTGACGGCGGCAGTGGGTGTATGCGCCTATTTCGCGCTCACGCGTGCCATGCGCTCGGGCGATATCTCGGTCGTGGCCCCGTTCCGCTATGTGCGGCTGATCTACGCGATGCTGCTTGGGGTGATCGTGCTGGGTGAACGCCCCGACGCCATGACGCTGATCGGGAGCGCAGTGATCGTCGCAAGCGGGCTCTACACCCTGATCGCCACCAGCCTGCGGGCGCGCGCGGCGCGCTGAACGGATCGCCCCGTCACCCGCCGCGAAGCACCTGCGCCTCGAAGTCCAACACGCTGATGGCGCTCGGTCGCGCGGCCACGGTCTCGAAATGGGCCCGGCATCGCGGCATGTCGCCCAGATCGACCCCAAGCTGGTCGGCGCGGCGGTAACACCAAAAGAAATACGCATCGGCCACCGAGAAATCGCCGAGCAGATAGCTGCGCCCGTCCAGCAGATCTTCCGCGATGGAAAATTGCTCCCGAAGCTGAGCCATAGCGATCTCCGCCACAGTCGCGGCAGGGCTTTCCGCCCCGCAATATCTGTCGGGCGAATTGACCCGGCTGAGAGGCGGATGAAACCCCGAAGCGCACCATGACAGCAAGGACAGCGCCTCAGACGCCTTCCACGGATCCTGCGGCAGCAGCTGCGCCTCGGGGAAGCTATGCGCAATCCACATCTGGATCGCCAGATTTTCCGACAATGGCTTGCCGTCGACCACCAGCAGCGGAACCTTATGCTTGGGGTTAAGGGCGAGATATTGCGCTGAATTCTGCTCACCCCCGCGCAGGTTCAACACATGGACCTCATAGGTGGCGGCGGCCTCCTCCAGCAGAAGATAGGGCACCAGAGAGCAGGCTTTCGGCGCGTAGAACAAATCGATTTTCATGGGGTCTCCAATGGCATCGCGGGGATGCGCAAGCGGTTACACAATATCCGTCGGGAACCAGTCACGCAGAGCGGGAAACAGATCCCCGATCCACGCATTGGGCCAAGGCACATGCACCAGCAGATGAAACAGAACATAGGACGCCAGTATGACCGCCGATGTCACAAGCACCGAGGTGGTCCATTTCTGACGTCCCTCATAAATCAGCAGATACAGCATCAAGATCACCATTGATGGCAGAATGCCCGTCACCGCGATCATGACCGCATAAACGATACAGCTCAGGAAGAACCGGATCCCCCGCCCCTTCGCGGCGGGACTGCTCAGGTCACGATCCGGGCCGGGCTCGCCATCTGCTGCGACAGGGCTGCGCAGCAGCGTCATCTGCAACACGACGCCCAGGCTGATCAACAGACCGATCGAGGCAAAGACGATCGGCATCAGCCGCGCCTTGAACGGCCAGCCCGCCTGCGTCGCCAGCGCGTAGACAAACACGCCCACGAACATCAGCGCCAGCGCCAGATCCGGCATTTTCACGTCGCGCAGCGACCAGTTCAGACTGCGACGCTCGGGACGCGCCCTATCTGCGCTGCGGCCGCGCCAGATCCCCGCAAAAAGGGGCGCGACCACACCCGCGACCGTGATCATCAGGATGACCGCCACAATGGGACGCAGCACAAAGGCGCTGCCGGCGAGCGAGTATGAAATCACCAGATAGCGCTCGATCAGACTGCCAAGCACGAAGCCAAGCACCACCGCCGGGCGCGACCAACCCAGCAGCTTGAAGCACATGCCCAGCAGGCCGAACCCGATCACCGCATAGATGTCATGCACCGACGCACCGGTCTGGAACGCACCCAGCAGGGTCATCGCCAGCACGCCGGGCACAAGTATGCCGACCGGCACAAGGGCCAGACGCGCCAACTGATTGGCAAAAAGGAAACAGATCCCCGCGCCGACGACATTGGCAAGCGCGATGCTCCAGACCATGGCATAGGTCACGTCGAGCTTGTCGGTCAGCATCGCCTGACCGGGCACGATGCCGTGGATCTGGAATGCGCCGAGCAAGATCGCCATGGAGGCCGTGCCGGGAATACCGAAGGCAATCGTCGGGATCAGCGAACCGCCTTCCTTGGCGTTGTTCGAGCTTTCAGACGCGATGACCCCCCGCACGTCCCCCTTGCCGAATGTCTTGTCGGCGCCCTTGATCGTTTTGGCTGCAAGCCCGTATGCGATCCAGTCGATGATCGACGCGCCGAGGCCGGGAATAGCGCCAAGCGCGGAGCCGAGAAACGAGCTGCGGAACACGAGCCCCGGATTGGCCAGCGTGTCTTTGACGCCCTGCCATTGCCCGCTCATCGCTGTGTGGCGGGGCCCTTGGGAAATCGACCCGCCCCGCATCATCAGCCCTGCCAGTTCCGGCAATGCGAACATCCCCAGCGCAAGGGGCACCAGCGGGATGCCGTCAAACAGATAGAAGGTGCCAAAGGTCCAGCGCGGCGTGGCGGTATTGGGATCATCCCCGACCGTGGCGAGAAGCAGACCGAGACAAGCCGCGGCCAGCCCCTTCATCCGGTTGGCGCCGCTCAGCATCGCCACAAGCGAGATGCCGAACAGGCATAGCGCAAATAGCTCAGGTGGTCCGATCAACAGCACCAAGGGTCGCAATATGGGAATGCTGACCAGCAGCACACCCGCCCCCAGAAGCCCGCCCAGCAGCGATGATGAGAACGCCGCGCCAAAGGCCCGCCCGGCCTCGCCCTTGCAGGCCATCGGATAGCCGTCCAGAACCGTCGCCGCCGACCCCACCGTGCCGGGCACCCCGAACAAAACCGCCGGGATGGTATCGCCGGTCGCGACCACCGCCGACAGTGCCAGCAGCATGGCAAGTGCCGCATAAGGGTCCAGACTATAGGTGAACGGCAGCAGGATCGACAATCCGACCAATCCGCCCAATCCGGGAACAATACCGACGGCGAGACCGATGATCACGCCAAGGGTGAGAAAGCCGAAACGCGCGGGATCGAGGACGATACCGATTGCCTCAATGGCAGCGTTTTCCATGGGGACGGTCCTTGGTTGTTAGGGATCGGAAGGGGGAACGGCAGATGGCTGGGGCTCAGGCGCGCGCTTAGAGCTCAAACACCTTCTTTTCAGTGTGGTGCAAACACTCCGACACGCCGTTTTCCTCGATCATGTAATTGTCGCAGACCCAGGCATATGTGGTTTCGGTCTGGAATGTGGGATGCACGACGATGTTCATATCCTTGGCGATTGGCATGGGGTCATCGTCGCGCAGCGACGGACGCTCGACCAGATCATAGCCTTGCCCATGCGCATAAAGACGACGCTCCTCGGGGCGGCCCTTTGATCGCATATAGGCATTGTGATGGTTCCAGATCGCTGCGGGATCGGCGCCGGGCTTCATCAGGTTAAGGGTCTCTTGCTGCGCGTCATGGGCGATCTCGAATTCCGCCAGCATGGCATCATTCGCCTTACCCAAAACAATCGTCCGGCCAATTTCAGTATAGAACCCACCGGCCCCATTCGTTTCAATCAGAATGGTAAACTGATCGCCCTCTTGCAGGCGGCGGTTTTGGAAATGCCGCAGCCCCTTCGTCGCCGGAGTGCCAAGCGGCGCCGAGCCGGTAAGGACGAACCCCTGCGAGCTGCCCCGCAGCTGGGTCTGGTAATAGGCCGCAGCCGCCACTTCGAATTCGCGCATTCCCGGCTCGATGATCGATACGACATGGGCAAAAACCTCGTCCTGCATCCGGGCCGTGGCGCGGATCAGAGCAATCTCTTCCGGGCTTTTGACCGCCTTGATCGGATCAAGATGGGGGGAGAAATCGCTGAAGCTCGCATGGTCGAGCTGCTCTGTCAGATGGCCGCCGAAGCTGAAACGCATCGCGCCCATGCCCAGCCAGCCAATCCTGCGCGCGCCCATCTTGCGCAACTCCGTCACGGCAAGCTCCGCATCGACGGTGTTGGTGGTGCATTCGGCTGTGGTCAGCGGCACGGTCAGCACCTTGGACACCCCGCGCCACGGCCAGTCGCCATCGCCGCGATCTTGCAGCACACCGCCGCGCGGCCCGGACCGGATGACGATCATGTCGCCGTCACGGGGGAAGATCACCGTCAGCGGCACACCTTGGCGCGCAGGCAGATCGGTGAACCATTTCACATAGCCGCCGACGAATTCATTGCTGTTCTGCATGACGAGAACGTCGATATTCTCGGCCTCCATCGCCTTGCGGGTCAGCGACCAGCGCCGCTCCAATTCGGCATCGGAAATTCGCGAAACAAGCTTTTCGGTCATGGTTGGCATATCTATTCCACTCAAATCTTTGCCGGATCGATGCGATTGATCATCCGGTCAGTCTCGCCCGCCAGAAAGCGGGCCATGTTGGCTTTTACGATTGGGTAAATCTGGTCCGGATATTCCTCGATCATCCCGGCGATATGCGGGGTCACGATCACATTCGGCAGCGACCAAAGCGGGCTTTCGGGCGGCAGCGGCTCACTGCTGGCCACATCAAGCGCGGCGCCCGCGATTTCGCCCGCCTCTAGCGCCGCGATCAGATCGGGCTCAACCACAAGGTTGCCGCGACCGATATTGACGAAATACGCATCACGGTGCATCGCCTTGAATACCCCTGCATCCAGCCTGCCGATATTGGCGGGCGAGGCAGGCGCCGACGCGATCAGGAAATCGGTCTCCGACACCGCGTCTTCCAGCGCCTCGGGGGTGAACCAGCGCGTGATACAGTCGAGGTCTCGCTCGGTGCGCGACACGGCATTGACGGTCATCCCGAATGCGGCGGACAGCCGGGCAATCTCGACCCCGATCGCGCCAAGTCCCCAGATCGTCACACTGCGCCCCTGAAGCTTGCGCCCCGCGCGGCGGTTCCATTCATGCCGATCCTGTTGACGGATCAGGCCGGGAAAATCCCGCAGCAGCGAAATCATGAACAAGATCGTCAATTCGCCGATCTGAGGCCCGTGAATACCGCGCATATTGGTCAGATGCGGCAGCGCGTCGAGGCTGGGCATCTTGAGAAACTTGTCGACCCCGGCGCTGAACGATTGCACCCATTTCAGCTGCTCGGCGTTCTCGAACAGCGCGTTGTCTGCATGCATCGCCAGCAGCATCATGACATCGCATTGAGCGGCGATTTGCGCCCCTGCGGCACTGTCGGCTGCGCTATGCACATCGACACCGGGAAAGTCACGGCGAAGATTGTCGGCAATGAGATCCGCAAAATCGGGATCGATGATCAGAACCTTCATTCCAACCTCGCTTTACTGATTTGAAAGAAGTGGACGCCCATGCCGGACCGGCTGCAAATGCGCCGGTCCGACCGGGGTCATGGCTGATTACAGCCCAAGCGCTTTGCGGATCGTGACCAGCACAGCTTCGTCGACCGAAAGCGCATCGTCGATCAGGGCTTCCAGTGCTTCGGGCCCTGTGGGCTCGACCAATTCGACGCCGCGTGTTTCCGCGACCTCCAGAAACTCCGGGTCGGCCAGCATTGCCGCGAATGCCTCACGCAGCGCGGCCACCCGCTCTTCGGGCATGTCGGGATGCGCCGTGATCGAACGTCCGATCCCCGAGCTGGACGCGAGGAACCGCATCGCGGCCTTTTGCTCATCGGATTGGGCAAGCTCTACAACGGTGGGCACATCCGGCAGATCGGGATGCGGGGCGCTCGCGGCCTGAAACAGGACCTTCAGTTCACCGGCGTCGAGCATTTCCTGATTGGAGGCTTTCAGCCCCGCCCAGCCCAGAACCAGCCCGTCCGCCTCATCTTGCAACATCGCAAGGAAGGTCTGCCGCGTATCGTCAAAGCCCGACACGATTTTCAACTGGGCATCGGCAAAGGCATTCATAGCGGTCGGAAACACGATGGTGGGCGAGCGCGCCGATGTTCCGGCGAAGACGACCTCCTCTTCGCGCAACCCTTCGGCGCTGGTGATCCCCGACGCGGCTGACACCACACCCACCGGAACATTCGTGGTGAAACGCCCGATCCAGTTAAGGTTGGCCACATCCACGGCCCCACCCAGCAGACCCAGCGCGGCATCCGTGCCGATCGTCTGCGGGCTCAGCAGCAGCTCAGTGCCGTCGGACTGCCCCACGGTCGCATAGTAGCGCGCGGCCTTGGCGCCACCGGCACCGGGCATGTTCTGAACGATCACTGTCGGATTGCCCGGCAGGTGGTCCGAAAAATGCTCGGCCATCAGCCTGGCATAGATATCATATCCACTGGCGGGACCGGCCGGAACGATGACCTTGATGGTTTTGCCATCGTAGAAATCCGAGATCTCATCAGCCTGTGTCACGGTGCCGGTAGTCGCCAGAACTGACAGGGCAAGCCCGAAAACCGCGGTGGTTTTGCGAAAATGTTTCATAATATGTCCTCCCGCTCTCAGCCTATCGCCAAGCCGGCAGCCGCAACAAAGCCTTTCGTTTGAGATTTCGTTAAATGAAATCCTTTAGATGTCTTATTTAGCAATCTCAGTAGCTTCTGCTATTTTATCGCCCAGACGCCGCGCCAGATCCTGTTGCAGCGCCAGATAGCGGTCCGCAAACGCCGCGACATTATGGGCCTTGCCGCTCCACTGGGTGTTAACCACGGCGACCAGCTTGCTCTGGCACAGGACCGGAACCGCCATCGCCAAAAGCCCGTCTTGCTCGGTGATGTCCTCGCTATAATCCCCGCCGCGAAAAAACCGCGCCCGCGTGCCGAAGCCTTGCCTGCGGATCTCGGAGGTTTCCGCCTGCAGGTCGTCATAGGTGGTGGGTTTCCCGAAATCCGGACGGGCCTTGCCCACGATCCGATCAAACAGCGCGCGCCGTCGCGGCTCTGGCAGGTGGGCCAGATAGGTGCGCCCCGCCGCCGAAGGCAGCAGTGGCACCGAATGACCGACCTGATTGGGCTTTACCGGGAAAGGGCTGCTTGGCCGGTTGGTTTCAATCACGATCAGACAGGGCAAGCGGGGATGGCGCAGCAGCACATCGGTCGGCCATTTCACCCGCTCGGCATAGGCTGGCAGCAACGCCTCGGCGGCTTCGGCAATGATATCGCGGGTGGTCAGCTTGCGGCCCCATTGGCGAACCTTGTGCCGCAGGCGATATTTACCCGCCCCCGAGGATCGACCCACCACCCCCTCCTCCACCAAGGCCTCAAGAATACGCAGAAGCGTGGTGCGATGGATTTCGGTTCGCAGATGCAATTCGTGCAGCGACGACGGCTGCTCATCAAGGGCGCTCAACACGGCCACCGTGCGCTGGACAAGCCTCGTCATTGCAGTGCCGCGCCTCCCGTGATGTCAGATGGCTGATCGCCCGTCGGGGCGTTCAGCTTGGGTCGATAGGACGGACCGGCCTTTCCGTGGATGACCGCGACCGCGCCGCCCCTTCAGCATATGCCCGAACGCGTCCGATATAATATCACGGACGCGTAGAGGCATATTGCACGCCGACCCGATCAAGCGGACCTGCAATCGCTGCGCGACCGGCCCGGCGATCCGCGGGCCGCGCGCCCGATGTAGCGCGCGAATTCCCGAAGGCGTCCGCGCCGGGGCGTTACCCCATCCCAAGCGCTTCTTTATACATCTCCAGCACGGCTTCCTCTTCGGCGATATCGTCGGGCTCCCGTTTGCGCAGGGAAATCACCTTGCGCATCACCTTGGTGTCGTAGCCACGCCCTTTCGCCTCGGCCATCACTTCCTTCTGCTGGTCGGCGATGTCCTTCTTTTCGGCCTCGAGCCGCTCATAACGCTCGATGAACTGCCGCAGCTCGTCCGCGGTCACGCGGTAGGTGCTGTCTGTCACGCTGCTGTCTTCCATCCGCCCGGCTCCTCAATCTCTGCCTGATCGGGGCGCGCGCCGATGCGACGCCGCCCGAAGGCCCTGACTACAAAGCCGCACCCCCTCCCGCAAGGCCTATGCGCCCGCGCGGCGGCCCCGTGCCAAGGGGTGCGGCGGGGCGTGCACCGGGGGTTGCGCGCGAGGGGCGCGATGGGCTAGGCGCAGTCGCGACATTTACCGCACCGAAGGACGTCATCATGCCCCTGTGGGATCTGCTTATCTGGACCGGAGCCGCCGTTTCCGTCGTGGGTCTGCTTGGCATCGTCTGGTGCATCGTCAAAGTGTCCCGCCTGCGCGGCAGCACCCGCCCCGAGGAAGAAACCCGCCGCGCCATGCAATCGGCGGTGAACCTGAACCTTGCCGCGTTTTTTCTGTCCATGATCGGGCTGATGATGGTGGTGATCGGCGTTATCCTCGCCTGAAAACCGACCCGCTGAATGGCGGGGATCAGCACCGTTTCAGGCGCAAACGTTACCACCGCCTTGTGCCGACGCCCGTTGCATCGCGTGTGCAAGCAACGTGCGCTACGCCCGGCAATTAATTGATATATAAGACAAACACAACGACCGGCGCATTAAGTCGATAGAGTCGTTGTTTTGCGTGCGAAACATTTTCTCTTTCGGCGTTCGCCGCTAAGCGCCCCTGCGCAACAGCGCCGAAGTACCCCGGATCGCTCGGCCCACATGGGGCCAAAGGACGGGGTCCGGCCTAGAGGCCGCCACCGGCCATCTGCGGCTCAAGATCCAGCGCTTGCGCAGGCAGATCGTCGAAGCGCCGCCCATGCTTTACCAGATCGGCGATCAGCGGCGGCGGCGTCCAGAACCCGCCCTCCTGCGCCTCCAGACGGGTCAGATCCGTCTTCACCCGCAGCAATCCGCGCCGCGCCGCCCAATGCAGCGGCCCGCCCATATGCGCGGGCAGGCCGGTGCCGCGCACCGCCGTTAGATCCAGCACGGCGGCGTCAGTCACCCGGCGCGCCGCAAGCAGCCGCACCGCCTCGACCGTCACTGCCAACAGGCAGCGGGTGACGATCTGTTCGGGCGTCAGGCCCGGTGCCGCTCGCCCGCGCCCGGCACGCACGCTGTCCAGCACGGAGCCCATATCAGGATGTTCCGCAGGCGCGCCCCCGTCGTAGTCGTAATAGCCCAGCCCGGCCAACCGCCCGTTCCAGCCCAGCCGCCGCAACGCGCCGGCAATTCCGGTCTGCGGCAGCGCTGCGGCGGAACTCTCCTGCAATCGGGCGCGATCAGCCTCCGCACGGCCCAGCCCCAGCGCGTCGATCTGCCGATATGGCCGCAGCGCGAACCCCGCCCGCAACAGCGCGGCATCGACCTCTGCGGGGCGCGCCCCGGCGTCCAGACAACTATCCGCGCCGATCCTGAGCGCCCAGAGCATCCGCTCGGACAGGAACCCCTCGACCGGGCCGGCCATGACCGAAGGCAAGGCCAGCGCCGCGGCCAGATCCTGCACCATGGCGATTGCGTCGGGCTGGGTGTCGGGTCCGGCGATGATTTCGACCACGCCCGTCGATGCGGTCCCGTAACCTGCCCGCAGCCGCATCTGCGGCAAACGCAGCCCCGGCAGGCGCATCGCGACAAGCCTGCCCCGCGCATGCTGTGGTAAGCTCCGGGCGAGATGGGGAAGGTCAGGCCTGTCAGAACTGCTGACCAGCACGGTCTGCGCCCCTTTGGTCGCGGCGGCAAGCTCCGCCAGCAAGGCGGGTCGCGCAGCGGCCTGACCCGGCAGCGTTTCGATCACCAAGGGCAGCTCCGCCAGCCCGTCCCAGCCCAGCTGCATGTCCAGCCGATCCGCGCCCGCGTCGCCCTCCCCCAGCAGCGGATGCAGCGCGCGGCGCGTCCGGGTTTCGGCGAGGCTCAGATGCGGGGCACTGCGATCGGCAAGCGTGACCCCCACCCCGGCCAGCGCGGCGGCCGCGGCAAGCGTCGCGCCCCGGCTGCCCCCGCCAGTCAATCCGATCCGCCCCAGCGCCGTACCGGGAGCCTCCGCAGGCCACGCCTGATCCAGATGCACAAGCGCGGGCGCAACCGGCCCCTCGCAGGCCTCTTCCCGCAGTGTCGCTTCCAGATTGAGCCCGGCCTCGAAGCTCAGCAGCACGGCGCTTTCGATCCCGGCGATGATCTGTTGGGTCACGGCGCGGCGCGCGACCTCCGGCAAATGCGGCGGGCCCAGCCGACCTTCATCGGCCCGCGCGGCGGCGATTGTCTTTTGAAAGGTCAGCGGATCGGCAATGCCTTCGCGCCGGGCCCGCGCGGGCGGTAGCGCGGCGCGCGCCAGATGGCGCACCACCGGGGCCAGCCGCGCCTCGGTGACCAGATCGACCGCGCCCAAAACCTCCGCCGTGGCGGCATCGATCCGCACGCCTGAGCATAGCAGCTCCAACGCCGCCTCAGCCCCCACCAAACGCGGCAGTCGCTGACTGGCCCCCGCGCCCGGCGGCAATGCCAGCCGCACCGCGTCAAAGGCCAAGCTCGCGTCGGGCCGCGCGATCCGCGCCCGTGCCGCCAGCGCCAACTCCGCCGCCGGGCCTGCCAGATCCGTGTCGATCAGCGCAAATACGGGCGGTGCGGCAAGTTCGATTTCAGTCGCGAGCGCGGCGAGATCGGCATCGGCCACCCCGCTGAGGGGCGTGTCGAACACCATGAGCAGCGCCGCGCTGTCATCCGCGGCGTCACAGCGCGCGTCTCGCAGACAGGCCCGCAGCGCAGCCCGCCCGGCGGGGTCGAGTCTGCGGACACGGAAACGGCGGATCGCAGCAGGATCGCGGACCGCGGCAAGCTGCGGCAGATCCGCCTCGCGAGACACATCAGGCCCCGTCGCACCGCCCACGACTTGCGGCGCAAAACTTTGCACTGCGGCTTCAACCTGCGGGTGATCCCGGCTCTGTTTGTGACTGCCCTGCACCGTCATGACTGCGGTCCCTCGCGCGGTGTCCGATCAACACGCAGTAGAGCAATCGCGCAGTGCCGCTGGCAAGCCTTTGATTTTCAACGCCGCACGCCTGTGACCCGCAACACACGGCGCGCATTGGTCGCGACGCGCGGATGATGCAGGCACCTGCCCCGCGGCGCAGCAATGGCGTCCCCCGCGGGCAAACGGGGAACGCCGGAACTGTCACATGAGTATCAAGTGTTAAACGGGCATATTGTCGAATAGCGCGTCGTCATCATCGGGGGTCAGCGCGTGCTCCAGCGCGATGATCTCGGCGGGGACGGCGGTCCCCGATGTGCGGATCTCGCTCAAGGTGCGCAACAGGCGCGCGCGGAGATAAGGCGCGTTGCGCGGCGTTCGGGCGATGTCATCCAGCAACCTGTCCACGGCCGCGCGGTGCGTGTGTGGTGTCATAAAATCCTCCCTGTCATGGCAGCCGCAGGGTCCGGGCTCCTCTCCCTTCACCTGCTCAGGACTTCAACCATGCCGGGAGCCCCCGCAGCCTGTCAATGGCGGTGAGTAATAATCCTGCGCGGCAGAACCATGTCGCGCAATTTTCCGCCCCTCTGCCCGCAATTCATGCGGATGCCGACAAACCCGGCGCGCGATCCGTCTTGACCGTTCCCGCGAAGGCGGAAAGAAAGAGGGCATGGATATCCGAACGCTCACCCCCGCCTATGCCGTCTCGCCGCAGATCGCGCCCGAGGAGCTTACCCTCATTGCCGAGGCCGGGTTCCGGACGGTGATCTGCAACCGTCCCGATGCCGAAGTGCCGCCGGAATTTCAGGCCGACGCCATCCGCGAGGCCGCGCAGGCCGCCGGGCTGAAATTCGTGCTGAACCCGGTGGTGCACACCGCGATCACGCCGGAGCTGATCGCCCTGCAGGCCAATACGGTCGAGGGCCCCGATCAGCCGGTGCTGGCCTATTGCGCCTCGGGCAACCGCTCCACCATCGTCTGGGCGCTGGGTCAGGCCGCAACCACCCCCGCCGATGAGCTGATCGCCACTGCCGCGCAGGCGGGCTACCAGTTGGAAGGCCTGCGTCCGCAGCTTGAAGCGATGTATCGCGGCTAAGGCGACATAGCCTACACGCCCGGCTGAATGCCACATCTCCGGCCTGCGCCGGGGCGGCTTCGCTTTGCCCAATATTCAGGGCTCCGCCCAGGTCTCAGGCCTTAGGCACGTATAAGCGGAACGCTGGATCACGATCGGCGAGGTCCCGCGCCGGCCCGAAATCAAGGGCTTGATCGCTGCCGCGCAGATGTCGAAACTGACGGCAGGATGAGCGCGCTGCTTCCATATGTGCAATTGCTTGGCCGCGGGCCGGGCCGGTCCCGCAACCTTGACGAGGCGGAGGCCCGCGCGGCGATGGATATCATCCTGCGTGGCGATGCCGACCCCGAAGCATTGGGCGCGCTGCTGATGCTGATGCGGTTTAGGGGCGAAAGCGCCGCCGAGGTCGCGGGCTTCACCCATGGATTTCGCGATCTGCTGGACGACTGGCGCGATCTCGGCGCCGGGCTCGACTGGCCCAGCTATGCGGCCGGACGGTCCCGTGGGGCGGCGTGGTTTCTGCTGGCGGCCAAGCTGGTCGCGCAGGCGGGTGTGCCGGTGCTGCTGCATGGCTGGAATTCCCACCAATCGGGCAAGGCGAGCGTCACCGCGGGCGTGGCCAAGCTGGGCATTGCCACGGTCACCGGGCCGGCGGACGCAACGCGAGCGCTGCGCGATGCGGCAATCGCCTATGCGCCGCTCGACACGATGTGCCCGCGCGCGCTGGACCTGCTGAAGCTGCGCGATGTGCTGGGGCTGCGATCTTGCGTGAACACCTGCATGCGGATGCTGAACCCCGGACAGGCGCCTGCCACCGTGCAGGGCGTGTTCCATCCGCCCTACCGCGAATTGCAGGCCGATGCCGGGGCGCTGCTGGGCCAGCCGCATATGACGGTGCTGAAGGGCGCGGGCGGCGAGTTCGAAAGAATGCCGACGAAGCCCGTCGCCCTGTTCGGCCTGCGCAATGGGGCAGGCTGGGAGGACAGTGTGCCCGCGCTGCTGGATGACGCGCGCCGCCTCTCGGCGGATGATTTCGGCCCCGACGCGCTGCCTGCGCTGTGGTCGGGCGCATTGCACGATCCGTTTGCCGAAACCGTGGTGCTGGGCACGGCCGCCGTGGCATTGATGACGCTGGGCCGCGCGCCTGACCATGACGGCGCGATGGATCTGGCGCGCACGCTCTGGGCCGAGCGCCCGCGCGCGGTCGTGGCAGCCTGAAGTGCGAGCGATAAAGACAGACCCCACGCCGATGCAGGATCGCCGCCGCGTCATCGTCGGCGGGGGCGGGCAAGCCGCGCAGACGGCCCTGATACCGCGCCCCATCCGGCACGCATCAAGGTGACGCCGCCGCAGCGCGGCGCGCGCCGTCTGGACTTCGCCCCTCGGCTCGCGGATGATTGCGCCCATGTCGCTACCCCCCGGATTCCTTGATGAGCTGCGCACGCGCCTGACCCTTTCGGACGTGGTCGGGCGCAAGGTCATGTGGGACACGCGCAAATCCAATCAGGCCCGTGGCGACTACTGGTCGCCCTGCCCGTTCCATCAGGAAAAAACCGCCTCCTTCCACGTCGATGACCGCAAGGGATTCTACTATTGCTTCGGCTGTCACGCGAAGGGCGACGCGATCAATTTCGTGCAGGAGACGGAGAATACCGGCTTCATGGAAGCGGTGGAGATCCTTGCCGGCGAGGCTGGCATGCCGATGCCCGCGCGCGACCCCAAAGCACGCGAGCAGGCCGACCGCCGCAGCCTTCTGGCCGAAGCGATGGACGCCGCCGTGCGCCATTACCGGATGCAGCTGTCGACCCAAGGGGCCGCGCGGGCGCGGGACTACCTGACGGGGCGCGGGCTACAGGGCAAGGCGCTGGAGCGATTCGAGATCGGTTTCGCTCCCGATCAGCGGCAGGGGCTGTTTTCGGCGCTCACTGAGCGGGGCATTGCCGCCGATGTGGTGATCGAGGCCGGGCTCTGTGCGAAGCCCGACGATGGCGGCGCGCCCTATGACCGGTTCCGCGATCGCATCATCTTTCCCATCCGCGACGCGCGCGGGCGTTGCATCGGCCTTGGCGGGCGGGCGATGTCGCCGAAGGCGCGGGCGAAATACCTGAACTCGCCCGAGACACCGCTCTTCGACAAGGGGCGCAGCCTGTACAACCACGGCCCCGCGCGCGAGGCGGCAGGCAAGGGCCAGCCGCTGATCGTGGCCGAAGGCTATATGGATGTGATCGCGCTGGTGAAGGCAGGCTTCGGCGCCGCCGTCGCACCGCTGGGCACGGCCGTCACCGAAGAACAATTGCGCCTGCTGTGGCGGATCGCGCCGGAGCCTGTCGTGGCGCTGGATGGCGACACGGCGGGCATCCGCGCGGCGCTGCGGCTGATGAACCTTGCCCTGCCGCTGATCGAGGCTGGGCAATCGCTGCGGTTTTGCATCATGCCCGAGGGCAAAGACCCCGATGACCTGATCCGCGACGGCGGGCCCGAGGCAATGCAGGCCGCGCTGGAGAAGGCCGAGCCGATGGTCGATCTGCTGTGGCGGCAGGAAACCGACGGCAAGGTGCTGGACAGCCCCGAACGCCGCGCGGCCTTTGACAAAAGCCTGCGTGAGGCTGTGCGCCGGATCAAGGACACCACCATCCGCCGCCATTATACAGACGAGCTGGACCGCCGCCGCCGGGCGCTGTTCAACATGCCCGAACGTGACACCTCTGCCCCGCAGCCGGCATTCCGCCCTGAGGGCGGCGGTTACGACGATGGATATGGTCGCGATGACGGTGGGCGGGACTATGGCTATGACAGCAACAGCTACGGGGGCGATTACGGGGGCGGCTTCGGCAACGGGCCCAAGAAAGGACGTAGCGGATTTGCCGGACGCGGTCCCGGCTCTCGTCCGGGTTCAGGGCGCGGCAATCGCGGTCGGGGCGGTTGGCTGGACCGGATGGCGGCTGCGCCGACACCGGGGGCCAAGGCCTCGATCCTTGCCGCCGAAGCTGGCAGCGTCACGGAACATCTGCGCGAAGCGGTGATCCTTGCGACTTTCCTGCATCATCCCGATCTCATCGATGATTTCGCGCATGTGCTGGAAGAGACGTCATTTACCGGACCGGGCCATGCGCGTATCGCCGCGACGCTTCTGCGGGTGGGCGATGGGGCCGCCGATCCCGTCGGTCTGCGCCAGGCGATGGAGGCCGAGATCGGCGCCGCCCCTCTTGAAACCCTGCTCGCGCCGCGCCATGTGCAGCTGGCACCGCCCATGCGCCGGGTGCGCGATGGCGAATTGGCGCGGATGTGTCTGGCCGAGGAACTGGCCAAGCTTGCCGCACAGCGCGGCGCCGCGCGCGAAATTGCCGAAGCCGTGACCGAAATCGACGGTTTGGCCGATGAGGGGCTGACCTGGCGGCTGGGACAGGCCGCCGAAGCACAGCACCGGGCGATCCGCCCGATGGATAACGACAAGGCCGATTTCGACATCGCGCCAAATGGCACGCGGATGGACAAGGAAGAGCGTTCGGCGCTGGACCGTTTGCTGGACCAGATCGAATTTGCCAAGCCGGGCGGAAAACCCGGACCAAAGCCCGGCGGCGACGGCACATCGTGAACCGGCAACCGGGGCTCTAGGGCACACCGGACAAGACATGCAGGACCGAATCACTCGGCCCCAAGACGATCCCCCTCACGGGCGCCGGGGCGTCCGCTGAACGGGTTATCCACAGGCACACTGCCCGAATCGCGACCCTGTTGCGCGATTCGCACAAGAGTTTACCGTCAACCGGGTGGAATCCGGCACGATTCGCGGTATTGATTCGGATCACATCCGCATCCGCGAATCAGCCTCCCCCAGCAAGGAGCTTTGCATGGCCGCCAAAGACACGGACGACCGCAAAAGCGAGGACACCGAAAACGAGCCGATGCTCGATATGAGCCAGGCCGCCGTCAAGAAGATGATCGCGGAGGCCAGAGAGCGCGGGTATATTACCTACGATCAGCTCAATCAGGTGCTTCCGCCCGATCAGGTTTCCTCGGAACAGATCGAAGACGTGATGTCGATGCTCTCGGAAATGGGCATCAACGTCATTGAAAACGACGAAGCAGAGGACGACGACAGCAAAGGCTCGACCGCCGTGGTCGAGGCCTCCTCCGCACGCGATGTCACCCTCTCCTCCGGTGAGAGCGAAAAACTCGACCGCACCGATGACCCGGTGCGCATGTATCTGCGCGAGATGGGCTCCGTCGAACTGCTGAGCCGCGAGGGCGAAATCGCCATCGCCAAGCGGATCGAAGCCGGTCGCAACACGATGATCGCGGGCCTGTGCGAAAGCCCCCTGACCTTCCAGGCGATCACCATCTGGCGCGACGAACTTCTGTCCGAAGACATTCTTCTGCGGGACGTCATCGACCTTGAGGCGACGTTCGGCGGCGGTGTCGACGACGACGAGGAAGCTGGCGAAACGGAACCGGTGGTCGAGGCGATCAAACCCGCCGAGAAAACCGCGCGCCCCGAAGCGCGTAGCGAACAGACCGAACTTGACGCCGACGGCAATCCGATTGCCAAGGATGATGACGACGACGATGACGAGCAGGCGAATATGTCGCTTGCCGCCATGGAAGCCGCTCTGAAGCCGCGCGTTCTGGAAACTCTCGACCAGATTGCCGACTATTATTCCCAGCTTGCCGAAATGCAGGATCTGCGGATGTCGGCGACGCTGAACGAGGACGGCTCCTTCACCGAGTCCGCCGAGGCGAAGTATCAAAAACTGCGCTCGGAGATGGTGCTGCTGGTCAATGAGCTGCACCTGCATAACAACCGTATCGAAGCCCTGATCGACCAGCTCTACGGCATCAACCGCCGTATCATGTCGATCGACAGCTCGATGGTGAAGCTGGCCGATCAAGCGCGGATCAACCGCCGTGAATTCATCGACAGCTATCGCGGCTATGAACTCGACCCCGGTTGGGTCGATCGGATGAAGCAGCAGCCCGGTCGCGGCTGGCAGGCTCTGTTCGAACGCTCGGATGCGAAAGTAAGCGATCTGCGCGGCGAAATGGCCCAAGTGGGCCAATATGTCGGCGTCGATATTTCCGAATTCCGCCGCATCGTGCAGCAGGTTCAGAAGGGCGAAAAAGAAGCCCGTCAGGCCAAGAAGGAAATGGTCGAGGCGAACCTGCGTCTGGTGATTTCGATCGCCAAGAAATACACGAACCGTGGTCTGCAATTCCTTGATCTTATTCAGGAAGGCAATATCGGCCTGATGAAGGCCGTGGATAAGTTCGAATATCGTCGCGGTTACAAATTCTCGACCTATGCGACGTGGTGGATCCGTCAGGCCATCACCCGCTCCATCGCCGATCAGGCGCGCACGATCCGTATTCCGGTCCATATGATCGAAACGATCAACAAACTGGTGCGGACCGGGCGGCAGATGCTGCATGAGATCGGTCGCGAACCGACGCCCGAGGAACTGGCCGAGAAGCTGCAAATGCCTCTCGAAAAGGTCCGCAAGGTGATGAAGATCGCCAAGGAGCCGATCTCTCTCGAAACCCCCATCGGGGACGAGGAAGACAGCCAGCTGGGCGATTTCATCGAGGATAAGAACGCGATCCTGCCGTTGGACAGCGCCATTCAGGAAAACCTGAAGGAAACCACCACGCGGGTTCTGTCGTCTCTCACCCCGCGTGAGGAACGTGTGCTGCGGATGCGGTTTGGCATCGGCATGAACACCGACCACACGCTGGAAGAAGTCGGCCAGCAGTTCAGCGTGACCCGCGAACGGATCCGTCAGATCGAGGCCAAGGCCCTGCGGAAGCTCAAGCATCCGAGCCGGTCGCGCAAATTGCGCAGCTTCCTCGACCAGTAACGCCCGTCCAAATTGACCTGCAGCGCCCGGCCCCGTGCCGGGCGTTTGCGTCTCTGGGCTCGGCATCCGCCAGCCATGGCGCAGGCGGGCGTGGCGCGAGCGGGTTGACCTTTCTGGAAGAAAACGTGAACATCCCCGCAACCTGACGGAGGCCCGATGTCCCACCCCGATCTCTATCTCATGGCCGCGATTGGTGCGGCCGTGGTGTTTTTCGTTCTGTTTCTCATGGGGCGTGGCGCGCTGCGCAGCGCGCGCGAAGAGATCCGCGCCGGCGTCGCGGAAATCGAACGCACCTCCCGCGATCTGGACGCGGCGCGCGCGGAAACCACCGAAATGCGAAGCCGCCATGACGCGCTGAACGCCACCCACGCTACATTGGGCCAAGAGGCCGCCAAGCTGCGCACCTCCCTGCAACATGTGGTCGAGACCCGCGCACAGCTTGCCGAGGAGCGCGACGCCGTTGCCTCTGCCCGCGACGCCGTGCAGCAGCAGCTCTACGCCTTGCGCTCGGACCACGCCGCCCTGCGCGCTGACACGGATGGGAAGCTCGCCTCCGCACAGCGCGAATTGGTGGCGATGAAGGAACTGCGCGAGGAGATGAGCCAGAAATTCGATCAGCTGGCGAGTGCCACCCTGCGCCGCACCGGCGCGGATTTCTCGAAAGCGCATACCGAAAAGCTCACCGAATTGCTGACGCCGTTCCGCGAACATGTCAGCCGGTTCGAGAATGAATTGCGCGGCGTGCATAAGGCCGCCGATCAGGAACGCACCCGGCTGGGCGAGCAGATCCGCACGCTGACCGAACGCTCGGATCTGATCCGCACGGAGGCCGAAAACCTGACCCGCGCGCTGAAGGGCGAAAAGCAGCGTCAGGGCGCATGGGGGGAGATGATCCTTGAACGGATACTTGAAGAATCCGGCCTAGAGCGCGGAGTTCATTACGAAACCCAGAACAGCCAGCGCGATGAACAGGGTAAGATGTGGCGCCCCGACGTGGTGGTAAAAATGCCCCGCGGCAAATGTCTGGTCATCGATTCCAAAGTGTCGCTGATCGCCTATGAAGCCGCCGTCAACGCAGAGACCGACGAAGACCGCACCCGCCATCTGCGCGACCATGTCGCCGCCGTGCGCCGCCATATCGATACGCTGGCCGATAAGGGCTATCACCGGCTTGACGATGGCTCGGTCGATTATGTGCTGATGTTCATGCCGATTGAGGGCGCACTGTCGGAGGCACTGCGCACGCAAGGCGACCTGACGGCCTATGCGGTGTCGCGTGGCATCGGGGTGATGACGCCCACGACGCTGATGGTCACCCTGCGCACCGTCGATCACATCTGGACGGTCGAGCGGCGCGAAAGCAATGCGGAGGAAATCGCCCGCCGCGCCGGTCTGCTCCATGATAAGGTCGTGGGCTTTGTCGGCAACATGGAGAAGGTGGGCAGCGCGCTGGACACCGCAGCGCGGGCGCATTCCGATGCGATGGGTCAGCTGTCCTCGGGCTCCGGCAATCTGCTGGGTCAGGTCGATAAGCTGAAGAAGATGGGCGCGAAGACGTCGAAATCGATCCCTGTGGCCTTTGATGCCGCAGAGGATGACGACAGCGACAGTGAGGCCAGCAGCGATGCGGCGGACACGACGTCCCGCGCCCTGCCCCGTCCTGCGCATGAGCCTGCGGAATAAGGGCGCGCGCGCGGCGGCGGCTCACCATTTGGTCGGTCCTGCCGCGCTGTCTTCCGCATCGGGTGTCTCGCTGCTATCCTGACAGCGATCCCGCCCGGTCGCGGCGTGACGTGCGCAGGCCTTACCTGCATTCATCGCGCCCCGAGTTTGGCATCAACGTCTTATCGAGGCGCGCGCAACACGCCGCGCCTGCCACCAAAATCACCTGTCGGGCCGCCGCATCTTGGCGCCGCATGTCTGCAAAAGGATAGTCACCATGGCGACTGCATCGATCCCCAATTTCCGGTTCATCCGCCGTGCCCTTGCGGGCGGCGCGCTGGTGACGGCACTGGCGCTTGGCGCCAGCCCGGCTTTGGCTTGGACCAGCAATACCGGCTCCATCGTGACGGGCGGTGCCGATGACATCACCGTGCGCATCCCGGCCCGTGCCGGTAAGCGCGAATATTTCTGCGCCGCGGCCGAATATGCGCGCTACAGGCTGAATGCGCGCAGCACTGACCGGGTCGTCGTGAACCGCCCCCTTGGGCGCGATGCACAGGGCCAAATGTCCGTGGGGTTCACCCTGTCGGCAACGGCCGAAAGCTCGCCCGGCCTGTTCCTGACCCCGACTGTCATCGGCACAGCGCGGTCGGTCGCCCATTCGCAGGGCCTCTGTCAGGAAAGCCATAATAGCGCACCGCTGAACTGATCCGCTCAGGCGGAGGCAGCATTGCGCGTGCCCTGCACCAGTCCGATAGGGCTGGTGCAGATGGCTGGCGGGGGACGAATATGGATGGGATGGATCAGGGTTTGACGCCGGAACTGCTGTTGCAGGGCTATGCGTCAGGCATTTTCCCTATGTCGGAAAGCCGCGACGATCCCGAGATTTTCTGGGTCGAGCCCCGCAAACGCGGGGTCCTCCCGCTCGACGGATTTCACATGTCACGCTCGCTGGCCCGCACCATCCGCCGGGACATTTTCACCATCCGCACCGATCAGGATTTCGAGGGCGTCTTGCACGGCTGTGCGGCGCGGGAGGAGACGTGGATCAACACCCCGATCCGCGCGCTTTACGGCGCGCTGTTTGACAGCGGACATGCCCATTCACTGGAGGTCTATGCTGGCGATACGTTGGTCGGGGGCGTCTATGGCGTGACATTGGGCGGGGCGTTTTTCGGCGAAAGCATGTTTTCGCATCAGCGCGACGCCTCCAAAGTGGCCTTGGCCTATCTGGTGGATCGTCTGCGGCGCGGGGGGTTCAGCCTGTTCGACACGCAGTTCATCACCCCGCATCTTGCCTCGCTCGGCGGGCAAGAAATCCCGCGCAGCCGCTATATCACACGACTGCGCACCGCGCTGGAACAGGTCGCCGACTTCAACGCAGGCGGGCCGATCCCCTCAGGTCAGGAATTGGTGCAGCGCAGCACCCATACATCGTAGCGCGCATGGTCAAGCGCGTTGAGCGCAGGCGATGACGCCAACATCCACCCTTCGAAAATCGGATCGCTGATCGTGGTGTCGATAATGCCAAGATATGCGAAGGCGTCCGAGGACGGGTTGTCGGTCGGATAGCGGCATTCCGACAGCGTGATACGCAACCGGCCCATCGCAGCGGTTTCCCCGTTTTGCAGGGTGATATCGACGAAATCGCCGGAGACTTTATCCAGACCGCGCAACACCGCGCCGGGTGCCGGGCTGGCGGCCTGCTGCGCGGCGAGCGGGGCGGCACAGCCTATCAGCAGGGCGGCAGCGGCATAGCGAAGGGCGTGGGTCGGACGCATCGGATACTCCAGATGGGCAGGCAGCGTAGAGAAGGAGGCAGGCGCAGAAACGCGCCAGACGTAACAGCAACGCGAGGACAGCAAGTCCGTTCCACCCTTCCGCCTGTCGCGGCCCCCACGGTCTGCGGGACGTCGCGCAGGGGGCTGAGGTCGGGCCATGTGCCCCGTCTCAAAAGCGACCGCATCTCTGCACGCAGGGCACCTTCGGGCAGGCGCGCTGTTGCGGGCGGGTGCTGCTTATTCGGGGGTCCATGCCTCGTAATCGTCGCGCGGCGCAGGCTGCACCCGGCGGATCGAGCCTGCGGGCGCATAGGCCAGCGGCGTGCCGGTCAGGTTTTCCTGATGCGGCTTTTCCCAGACCTTATGCTTCAGCGGCGCTTCGGTGGGCGGCGTGTCCCATGTCCGGTGCAGCCAGCCATGCCAATCGGGATCCACGCGGCTGGCCTCGGCCTCGCCATTATAGATCACCCAGCGTTTGGAATCATCGGCATTGCGGTAGAAGATATTGCCTTGGGAATCCTCGCCCACCTTATTGCCCTTGCGCCATGTAAAGAGCTGGGTGTTGAGCGTTTGGCCGTTCCACCAGGTCACGGCGCGCAGCAGCGAGTTCATGATGCCCATCGGGGACCTCCGTTATTCCGGTCGAGATATGGACCAGTTACACGCCAAGGTCCAGTGGCCAGAGCGGCGGGCATGGCGCGAAATGCTGCAAAATGCCCCCCGCCGCGCCACGACGCGCGGTCAGCCGCCGGTATGCGACATGTGGCGCGTCATCTGACCTGCGACCTCCTGCCGGGAATAGTCGAAATCATGGCCTTTGGGCTTTAGCCGGATGGCCGCGCGGATCGCCTCTTCCAGATGCGCAGTATCGCCCGGACGGGCCCGCAGGGGCGCGCGCAGGTCGGCCATGTCTTCCTGCCCGAGGCACATGTAAAGCTCCCCGGTGCAGGTCAGCCGCACGCGATTGCAGCTTTCGCAGAAATTATGGGTGAGCGGCGTGATGAAGCCCAGCTTCTGGCCGGTTTCCTCCAGCCGCACATAGCGCGCAGGGCCGCCGGAGCGCTCCGCCAATTCGGTCACCGTGAACCGCTCCGCCAGCCGGGCCTGTAGATCCTTGAGCGACCAATATTGGCCGATCCGATCTTCGTTGCCCAGATCGCCCATCGGCATGACTTCGATGAAGGTCAGGTCCATGTCCCGCTCGGCGCACCACGCCTGCAAGGTAAACAGCTCATCTTCGTTAAAGCCCTTCAGCGCGACGGTGTTAATCTTGACCCGCAGCCCCGCACGCTGCGCCGCGTCAATGCCGCGCAACACTTGCGGCAGGCGTCCCCAGCGGGTGACGCGGGCGAATTTCTCCTCGTCCAGCGTGTCGAGCGAAATATTGACCCGCCGCACGCCACAAGCCGCCAGATCATCGGCAAAGCGTTCCAACTGGCTGCCATTGGTGGTCAGGGTCAGCTCTTCCAGCGCGCCGCTCTCCAGATGCCGCGACATCGCCTGAAAATAGGTCATGATGCCCTTGCGCACCAACGGCTCGCCGCCGGTGATCCGCAGCTTGCGCACGCCCAACCCCACAAAGGCAGTGGACATCTCGTCCAGCTCTTCCAGCGTCAGAAGCTCCTTCTTCGGCAGGAAATTCATATTCTCGGACATGCAGTAGACGCAGCGGAAATCGCAGCGATCCGTCACCGAAACCCGCAAATATGTGATCGCCCGCGCAAAAGGATCGATCAGCGGCGCAGGAGACGCGCCAGTGGCCGAAGCGTTGACGGAAGCGGTGCCAGAGGCGGCATACGGGTCTTTGGGCATATGGGTCATGCAGCGAAACCTATGCCTGCGCCGACCGCACGGCAAGGCTAGGCACGCAGCTTTGATGCGAAGGTCGCATTGCGCCATTGATGCGAACGAATTTCGGAATAATTCTGTTGGCATGAACACAGAGCTTCGCAACGCGCCCGTCCCGCTTCGCCCCGCTGCCGCTACCGGCGGCGTTTCTCAATCTCTGGCCT
Source organism: Marinobacter sp. (assembly GCA_040119125.1). GTDB lineage: Bacteria > Pseudomonadota > Alphaproteobacteria > Rhodobacterales > Rhodobacteraceae > Pacificitalea. Next base: position 132,235 of record JBEDTR010000017.1, read on the forward strand.
CACGGCATCGTGGCGCATTGCTGATGGCAGCAACTGCACTGACGCTGGCCGCCTGCACCGAGGCGCAGATGACGCCATCCTCCGCCCCCGGCACGGCGCCCGGCACTGCCCCGGCCGCGTCAACGCCCGCGACATCGCTTGTGCCCAACGCACCCGCCGCCCCGCCACCGCCCGCCGCCGCCACAACGGTGGAGCAGTTTGACACAACCAGCGCCGAGGAACGCGCCGCTGCCAAGGATACGTCCAGCGCAGGTGGCGAACAAATGCTGGGAACGTCGATCGGATCGCTGGGCTCCCCCACCGACCCCGGCTTCTGGGCCGAAACCCCGCTGGTCAAATCGGCGACGCAGGGCCGTTTGGTGCATGCGCCATCCGGGGCCTCGGTCAAGGTCGAGTTGCGGCCCAAGGATGCGGCGCCGGGCTCCGGCACGCAGATCTCCCTGCCCGCCTTCCGCGCGCTTGGCCTGCCGCTGACCGAATTGCCTGAGCTGGAAATCTACAGCGGCGGCGCTGCCTGATCTGAAATCGGGGTCCAACCTGCGGTGCGCGTGTTCCCGCGCCGCAGGACGGGCCCCGAGGCCAGCGCTTATGCCCCTGCGGGCCCAAGTCAATAACCGACGCCTGCATGCGCGGTCAGCCGCCCCAGATCACCTTCACATAATTGCGGGTCTCGCGGTAGGGCGGCACACCGCCGTGCTTGTCCACCGCGCCGGGACCGGCGTTATAGGCGGCAAGGGCGAGCTTCCAACTGCCATAGCGGTCATACATCGCCTTCAGATACCGCGCGCCGCCCTCCAGATTTTGCTGCGGATCGTTGGGATCGACGCCCAGCTTGCGCGCGGTGCCGGGCATCAACTGCGCCAGCCCCATCGCGCCCTTGTGCGACCGCGCGGTGGAATTCCAGCCGCTTTCCTGCTGCACCAGACGCGCGAATAGATCTTCGGGAATGTTATGTCGCCGCGCTGCGGCCTTGGCCATCGTCAGATAGGGGCCGTTATATTTGCCGACATAGGCCGGGCCCGAGTTGAGTGAGGGGGTGCGGATGGTCGGGGGCTGCAAACGCACCGAGGCCGCATATTGCGATGAAGCACGACTGTCGAGAAGCCGGGTCTGCGTCGAAAATATCCGCGAACGCGATTTCGACGAAACAATGGTTTCGGCCTGCACCGGCCTGACATCCACCGCTGTTCCCAGAACGATCCCCGCAGCCATCAACACCGCCACGCGCAGGGCGCGGCTTGATCTCCGATACACCATCACTTCGGTCCCCAACACTGTCCTGTCCGCGCCGGGCGATCTGAGCCGCCAGCAGCCTCGACCCGGTCAGTATACCGAAAAACGGTCTCCGATCCAGACCCGGACAACCCACCCCTGCCCCCCTGTTCCGGGGGGACGCACGGCGGGGCGGCTTATCTAGGCAGATGCTTGCGCCCTGTCATCATGGCACCGCTAAGGGGCACGCCGGTCCTGCGGTTCTCTCGGATCACGGCGCGATATGGACCAGCACACAGATTTCGGCCCATAGGACGCGCGTTTCATGCACCTCCCCGCACGGCGCGACCTCATCGCGCGCGTGGCTGGCGCGACTTCACCGCGCGCCTGCCTAGCGCGACGATCCTCGGCGACGGGGCGGAAAGCCAGAATTCACCTTTCCTTCATCCGGCCGGGGTGATGTAACCCTAGAACTTCAGCATCCGGATTCGACAGGTCCGGGCATATGCAAGATCATCAGCACGACTACAGCCACGGGGAGCGACATGGCAGGATCGGTGAACAAGGTAATCATCGTCGGCAATCTGGGCCGCGATCCCGAGGTGCGGACCTTTCAGAACGGCGGCAAGGTCTGCAACCTGCGGATCGCGACATCCGAGAACTGGAAAGACCGCAGCACCGGCGAGCGCCGCGAGAAGACCGAATGGCATTCGGTCGCGATCTTCTCAGAGCCGCTGGCCCGCGTGGCCGAGCAATATCTGCGCAAAGGGTCCAAGGTCTATATCGAAGGCCAGCTGGAAACCCGCAAATGGCAGGACCAATCCGGCCAAGACCGCTATTCGACCGAGGTCGTCCTGCGCCCCTATCGCAGCGAATTGACCCTGCTCGACGGGCGCAATGACGGCGGCTCCGGTGGTGGCGGCAACTTCGGAGGTGGCGGTGGCGGCTATCCCGATGATCGCGGCGGCCCGTCGGGCGGCTATGGTGGCGGCTCGGGCGGTAGCTCCGGCGGCGGCTACGGTGGCGGCGCGGGCGGTGGCTCGGGCAGCAGCGACCTCGACGACGAAATTCCGTTCTGAGGCGCAACTGCCATCACGACCAATAAGAAAGGCCGCGCGGGACATCCCGACGCGGCCTTTTTACAAACTGAGGATCGGTTTGGACGAACGCCTCACGCCCCGGTCAGGCGCGGCGCGGCGCGGCCAGCGCCTCCTCCAGCACCTCACGCACCGCGTTCCGCGGCACATCCGACGTGACGAAAGCCTGCCCGATCCCGCGTGCGAGGATAAATCGCAACTGCCCGTCGATGACCTTCTTATCCTGTGCCATCAGATCCAGCAGCGCCTCCGCGCCGGGCAAATCGCCGGGAATATCGGCCAGATCGGTCTTCATGCCCATGGCCCGCAGATGGGCGCGGATGCGCGACGGCTCCTCCTGAGGGCACAGCCCCAGCCGGGAGGACAGCTCGAACGCCAGCGCGCAGCCGATCGCGACGCCTTCGCCATGCAGCAGGCGATCACCATAGCCCGTGGCCGATTCGAGCGCGTGACAGAAGGTATGCCCAAGATTGAGCAGCGCGCGGTCGCCCTGCTCGGTCTCGTCGCGCACCACGATCTCGGCTTTCATCTCGACCGAGCGCGCCACGGCATGCAGCCGTGCGGCGCGGTCGCCCGCCAACATCGCGGGGCCGTTCTGCTCCAACCAGTCAAAAAACGCCGCATCGCCCAGCAGCCCGTATTTCACCACTTCGCCATAACCGGACCGGAAATCGCGATCCGGCAATGTATCAAGCGCGGCGATATCGGCCAGCACCAGCGCGGGTTGGTGGAATGCGCCGATCAGGTTCTTGCCTTGGGCGGAATTGATCCCGGTCTTGCCGCCCACGGAACTGTCCACCTGCGCCAGAAGCGAGGTCGGGATCTGCACGAACCGCACGCCGCGCCGCAAAACCGCCGCAGCAAACCCCGCCAGATCGCCGATCACACCGCCGCCAAGGGCGATGACCACGTCGCGACGCTCGACCTTTTCGGCGATGAGCCATTCGACCGCGCGGGAAAACTGCTCCCACCCTTTCGTCGATTCGCCCGGCGGCAGCGCCAGCGACGCCACCGCGATGCCCGCCTGTTCCAGCGCGTCGGTCAGCGGGCCCAGATGCGCCTGCGCGACATTTTCATCGGTGATCACCGCGACACGGGGCCGGGCCAGCAGCGGCGCGATCTGCTCCGCCGCCTGCGCGATCAAACCGGCACCAATGCGCACCTCATAGGCCCGCGCGCCCAGCGGCACCGCCACATCACGACGCCCGGCATCGGCAGAGGGGGCAGACAGGGGGGACAAATCAGCCATCAGGCCTCCTCAAGTTCCAGAACGTCGGGGCGGGTCATCAGCGCCTCGATCACCTTCTCGGCCGTGTCGGTCACCGCGTATTGCGGCAAGGTGCGCACCTGCAAATCCGCTTGCGCATAGACCGGACGCCGCTTGGCGATCAGATCCTGCAAGGTGCGCCGCGGATCGGCGGTGCGCAGCAGCGGGCGGCTGTCCTTGTGGCGCACCCGGCTCCACAGCAGTTCTTCGTCGGCATCGAGAAGCACCGACACCCCCCGCTCCGAGATCATCTGACGATTGCTCTGGGACAAAAACGCACCGCCGCCCGTGGACAGAATGCCGCGTTCGTCATCCAGCAGGCGCGAAATCACCTGACTTTCCTTGGCGCGGAAAAACGACTCACCGTCGCGGGCAAAGATTTCGGCGATGGACATATTCGCCGCCTTCTCGATCGCGGCGTCACTATCGAGGAACGGCACGGCAAGACGCTTGGCAAGAACGGTGCCCACCGCGGTCTTGCCTGCGCCCATCATTCCGACCAGCACCACCGTCTTTTTGAGCCGCATCTGCAACGGCACCATCCTGCCTAACAAAAATTTGCGCCTCTGAATGGCGTGAACTCGCCGGAATTGCCATATATAAACAGAAAGAAATCGCACGCGAGAGGCGGAAAGGATTTGGGGCAGCACCTATGGGCAAGCTTATCAAGTTATTGTTGATCCTTATTATTCTGGGTGCTTTGGCCCTTATCGGCTATGCATATGTGGGCGATCTGACGCCGACCCAGACCGAAGTGACGGAGCCTGTTACGCTCGATGTCGATTGACGGACGGGGAGTAAAACGCCTGCTCGGCGTGCTTTGTGCGCTGCAATTGGCGTCCCCCGCCATCGCCCAGCAGCGCGAAGAGCCGCTTTCAGTGATCGACTGGCTGTCGAATTCAGTGGCCACCCCGGTCGTCGCCGCGCGCCCCCAAGAAGCCCCGATTTCCAGCAATGCCCTGCCCGCTGACGTCACGGTCCGCCCGCTGGGCGCGCCTGCGCCCGATGCGGTGGGGCTGTTTTCTCCGAATGTGACGGGGCTCAGCCGCGATTTCTGGGCCGGCTCGGACCCGGAACGCATCATGGACCTGATCCGCAGCATGCCGACCGAGCCTCTGCCCGCGGTGCAGGCGCTGTTTCGCACTATTTTGCTGACCAGCCTGACGCCGCCTGCCGGGATAGATCCGCCGGGGCAGCTCTATGAGACGCGGATCGACGCGTTGCTGGCGCGCGGCGCGTTGGAGGAGGCCGCAGCCCTGCTCGCGCGCGCCGATGTCGTCGACCCGGATGTGTTCCAGCGCGCGTTCGATGTGGCGCTGCTGACCGGACAGGAAGATCAGGCTTGTGCCCGGATGCGCCGCACACCCGGCATTGCCCCCTCCTTCCCGGCCCGGATCTTCTGCCTTGCGCGGACCGGCGACTGGCCCGCCGCCGCGCTGACACTGGGCACGGCAGAAGCGCTGGGGCAATTGGCCGAAGGCGAGGATGCGATCTTGTCGCGGTTCCTCGACCCCGAGATGTTCGAAGACCTGCCGCCCCTGTCGCGCCCGGTCCGTCCGTCGCCGCTGACCTTCCGCATGTTCGAAGCGATTGGCGAGCCGGTGCCGACCTCTGGCCTGCCGGTGGCCTTTGCCCATTCCGATCTGCGCGGCAATTCCGGCTGGAAGGCCCGGATCGAAGCGGCGGAGCGGCTGGCCCGGCGCGGTGCCCTTGATCCGAACGCTCTGCTCGGCATCTGGACCGAGCGGGAACCTGCGGCCTCTGGCGGGCTTTGGGACCGGCTGAGCGCCGTTCAAAGGCTGGATGCGGCGCTGGAGGCAGGCGCCTCGCGTGACACCGCCCTGGCGCTCGAACCGGCTTGGGATGCGATGCGGGCCAGCGGTCTGGAAGTGCCATTCGCCGAATTATTCGGGGAACGTCTGGCCCAGATGAACCTGCCGGGACCGGCGGGGGAGATGGCGTTCCGCATCGGCCTGCTGTCCACCGCCTATGAGGCCGTCGCACTTGATCGGATCGGCCGCCCGGCAAGCCCGGAGGCGCCGCAACCCCCGATCCCCGACACTCTGTCCGACAGCACCCGCTTCCTGTTGGCCTTGGCACGCGGCACCCCGGCGGACGCGCCTGCGACCACCACGCTCAGCGGCGCGATCCAAGACGGGTTCGACCGCGCCACCGAATTGCGCCAACCCTTTCCGGCGCTACTCGACGAAGGCCTGATCGGCGAGGCGGTTTTGCAAGCCCTGCACCTCTTCGACAATGGCGCGGGCGGCGACCCTTCGGATATTGCCACGGCCATCGCCGTGCTGCACCGGCTGGGCCATGAACGCGTTGCGCGCAGCGCCGCGCTGCAACTGCTGCTGACCGGACCAGAGGCATGAGCGACACGCCCCGCACGATCCCCGACCACCGCTGGATTTCGGCCTTTCTGGAGGCTCAGGCCGCGGAACTGGACGCGGCTCAAAACACGCTGCTGGCCTATGGGCGCGACCTGAAAGACGTCTCCGCCTGGCTCGCCGATCACGGCAGCAGTTTCGGCACCGCCACCCGCACGCAGGTCGAGGATTATCTGATCCATTGCGAGGCTCAAGGGCTGGCCAGCAGCACCCGCGCCCGGCGGCTCTCGGCGTTGAAGCAACTGTTCCGCTTTGGCTTTGAGGAAGGCTGGCGCGGCGACCATCCCGCGCTCAGGATTAAGGGTCCGGGCCGGACAAAGGCCCTGCCCAAAACGCTGACCCATGATGAGATCGACCGCCTGCTCGACGTGGCCACGCGCACGGGGCGCAATCCGCGCGACCATGACCGCAATGCCTGCATGATGCAGCTGCTCTATGCCACGGGCATGCGGGTGAGCGAATTGGTGTCCCTGCCCGTCGGCGCGGCGCGGGGCGATCCGCGCATGTTGCTGATCCGCGGCAAGGGCGGCAAGGAACGGCTGGTGCCGCTCTCGCCACCGGCCCGTGCAGCGCTGGTCAACTGGCTGACCACCCGCGACGCCGCCGAGGAGGCCGCGCGCCTCAAGGGCGTGCCCGCCTCACGGTTCCTGTTTCCCTCCAGCGGCGCCGCAGGCCATCTGACCCGGCATCGATTCTATCTGCTGATCAAGGAGTTGGCCGTCGCCGCAGGGGTCAGCCCGGCCAAGGTCACGCCGCACACCCTGCGCCATGCATTCGCAACACATCTGCTAGAGGGCGGCGCCGATCTGCGCGCGATCCAGACGCTGCTGGGCCATGCCGATATTTCGACCACCGAAATCTACACCCATGTTCTGGACGAACGGCTGAAGGCGCTGGTGCTGGCGCATCATCCCCTGTCAAAGCCCGCCGCTGAGGTCAGCGTGACAGACGAGGCTGAGGATGACGCCGGTTTGGACAGCGCCGAAAGCCCCCTGCCAAACAACTGACGGGGCGATAGGTCGGAATTTTCGGAGAGGTTGGCCCTATCAGAGCCGGGGTCCGGACGCGGGCAGCTCCGGACGCAGAGAAATCCGGACCGGGCGCGCGTGGCCCCGGTCCGGGTCAGGTCACGGCTGAACCGTGGCCTTTGCAATCATATCGGGCTGCGAGACCGCGCCATTTTGACGTTGGTCGCCCTTCTTGATGGAATCCACCACCGACATGCCTTCGATCACCTGACCGACGACGGTATAGCCGCCATCCAGATGCGGGGCCTTGTCGAACATGATGAAGAACTGGCTGTTGGCGCTATCGGGGCTGGCCGAACGGGCCATGCCGACAGTGCCGCGCTCGAACGTGCGGTCCGAGAATTCGGCAGCCAGATCGGGCTTGGACGAGCCGCCCATGCCAGCACGGGCGGTGTCGCCCCCGGCCTTGCCGAATTCGACATCGCCGGTTTGCGCCATGAAGCCATCGATCACGCGGTGAAAGACCACGTTGTCATAGGCGCCTTCACGGGCCAGTTCGGTGATGCGCGCGACATGCTGCGGCGCGACATCCTCGAACAGGTCGATCGTGACGGTGCCCGTCGTGCTGCCCTCAACGGACAGCACAAGGTTCGGACCCGGACCGTCCTGACCCTGTGCATGCGCTTCGGCGCCGGAAAACAGCGCAGCGCCCGACACAAAGGCCAGCCCGACACCCAGCAGCCCGCCCAACAGCGCGCGGCGTGTGCGACGGGGATCAGACATCGGCGGCCACCTTGACCGAGATCATCTGATCGGGATTCGCAGGCGGCTCGCCACGGGTGATGGCGTCGACATGTTCCATGCCTTCGATGACCTGACCGTAGACGGTATATTGCCCGTTCAGGAAATCGTTATCCTTGAAGTTGATGAAGAACTGGCTGTTGGCCGAGTTCGGGTTGGCCGAACGGGCCGCACCCAGCGTGCCACGGGCATGCGGCAAGCGGGAGAATTCGGCAGGCAGGTCCGGCAGGTCGGAGCCGCCGGTGCCCGCGCGCGACGTGTCGCCGCCCGCCTTGCCATTGGCCACATCGCCGGTCTGGGCCATGAAACCGTCGATGACGCGGTGGAATACAACGCCGTCATAGGCACCGGCACGGGCCAGTTCCTTCATCCGCTTGGAATGTTCGGGGGCAACGTCGGACATCAGCTCGATGACGACGCGGCCATCCTTCAGCTCGATGATGACGGTGTTTTCGGGATCCTTGATCTCGGCCATGTCTGGGCTCCTCTTATCAGTCGCTGGGACCCTATGCGGATCGCGGGCCAAGATAAAGAGCGGCAATGCGCACGGCCCGCAGATGGGCTGCGCCCCGCCCGCTTTGCCCGTCCCGCCCCGCCTCCCTTTGCTGCCCCGCCTGCCTTCCGCCCACCTGTCCCGCCCGCCCTGCGATCCGCGCCTCGCGTGGCGGCCAATTGCCCGCTTGGCGCGCGCGCGTCGCGTCACCTTGACCCCGGCGCCGGGATCGGATCGAACTGTGCCCGACGCCCCGGCCCGTGGCTGGTCTGGTCCGCTCTGGTCCGGGGTTCCGATATAAGCGCCCAGAGGAGACGCATTCATGGCCTGGAAGACCCTCGACGACATGGACCTGAGCGGCAAGACCTGCCTCGTCCGCGTGGATATCAACGTGCCGGTCGAGGATGGCCATGTCACCGACGCCACCCGCATCGAACGGATCGTGCCCACGGTAAAGGCGATCCTCGATCAGGGCGGCAAGCCGGTCTTGTTGGCCCATTTTGGCCGCCCCAAGGGTGAGGTCGTGCCCTCCATGTCGCTGAAACAGGTCATGCCCGCGCTGGAGGCCGCCCTGCCCTGCCCGGTCTATTTCGCGACCGACTGCATCGGGCTGAAGGCCAAACAAGCCGCAAGCGATCTCGCCCCCGGCTCCGTCCTGTTGCTGGAAAACACCCGCTTCCACGCGGGCGAGGAGCAGAACGATCCGCAATTCGCCGCCAGCCTCGCCGCGCTGGGGGATGTCTATGTGAATGACGCATTCTCCGCCGCGCACCGGGCCCATGCCTCGACCGAGGCCATCGCGCAGCTGCTGCCCTCCTGCGCCGGTCGCCTGATGGAAGCGGAGCTGAAAGCGCTCGAAGCCGCGCTTGGCGCGCCCGAGCGTCCGGTCGTCGCGGTGGTCGGCGGGGCCAAGGTCTCGACCAAGCTGGAACTGCTGGGCAACCTCGTGACCAAGGTCGACACATTGGTGATCGGCGGCGGCATGGCCAACACCTTCCTCGCCGCCAAGGGCCATAGCGTCGGCAATTCGCTGGCCGAACGCGACATGACCGGCACGGCACAAGACATCATGGCCAGCGCCCGCGAGGCCGGTTGCCGCATCATCCTGCCCGTCGATATCGTGGTGGCCCGCGAATTCGCCGCCAATGCCGCGCATGAAGTGCTGGACGCGGAATTCTGCCCCGATGACGCAATGATCCTCGACGCGGGACCCCAGACGGTCAAAGCGGTCGCCGCCGCCTTCGACGAGGCCCGCACCCTGATCTGGAACGGCCCGCTCGGCGCGTTCGAGATCACCCCTTTTGATGCCGCCACCAATGCCGCCGCGCAGCAAGCCGCCGAAATGACGCGCGAAGGCCGCCTGATCTCTGTCGCCGGCGGCGGCGACACGGTTGCCGCGCTCAACAAGGCCGGTGCGGCAGAGGACTTCACCTATATCTCCACCGCAGGGGGCGCGTTCCTCGAATGGATGGAAGGCAAAACCCTGCCCGGCGTCGCAGCGCTCGGCGCGTAACGCCGCAACGCGGGCAAGGCTCTAGGGGCGCTTGGCATCCAAGCCGCCCCTAGAGCCCCGCCGCCGCGCGCCCCACGGATCGGCCCCGCGACACCGAACCGAAGTGTATCACGGCGAGGTAATCCTCCGCGCTGAGCAACCTCCCACCGCCTCCCGTGGCACCACGCCAGCCTGCCCGTGGGATGGCACCGCTACACTTAGGCGGGTGTGCTTTATCGCGCCACCAACCTCCCCGCCCTGAGGTTAGCGAGAGCGGTTGCGCTGCGCTCAAAGGATGCTCCGCAGGTCCGCGCACAGGCACGACGCAAGCCTGCCCGTGGGGTGGCGCTGAGACGGTTGGGCGGGTGTGCTTTATCCCAGCCACACACCTCTCCGCTCTGAGGTCAGCGGGAGGTGGCCAAGCGCCAGCCCGCCCGAACGGGCAGGCGCTCGCTCTCGCGGCCTGCGGCCTTGTTCGAGAGCGGTTGCGCTGCGCTCAAAGGATGCTCTGCAGGTCAATGCACAGGCACCACGCCAGCCTGCCCGTGGGATGGCGCTGCTACACTTGAGCGGGTGTGGTTTATCGCGCCACCAACCTCCCCGCCCTGAGGTTAGCGAGAGCCCCCAAAGCGCCTGCCCGTGGCGACGGGCAGGCGCTCGCTCTCACGCCCTTCGGGCTTGTCCGAGAGCGGTTGCGCTGCGCTCAAAGGATGCTCCGCAGGTCGATGCTCACGCACCACGCCAGCCTGCCCGTGGGATGGCGCAGCAACGACCGAACGGCGCGCTTTATCGCGCCACACACCTCCCCGCCCCGAGGTCAGCACGCGATGGCAAAGCGCCAGCCCGCCCGAACGGGCAGGCGCTCGCTCTCGCGGCCTGCGGCCTTGTCCGAGAGCTGTTGCGCGCCGCTGGGGCGTCCACGGGCCGAGGCCCCGCACGCCGCATCAACCGCTCGTTTACGAACCGCGCGCCCTGGTCAGCACCCCCAGACACACCCTGCCCCTGCGCAGGCAAAACACCCCCGCAAATCCCCGGTCCCATCACAGCCAAAAACTATTTCCCCTGCGTTAGCGCCACCAGTGTTGCACCGCTGCGCAGGCGCTCTAAACCCAACTCGACGCAACTTGAGAAGGATCCGATCATGAAAGCCACCCGCACTGTCCAGCGTATCCTCGCCAATTACGAGGGCGAGACCCCGGGCGTGAAGGCGAAGCTTCACGGCATGCTGATGCAGGGCAAGCTGAGCGGCACCGGCAAGATGATCATCCTCCCCGTCGATCAGGGGTTCGAGCATGGACCGGCCCGCAGCTTTGCGCCCAATCCCGGCGGCTATGACCCGCATTACCATTACCAATTGGCCATCGACGCGGGGCTGAATGCCTATGCCGCGCCGCTGGGTCCGCTGGAGGCCGGGGCCGACACATTCGCGGGCGCGATCCCGACGATCCTGAAGGTAAACTCCGCCAATTCGCTGATGTCGGGCACGGCGGGCAAGAACCAGGCGATCACGGCTTCGGTCGATGACGCGCTGCGCATCGGGGCCTCGGCCATCGGGTTTACCATCTATCCCGGCTCCGATTGTGCGATCGACATGTTCGAAGAGATCGTCGAGATGCGCAAGGAAGCCGCCGCCAAGGGCATCGCCAGCGTGATCTGGTCCTATCCGCGCGGCGAAGCGATCAGCAAGGATGGCGAAACCGCCGTCGACGTCGCCGCCTATGCCGCCCATATCGCCGCTCTGCTGGGCGCGCATATCATCAAGATCAAGCTGTCCACCGATCACCTGATGCTGCCCGAGGCCAAGAAGGTCTACGAAGAGCAACAGATCCCGATCGCCGAACAGGCCGAGCGCGTGAAACACTGTGTCGACGCCTGTTTCGCAGGTCGCCGGGTGGTGGTGTTTTCGGGCGGGGCCAAGAAGGGCACCGACAGCGTTTACGACGATGCCCGCGCCATTCGCGACGGGGGCGGCAATGGCTCCATCATCGGGCGCAACAGCTTCCAGCGCTCGCGCGAGGATGCGCTCGACATGCTGCAAAAGCTCATCAACATCTACAAGGGCAAGGAATAACGCCCACGCACCGCCCCTGCCCGCTGCGCTTATGCGGGCGGGGGCCCGCGCGGCCCGGTTGGGTCAGTGCGGGTTCTGCGACAGCCCGTCAGGGGTGGAATTATCGCCCGTCTCGGCCACGACGCTATGCGCCTTCGGCCTCCAGCCCGTCGCCCCCGAGCTTCAACCGTGTTGTAGCTGCTCTCAGAACAGCGCAGAGCCGCAAGGGCCGCGCCGCATCTGTCGGACGGAGCGATACCCGCGCAAGGCTTGCGCCAGTGATCGTCAGCTGCGCGGTTGAGGCTAGATCGGTTTGCGACTTCCGTGCAGGGACAGGCGCGCACATGGACCCGCCACCGCGATCCGCGCCGCAGAGGCCTTCAGCGGTGATCAACGCGACCTTACCCATGGGTAATGCCCATTCTTGCGACCTTACCCATGGGTAACATTCGATTTCGCCGGGAAAACGCGCCAGAAGCGGCGGAAATTCCTTAGCCAATTCGGTAGGTTGCGACGCGCAGCCTGTCACCATGTGATGAACCTGCAGGGGCTCGCGAGGCTGGGCCTGTGCCCTTACTCCGCCGCATCCACCGACGGGTTGTTCGGATGCTGCGTCCAATTGGCATATTCCGCCGGGACGGTTTCGCCGGTGCGCGGGTCGGTCGTGCCCGGCGATAGTTCGGTCATGGTGATGCAGTCTTCGACCGGGCAGACATTGACGCAGAGGTTGCAGGCGACGCATTCGTCATCCTTGACCTCGAACACCCGACCGGGATGCATGGCGATGGCTTGGTGGCTTGTGTCCTCGCAGGCCGCGAAACAGCGTCCGCATTGGATGCAGAGATCCTGATCGATGCGGGCCTTGGCGACGTAGTTGAGGTTCAAATATTGCCAATCGGTGACATTGGGCACCGCGCGGCCCGAGACCTCCGCCACCGAGGCGTAGCCCTTCTCATCCATCCATGTCGACAGACCGGCGGTCATTTCCTGCACCACGCGGAAGCCGTAGGTCATGGCGGCGGTGCAGACCTGTAGATTGCCCGCGCCAAGCGTCAGGAATTCCGCCGCATCGCGCCATGTGGTGATGCCCCCGATGCCAGAGATCGGCATATCGGCAGTGGCGGGGTTGCGCGCGATCTCGGCCACCATGTGCAGCGCGATGGGTTTGACCGCCGGGCCGCAATAGCCGCCGTGGCTGCCCTTGTCGCCGATGCGCGGCTCGGGGCACATGCGGTCCAGATCGACGGAGGTGATGGAGTTGATCGTGTTGATCAGGCTCACCGCGTCGGCGCCGCCGCGCAGGGCGGCCTCTGCCGGTTTGAGGATGTCGGTGATGTTTGGCGTCAGCTTCACGATCACGGGCATCCGGGTGGTCTGCTTGCACCACCGCGCGACCATTTCGATATATTCGGGCACCTGCCCTACGGCGGAGCCCATGCCGCGCTCCGCCATGCCATGCGGGCAGCCGAAGTTCAGTTCCACCCCATCGGCGCCGGTTTCCTCGACCAGCGGCAGGATGGCTTTCCACGCTTCCTCCTCGCAGGGCACCATGAGCGAGACGAGCACCGCGCGGTCGGGATAGTCGCGCTTTACCGCCTTGATTTCACGTAGATTTTGCTGCAATGGGCGGTCGGTTATCAACTCGATATTGTTCAGTCCCAGCAGCCGCCGGTCCGCGCCCCAGATCGCGCCGTAGCGGGGGCCGTTCACATTGACCACCGGCGGTCCTTCGGAGCCCAGCGTTTTCCAGACCACGCCCCCCCAGCCGGCCTCGAAGGCGCGGCGGATGTTGTATTCCTTATCGGTGGGCGGGGCCGAGGCCAGCCAGAACGGGTTCGGGCTTTTGATGCCGACGAATTCGCTTCTCAGATCAGCCATGGTTCATGGTCTCCTTTGGCGTGCCGGACCCAAGCCTGTCTGCGGCGGGCGGCGGCTATGGGATCGGCCCCCTGCGCCCGCCCGTCAGGCGGCAGAGGCCGTGGGATCGGCGCCGGCTTCGGTCAGGCGGGCGGTGGCATCGGCGCGGGTGTCTTCGGTGAATTCGTCGGGATGGCGCAGAATCACGGCCTCGCCGGTCAGATCCGACATGCCGCGCGCGATCAATTCGTCAAAAGCGGGGTTTTCGGCAGTGGCGGCGGCGAAATCGCTCAGCGTCTTGACCTCTCCCACGCGGGTGATTTTCTGGCGCACACGGGTCAGACGCACGGCCTTGCCCTTATCCTCGCGCATCAATTGCTCAAAGGCGTGGATGGTCTGCCAGAAGTCATGCTCAAGGCTGCCCGGCTCGGCCTCCACATCCGTTTGCACAAAGGCCAGACGGCGAAACGCGGCGTCGCGCACGTCACCGGCATCGAGCCGTTCAGCATTGCGCAACAGGGCGCGCAGCCCGTCGGCATCGTCCATTTCGGGGATGCGTGCCAGCGCGGAGGCGCTGCGTGCGGCGGCTTCCTTGGCGGAGGGGGCGGCGGTCTTCGTCGGCTTGCGTGCAGGGCTCATCATGGGATCCGATCCGTTAGGGTCTGGTGGATGTCCTCGGCCGCGTCGCGGCCCTCAGCCACGGCAGTCACGGTCAGGTCATCCCCGCCGGTAGCACAATCCCCGCCCGCCCACACGCCTTGAACGGATGTGCGCCCCGCCCCATGCACCGAAATTTTCGCGCCGGTCAGCGACAGGTCCTCTGGCGCATCGTGCAATCTCTGTCCGATCGCCTTGAAAATCTGGTCTGCTTTCAATGTCAGGCTTTCGCCAGTCGGCACCAGCCCGTCGGGCCCATCGGTCATGAAGGCCAGTTCAATCCCCTGCACCGCATCGCCATCGGCATGGATGCGGACCGGCGCGGCATTGGTCACGATGCGCACGCCGCGTGATGCCGCAAGATCCTGTTCATAAGGGGACGCGCCCATGCGATCGCGGCCCCGGCGATAGACCAGCGTCACATTCTGTGCCCCGAGCAGCCGCGACTGCACGGCGGCATCCACGGCGGTCATGCCGCCGCCAATCACGACCACATCGCGCCCGATGGCGAGTTGCGACAGGTCCGGCGACTGGCGCAGCTCGCCTATGAAATCGACAGCATTTCGGACGGCGGGGTGATCTTCGCCGTCGCAGCGCAGCGCGTTGACCCCGGCCAGACCGACCCCGAGGAACACCGCGTCATGATCGGCGCGCAGGGCGTCGAGGCTCAGCGCTTCGCCCAGCTTCATCCCGGTTTTCAAAGTGATTCCGCCGATTTGCAGCAGCCAGTTCACCTCTGCCTCCGCGAAACCATCGACGGTCTTATAAGCGGCGATGCCGTATTCATTGAGCCCGCCGGGCCGGGGCCGCGCGTCATAGAGGGTGACGTCATGGCCCTTCATCGCCAGCCGATGCGCACAGGCCAGACCCGCAGGCCCCGCCCCCACGACCGCGATATGGCGTCCGGTCGGCTCGGCGCGGGTGAAGGGGTGGATGCCGCGCGCCATCACGCTGTCCGTGGCGTAGCGTTGCAGGCGACCGATCTCGACCGGTTTGCCTTCGGCCAGTTCGCGCACGCAGACTTCCTCGCAGAGCTGTTCGGTCGGGCAGACCCGCGCGCACATCCCGCCGAGGATATTGACGTCGAATATGGTCTTGGCCGCATCCCCCGGATGGCCCGCCTGTATCTGGCGGATGAACATCGGAATATCGATTGTTGTCGGACAGGCTGTGGCGCAGGGCGCGTCAAAGCAGAAATAACAGCGGTCGGCGGCGACCAGCGCCTCATGCGCGTCCAGCGGCGGGTGGAGATCGCCGAAATTCCCCGCATAGGTATCGTCGGGCAACCGCGCAGGCACGATTCCGGGTGTCGTCTGGCTGTTGGACATGCGCTGTCTCCCGCTTGACTGTAACGTCAATCACGCTGGCACGGGTCAAATTTTTTATCAAACGGTAAATTTATCGGAGAGGGCCGCAGCGGTGTGAGAGCGTGAAAACCGGCGAATCTGCCCGGATTTTCGGCACTCTGTGGGCACAACCGCTCGGATTCGGTTCAAACCGGCAAAATATCGATAAGTTTGGGCGCTTTTCCTTCAGCGCCCTTAAGCGTATAAGCCACGCCACACGAGAGCAGACGCCCGGCAAGCGCGCGCACCGCATCAGACAGGACACGCGCCATGAGACCGGGGTGCAGAGGGTCGAGGATATCAGATGACCAAACATGACGAAGACGTGGCCTTCATCCAGGCGCTGGCGGAGCTCCTGCGGGCCAACGACCTGACCGAACTTCAGGTCAAACGCGACTATGGCGAGGATGACAGCCTGAATGTGCGGGTCTCGCGCCAGATCCACATTCAGCAGGCAGCCGCCATCGCAGCGCCTGCTCCTGCCACGAGCGCCCCTGCGGCCCCGGCGGCAGCTGCCGCCCCCGCCGCAGAAGCTGCCAGCGATCCCGCCGATCACCCCGGCGCCGTGCCCTCGCCCATGGTGGGCACCGTCTATCTTCAGCCCGAGCCGGGCACGCCGTCTTTCGTATCGGTGGGCGACACCGTGACCGAGGGTCAGACGCTGCTGATCGTCGAGGCGATGAAGACCATGAACCAGATCCCCGCCCCCCGCGCGGGCAAGGTCAAGCGCATCCTTGTCGAGGATGGCGCCCCGGTCGAGTTCGGCTCGCCCCTGATGATCCTTGAATAAGGCGCGAGGCCCCATGTTCGACAAGATCCTCATCGCCAACCGAGGTGAAATCGCGCTGCGCGTGATCCGCGCCTGTCGCGAAATGGGCATTGCCTCCGTCGCGGTGCATTCCACCGCCGATGCCGACGCGATGCATGTGCGCATGGCCGACGAAAGCGTCTGCATCGGACCGCCCTCGGGCACCGAAAGCTATCTGTCCGTGCCGGCCATCATCTCGGCCTGCGAGATCACCGGCGCGGGCGCGATCCATCCCGGCTATGGCTTCCTGTCCGAGAACGCGAATTTCGTGCAGATCGTCGAGGATCACGCCCTGACCTTCATCGGGCCGTCGGCGGAACATATCCGCATGATGGGCGATAAGATCACCGCCAAGGAAACCATGCGTGCGCTGGGCGTGCCCTGCGTTCCCGGCTCCGATGGCGGGGTGCCCGATCTGGAAACCGCGCGTGTGGTGGCCGAGGAGATCGGCTATCCCGTGATCATCAAGGCCACCGCCGGTGGTGGCGGGCGCGGCATGAAACTGGCGCGCACGGCGGCGGATCTGGACACGGCATTCCGCACCGCACGGTCGGAAAGCAAGGCCGCCTTCGGCAATGACGAGGTGTATATCGAGAAATACCTCGGCAAGCCGCGTCACATCGAAATTCAGGTGTTTGGTGACGGCAAAGGCAATGCCGTGCATCTGGGCGAGCGCGACTGTTCGTTGCAGCGGCGTCACCAGAAGGTGTTCGAAGAGGCCCCCGGCCCCGCGATCGACCCCGAGACCCGCGCCCGCATCGGCGCGACCTGCGCCGACGCCATCGCGCGGATCGGCTATTCCGGGGCTGGCACCATCGAGTTTCTTTATGAAAACGATGAGTTCTATTTCATCGAGATGAACACCCGTTTGCAGGTGGAACACCCGGTGACGGAGGCCGTTTTCGGTGTCGATCTGGTCCGCGAACAGATCCGTATCGCGCAGGGCCAGCCGCTGTCGTTCACCCAAGACGAGTTGCAGGTCAACGGTCACGCCATCGAGGTGCGGATCAATGCCGAGAAGCTGCCGAATTTCTCGCCCTGCCCCGGTCGGGTCAAGACATTCCACGCGCCGGGCGGTTTGGGGGTTCGGATGGATAGTGCGCTTTACGGCGGCTATTCGATCCCGCCCTATTACGACAGCCTGATCGGCAAGCTCATCGTGCATGGCCGCGACCGCCCCGAGGCCTTGGCCCGGTTGCATCGCGCGCTGGGGGAACTGGTCGTCGACGGGATCGACACCACCGTTCCGCTGTTCGATGCGCTGCTGCAGGAGCCTGACATCCAGACGGGCAATTATGACATCCACTGGCTGGAGCACTGGTTGGAGACGAGCTTCGCCAAGGGCTGAGCGCGGCTTCCCTTCCCGATAAATGACAGGCGGCGCCGCAGGGGGCCGCCTGTTTCATGTCTGCGATCCGGCCTGATCGGCGCTGCGCTGCCGGGGTTACAAAATCGGCACCTGACAGCCCTGCGGGTGCGTGCTACATCCCGCCCAGCCTTTTGACAGGAAACGGAAGAGACTGAGGACAATGCAGACATCCCGCAAGACCCTCGCCCTGACAGTGTTGATGCTGGGCTTGGCACAGCCGCTCGCCGCTCAGGACACCCCCGCCACGGACAGCACCCCCGCGTCCGAGCCCCAGACCGAAGCTCCGGCAGATGCCCAGACTGGCGCGCAGTCCGATGCGCAAACCGGTGGCACCGTCGATGGCGCCAACAGCAACGGCCTGGACATGGGCACCGCAGGTGAGACCGGCAATGGCGTCGGCGATACCTATATCAAGGAAGTGTCCGGCGACTGGGAAATCCGTTGCGTGCGCACCGAGGCCGGCAACGACCCCTGCCAGCTGTATCAATTGCTGAAAGACGGCAACGGCAATTCGGTCGCTGAGATGAGCATCTTCGATCTGCCCGCAGGCCAACAGGCCGTGGCCGGTGCGACGATCATCACCCCGCTTGAGACGCTGCTCACCCAGCAGATCCGCCTGTCTGTCGATGGCAGCCAAGGCAAGCGCTATCCCTTCACGCTGTGCACCCGGATCGGCTGCTTTGCGCGGGTTGGCTTCACCGAGGAGGATGTGAATGCCTTCCGCCGGGGCGCCGCCGCACAGATCACCATCGTGCCTGCAGGCGCGCCGGATCAGACCGTCGACCTTGGCGTGTCCCTGTCGGGCTTTACCGCCGGCTACACCGCGATGGCGGCATCCAATGCCGAGGCCCGCGCCGCCGCTCAATAAGCGACCGGGCAGGTTTGAAATCGCGAGGGGCGGGCCGGTGGGTCCGCCCTTTTGCGTAGGTGATGGGGAATGCGATCAAGGCTTCGCCTGTGCTGCGATGTCGTTTCCCGGTCCGCAATGTGGTTGGCGTCTGGGCGATGGATCAGTCTGACGGAGTGCGCCGGGGCTGTTCGGCACTTACGTCAGCCGGTGGCAGTGCCTGACCGCGCCCCTTGCGTCCCGCCGTCTGCTCCTGTTGTCTCACGTCAGACCCAATTGACCGAGGAACTCACCGCATGCGCAAGAAGCTCGCCGCAGGAAACTGGAAAATGAACGGATCCGAGGCGGAGCTGGCCGAGATCGATACGCTCGCCGCCAGCCATCCCGCACCGCAGGTGGATCTGCTGCTCTGCCCCCCCGCGACCCTGATCCATCGCATGACCCAAAGGCTGGGCGAGGCACCGATTGCCGTCGGCGGGCAGGATTGTCATGCCGCCGTTTCGGGGGCGCATACTGGCGATGTGTCTGCCTTGATGTTGCGCGACGCGGGCGCGAGCCATGTCATCCTTGGTCATTCCGAACGCCGGGCCGACCATGGCGAGACGGATGCGGACATCCGGGCCAAGGCGGAAACCGCCCTCGCGCATGATCTGATCGCGGTGATCTGCGTGGGCGAAACCGAAGCGCAGCGCGATGCGGGTAAAACGCTCGACGTGATCCGCACCCAGCTTGCCGGGTCCATCCCCGACGGCGTCGCAAGCGCGCGTCTGGTCATTGCCTATGAGCCGGTCTGGGCGATTGGCACCGGGCGCACGCCGACGCTTGACCAGATCGCGGAAGTGCATGACGCCATCCGCGCCGCCTTGGCCGACCGGCTGGGGGATGAGGCCGACACGATCCGGCTTCTCTATGGCGGCTCGGTCAAGCCCGGCAATGCGGCGGAGATCTTTGCCGTGTCGAATGTCGACGGCGCATTGGTCGGGGGCGCCAGCCTGAAGGCCGCGGATTTTTCCGGGATCATCACGGCGCTGGAAGCCGCCTGAGTTTGGACGGCTCGCGGGCTTGGCTAGGCGGGCTTGGCAAGGCGGGGCGCAACGGGATATGTGTCGGCCCCGCCCTACCTGCCCTGCCCGACCCCCGATCGACGAGCTGCCCCATGCCTTCTGCCCCTGACAATGACGCCATCACCGGTAGCTGGAGCGACTGGGCCATCGACCGGGTGCTGCGGGTGATGATCGGGGGTGCGTTAAAGCTGCCCTATGAACAGCGCGTGCCGCTGTTCGGCAAGATCTCGCGCCGGATCATTGCGCCGCTGGCCGGCTACACCCGCCGCTCGCGCGAAAATCTCGCCCGGATCTGGCCGGAGATGCCCAAGGCGCAGCGCAATGCCATTGCGCGCCGCGTGTCCGAGAATGCGGGCCGTGTGCTGATCGAAAACTACTCCAACCCCGAATTCATCCAACGGGCCGCGCAATTTTCCTGCACTGGGCCCGGCCTTGCCGCGATTGACGAGGCCCGTGCCGCCGGACGCTCCGTGATCGTGGTGTCAGGCCATTACGGCAATTACGAAGCGGCCCGCGCCTGTCTGAACGCACGCGGCTACGAGATGGGCGGGCTCTACCGTCCGATGTCGAATGCCTATTTCAACCGCCATTATGTGCGCACGATGGAGGCCGTCGGGACGCCGATGTTCGCATTGGGACGGTCGGGCATGAAGGGGATGCTGCGCCATCTGTCGCGCGGCGGATCGACGATGCTGCTGAACGATCTGCATGTGAAGAAGGGCCGGCGTCTGAATTTTCTGGGGCTGCCCGCCATGACCGCCATCTCAGCCGCCGAAATGGCGCTGAAATACGACGCAGTGCTGGTGCCGGTCTGGGCCACGCGTATTGATCGCGGGCTGGACTACCGGATCGAGGTCGACGCACCGATCCCCCATGGCGACCCCGAAGTGATGACGCAGGCATTCAATGATGCTTTGGGCGCGCGCATCCGCGCAGATCCCGAGCAATGGTTCTGGGTGCATCGCCGCTGGAAGGCCCCCGGCGCGCGCCATCGCCCGGCGGCGTCTGTTATCGGATAACGATGAGGCGGTCGGCGTGGTTTGCGACCGGTCCGGCGCGGTCTGGATGCCTCGCTTTATTGTGCATGGGGCCGCAGACGCTTGTGCGTTGTGCCGCAGGCGCTCCCGCCCCATGATGCGGAGATCATGTTGATAAAGTTCCTGCCCCTGTTGCTGCTGATCCTTTACGGGTTCGCCATGTATCGGTTTTCCGTCTGGCGCACGTCGAAGGAACTCGATCAGAATTCCACCGAATTGGCGGATGCCACGTTGATCGGGCTGACGGGACAGATGGCGCGCGCCCTCGATGTGCCCCGCATCCGCGTCCATATTTACGAGATCACCCCGGTAAACGGGCTGGCCGCACCTGATGGCCGGATCTTTATCACGCGCGGGTTTTACGACCGCTACCGCGCCGGGGAGGTCACGGCCCCCGAAATCGCCAGCGTCATCGCGCATGAATTGGGGCATGTCGCCTTGGGTCACTCCCGCAAGCGGATGATCGATTTTTCGGGGCAGAATGCCATTCGCATGGCGCTGGCCACAGTGCTGAACAGAATTCTGCCGGGGATCGGTGCCTTGGTGGCGGGCGCGCTGACGAGGCTGCTTGCCGCGCGGCTGAGCCGGGAAGACGAATATGAGGCCGACGCCTATGCGGCCGCGCTGCTGCATCGCTCCGGCATTGGCACGGCGGCGCAGAAATCGCTGCTCGACAAGCTGGCACATCTGACCGGATCGAACGGGCGCACCGGACCGGCGGCTTGGCTCATGTCCCATCCCGAAACCGCCGACCGTGTGGCGGCCATTGAGACGCTGGAACAGCGATGGCGTATCGTCTGAGGTGGCGGGGTGGGGAATCGTCGGCGTGATCGCCCGCCGTCCCGGCAAGGTGTTGGCCCCGGGCGGCAGCAATTCGAACTCGATTGCAGAGAAACAATCCACAGATTTCTGTCATGTCACGCGACATATCGTTAACGCGCAGCCCAAAGCCGCCGAGAACTGCAGCAACCGTCGGCGAAATCTTGCGCAAATATGTATGAAGCCCACCGGTTACCCCGTGAGAAAGTGCAAAAATGTTGCGCTTCTGCATCGCCCCCGGTAACCCATGACCCGACGGATGGCTGGGGAAGCCTGATGTCATGGGACGGGGAAACGGGAACGGACATTTGAGAACGCGCATCACCTACCGCATCAACGCGACGCTTGAACGCTTTCTTCCAGAACAACGGCTCTTCCTGCGATCCGATAGCGCCACCCGGTTCATCCGGTTGCGTCCGGGCACGCAGGCCCTCGCCCTGTTTGGAAGTTCGCTGATCGTCGGCTGGACCATCATCGCCACCGCAGTCCTGTTGATGGACAGCATCGGCGCCGGAAATGTCCGCGAACGCGCTGATCGGGAACGTGCCCTTTATGAGCAGCGGCTCAACGACATCTCCGTGGCGCGTGACGCCCGCGCCGCCGAAGCGCGCGCCGCTCAGGATCGTTTCACCGCCGCGATGGCGCAGATTTCCCAGATGCAGTCCGGGCTTCTCGCGTCCGAAGATCGCCGCAAGGAGCTGGAAACCGGCATCGGCGTGATCCAGACGACGCTGCAGCGCACCATGAATGAACGCGATATTGCACTGGCGCAGGGCGAAAAGCTTGCCGACAGCCTTGAGGCTGAAACCGGCTCGACCCGCACCAGCGAAGGCAAGCTTGGCGATGCGACCAGCACCGTTGATTTCCTGACGCAGGCGCTGGAACTGACCGCCGCCGAGCGCGACGAGATGGAGCTGGAAGCCGCCCGCATGAAGGAAGAGGCCGACGCCGTCGCCTTTGAGCGCGAGCTGCTCCTCGACAAGAACGACCGGATTTTCTCGCAGCTGGAAGAGGCGGTTTCAGTTTCTCTCGCGCCGCTCGACAAGATGTTCCGCGACGCCGGCCTGCCTCCGAAAAAGCTGCTCGACACCGTGCGCCGCGGCTATTCCGGTCAGGGTGGCCCGCTGACGCCGATTAGCTTCTCGACCAAGGGCACCGAGCCCGACGCCGACAGCCTGCGCGCCAATAAGATCCTCGAAGGTCTCGACGAGATGAACCTTTACCGGATCGCGGCCACCAAGGCGCCCTTCGACATCCCGATCAAAGACAGCTTCCGCTATACTTCGGGCTATGGTCCGCGCTGGGGCCGGATGCATGAAGGCACGGATTTCGCCGGCGCGCATGGCACGCCCATCCATTCCACCGGCGATGGGGTCGTGGTTTTCGCCGGGCGCCAGTCGGGTTACGGCAACCTCGTCAAGATCCAGCATGAGTTCGGAATCGAGACGCGTTACGCCCATATGTCCAAAATTCGCGTGAAGGTCGGGCAAAGGGTATCGCGTGGGGACCAGATCGGTGATATGGGCAACACTGGACGCTCTACGGGCACCCATCTTC
The DNA here is from genome assembly GCA_040119125.1 of Marinobacter sp. Taxonomy (GTDB): domain Bacteria; phylum Pseudomonadota; class Alphaproteobacteria; order Rhodobacterales; family Rhodobacteraceae; genus Pacificitalea. The sequence goes on from JBEDTR010000017.1 coordinate 155,369, forward strand.
ATTATGAGGTGCGCGTCAATGGCAGTCCCGTCAATCCGATGAGCTACATCAAGGCAGCGAAGAATGTTTTCTAAAAGCAGGATCAACGAACCCGGCGCCCCGAAGCCCGACGCAGAGAGCACCGCGGTACCCGGTGCGACCAAACCGCCGATGGAGAGCAAGACTATCGCACCCAAGGCCAAGCCGCCCGCATCGACCCTGTCATCCGATCTGACCATCACCGGCAATCTGAAGACCTCTGGCGACATCAATGTCGAAGGCACAGTAGAAGGCGACATCCGCGCGCATCTGCTGACCGTCGGCGAAGGCGCGACCGTGCGCGGCGAAGTTGTCGCCGATGACGTCGTGGTGAATGGCCGTATTGTCGGTCGCGTTCGCGGCCTGAAGGTGCGCCTGACATCGACCGCCCGTGTCGAAGGTGACATTATCCATAAAACCATCGCTATAGAGAGCGGCGCCCATTTCGAAGGCTCCGTTCAGCGTCAGGAAGATCCGCTTAACGGAAATTCCCAACCCAAAAAGCTTGCTGCGCCGGAAACCGGCTCGAATAGCTGATCGCGATCATCAAAATCGCCATTGTTATCGAAAGGCAGCGCTTCGGGCGTTGCCTTTTTTATTGACCGTTTCTCAAAACTTGTCTTTTAGTTCCTAAGTTTACAGGCTCTGCCCGGTTTGAATTTGAACCTCCGCGCGGGCCTGTGCAAAAGTCTGACACAGACGCTGGGCCAAGTTGGATTGACGATGCTTGCAGACAATACGAAGTTTTTGATCGGGGACGATGAAATGTCCCGCGCGATCGCCGAGCATGACTGGACCAAAACGTCCCTGGGCCCGATGGCGGGCTGGCCCCCTGCCCTTCGCATGGCTTTGGGCACCATGATGAGCAGTAAATTTCCGAAAGCCCTGTGCTGGGGACCGGATCTGCTGACATTCTATAATGAAAGCTTCCGCCCGATCCTTGGCGATAAACACCCCTGCTTAGGCCTGCCGTTTTCGACAATCTGGGCCGAGGCATGGGATACGATTGGCCCTATCGCGGATCGTGCGATGAAGGGTGAGGCGACCTATATTGAGGATTTCGCGCTTACCATCAATCGCTATGGCTATGATGAAGAGGCATTTTTCACCTTCGCCTATGGCCCGATCACCGATGAGACCGGCGCGGTCGTGGGGATGATGGATACAGTGGTCGAGACCACTGCCAAGGTTCGGGCCGAGCGCAGCACCGAGTTGCGCATCCGCGAATTGGTGCATCGGTCCCGCAATACCTTCTCGCTTGTCTCTGCGTTGATCAAACAGACGCATCGCACCGCGCGCTCCCTTCAGGAGGCCGAGGAGACCATCACCCAGAGGCTTAACAGCCTGATCAACGCGCAGGCGATTCTGGCGGGGTCCAATTCGCTGGGTGCCGAGATTGGATCCGTGGTTTTCGGCGCATTGGAACCATTTCGTCAGGGAGATGGCCGTATAACAGTGTCTGGTCCTCCGCTGACCGTCGGCTCGGAACAGGTCATCGGACTGGCGATGGCTGTGCATGAACTCGCCACGAACGCGTCGAAATACGGGGCGCTTTCGACCCGTGAAGGGCGCGTCAGCATCACATGGGGCGTCGCCCCTTCGAGCGCGCCAGATGGCGAACCTGAATTCGCTTTTTCATGGGTGGAGACGGGTGGCCCGCCCGTCATTGCCCCGGAGCGGCGCGGTTTCGGCTCGTTCCTCGTTGGGAAGGCTTTCCCCCATGCGTTCAGCGGCACGTTCGAGCAGGATTTCGCGGCCGAAGGCTTCCACTGCGAAATGCGATGCGATCCGCAGCATTTGACGGTTGGCTTGGTGGACTAGCGGGCCCGAGCCGCCAGACCCATATTGCAGCGCGCAGCAGCCGGACGGATGACCGACGGAGGGTGCAACGAGTATTCAGCTGACACTCAGACATAGCAAAGCCCGATCCAAAACAGGACCGGGCCAGCAGGCGATGCATTGTCGTTGAGTGTGGCTTAGCTGGCGTTTGCTTCGCTGCGGCTTTTGCCCGCCACCCCAAGCGCCAGAACGGCGCCCATGAACGGATCGAGATCGCCGTCCAGCACGCCTTGGCTGTCAGAGGTTTCGTGCCCCGTGCGCAGGTCTTTCACCATCTGGTAAGGCTGGAGAACATAGGATCGGATCTGGTTGCCCCAGCCCGCGTCACCCTTGGCTTCGTGGGCTTCCTGAATGCTTGCGGTGCGGCGCTCCAGCTCCATCTGGTAAAGCCGCGATTTCAGCGCCTTCATGGCGATGTCGCGGTTTTGGTGCTGCGATTTCTCGGAGGAGGTCACCACGATCCCGGTGGGAATATGCGTGATCCGAACGGCGGAGTCGGTCGTGTTGACGTGCTGACCGCCTGCGCCCGAGGAGCGGTAGGTATCGAGCCGGATGTCAGAGGGATTCACCTCGATCTCGATATTGTCGTCGACGACCGGATAGACCCAGACCGAGCTGAACGACGTGTGCCGCCGCGCGGCGCTGTCATAGGGGCTGATGCGCACCAGACGATGCACGCCGCTTTCGGATTTCAGCCAGCCATAGGCGTTATGGCCGCTGATCTTATAGGTGGCGGATTTGATGCCCGCTTCCTCGCCCGAGCTTTCGGATTGAAGCTCGACCTTATAGCCTTTCTTCTCGGCCCAGCGGACATACATCCGCGCCAGCATCGACGCCCAGTCGCAGCTTTCCGTGCCGCCCGCGCCCGCATTGACCTCAAGAAACGTGTCGTTCGCATCGGCTTCGCCGTCGAGAAGCGCCTCGATTTCCTTGGCGGCGGCGCGCTCGGCCAGCGTTTTCAGCGCGGCTTCGGCATCGGATACGACCTCGGCGTCGTTTTCCATTTCGCCCAGTTCGATCAGCTCGACATTGTCGTTCATCTCACGCTCGATGCCGCGATAGGTTTCCATCGCGTCGACCAGCGACTGGCGGTCGCGCATCAGCTTTTGTGCCGCGTCGGGATCGTTCCAGAGGTTGGGATCCTCGACACGGGCGTCGAACTCCTCCAGCCGGTGTGGAGCGGTCTCCCAATCCAGTCGCTGCCCCAATAGGCTCAGCGATTTGCGGATCTCTTCAACGGTGTTCTGGGCGTCGGCGCGCATGGGTCTTGCCTATTGTCTGGGTCAGAGCCGGGGTGTATCGCGCCCGGCCCTTCAGGGCAAGTCGCCGCTCCGCGCGGGGTCGCATCGCCCGCATCAACGAGCCGGAAATACGCCCGCCGGAGGCGCCCCCCGCAGGCGCCAAATAGGCCAGTGCGGGGGCGCGCTGTCAGTAAAGCCCACCCGAGGAGAGCGAGCCAAAGCTGGCCTTCGGCGCGATCTGCACCTTCTTGCCGGTCGAGGTGGTGACGGTCTTGGAGGGCGCCCGCGCGGCAGGCGCGTTCAGGTCATCTTCGCCCGCATTAAACATCGGCAGGTTGGTGCCCATCTGGAACCCGCCATCAACCATCGCGCTGACCCCGAAGATGGGCTGCTCGCCATCACGGAAATATTCGGCGATGACATTTGCGCCGCTGGCGCTGTCGCTCAGCCGGTTGCCGGTGTGGCGGTCAATATTGATGAAATGCCCGCCCGGCGGCACGGCGAAGGGCCCGCCGCCATATTTCGCTGTGGCCTTTTCCATGAACTGCTGGAACACCGGACCACACATGCCGCCACCCGAGGCACCACGGCCCAAGGGGCGCGGACGGTCATAGCCGATGTAGCAGCCAGCGGCGATGTTCGAGGTGAAGCCCACGAACCACACGTCCTTGGCGTCATTGGTGGTGCCGGTCTTGCCCGCGACCGGAACGCTGAGCCCGACAGCCCGGCGGGCCGTGCCCCGTTCGACAACGCCGACCATCATCGAGGTCAGCTGATAGGCGGTGATCGGATCGATGACCTGCTCGCGATTGGTGACGATCCGCGGCGCGGTGCCTTCTTCGAGGGACGCCATCTTACATTCCGCGCAGCTGCGCTGATCGTGGCGATTGATCGTGCGGCCCCAACGGTCCTGCACACGGTCGACCAATGTCGGTTCAACCCGCTCCCCGCCATTGGCGAACATGGAATAGGCCGCGACCATTTTGAAGATCGTGGTTTCCTGCGCGCCAAGCGCGTTGGACAGGAACGGGCTCATCTTGTCATAGACACCGAAGCGTTCGGCATAGCCTGCGACGGTGTTCATGCTGACTTCCTGCGCCAGACGAATGGTCATCAGGTTCCGCGACTGTTCGATCCCGGTGCGCAGCGGCGTCGGGCCATAGAAGCGGTTGGAGTAGTTTTGCGGACGCCACACGCCCTGCGGGGTGTTCAGCTCAATCGGCGCATCCACAACGATGGTCGCAGGGGTGTAGCCGGAATCGAGCGCAGCCGCATAAACGAAGGGTTTGAAGGACGAGCCGGGCTGACGCGTCGCCTGTGTTGCGCGGTTGAACACCGAATGCTGGTAGGAGAACCCGCCCTGCATTGCCAGAACGCGACCGTTATTGACGTCCATCGCCATGAAGGCGCCTTCGACTTCGGGCACCTGCCGCAGCGTCCAGCGGATGAAGGAGCCGTCGCTGTCGGAGGTCATCCGGCGCACCAGCACCACATCGCCCTGCTCTACCAGATCGCCGGCAACATTGGCCCGCGACGACAGCGAGCCGTCTTCGTTGCGTTTGCGCGCCCAGTCGACATCTTCGGCGGGGACCCAATGGCCGCCCTCGACCTCATCGACGCCTTCGATGCCGATGCGGGCGTCACGCTCACCGATTTCGAGCACGACCGCAGGGAACCAGCCCTCGATATCGCGGCTGACATCGACCGACGCGAGGGCCGCGCGCCAGCTATCCTCATTGTCCAGTTGCGCCGTATCGACAGTCTGGCCCGTGCCGCGCCAGATGCCCAAACCGCGGTCATATTTCTCAAGCCCGCCGCGCAGGGCCTTGGCGGCCTCAACCTGCATTTCGGGATCGACAGTCGCGCGGATGGTCAGGCCACCGCCGAAAAACTCTTCCTCGCCAAAATCGCTCGACAATTGACGGCGGATTTCATCGGTGAAGTAGTTGCGCGGAGGCAGCGAGCGTTTGAAATCCTCGAAATCGCCATTCTGGACCGAGCGCAGCGGCTGCTCGCGTTCCTTGTCGTAGACCGCCTTGGTCAGATAGCCGTTTTGAAACATCTCGCGCAGAACGTAGTTGCGGCGGTCGGTCGCCCGCTCACGCTCGCGCACGGGGTGGTAGGTCGACGGAGCTTTCGGCAGGGTCGCCAGATAGGCGGCCTCATGCGGCTCAAGCTGCGACAGGGTCTTGTTGAAATAGGTCTGGGCGGCCGCAGCCACGCCGAAGCTGTTCTGGCCGAGGAAAATCTCGTTCATATACAGCTCAAGGATCTTGTCCTTGGTCAGCGCCTGTTCGACCCGCGCGGCAAGGATGATTTCCTTGATCTTGCGCTCGATCTTGCGGTCACCCGACAGCAGGAAGTTTTTCATCACCTGCTGGGTGATGGTCGAGGCCCCGCGCAGACGCCCCCCCTGTGCCGCGTCCATCGCGGCCTTCATGATCCCCATCGGATCGTAACCGGCATGGGTGTAGAAGTTCTTATCCTCGGCGGAGATGAACGCCTGTTTCACAAGTGCCGGGATCTCATCGGCGGAGGCATAGAGACGCCGTTCGCGCGCGAACTCGTCGATGATCTTGCCTTCGCCGGAAAACACCCGGCTGATTGTCGGCGGCGTATATTGCGCCAGCTGTTCATGATTGGGCAGATCGCGCCCATACATCCAGAACACTGCCCCGATCAGCAATGCCACGAACAGTAGCCCCGTCGTTACGAGAGTGAAGATACCGCCCAAAATGCCGGTGATAAATCTGATCACGAGTGTCCCCTTGGAAGTTCTGCTTCCTATACGCCAGCCGGGCGAACCGGTCAAAAACAACTGCCCCCCGTTTTGGGGGTTAGCAGGCCTGCGCGATCACAACACCGTGGGGCTCAGCGGGTTCCCGCCACAACGCATATGTGATTGCCACTGCCCTTGCAGGGCTGTGATTCAGCGGCTCGGCAGCGGAATTCGCTGGCAAAGCGCTTGGTTGTCATGGTGATGCAATGCTGCCCATGCAGCTAGCTGATCACCGCGTGTCAGGTGAGGTTACTGACGGATCAGGGCCGCACGCGCGGCGTCCTCTCGCCACCAGCTGCGGATGGCAGCGACAAGCCCGGCCTGCGCCTTGGCCCGCCATTCGACGCTTTGCAATTTCGTCAGCTCGGACGGGCTCGACAAAAAACCTATTTCAACCAAGGCACTTGGCACATCCGGCGATTTCAGCACGGAAAACCCGGCGGCCTCCAGCGGCACCTTGTGGAGTTGCACGCCTGCCTCCTCCAGCCCGGCGATCAGCGCCTTTGCCAATGCATCCGTGCGGGGGCGGGTTTCGATCTGGGCCATGGACATCAGCACTTCGGCCACTTCGTCATCTTGGTGGCTGAGATCGACCCCGGCCAGCAAATCCTCCCGGTCGTGTCGCTCCGCCAATTGCGCGGTCGCGCGCGAGGAGGCCTCATCCGAGATCGTATAGACTTGGGCGCCGGTGGCGATGCCCTCGGCGATGGCATCGGCGTGAATCGATAGAAACAGGTCCGCACCCGCGCGCCGTGCCAGCGCAATCCGAGTTTCCAACGGAACGAAACTGTCATCGGATCGGGTCAGCACCGCCTCAACCGTGCCGCTGCGACGCAATTGCTCCTGCAATTCTCGTGCGAAGCGCAGCACAAGCTCAGCTTCGGTCACGCCGTCGCGGACCGCGCCGGGATCAATGCCGCCGTGGCCGGGATCAATGACCACCACGAACCGCCCGTCGCTGCGCGGATCAAGCGGCTGGCTTTCGGGGCGCGGCAAGGGGCGCAATGCCTTACCGCCATCGCCGAATGTCGCGGAAGGTCGTGGGCCTGCGGCGGCGGCGAAACGCGCGGCATCGACCGGGCGTAATGCCAGTTCCAATCGGGCGGAGCCATCGCTGGTCTCGGTCCGCATCCCGACGCGATCAACGCCATAAGGCCCCGACAACAGCAACACCAATCGCGACCAGCCGTCGCGCACCGGACCGGCGCGAACACCAGCTATCTGCGGCAATGCAAGAAACGCCTCGCCTCCGGCCAGCCGCGCAAAATCGACCTCCGCAAAATCCAGCACCAGACGCGGCGGCTCATCCAGCGTATGCGCCCGCCACGGAACCGGCTGCGACAGGCCGAGCGTCAGGTCCACACCACCTGCGACGCTGCGCGCGCGGGTCGTGCTTTCGACCACCTGCGCCAGAGCGGTGAATTGACGTTGGGTGGGGGTGGCCTCCTCGTCATTCGCGACGCTTTGCGCCTGCCCTCCTTCGGGGCTGGCGAAGGTCAGCGCCATCAACAGCGCATAGATCACCGGATTGCAGGGGAACGCTCGTGTCATCGGCCTCTCCGTGGGGGCGATCCTTGCACGCGCCGCCCCCTTGCTCCGCTGCAGACTAGCGGATCGGGGGGCGGCTGGAAATGCTCAGCGCCGCTGCATGAACCCGCGCAGCCGGTCCAGCCCCTCGGCGATGCGCGGGGTCGAAGTGGCGTAGGAAAAGCGCAGCGTGCCCGCGCCGCGCCCCGGATCGAAATCCAGTCCGGGCGTCACCGCCACACCGGTCTGTTCCAGAACCTCGCGCGCAAAGGCGAGGCTGTCGTGGGTGATCTCCGACACATCCGCATAGACATAAAACGCCCCATCGGGCGGCGCGATGCGGCTAAAGCCTGCCTGTGGCAGACCTTCCAGCATCAGACGCCGGTTTTCGGTATAGACCGCGAGATTTGCCTGCAATTCCGTATCGCATTCCATTGCTGCCAGCGCGGCCAGCTGGCTGGCGTGACTGGGACAGATGAAGAGGTTCTGCGCCAGTCGCTCATAGGGGCGGATCTCGGCCTCAGGCACCACCATCCAGCCGATGCGCCATCCGGTCATCGAGAAATATTTGGAAAAGGAGTTGATGACGACGAGGTCGTCGGAGATTTCCAGCGCCGAGACCGCGCGGCCTTCGTATTGGATGCCGTGGTAGATCTCATCCGAGACAAACGCCGTGCCATTGGCGGCGCAGTCCTCGATCAGCGCCGCAAGCGCCTCCCTGTTCAGCATGGTGCCCGATGGATTGCCCGGCGACGCGACGATGAGCCCGGCCAGATCGGTGGGCAGATCCTCGGGCACCGGTTGCAGGCGGTTGGCCATGCGGCTTTCGATGCCCACGGGCTCAAGGCTCAGCGCTTTCAGGATTTGGCGATAAGACGGATAGCCCGGCAGACCCAGCCCGACCCGCTCGCCCGCCTCGAAAAGCCGGGTGAAGGCCAGCAGAAACGCGCCCGACGATCCCGGTGTGACGATCACCCGGTCGGGGTTCAGATCAATGCCATACCAGTCGCGATACAGCCGCGCGATCCGGGCGCGCAACTCAGGCAGCCCAAGCGCCACGGTATAGCCCATTGCGGCACCGCCCTGCATCGCCTCGGCCAGCGCCGCGCGGGCCCCGGCGGGCGCGGGCGTGCCGGGTTGCCCGACCTCCATGTGCACGATGTCGCGGCCAGCGGCCTCGGCCCGCCGTGCCTGCTCCATCACATCCATCACGATGAAGGGATCGACCTCACTTCGCCTTGAACTCCGCATCCGGCTCTCCGTAAACTGGGGATTGAGGCGTTGTTTCAACCGCAGCGCAGGACGTCAATGGCCGGACGCCCGCGCGATTAAGGATCGCGCCACGGCATGCCGGCCCCGCTCGAAGGGTTATTCATGCGTATTCTCCCGCTCGCCGTTTCCGCAGTCGCGCTTGGTCTGGCTTTCACGCCGATGGCTCAGGCGCAGGACTTCGATCCGGCTGCGATGACTGACGATCAACGCTCCGCGTTTCGTGACGAGGTCCGTGCCTATCTGCTGGACAATCCCGAGGTGCTGATGGAGGCCATCGGCGTGCTTGAAAGCCGTCAGGCCGATGCCCAGACCCTGGGCGATGCGCAGATGATTGAGACCAATTCCGACGCGATCTTCAATGATCCGATGAGCTATGTCGGTGGCAATCCCGACGGTGACATCACCATCGTCGAATTCATGGATTACCGGTGCAGCTATTGCCGGAAAGCCTTCCCGGAGGTCGAGGAGCTGATCGCCACCGATGGCAACATTCGTTTCATCGTCAAGGAGTTCCCCATCCTTGGCGAGGAATCCGTGCTGGCCTCGCGCTTTGCCATTGCCGTGCTCGATGTTGCGGGCAGCGACGCTTACAAAAACGTCCATGACGCGCTGATGCAGATGCGCGGCAGCTATACCGAAGCGTCCTTGCGTGAGATTGCCGCCGATGCTGGTATCGACGAGATCGACGCTGTGATCGCCGCGATGGACAGCGATGAGGTCACCGCCACCATCGCCGCCAACCATGAATTGGCTCAGCGGCTGCAAATCACTGGCACGCCGACATTTGTCATGTCTGATCAGATGCTGCGCGGCTATGTCCCGCTGGATGCGATGCAGCAGATTGTGGGAACTGCCCGCGAAGGGTGAAGTTCACCGGCCACCGTATTGATAGTAAAAGAAAGCCCGGCCATTGCGCCGGGCTTTTTCGTGCCAATTGAGCGATTGTCTGGGCCTGACAAAGGCGCATATTGCGCGGCCTCGACGGAGGTGAAGCAGCCTTCGCGCCCCCGAGGTCGGCCCCTTAAACCGGACTATTCGGCGGCGGTGGCCTGAGCGGCGGCTTCGGCTGCGTCCAGCTCAGCGGCTTTCTTCTCCACCTGCTCCACAATGTGATCGACCATCTGATCGTTCGACATGCGGTGGCTCTGCTTGCCCGCCAGATAGACCATGCCATTGCCCGCGCCGCCGCCGGTGAAACCGACATCCGTCATCAAGGCCTCGCCCGGCCCGTTCACGACGCAGCCGATGATCGACAGGCTCATCGGGGTCTTGATATGCTCCAGCCGCTGTTCCAGCGCCTCAACCGTCTTGATGACATCAAAGCCTTGGCGCGCGCAGGAGGGGCAGGAAATGATGTTCACGCCGCGATGCCGCAGGCCGAGTGATTTCAGGATCTCATAGCCGACCTTGACCTCCTCGACAGGATCGGCCGAAAGGCTCACGCGGAGCGTATCGCCGATGCCCATCCACAGCAGATTGCCCAACCCGATTGCGGATTTGATGGTGCCAGAGGTCAGGCCGCCCGCCTCGGTGATGCCCAGATGGATCGGTGCATCCGTCGCCTCCGCGATGCCCTGATAGGCGGCGGCGGAGAGGAACACGTCGGAGGCTTTCACGCTGATCTTGTAGTTCTGGAAATCATTATCTTCGAGAATGCGGATATGCTCCAGCCCGCTTTCGACCATCGCATCGGGGCATGGCTCGCCGTATTTTTCCAGCAGATGCCGCTCCAGCGAGCCCGCATTGACGCCGATACGGATGGAACAGCCGTGGTCCTTGGCGGCGCGGATCACTTCGCGCACGCGGGAGGCGTCGCCGATATTGCCGGGATTGATGCGCAGGCAGGCGGCGCCGCTTTCGGCGGCCTCGATCGCGCGTTTGTAGTGGAAATGGATGTCCGCAACGATGGGCACCGGGCTTTCGGCGCAAATCTCCTTCAGCGCGCGGGCGCTGGCCTCATCGGGGGCAGAGACGCGGACGATGTCGGCACCGGCCTCGGCGCAGCGCTGGATCTGCTCGATCGTGGCGCGCACATCCGTGGTCAACGTGTTGGTCATCGTCTGCACGCTGATCGGCGCATCGCCCCCCACCGGCACCGAACCGACATGGATCTGGCGGCTTTTGCGACGGTAGATGTTTTTCCACGGGCGGACGTGATTGAGCGACATGAATGTCCCCTGATGGTCTGGGGTGGGCAGCCCGGCGCGGGGGCGCGGGCCGTTTGGATCCCTTCAGAGATAGGCCGCCACTGCGCTAGGCGCAACGCCCTGCCCCCGGTTCCGGGGCATAACGGCGCGGATCATCATCAAACTGTCATGATCAGAAAGACGGCGGGATCACCCAGTGCCGGTTCAATCGGCCGTGGGTGCGGCCTGCCCCGGCAGCGGCTGCTGCGCTGCAAGCTCGGCCACGATGACCGCGACACGGCCCGCATCGGGGTCATTGGTCATATCGGCGACCTGATAGCTGCCGGTCAGATCGCTGGAGCCAAGCTGCACCCCGTCAATCACCGCGCCATTGCCGCCCGCAGGCCCATAGGTCGCGCCGTTGACGGCGAAATAGAGGGCGCCTGCCGCGCCTGTGCGCAGGATCGGCGGTTCTTCGGTCTGAGGCACGACATAGGTGTCGCCGGGGTTCAGAGTTTTCTCAAACAAAATGGAGCCGTCAGAAGCCCGGACCCGGACCCAAGCCGGACGCACCGCCACCAACACCACCTCGGGCGCATCTTCGGCAGTGACCCGCGGCGCGACTGTATCGGCCAGTGCGACCGTATTGGTCGCGCCCTCGGCGCCATTTGCGCCAGTCTCGCCTACGTTTGGCGGCGTCAGATCACCGGCGCGTGCCAATGACAGGCCACTGCCCGTCAAACCGCTCCGGTCGCGCGACAGTCCGGCCAGCGCCCCGGTGCGTCCGGGATCGACAGCCGAGATCGGCCCGTCGCGCGCCACCATGACCGGCACGTCAAGCGCCTCGGGACGATACAGACGGTCGAGCGAATCCGGCGCGCCGGTCGACACGCCTGCGAATTGCGGCATGTCGCTTTCTGCATCCGGCGCATTGGTGCCGCTGCCCAATTCCGCCGTCACGCCGGGGGCCTGATCGATGGGGGAAACCTGCACTTGCTGGATCTGTTGCAGCACCGCCCAGCCGCCATAGCCGATCACGGCCAATAGCGAGAGCAGGACGAGCGAAGAGCCGATGGCCCCCGGCTCAATCGCCGCAAAGGGGCTCGACTTGCGCGGGGCAAAGGAAATCGCAGGCTCGACAAACGGATCGCGGCCTTCCTTGCGGGGTTTTTGGCCGGTTTGCTGCTGACGGGGGTTGGGCTGCTTGTCGAGGCCGCTGACCGTGGCGAAGCCCGCCTCCCGGCAGAAGGTGGCAAACGCCCATTCAGGGTCCATCTCGAGATAGCGCGCATAGGATCGGACATAGCCCGCGATGAAGCCGGGCGTCTCGAAAGCTGTCGGATCGGTGTTTTCGATCGCGGCGATATAGGTCGCCTTGATCTTCAGCTCGCGCTGCACGTCCAACAGAGATTTGCCCAGGGTCGCCCGTTCGCCACGCATGATGTCGCCGAGCCGCAGGTCGAAATCATCGAACCCTTTGGCGGGCGGTGCATCTGCACCGAGCTCCTTGGGCGGAGTGCGCCGCCCAATCATCTGCCCTGCCTCTCGTATAGCACCCTAAGTCCCCGCAAAAGCCGGTTTGCCTCGAACATCCCGATTCGAGAATCCTTCCGGTCTATTGCAGAAACATTAACACGCGCTCAAGAAGCTGTGCACCCGCAGAACGGGTCAGCCCGTCAGATCAGCGCGATTCAGCGCACATTGCGCCCATAGATTGTCCATCGCACGGACAAGCGCATCAATCATTGAGCTATCGTGGACCGGCGATGGGGTAAAGCGCAGCCGCTCCGTCCCGCGTGGAACTGTCGGAAAATTGATGGGCTGCACATAGACGCCGTGATCGGACAGCAGGCGATCCGAGATCATCTTGCACTTTACCGGGTCTCCAACATGGACGGGGACGATATGGCTGCCGTGATCGATGATCGGCAGTCCCAGACCCTTGAGCCGCAGCTTCAGCACGGCGGCGCGTTCCTGATGGAGATCGCGCAGGGACTGATCGTGTTTAAGATGCGCAACCGACGCCGCCGCCCCAGCCGCCACCGCGGGCGGCAGCGACGTGGTAAAGATGAAGCCCGGCGCATAGGAGCGTATCGCGTCGCACATCCGCGCGCTGGCAGCGACATAGCCGCCAAATACGCCGTAAGCCTTCGCCAGCGTGCCATTGATCAGGTCAATCCGGTGCATCAGCCCGTCACGTTCTGCAACGCCCGCGCCGCGTGGACCATACATGCCGACCGCGTGCACTTCGTCGATATAGGTCAGTGCGCCGTATTCATCGGCCAGATCGCAGATCGCCTTGATCGGCGCGAAATCACCATCCATCGAATAAATCGATTCAAATGCGATCAGCTTCGGCACCTCGGCGGGGATGTCTTCCAGCAGGGCGCGCAGATGCTCCAGATCGTTATGACGGAAGATCCGCTTGTCGCCGCCATTGCGCCGGATGCCTTCGATCATGCTGGCATGGTTCAGCTCATCCGAGAGGATCACCAATCCGGGCAGCAGCTTCGGCAGGGTCGAAAGCGTGGCGTCATTGGCAATATAGGCAGAGGTAAACACCAGCGCCGCTTCCTTGCCATGCAGGTCGGCCAATTCGGCCTCCAGCCTGTTGTGATACACGGTGGTGCCGGAAATGTTGCGCGTGCCGCCGGAGCCTGCGCCAGTGGCGGCGATGGCTTCCTCCATCGCGGCGAGCACGACCGGATGCTGTCCCATGCCGAGATAGTCGTTGCCGCACCAGACGGTAATATCCTGCTCGGTGCCGTCGGATTTGCGCCAGACCGCGTGGGGAAACTGGCCGTTGCGGCGTTCGATATCGATAAAGGTCCGGTAGCGACCCTCCGCATGCAGGCGCGCAATCGCACCGTCGATCTGGTCATCGTAGCGGGTTTTGTCGTAGCGGGCCGCGTGCTGGCTGGCTTCGGTCACGTCTGTCTTTCCCTTCATGGTCTGATCCCTGCCCCGTCTGACGGCCCGGTCTGAGGGCTGACATAAGGTGTGACACACAAGAAGGTGCATCGACCGGGCTGGGATCGCTCCTGCGGCTGGCCGCTATCTAACGCCTGCAATACCACGAGCACAGACGCCAAATTGCCGCGACTGCGCCGAGATACCCCTGATGTGCCTCAAATCTATGTGAGAAAGCAACTCTGTCGACCGCCGCGCCGCAGCGTTTTAAGCGGCGCGCGTCAGTCGGTTGGCCGCCCACCCGTCGCGGCGGTCGTGGAGTTGGACCAAAAGCCCGCGCCAAATCCCGCCGTGACGAAGATGCGAAACGGGCTGTTTCCAGCTCAATGGGTTGGCCTTGGGGGTTTTCCGTGACCTGTTAGACAAGGCGCCCCGGACCATGCGCCTACTGCCGCGCCGCATTATGCGCGCGCAAATAGGCGCCCCCTCCGCGATCCTGCGCCGGGCACGACAGCACCCGCGCCCCACGCTAGACACGACCCGACACGTTGATACGGTCCACCCCTGATCGACATATTGCCAGAACGGAACCCTGATGACCGAGACCATTGCCAACCCGATGCTGCCTGCCGTTCTTGACCGGATTGACGCCGATCTGGACGGAGCCCTGGACCGCCTGCTGGCTTTGCTGCGCATCCCCTCCATTTCGACCGATCCGGCCTATAAGGCGGACTGCGCCCGCGCCGCGGATTGGCTGGTCGAGGATCTGATCGCCATGGGCTTCGATGCATCCACGCGCCAAACCCCCGGCCACCCGATGGTTGTGGCCCATGCCGGTCCCGAAGCCGATACCGACGTGCCGCATCTGCTGTTTTACGGCCATTACGATGTGCAGCCGGTCGACCCGTTAAGCCTGTGGGATCGCGATCCATTCGACCCCGAGATCCAGAGCACAGCGAAAGGCCGCGTCATTCGCGCCCGCGGGGCCTCCGACGACAAAGGCCAGCTCATGACATTTGTCGAGGCCTGCCGCGCGTGGACTTCGGTGCATGGCAGCCTGCCCTGCCGGATCACGATTTTCTTTGAGGGGGAGGAAGAATCAGGGTCGCCCTCGCTTGTGCCTTTCCTCAAGGACAACGCCGAGGAATTGGCCGCCGATGTCGCGCTGATCTGCGACACCGGCCTTTTTGCCGATAAGGTGCCGGCCATCATCACCCAGTTGCGCGGCCTGCTGGGCGAGGAGCTGACGATCACGGGGCCTGCCAAGGATCTGCATTCGGGCATGTATGGCGGCGCCGCGATGAACCCTATCCGTGTGCTGTCAAAGGTTCTGTCCAGCCTGCATGACGAAACCGGCCGGGTGACCGTGCCCGGTTTCTACGACGGTGTGCCCGAAATCCCTGCCGATCTGCGGGGCGCGTGGGAGGGGCTGAGCTTCGATCACAAGGGGTTTCTTGGCGAGGTCGGGCTGTCCGAACTGGCCGGCGAGGAAGGGCGCATGGCGCTGGAGATGCTGTGGTCACGTCCGACATGCGAGATCAACGGCATCAAGGGCGGCTATACCGGCGACGGGTTCAAGACCGTGCTGCCCAGTCAGGCCTCCGCGAAGGTAAGTTTCCGCCTTGTGGGAGATCAGGACCCCCACCGCATCCGAGAGGATTTCCGCACGATGGTCGAGGCGATGATTCCGGCGGATTGCTCCGTCAGCTTCAAGGCGCATGGCGCCTCGCCCGCCGGGCGGATGGATACATCCGGTCCCGCCTTTGAGCCCGCGCGCATGGCACTTGGCGATGAGTGGAACATGCCCGCCGCCTATGTTGGCTGCGGAGGATCGATCCCCATCGCGGGCTACTTCAAGACCCATCTCGGCATGGATGCGATGCTGATCGGGTTCGGGCGGGACGACGATCAGATCCATAGTCCGAACGAAAAATACGATGTCGAAAGCTTCCACAAAGGCACGCGCAGCTGGGCGCGGATCCTCGCCGCGCTGAGCGCCGCGTCCTGAGTGCGATCTGGGCATCGCCAAGGGGCGGCCATCAGGCTGCCCCCGCCTATCGCACGCGCCTGTCCGTCAACCGTCACAGACAGCGCTCCCGCATGCATCATCGGGCAGGAGCGATTGCGAAAGGCTTGCACAAGACAGTCTAAGACGACAAAAGCCGCGCATTTCTGCACGGCTTGGCGTCGGCCCGCTGAGGGCGCCCCATGAGGGGAAAGTGGCGCGGTTGACGGGGCTCGAACCCGCGACCCCCGGCGTGACAGGCCGGTACTCTAACCAACTGAGCTACAACCGCGCAATATGCGCCGGATGGCTTCGATCCTTGGGACAGCGTGGCGCGGTTGACGGGGCTCGAACCCGCGACCCCCGGCGTGACAGGCCGGTACTCTAACCAACTGAGCTACAACCGCTCGCTGCCCGCTAGGGATCAAGTGACCTCCGAGCGTGAGGTGCCTTCTAGGGGTCTGTGGCGAGGGCGTCAAGCGGCCAATTCCGCAAAATGTGATGCTTGCCGCAACGACCGGTGGCCCTGTCCATTTTCCGACGCCGACCATGGCGGAGCGGCCTCAGGGCTGCCCGCCGCGCCACATGGCTGGCCCTAAGGTAAAGCCCCTGCCGGAAATTACATTTCCCGCGCTGGAACCTATAGCGCCCGCCCCCCGTTGGTAGTGTGCACCTGCGCGCACCGTCTCCCGGGCGCCAACACCCCGGAAGCTGATCGTCATGCGCCAAACCCAGACCTGCGTCATCCTTAATGCTGGCTCCGGCAAACGGAAGGCTGGCGAAATGGTGCCGCGCATCAATCGCGCCTTTGCCGAAGCAGGGCGGCGGTTCGACTTGCGCTTGGTGCGAAATGGCTCTGACATCACCCGCGAGGCGCAACGCGCAATTGCCGATGGGGCGCAGACCATCATCGCGGCTGGTGGCGATGGAACCATTGCTGCTGTCGCCTCGGTCGTGGCCGGAACTGATGTGTCCTTCGGCGCACTGCCGCTGGGCACGTTCAATTATTTCACCCGCTCCATCGGACTGCCTCAGGAATTGGAACCTGCGATCCACGCGCTGGTGGGTGGGACATCCGCCCCGGCGCGGATCGGGTTGGTCAATGATCGGGTGTTTATCAATAATGCGAGCCTCGGCGCATATCCCGCGATCTTGAAGCGGCGCGAGAGCATTTATGCCCGCTGGGGTCGAAGCCGCCTTGCCGCCTATTGGTCGGTCTTAACCACGCTTGTGCAGTTGCGCACCCGCCTCTCCGTGCGCGCCACCATTGACGGCGAAGTGCATCACTTGCGGTCGCCGTTGATCTTCGTGTCGTTTAATTCCTACCAGCTTGAACAGCTGGGGCTCGATGGGGCCGAGGCGATCCGCGAGGGCAAGTTTGCGGTCTTCGTGGCGCCCGACGGCAATCGTCGGAAGATGATCGGCGCCGCGCTGCGTCTGGCGGGGCGTCTGAGCGATGAGGCCCGAGATTTTCAGCTGCTGACCGGGCGCGACATACAGCTTCATACAGCGCGGTCGCGTCAGCTGGTGGCCTGCGATGGCGAATTGGAGCGGATGCAGACGCCATTGCGGTTCGAAGTCCGTGAGCAGGGCATTAACCTTATCCGCCCGCGAAATCCCGCCCCGGAGGTCTAAGACATGCGCCGAATCCTGCACCTTTCCGATGTGCATTTCGGTCGAGATCGGCCTGAATTATTGCAGCCGCTCATCAAGCAGATCAACCTATTGGCGCCGGATCTGGTCGCGCTGTCGGGCGATCTGACCCAGAGGGCGCGCAGCTGGCAGTTTCGGCAGGCGCGGGCATTCCTCGACCAGATCGGGCCGCCGGTGCTTGCGGTGCCGGGCAATCACGACATTCCGTTGGAGAATATCTTCCTGCGGCTGCTGCGGCCCTATGGTGGCTACCGCGACCATATCAACACCGACCTTGCCCCGATTATCGAGGATGACGAAATCATCGTGATCGGGATCAACACGGTCAATCACCTGCGCTGGCAGACGGGGCGAATCAAATCGCGGGAGGTAGATCGAATTTGTAAGCGGATCGTGGACGCCGGACCGGAAAAGACCTCGATCCTCGTGGCGCACCATCCTTTCACGCATCTCGACACGGACACCAAGCAGTTGATGCGCGGCGCGTCGAAAGCGATTGAGACGCTGGCCAATTGCGGGGCCGACATGGTGCTGTCAGGGCATCTTCACGCGTGGCGGGCGGAGCCCTTCGTGTCGCGGGATCGCGGCAGTGGCCTGCTGCAATTTCACGCGGGCACCGGCCTGTCGAACCGGCTGCGTGGCGAGCAGAATGATTTCAACATGCTGGAGATCACCCCTCACACCGTCCGCGTCACCCGATATGTGGCCCATGACGACGGGGAGGAGTTCAGCCCCGGTGAGGATCGGTTTTATCTGCGCAAGGGCGCAGGCTGGGCGCGGGTCGAGGAAGTCCCGCCCGAACAGGCCGATGCCGCCCATCGCGAACAGACCGATGAGCGGGCGCACCATTCCGCGCTGGTGGAGGTGTAAGACCGCGCTTTTGCGTGACGCACCCTGCCCCACAGACTGTTAAAATGCAGCTGACGCGTGGCGGCTGCGTCACAGATTGACCTTAGGTTCGCGAAAATATCGCCCGATTATGGAACTTCACTCTATCCTGTCACTTGGTTCCGAAAGGAAGGATAGGAAAATGCCCAAGGATTTCGCAACCACCCGGCGTGAAGCCGCGCTTGACGCGCAGCCCGGCGCCGATGACCCCGCCCCGGAACAGCCCGCGTCCGACCCTGCGCAGGATGAGGCGCAATTGCTGCTCTGGCAGGTCCCCGATCACGAGACCGCCGCGCCCGACAATGCGCTGATCAGCGACTGGGCCAGCATCTGAGCACTGGCGACGATTTCGCGAAATCCCACATGCAAAAGGCCGCCCCCAAGGAGCGGCCTTTGTCATTTCATTGGCCCGCGTGCGAGCCCGCGACTGGCGCGATTAGCCGACCAGTTCGAGACCGGAGAAGTAATAGGCGATTTCTTCGGCAGCGGTTTCCGGAGCGTCGGAGCCGTGCACGGAGTTTTCGCCGACGCTTTCAGCGAATTCAGCGCGGATGGTGCCGGCTGCAGCGTCGGAAGGGTTGGTTGCGCCCATGACTTCGCGGTTTTTCGCGATGGCGCCTTCGCCTTCCAGCACCTGCACGACGACCGGGCCAGAAGCCATGAAGTCACACAGTTCGCCGTAGAACGGACGCTCGGCGTGAACCTTGTAGAATTCGCCAGCCTGTGCCGGGGTCAGCTGGATGCGCTTTTGTGCGACGATGCGCAGGCCGGCATCTTCGAACTTGGCGTTGATCTTGCCGGTCAGGTTACGCTTCGTGGCGTCGGGCTTGATGATCGACAGGGTGCGTTCGGTGGCCATTTTATGCCTCTTTCATGATGTGTGACGAGGCCCCGTGCCCCGCCTGAAAATCCGGCGCCGCACTAGCATGGGTGGCCCGCATTGAAAAGCGCCCCTTTACGCCGCCGCGCCTTTCGGGCATGGCCCGCGCATGCTGAAGCTCACCGAGATTTCCTATTCCGTCGAGGGGCGGCCTCTGTTCGATGAGGCCACCGCCATTATTCCCACCGGCCATAAGGTCGGACTCGTGGGCCGCAACGGTGCGGGCAAGACCACGTTGTTCCGCCTGATCCGTGGCGAGCTGACGATGGAGGGTGGCCGGATCGAGCTGCCGTCCCGCGCTCGCATCGGCGGCGTCAGTCAGGAGGTGCCCGGCTCCGAGGTGTCGCTGATCGACACGGTTCTCGCCGCCGACACCGAACGCGCGGAACTGCTGGCCGAGGCCGACACCGCCACCGATCCCCAGCGCATCGCTGACATCCAGACCCGTCTGACCGATATCGACGCATGGTCGGCAGAGGCGCGCGCCGCTTCGATCCTGAAGGGTCTGGGTTTTGACGACGGCGAGCAGAAAATGCCGTGTTCCGCCTTCTCGGGCGGCTGGCGAATGCGCGTGGCGCTGGCCGCGGTGCTGTTTGCCGAGCCCGATCTGCTGCTGCTCGACGAGCCGACGAACTATCTCGACCTCGAAGGCGCATTGTGGCTGGAAAGCTATCTGGCGCGTTATCCGCATACCGTGCTTATCATTTCCCACGACCGCGGGCTATTGAACCGTGCGGTCGGGGCGATCCTGCATCTGGACAATCGCAAGCTGACGCTGTGGCAGGGTCCCTATGACCAATTCGCCCGCCAGCGGGCTGAACAACGCGCCGTGCAGGCCGCGCAGGCCAAGAAACAAGAAGCCCGCCGCGCCCATCTGCAAAGCTTCGTCGACCGGTTCAAGGCCAAGGCCAGCAAGGCCAAGCAAGCCCAGAGCCGGGTCAAGATGCTGGAGAAGATGGACACGATCCGCGCGCCCGAAGACGCCGCGCGCACGGTCTTTACCTTTCCCGAGCCCGAAGAACTATCACCGCCGATCATCGCGACCGAAGGCGTGGCCGTGGGCTATGGCGACCGCACCGTGCTGCACAATCTGAACCTGCGCATCGATCAGGATGACCGCATCGCGTTGCTGGGCAAAAACGGTCAGGGCAAATCCACGCTGGCCAAGCTGCTATCGGACCGGCTGGCCCCGATGGCGGGCACGATGGCGCGGTCCAACAAGCTGCGGATCGGCTTTTTCGCGCAGCATCAGGTGGATGAGCTGCATGTCGATGAGACGCCGCTGCAACATCTGTTCCGGGTTCGCGCGGCGGAGGGCCAGTCCAAGCTGCGCGCTCGGCTGGCGGGATTCGGGCTTGGTGCCGATCAGGCGGAAACCGAGGTCGGGCGTTTGTCCGGCGGGCAAAAGGCGCGGCTGTCGCTGTTGCTGGCGACGCTCGACGCGCCGCATCTGCTGATCCTCGATGAGCCGACGAACCACCTCGACATTGAAAGCCGCGAAGCGCTGGTCGAGGCGCTGACCGCCTATTCCGGCGCGGTGATCCTTGTGAGCCACGACATGCATTTGCTGTCGATGGTCGCGGACCGGCTGTGGCTGGTGAAGGATGGCGCGGTCAAACCCTATGAAGAAGACCTCGAAGCCTATCGCAAGCTGCTGCTGACCACCGACACCCCCGCCCGCGCCGAACGTCGTCGCGAAAAGGAAAAAGCCGCCACCGCCAAGCCCGCGCGCGTGTCGCAGGCCGCGGTGCAGGAACTGCGCAGCGAGGTCAAGAAAGCCGAAGCCCGCGTCGCCAAGATCGAAGACATGCGCGAGAAGCTGGCCAAGAAGCTTGCCGATCCCGCGATGTATGAGGACACGCGGCGCGGCGAGGCCGAGGTCTGGCAGAAGAAATACGCCGAAGTGATGGAGGCGCTCGACCGCGCCGAAGCGCTCTGGGTTGCCGCCGCCGAAAAGCTGGAGAAGGCCACCGCAAAAGCCTAGGGTGCCCGCATGGACCTGAGTTTTTACATTACCGCCTTCGTCACGCTGTTTGTGGTGATTGACCCGATTGGGATGACCCCGATCTTTATCGCCCTGACCTCGGGCAGTCACACCGCGCATCGTCGCGGCGTGGCGTTCCGGGCCTGTGCGATTGCGGTGTTCATCCTCACCTTGTTCGGGCTTCTGGGCGAGGCGGTGCTGGGGTTTGTCGGCATTTCCATGTCCGCTTTCCGCATCGCTGGTGGGATATTGTTGTTCCTGACCGCGCTCGACATGTTGTTCGAGCGGCGCACCAAACGGCGCGAGGATCAGGCCGAAGAAGACCTGCCTGACCCATCAGTGTTCCCGCTGGCCATCCCGCTGATTTCCGGCCCCGGTGCGATTGCGACGATGATCCTGCTCACCGGACAGGCGCGGGACTGGACCGGGGTGCTGGGCGTGCATCTGGTCATGGCCGCCGTCGTCGCGCTGGTGCTGTCCATGTTCATGCTGGCGCCGATGATCGAGCGCGCCTTGGGCAAGATCGGCATCACCGTGGTCACGCGCCTTCTGGGCATGCTGCTGGCGGCGCTGTCGGTGCAATTCGTCCTCGACGGATTGGCCGATCTGGGTCTGGGCTAAGCCCGCCCGGCCTGTCACATGTTTGCGCCCGTTGCTTCCCTTTCGGGCCGAAGATCATACATGATGCCCATACGCATCACGGAGGATCCCGCCCCATGTCCACAGATCAGTTCGGCTCGCTCACCTATCTGGTGCTGCTCGGCGCGGTGGTGGGCGGGTATTTCCTGATCGCCAATCGACGTGCCCTTGGGCGGCTCGCCCGGCATGCGACGCTCTGGGTGCTGATCTTTTTCGGGGTCGTGGTGGGCGCGGGCCTGTGGTCCGATCTGCAACGCACGGTCGCGCCGCGCCAGTCGGTGTTTGCCGAAGACAGCCGGATCGAGCTGCCGCGTGCGCCTGATGGCCATTATTATCTGACCGCGCAGGTCAATGGCGCGCCAATCCGGTTTGTCGTCGATACCGGCGCGACCGAGATCGTGCTCAGTCAGGACGACGCCCGCCGCGCCGGGGTCGATCCCGAAATGCTGACCTATATCGGCTCTGCCTCCACCGCGAACGGTCAGGTGCAGACCGCCCGTATCGCGCTGGATGAGGTGGCCCTTGGCCCCATCGTCGACACGCAGGTGCCCGCGCTGGTCAATAGCGGCGAAATGCGCGGGTCGCTGCTGGGTATGGCCTATCTTGATCGCTGGGGCCGGATCGAGATCAATGACGGGCGCATGACCCTGACCCGCTAACCCCTGCCGGAGTATCCCTGATGTCCCGCCTGCTTGTCGTTTGCGCCATGACCCTCCCCGCTATGCTGCCCCTGCCTGTGCTGGCCGAAGGGCGCAATGATCCGCTGCTGGCCTGCAGTTTCGATAACGGGCGGGAGGTGACGCTGGCGGAGAACGGCGATGCGCTCGTCTGGCTACAGGGCGATGAGACGCTGCCTGCAGGCGCGGTATCGGACCTGTCGCAAACCCCGGTCGTGGCGCTTCAGGCGCGCCATACGGATGGCACGGTCGGGCAGCTTGTCATTCGTCCGGGTTCAGGGGCCGTGCAGGCGCATTTGACCGAGGTGACCCTGCGCGGCCACGGCTTTGCCACCCGCATGAGCAGCGGTCGCTGCCGCCCCCATCCCGGCTGAGCCCCCAGTTCCCGCTTTAACCCGCGCCCTGCCCCGGCTACCAAGCGGCAACGATTTTGAACCGGCCCGAGGACGCCCAAGCATGATCTATGACACCGCCGAAGCCTGGCGCGCCGCGCCGCGTAAGAAAGTGCTGCTGTTCGGGATGTCGGGTTTGGGCAAGACCTACCTGTCCACCATGCTGCGCAGCTCCGGCGACTGGTTTCACTACTCCATCGATTACCGTATCGGCACGCGCTACATGGGCGAGCACATCGCCGACAGCTTTAAGCGCGAAGCGATGAAGGTGCCGTTTCTGCGCGAGCTGCTGATGTCGGATTCGATCTATATCGGCTCAAACATCACCTTCGACAATCTCGCGCCGCTCTCGACCTATCTGGGCAAGCCCGGCGATCCCGCGCAGGGCGGTTTGCCGATTGACGAATATCGCCGCAGGCAGGCGCAGCATACGGTCGCCGAGACCGCCGCGCTGGGGGACACCGCGCATTTCATCGACCGCGCGCGCGATATCTATGGCTATGACAACTTCGTCTGCGACAGCGGCGGCTCCATCTGCGAAGTCGTCGATCCCGACGATCCCGCCGACCCGGTCCTGACCCGTCTGTCGGAGGCCTGCCTGTTGGTCTGGATCGAAGGGTCTGAGGCGCATCGCGCCGAATTGATCCGCCGGTTTGACCGCGCGCCAAAGCCGATGTGCTATCAGCCCGAGTTCCTGAGCCGCTGCTGGGAGGCCTATCTGGCCGAAACCGGGCTGGCCCCCGACGCCGTCGATCCCGACGCGTTCATCCGCTGGGCCTATGCTCAGGCGTTGGACCACCGCCAGCCGCGTTATGCTGCCATGGCGCGTCATTGGGGTGTGTCGATCACGGCCGAGGATGTGGGCAACGTCCGCAATACCGAGGATTTCGAAGAGCTGATCGCCGGAGCTATCGCGCGCAAGGGATGAGGCGCGAGCCCGGCGCAGTGGCGGTGGCTGACCTGAGCCAGCGTCGCCCTGCCCGCCTCTGCCCCGTCTCCGCGCCGCCGCGCGCCCTGCGCGCTCTTGAGCCCCGCGCTCATCCGGCCTATCTCAGCGGCCTGACCCGGCCTATCTGGCCAAACCGGAGCTATCCCCATGCCCATCACCCTGCCCGAAGACCTGCCCGCCCACGACATCCTGTCGAATGAGGGTGTCATGGTCATGGGCGCGGGACGCGCGGCGCGGCAGGACATCCGGCCCCTGCGCATCGGGCTGCTCAACCTGATGCCCAAGAAGATCCAGACCGAGACGCAGTTCGCCCGGCTCATCGGGGCCACACCGCTGCAAATCGATCTGTCGCTGATCCGCATGACCGAACATGAGACCCGCAACACCGCGCCGGAGCATATGGAGGCGTTCTACCGCCCCTTTGCCGAGGTCGCAGCGACGGGCGAGAAATTTGACGGGCTGGTCATCACCGGCGCGCCCATAGAACACCTGCCCTTCGAGGAGGTGACCTATTGGGACGAATTGCGACAGGTCTTTGAATGGGCGAAAACCCATGTGCATTCGACCTTCGGCGTCTGCTGGGGCGGAATGGCGATGATCCATTACCTGCACGGGGTGAACAAGCATTTGCTGGACGCCAAGGCATTTGGCTGTTTCCGGCACCGAAATCTGCTGCCCTCCTCCCCCTATCTGCGCGGCTTCTCCGATGATTGCGTGATCCCCGTGTCCCGCTGGACGGAAATGCGCCAAGCGGAAATCGACGCGGCGCCGGGGCTTATCACCTTGCTCGGGTCGGATGAGGTTGGACCGGCGTTGGTGGAGGATCCCGGCAACCGGGCGCTCTACATATTCAACCACTTCGAATATGACAGCTGGACGCTGAAGGAAGAATACGATCGCGATGTCGCCTCTGGCGGCGCGATCAGCGTTCCGGTCAATTATTACCCGGATGACGATCCCGCGAAAATGCCGCTCAATCGCTGGAGATCCCACGCCCACCTTCTATATGGCAACTGGATCAACGAAATCTATCAGAGCACACATTTCGATCTGGATGAAATTGGCAGCTAAACTTCTCGGGCTTCTGACATTGGCGGCCATGCTCGGCGGATGCGGGGTGATCGTCGATCGCCGCGCCGACCGGCGCGAAGCTGCGGCCATGGCGGAATTCCCCCCGCGCGGTCAAATCCTGACCATTGAGGGTAAGCGCGTGCATGCCGTGGTCGCGGGCCGTGGTCCGGATCTGGTGCTTATTCACGGCGCGGGCGGCAATACGCGCGACATGACGCTGTCCCTCGCGCCGGCCCTGACGGATCGCTACCGGGTGATCGCCATCGACAGGCCCGGATTTGGCTATACCGATCCCCTGTCTGATGGCGGCACGTTGTTCGAACAGGCCGCGCTGTTGCAGAAGGCCGCGGCGCAACTCGGGGCGGATCGTCCCATTGTCATGGGGCACAGCTACGGCGGTGCCGTGGCGCTTGCCTGGGCGGTCAGCCGCCCCGGAACCCTGTCGGCGCTGGTCCCTGTTTCCGCCGCAAGTCAGGTCTGGGATGGCGGCATCGGCACGTTCTACAAGGTCACCGGCTCCGCCTTGGGTGGGGCGACGGTCGTGCCTTTGATCACCGCTTTCGCCAGCGAAGAGCAGGTCGAAGAGGCGCTTGTCGGTGTGTTCGCGCCCCAGCCCGTGCCCGAAGGCTACAGCGACAGCTTCGGTCCCGGCCTGACCCTGCGCCGGGTCAGCCTTCGCGCCAATGGCGAACAGCGCGTGACGCTGAAGTCCGAGATCGCGGCGATGGTGCCGCTTTACCCGCAAATCGATGTGCCGGTTGAAATCATCCACGGCACTGCCGATACCACCGTCGGGCTGGAAATCCACGCCCGGCCCACGGCCCGCGCCATCCCCGGTGCGACGCTAACGGAATTGCCCGGCATCGGCCATATGACGCAACATGTCTCGGTCCCCGCAGTGACCGCCGCCATCGACCGCGCCGCGGCGAGGGCGGGGTTCTAGCAGTCGGTGCTACGCCGGGGGTCGGCCCTCCACTGCCAAACCGCGCAATATCGACATCGGACTCCCTCGCGCCTGAGGGGGATGGTCATCATCACTCACACCGCAGAGCGCCATAGCCCCCCGGTCACGGGGATGGGCACGCACACCCTGTGCAAACACGCGGACCTTGCCTGCCGAAAAAGGCGCACGCCCCGGCAGGGACGCGCGCCTTTAATCTTGAATTTGGCGCGGCTCAGCCTGCGGCGCGCTGACCCTGACGCTGTTGCGACAGTTCTTCGGCCACGAGGAAGGCCAGTTCCAGCGATTGGCTCGCGTTCAGGCGCGGATCGCAGGCCGTGTGGTAGCGATCGCTCAGGTCCTCGTCGGTCACAGCGCGGACGCCGCCCGTGCATTCGGTCACGTCCGAGCCGGTCATCTCGAAATGCACGCCGCCCGGAATGGTGTTCTGCTCGCGATGCACGGCGAAGAATTCGCGCACTTCGGACAGAACCCGGTCGAAGGGACGGGTCTTATAGCCCGAGGCCGATTTAATCGTATTGCCGTGCATCGGATCACAGACCCAGACGACATTCGCCCCTTCGCTGCGCACCGTTTCGATCAGGCGCGGGAGGTGATCGCTCACATTGCCTGCACCAAACCGCGCAATCAGGGTCAGACGACCCTCCTCATTGCGGGGGTTCAGAGTGCCGAGCAAGCGTTTCAGATCCTCGGTTTCCATCGTCGGGCCGCATTTCAGGCCGATGGGGTTTTCGATGCCACGGCAGAATTCCACATGCGCGCCGTCGGGCTGACGGGTGCGGTCGCCGATCCAGACCATATGGCCCGAGCCTGCGATGGTCGCGCCGGTGGTGCTGTCGACGCGGGTCAGCGCCTCTTCGTATTCCAACAGCAGCGCCTCATGGCTGACGTAGAAATCGACCGAACCGAGCGCGTCGATCTTCTCCGCCTCCATCCCGGTTGCAGACATGAAGTCCAGCGCATCGGCGATACGGTTCGACAGATCGCGATAGCGCGCGGCCTTATCTTCGTCCGCGAAGCCGGTGGTCCAGCTGTGCACCCGGTGAATGTCCGCGAAACCACCCGTGGAGAAGGCGCGCAGCAGGTTAAGCGACGCCGCCGCCTGCATGTAGGCCTGCAACATCTTGTCGGGGTTGGGAATTCGGGATTCCGGCGAGAAATCCAGATCGTTGATGATATCCCCGCGGTAGGAGGGCAGCTCGACGCCATCCTTGACCTCGGTGGGTGCGGAACGCGGCTTGGCGAATTGCCCGGCCATGCGACCGACCTTCACCACCGGCACCTTGGCGCCATAGGTCAGAACCACGGCCATCTGCAGCATCACCTTGAACGTGTCGCGGATGGTGTCGGCCCCGAACTGCTCGAAGCTTTCGGCGCAATCGCCGCCCTGCAGCAAAAACGCCTCCCCGCGCGATGCTTTGGCAAGCTCCGCCGTCAGACGGCGGGCTTCACCAGCAAAGACCAAGGGCGGATATCGACGAAGCCGGGCCTCCACCGCCTCAAGGGCAGCAGCGTCGGTATAGTCGGGCATCTGCACCCGAGGCTTGCGGCGCCAATCGGACTTGGTCCAGCTATTCGTCATGTCTCGTGCTCCTCTCACTGCCACCGCCGGGATCCGCCGGTTAGCGTTAGCAGGGCCGTGTATAACGCCGCCGCCAGTCGGGTCCAACGCTAAAAGCTCAATTTTCGTGGCTCAGCCTGCCTCGACCGACCTGCGCGCGTCTTGGCGCCCCGCCGCGATTGCGCGCAAGGCACGTGCACGGGCCGCCGGAATTGCGCCGATCTCGAGCCCGGTAAAAACATGCAGCGTGCCCAAATCCCGGTCGATCACCGCGTGATCCGAGACCCATCCCCCCATGGCGAGATAGGTCCGCAGGAGCGGCGGCATCTGCTGCACTGCGCGGCGGGGATCAATCGCCGCATGGCTCAGATCGGTTGCGAACCGAACGACATCGGGCGACTTGATCCGAGGTGCCGATGCGTCAGGTGCTAGATGGCGCGCGCGCAGCACGCCGAACGCATCGCGGTAGGTGTCAGGCCGCACCCCCGCAAAGGACGAGCAGCCAAACAGCACCTCCACCCCGCCGGCATCCACCAGCGCCGTGATCGCCCCCCACGCCAGCCGTAGAATATCGGGATCGCGATGTTCAGGCGCGATGCAGAAACGGCCCAGTTCCAGCATCGGTCCCGCCCGCGTGGAAAGCGCAGTCAGATCGTAATGCTGGGCCGCGTAGCTGTCGCCAATCGCCATGCCCGAGCGCAAAGGCAGCAGACGAAAACAGCCCACCAGATCACCGGTGACGGCGTGTTCCACGAGGATCTGGTGGCAGATCGCGTCATAGGCGTCGCGGTCGCTGACCCCGGCCCCACGCCCGAAGCCACGCGCGCGAAGCATCAGCGCCCGGTCAAGGTCCTGCGCCCCGGTGGCCAGCCGCGCAAGGTAGCGACCGCGTCGCAACGTCAACATGGGCGTCTCTCCTGACCGCGGCGGCGGGGCGCTTGGAACCTGTCCTTGCGAACCCTAAGTTACGTCTCAGCCCCCGGCGTGCAACAGCAGATGCGCGCGGACCGGGAAAACAGCAGGCCGCACCCCCGGCCAGAGAAAGGAGCCTCGATGAGCACCGACAAGCTGACCAAATCCGACGCGGAATGGAAAGAACAGCTAAGCGATCTGGCCTATAAGGTGACGCGCAAACACGGCACGGAGCGTGCGTTCAGCCATGATGACTTCCCCAAGGAGCCGGGCTTGTTCACCTGCATCTGCTGCGGCGCGCCGCTGTTCGAGCAGGCGACGAAATTCGACAGCGGCACCGGCTGGCCCAGCTTCTACGCGCCCATCGACGAGACGGCTGTGGAGACGGAAACCGACCGCAGCTGGTTCATGTCCCGCACCGAGGTGCATTGCGCCCGCTGCGAGGCCCATCTGGGGCATGTCTTCCCCGATGGCCCGCAACCGACCGGTCTGCGTTACTGCATGAACGGCGTGGCGATGGAGTTTCATCCAGAGGATGAGGCCTAGCTTTCAGCGCCCGTCCCCGCAGCAGCGCCGGCGAAGGCGGCCAGTTCCCTGCCCCCAATGACGGAAAAAGGGCACCGCGCTCAGCGGTGCCCTTTTTTAATCCTTCCGACGCTATGCGTGGCTCAGGCCAGCATCACCATCGGGTTTTCGAGGTTCTCGACAATCGCCTTGAGCAATTCAGCCCCCAGCGCGCCGTCAATGACCCGGTGATCGACCGACAGCGTGACGCTCATCACCGTGGCCACGGCCAATTCGCCATCTTCGCCCACGACCGGTTTCTTGACGCCCGAGCCGACCGCAAGGATCGCGCCATGGGGCGGGTTGATCACCGCGTCGAAGTTGTCGATGCCAAACATCCCGAGGTTCGAGATCGCAAAGCTGCCGCCGGTATATTCATGCGGGGCGAGCTTCTTGTTGCGGGCACGACCGGCAAGGTCTTTCATCTCAGCCGAAAGGGCCGACAGGCTTTTCATCTCGGCGTCTTTTAGCACGGGCGTGAACAGCCCGCCTTCGATTGCGACAGCCACAGCCACATCAGACGGCGTCAGCTTCAGGATGCGATCCCCGGCCCAGACGGCATTGGCGTCCGGCACGGTTTGAAGCGCAAGCGCGGCTGCCTTGATGATGAAGTCATTGACGGACAGTTTCACGCCGCGACCTTCCAGCTGCTTGTTGAGCTGGCTGCGGAATTTCAACAGCGCGTCGATCTTGATGTCGCGGCGCAGGTAGAAATGCGGGATCGTCTGCTTGGCTTCGGTCAGACGGTTGGCGACCGTGCGGCGCATACCGTCCAGCTTGACCTCCTCAAACTCGCGACCGTCATACATCTTCTTGACGGTCTCGGCGGAGGCACTGGTGGGCATGGCGGGTTTCTGACCGCCAGTATCGCCAGGAGCGGCCTGCGCAGGCGCGGCTTTGGCAGTGTCCGCAGCAGGTGCAGCGGCACCGGCCTTAGCGCTTTCGACATCGGCGCGCACGATCCGGCCCTTGGGGCCCGAACCGGTGATCCCGGTCAGATCAATGCCCTTGTCGGCGGCGATCCGGCGGGCCAGCGGCGAGGCAAAGACCCGTTCGCCGGACGCATCGCGCGGGGCTGCCGGGGCCTTGGTATCGCTTTGCTCAACCGGTTTGCGGGTGGCTTCGCCGCCATCCGCACCGGCGCCCTGCGCCTCGCGCGAGGTCGGCTCGGCGTCGGAGCTTTGCTCCTTGGCCGCGCTTTTCTCGGGCGCACCCGGCGCGCTGGCGGCACCGGAGGTGTCACCGATATCATCGGCGCTTTCGCCCTCTTCCAGCAGCACGGCGATAGGGGTGTTGACCTTCACGCCCTCGCTGCCTTCGTCGATCAGGATCTTGCCGATGACGCCTTCGTCCACGGCTTCGAATTCCATCGTCGCCTTGTCGGTTTCGATCTCGGCCAGCAGGTCACCGGAGGCGACGGTGTCGCCCTCCTTGACCAGCCATTTCGCCAGCGTGCCTTCCTCCATCGTCGGAGACAGCGCAGGCATCAGGATTTCTGTCGGCATCGCGTGTCCTCCTCAGCGGTAGGTGACTTGCTTCACGGCGTCGATCACCTCGGCGGTGGTGACAAGCGCGAGCTTTTCGAGATTGGCGGCATAGGGCATCGGCACGTCTTTACCGGTGCAGTTGATCACCGGCGCGTCCAGATAGTCAAACGCGCGCTGCATGATCACCGACGACAGGTGGTTGCTGAACGAGGCAACCGGGAAGGCCTCCTCGACCGTGACGCAGCGGTTGGTCTTCATAACCGAACGCAGGACCGTGTCGTAATCCACCGGGCGCAGGGTGCGCAGGTCGATGACCTCGGCGCTGATGCCCTCCTCGGCCAGCTTGTCGGCGGCTTCGAGCGCATATTGCATCCCGATGCCCCAGCTGACGATGGTGACATCTTCGCCTTCGCGCCAGATCCGGGCCTTGCCGAAGGGAACGGTGAAATCATCCATCACCGGCACATCAAAGGAGCGCCCGTAGAGGATCTCGTTTTCGAGGAAGATCACCGGGTTCGGGTCGCGGATCGCCGATTTCAGCAGGCCTTTCGCGTCAGCCGCCGAATAGGGCATCGCCACTTTCAGGCCGGGGATCGAGGCATACCATGCCGCGTAATCCTGGCTGTGCTGGGCCCCCACGCGGGCGGCGGCGCCGTTCGGACCACGGAACACCATGGGCGCGCCCATCTGACCGCCGGACATATAAAGCGTCTTGGCGGCGGAGTTGATGATCTGGTCAATCGCCTGCATGGCGAAGTTGAAGGTCATGAACTCGACAATCGGCTTCAGCCCGCCAAAGGCCGCACCGACGGCGATGCCCGCGAACCCATGTTCGGTGATCGGCGTGTCGATCACGCGCTTGGCGCCGAATTCGTCCAGCAGGCCTTGGGAGACCTTATACGCGCCCTGATATTCGGCGACTTCCTCACCCATCAGGTAGACGTTTTCGTCGCCGCGCATTTCCTCGGCCATCGCGTCGCGCAGGGCTTCGCGAACGGTCGTGGATTTGAACTCCGTGCCTTCGGGATATTCTTCCTCGGTCACGTTCGGCACGGCGGGCACGATGGGCTGTGCCGGTGCCTTGGCGGCCTGCTGCGCATCAGCGGCGACATCACTGTCGGATTTCGCATCAGCGCTGTCGTCGGAGGCTGCGGATTTCGTGGAAGTGTCGATGTCGTCGGCGCTTTCGCCTTCCTCGATCATCACGGCGATGGGGGTGTTGACCTTCACGCCCTCAGTGCCTTCGGAGATGAGGATCTTGCCGACGATACCTTCGTCGACGGCTTCGAATTCCATCGTCGCCTTGTCGGTTTCGATTTCGGCCAGAATGTCACCGGACGCGACAGTGTCGCCTTCCTTGACCATCCATTTGGCCAGCGTGCCTTCCTCCATCGTCGGGGAAAGCGCGGGCATCAGAATCTCGGTTGCCATGGTGTGATCTCCCCCTTACGCGTCCTGCGGCACTTCGGCCGCATAAATATCGGTGTAAAGCTCGTCGAGCGCGGGCTCGGGGCTTTCCTTCGCGAATTCGGCGGATTCGTTCACGATATCCTTGATTTCCTTGTCGATCGCTTTCAGATCGGCTTCGGAGGCGTGATTACCGGAGACCAGCAATTCGCGGACGTTCTCGATCGGATCACGCTCTTCGCGCATCTTCTGCACTTCCTCGCGGGTCCGGTATTTTGCCGGGTCCGACATGGAGTGGCCGCGATAGCGGTAGGTCTTGATCTCAAGGATGTAGGGGCCATTGCCGGCGCGGCAGTGCGCGACCGCCTTTTCGCCCGCTTCCTTCACCGCCAGCACATCCATACCATCGACGGCCTCGCCCTCGATCCCATAGGCCGCGCCGCGTTCCCACAGGCTGCTCGACTTGGTCGAACGCGCGACCGAGGTGCCCATGGCATATTGGTTGTTCTCGATCACGAAAACCACCGGCAGATCCCAAAGCTCGGCCATGTTGTAGGTCTCATAGACCTGACCCTGGTTGGCCGCGCCATCGCCGAAATAGGCGAAGGTTACGCGATCATTGCCTTTATACTTATCCGAGAAGGCCAGCCCGGCGCCGATCGGCACCTGAGCGCCAACGATGCCGTGACCGCCGTAGAAATGCTTCTCCTTGGAGAACATATGCATCGAGCCGCCCTTACCGCGGGAGTAGCCCCCCTCGCGACCGGTCAGCTCGGCCATGACGCCCTTGGGGTCCATGCCACAGGCCAGCATATGGCCGTGATCGCGGTAGGAGGTGACGCGCTTGTCGCCCTCATCAGCCGCAGCTTCGAGCCCGACGACGACCGCCTCCTGCCCGATATAGAGGTGACAGAAGCCACCGATCAGACCCATGCCGTAAAGCTGGCCGGCCTTTTCCTCGAAGCGCCGGATCAGCAGCATTTCGCGGTAATAGTGCAGAAGCTCGTCCTTGGAAACATTCGGCTTCTTGGGTGCAGCCTTGCGCGCCGCCATAGCCAGCCCTCCTCCGATAAGGAATAGTTTAACGTTGAACCATTCATAGCAAAGCTTGAATGGCGATGCATCCTGAAAAGAGGGTAAGCTGCTATTCCGCGGATGCAAGTGTTGATCCACCATGGGAAAAAGTGCTGCGATGCAGCATGTGGGGAGGCACGAATAGGCGCGCCGCGCTCAATCGGCGGTTACGTCAAACGCCCACGAACATGTCTGCCATTACAGAAGCGACGCGTTGGGCGCGCGACACCTATAATGCGTGGCGCCCATCCGAAGGCGGCTCGCTTGGGGAACCCCCTGCCCCGCGCGGCGTTGGCGCGGCATGTCCGATACCGCGCCCCTGCTCCCCACCCTGCTGACCCTGCTGGCGGTCCTCATCTTTGCCGCCATTCATATGCTTGCCCCACGGCTTGCCTTCCTAGGCCGGGTGCCGCGCTCCCGCTGGCTGTCGCTCGCGGGCGGTGTGGCGGTTGCTTATGTCTTCCTGCACCTGCTGCCGGATCTGGCGGAACATGAGGAGACGCTGAACGAAGCCGACACGCGGGGTGAGCTGGTCTATATCCTTGCCCTTGGCGGGCTAGCCACATTCTACGGTCTCGAACGGGTGATCCGCCGCGCGCGTGCGCGGGGCGAAAGGCCCGATACCGGAGGCGGGAGCTTCTGGCTGCATCTGGGAAGTTTTGCCGCCTATAACCTTCTGATCGGCTATCTGCTGCTGCACCGCGAAGAGGACACGACGCAGTCGCTCATCCTTTATGCCGTGGCGATGGGGCTGCATTTCGTGACGAACGACTTCGGCCTGCGCGAAGATCACGAAGGGCTCTATGACCGGCGCGGGCGCTGGCTGCTGTCTGGCGCGGTGTTGCTGGGCGCGATCTTGGGGTGGCTGGTAGAGCTGCCAGAGACCGCCATCATTGCGCTGTCGTCGTTCCTAGCAGGCGGGATCGTGTTGAACGTGCTGAAGGAAGAATTGCCCGAAGACCGCGATAGCAGCTTCCTGCCGTTTGCGCTGGGGGTTGCAGGATACGGCGCGTTGCTCCTGCTGCTGTTGTAAAGCTCAGCGAATGACGATCTCGTCGGAGCGCAGCAATCCCAGCACGTCGCGCGCCTGCTGATCGAGAAGATCAAGGTCGAGATATTCGTCCGACATGCGCCGGGTCTTATTCTCAAGACCGGTAAGCTCGGCGGTCAATAAGGTCTTCTGCTGTTCCAGCACCGTGGCTTCGGCGCGAATTTCCACACGGCGGAACAGACCGTAATCGCCCTGCACAGCCGCGAATGTGAAATAGGTCGCGAGCGAGAAACTCGCCGCGAAATACAAAACCACGCCGAACGCGGGTCGCTTTTGGGATCTGCTCATCGCCCGGACCTGTTTCACTGCCTCAATATCCGCCTCTGACGGGCGGTGCAGAGGACCGTCGCATAGTTGATTCGGATTGTGAATCCCCTGTCTGCGGTCGGGCGATCACTTTTTACATATGCGACTTAGATGTAGGATGGATGGCGCTCCCCTCTCGGGTCGAAAACACGACCCCCTGCGCCCCGGCCCTTGCGCCCCCCGAAATTCCGCTTTATACGCGCGCACACTTCACAGGCGGGGCTTGGGCCTTACAGGGGAGACATCCCTGTCAGGTCCGCCGGTTGGACATTTGTCTGAGCGCTCCGCCGAGGATCAAACCGGAAAGGATATGAGACATGGCTCTCCCTGACTTCTCTCTCCGTCAGCTGCTCGAAGCTGGCGTTCACTTCGGCCACCAGACCCAGCGCTGGAACCCGCGTATGGCACCGTATATCTACGGTGACCGCAACGGCATCCACATCATGGACCTCACCCAGACGGTCCCGATGCTCGACCAGGCTCTGCAGGTCGTTCGTGACACCGTCGCCAAAGGCGGCCGCGTTCTCTTCGTCGGCACCAAGCGTCAGGCTCAGCAGCCGATCGCCGATGCCGCAGAGCGTTGCGCACAGTATTACATGAACCACCGTTGGCTCGGCGGCACGCTGACCAACTGGAAAACCGTGTCCCAGTCCATTGGCCGCCTCAAGGCGATCGATGAGCAGGCCGCGATGGGTTATGAGGGTCTGACCAAGAAAGAGCGTCTCGGCATGGAGCGCGAGCAGACCAAACTGGAAGCCTCGCTCGGTGGTATCCGCGAGATGGGCGGCGTTCCCGACCTGCTCTTCGTCATCGACGTCAACAAAGAAGACCTGGCCATCGCCGAAGCGCGCAAGCTGGGCATTCCGGTTGTTGCCATCGTCGACACCAACTGCTCCCCCGCTGGCGTTGACTATGTCATCCCCGGCAATGATGACGCCGCACGCGCGATCTCGCTTTACTGCGACCTCGTCTCCCGTGCAGCGCTTGACGGCATGACCGCTCAAATGGGCGCTGCCGGCATCGACTTGGGTGAGATGGAAGAGGCGCTTCAGGAAGAAGCCGCCGCCGAAGAGGCCGCCGCAGCCGCTGCCGCCGCAGAGACCCCCGCGGAGGCCTGAGCCCCGCGACCGGGCGCCGCGCCGGTCCTGCACCGGCGGCGCCCATTGGGCGGGAGCGTTGCGACGCTCCTGCCGTCATCGAATTGATACCGGGCAGGGCTAGACCCTGCGCCGCACCCGACAGCAAAATCCGAGGAGAGGCCAGATGGCGATCACCGCAGCGATGGTGAAAGAACTGCGCGACAGCACCGGCGCAGGCATGATGGACGCGAAAAAAGCGCTCAGCGAAAACGATGGCGACATGGAAGCCGCCGTTGACTGGCTGCGCACCAAAGGTCTGGCCAAGGCCGCCAAGAAATCGGGCCGCACCGCCGCCGAGGGCCTTGTCGCCGTCGCCGTGAGCGGTGGCACCGGTGTCGCGGTCGAGGTGAACTCCGAGACCGACTTCGTCGCCAAGAACTCCGATTTCCAGGACATGGTGCGCCAGATTGCCTCCGTGGCAACCGACGCATCCGATCTGGACGCGCTGAAAAACGCGGATCTGGGTGGCAAGTCCGTCGAGTCGACCATCACCGACAAGATCGCGACCATCGGCGAGAACATGACCCTGCGCCGGATGGAAAAGATCACCGGCGAAACCGTCGTGTCCTACGTCCACAACGCCGCTGCCGATGGCATGGGCAAAATCGGCGTTCTGGTTGCGATGACCGGCAATGACGAAACCTTCGGCAAGCAGGTCGCGATGCATGTCGCCGCCGTGAACCCCGCGTCGCTGGGCGAAGCCGATCTGGACCAGTCGATTGTCGAGCGTGAGCGTCAGGTTCTGACCGATCAGGCCCGTGAATCCGGCAAGCCGGAGCAGGTCATTGAGAAAATGATCGACGGTCGCATGAAGAAGTTCCTCTCCGAGGTGACCCTGCTGGGCCAAAGCTTCGTCGTGAACCCCGACCTGACCGTGGCCGATGCCGCAAAAGAAGCCGGCGTCGAGATCACCGGCTTCATCCGTCTGGAAGTGGGCGAAGGCATCGAAGTCGAGAAAGAAGACTTCGCAGCCGAGGTGGCCAAGGCCGCTCAGGGCTGATCGCCAGCACGCTTCCCGGCATCGGGAAGGAACGATTACAGCGGCGCGGGGGGCAACCCTCGCGCCGTTTTGCGTTTGATCGGTGCGCGAGCCCCTAAGCGACGCGACCGCCCCTGAATGATCAGATGTCATCAATAGACCCGCACGGGACTCATCGCGTCTCTAGCCGCGCGCAGCCAACCGCGCCCATTCCCGCAATGCGGGAAATCTCACCCTTCCTATTCGTCCGCATGGTGCGCGTTTGCAGATGGGGATTTACCCTCCCTCCGGTGTGTACATGGTGAGGACGGGGTAATGGGAATTCCAACTAACGAATGGCTGGCCGTCGGGATCCTGCTGCTCGCCGCAGCTAAACTGGCATGGGATTTCTTTTTCAGCGGCGAGATACATGCGCGCGATGAAACCGAAGCCCTCGCCAGCGCCAAGTCCACCACCGAAGAGATCCACGCAAAACGCGACGCCGCCAAGCGCAAGAAACGGCGCGATAAAAACGTCGCGCAGCTTACCGCCTACGGCACTATCGTCATGTCGGTCTGGCTGATCGCCATTGCGATCACCACACGCGAAGTCACTGCCAAAGATTTTGCCGCAGCAGAGGAGTGGATGGCCGAGTTCGACGCCCGGCTGACATCGCTCGAAGCGCGCCTTCCCCCCCAATAACCGGAGTGCATAACATGCTCATCAATTCGCTGTCGGATATCGAAAAGCGCCTGAAAGACATAGAAGAAGCCATCTGGCCCAACGGTCCACCGGGCGGACCGACCATTGGCAGCAACATCGGCAAAAAGCTGGAAGAGCTAGAGAAAAAGCTCGCCGATCTTGAGGGGCAGTTCGTCACGCCCGATATCATCAAGGATATCATTGATGTGATTAACATGATGCTCGCAGGGCAGCATCGTTCCCCGCCACCCGCGCTGTTTCGGACGCAGACGATGTGAGCGCCATCGCGCTGCACATCCCCTGCCCCGTCCGGTCCGCTTTTTTAAGCGCGGCACGGCTTAGCTTTTCGTGCCCACCGGCTGGAGAAACGCGAAATCGCAGCCCTCGTCAGCTTGCAGCACCTCGCTCGCGTAGAGCCGGTCATAGCCGCGGCGTTCTTCGGGTGGGACCAGATCGGGCGTCCATTCGGCACGGCGGCGGTCCAATTCGGCGTCATCCACCAGCAATTCGACGCGCTTATCCTTGACCGACAGCCGGATGCGATCCCCGGTGCGAACCAGTGCCAGCACGCCGCCCACCGATGCTTCGGGCGCGACATGCAGGATGATCGTGCCGAAGGCCGTGCCGGACATGCGCGCATCCGAGATGCGGATCATGTCCTTGACCCCCTTGGATGACAGCTTGCGCGGGATCGGCAGATATCCTGCCTCCGGCATACCGCTCGCGGATCGTGGTCCGGCGTTTTGCAGCACCATCACGTCATCGGCCTGAATGTCCAGATCGGGGTCATCGACCCGCGCCGCCAGATCTTCGAGCGAGTTGAACACCACGGCGCGGCCCTCGGTTTCGAACAGGCTGCTATCGGCGGCGGAGCGTTTCAGGATCGCGCCGCGCGGAGCGAGATTGCCGAACAATGCGACCAGCCCGCCCTGCGGCTCCAGCGGTTCCTCGGCGGTGGCGATCACGCGACGGTCGACATAGCCGGGGTCTTGTTCCAGCCGGTCGCCCAGACGCTCGCCCGTGACCGAAATCGTGTCGAGATGCAGCAGAGGCTTGAGCTCCCGCAGCACTGCGCCCACACCACCGGCAAAGAAGAAATCTTCCATGTAATGCGCGCCGACGGGCTTCAGGTTCACCAGCACCGGCGTTTCATCCGACAGCTGGTTGAGCCGCTCAAGCCCGATGCGGATGCCCAATCGTCCGGCCACGGCAGTCAGGTGGATGATGGCATTGGTCGATCCGCCCAACGCCAGCAGAACGCGCAGCGCGTTTTCGACCGATTTTTCGGTGATGACCTCGCTGGGGCGGATGGGGTTCTGCACCATCCGCGCCGCTGCCATGCCCGAAGCTTCGGCCGCGCGCAGTCGGTCGGCATGCACCGCCGGGATCGCCGCCGTGCCCGGCAAAGCCATGCCCAGCGTTTCCGCGATACAGGCCATGGTGGAGGCCGTGCCCATCACGGCGCACGTGCCGGTGGTGGTCGCCAGCCGCCCCTCGATATCGTTGATCTGCTCGGTCGAGACCTCGCCCGCGCGATATTTCCCCCAGAAACGGCGACAATCGGTGCAGGCGCCCAGACGCTCCTCGCCATAGCGCGAGGTCATCATCGGCCCGCCGATCAGCTGCACGGCAGGGAGATCGGCAGACGCCGCGCCCATCAGTTGCGCGGGCACGGTCTTGTCACAGCCGCCCATCAGCACGACGGCATCCATCGGCTGCGCGCGGACCATTTCTTCGGTGTCCATCGACATCAGGTTGCGGAACTTGAGCGAGGTCGGAGAGAGAAACACCTCGCCCAGCGAGATCGTCGGAAATTCGATCGGCAGCCCGCCCGCCAGCAGCACGCCGCGCTTCACATGCTCGACCATTTCGGGGAAATGGCGGTGGCAGTTGTTAAAGCCGGAAAACGAATTGGCGATGCCCACGATGGGCTTTTTCAGCACCTCGCGCGAATACCCCATTGATGAGGCAAAGCTGTTGCGGAGATAGACCGAGAAATCCCGATCGCCGTAATTGGTCAGCCCCCGTGCGAGGCCGCGGTCCTGTTCATCGCTCATTCTTATCAGTCCTTCGGTGCGAGCTTGATCTTGACGTATTTCGGGTCGAGGTAATCCATGAGCCCCAGCGACCCGCCTTCCCGGCCCATGCCGCTTTCCTTGACGCCGCCAAAGGGCGCCTCGGCGGTGGCCAGCAGCATCTCGTTGACGCCGACCATGCCGACCTCCAGATCCTCCCACGCGCGGGTGGCGCGCGCCAGATCGTTGGAAAACACATAGCCCGCCAACCCAAACGGCAGGCTGTTGGCGCGGGCGATGACCTCATCATAGTCTTGAAAAGTCGTGATGGGCGCAATCGGACCAAAGGGTTCATCGACCATCACCCGTGCGTCGTCGGGCACCCGGCCCAGAACGGTGGGCTCAAAGAAATAGCCGTGGTTGAGATCCTTGGGCCGCTGCCCCCCGGCGAGCAATTCCGCGCCGCGATCCAGCGCGTCGGCGGTCATTTCCTCGATGGTTTGTAGCCCGCGACGGTTGGCCATCGGCCCCATCTGCACGCCATCATCCATCCCGCGCCCGATTTTCAGCCCGCGCGCCACCTCGGCAAAGCGGGTCGCGAAACGGTCATATTGGCTTTCATGCACATAGAACCGGGTGGGCGAGATGCAGACCTGCCCGCAATTGCGGAACTTGGTGGTGGCGCAGGCTTCGGCCACGGCTTCGGCGTCGACATCGTCGAACACCACCACGGGGCCGTGCCCGCCCAATTCCATCGAAACTTTTTTGACGCCCTCCGCCGCCAGATGCAGGATCTGCTTGCCCACCGGGACAGAGCCGGTGACCGAGACCTTGCGCACGATGGGCGAGCGGACAAGCCGTTCGGCGATCATCTGCGAATTGCCCGTCAGAAAGCCGACCGCCCCCGGCGGGATGCCCGCGTCGTGACAGGCCTGCACCAGCGCCGCGCAGGAGCCGGGTGCCTCGCCCGCCGGTTTGACGATGACCGCACAGCCCGCGCCAAGAGCGGCGGCGATTTTACGGGCTGGCAGCAGGGCGGGGAAATTCCACGCGCTGAACGCCGCCACCACGCCCACCGGCTGATAGATCACCTGCATGCGGCTGTCGGGGGTGCGGCCTTCGATGATCTGGCCGTAGATGCGCTTGGTCTCCTCGGCATACCAGTCGAATTGATCGGCGGCGGCGCCGGTTTCACCGCGCGCCTCGGCCAGCGGCTTGCCGGTCTCTAGGCTCATGATCCGGGCAATATCCTCGGTCCGGTCGCGGATCAGCTGCGCCACACGCCTGAGCGCCGCGCCCCGATCCCAAGTGCCCACGCGCCGCCATTGGGCAAAGCCCGCTTCGGCGGCCCCTAGCGCCGCGTCGATGTCGGCTTCGGTCGCCACGGCGATGGTGCCCAGCTCATCCTCGGTCGCCGGATCATGCACGCCACGCGTGCTCCCATCTGAGGCCGCGCGCCAGTCACCGTCGATATACAGGTTCAAGTCGTCATACATGGGAGGTCCTCAGATCTTCTGCATCAGATAGTCGCGCTGCACGTCATCGACCCAATTGCCGACATTCCAGCTGCCATATGCGCCCATTCCGGCGAAATCGTCGTGATTGCCGTAGACGGGGATGTGCAGCAGGCTGAGCCCGTCATGGGCATGCGCCTCGGCCAGTGCGGCTTCCAACTCCTCCGCCGTGGTGCCAGCCCAGAGCGCGCGCACCCCGGACACCGCGCTTGCCATCTGGACGTAATCGACCGCCACACGGTCATTGGTGCGGAATTCCCGCCCATATTGCGCCAGTTGCAGCCCGGTAATCGCGGCCATGCGGCGGTTGTCGAAGAGCGCAATCATGCCGCGCACACCGTGCTCCACCGCGTCGATCAGCACCTGCGGGTTCATCATGAACGACCCGTCACCGGTAAAGGCCACACCATATTTCGGCTGCGCCACCCCGGCAGCGCCCAGCAGGGCGGAGGTCGCGAACCCCATGTAGGAGGCCCCCGTTTCCGTCACCGTCTGACCGACGGCGCTATCCTCGACCACCTGAAAGCCATTGGCCTGCACATCGCCCGCGTCAAAGAATTTTACCGCGCCATGAGCATTGGCAAACCGCGACACGATGTTGATCGCGGCGGGCTGGGTCAGGACCGCGCGCTGCCACACCGGGTCTTCGACCGGAGGATGGGCAAAGCGGTCCTTTTTGAACGCGGTCCATTCGGCTTTGCGCGCGGTGCAGGCGTCCGACCAGTCACCCGCCGGGACCGGACGCACCACTTCCAACAGCCGGTCGATCACCGCGCCGATGTCACCGGGAAGCATTTCGGTATTGGCGTAATGTGACGCATCGTCGAGATCGCCGTTAACGTTGATCACGGCCTCCGCACGCGGCCAGCCGGTGCCGGAACAATCGGCCTGACAGACCGCGCGCGAGCCGATGACGATGGCCAGATCGGCGTTCTGCATCGCGTGATTGCCGCTGATCGAGCCTTTGGACCCGCCGACATGCATGTTCAGCGGGTGATCATCCGGCAGCACGCCCAGCGATCCGGGCGAGAGCACCACCGGCGCGTTGATCGCCTCGGCCAGCCGCTGCACCGCCGCCGCATGGGCACGGGTGCCGCCGCCCGCCTTGATCGCCACGCGCTTGGCACCTGCAATCAGATCGGCGGCACGGGACAGCGCCTCCTGCCCGGCCGGGGCCAGCGCCGGGGCGCTCAGCGCGCCGGGCAGCGTGGCCAGGTTCAGCGCGGTCTGCTGCGGCTGGGTGTTGATCGGCGCCATGATGAAAAACGGCGCGGCGCGATAGGGGTGATGCACGCAGGCCGTGCCCCGGCGCAGGCAGTCGCGCAGCGCCTCGGGCGTGTGCAGCGTGTAGGATTGCCCCATCAGCGCGGTGATCCGCCCGAACAGCCCCTGCTCGGCCTTGGGCACCTGCTGCATGTTATAGCCTTCGCCGCGCGTCGTCTCATCGCCATAGATGTGATAGACGCCGATGCCGTTCGACGATGCCGCCAGCGCCCCGGCCATTGCCT
Organism: Marinobacter sp.; assembly: GCA_040119125.1. Taxonomy (GTDB): domain Bacteria; phylum Pseudomonadota; class Alphaproteobacteria; order Rhodobacterales; family Rhodobacteraceae; genus Pacificitalea. Next base: position 197,378 of record JBEDTR010000017.1, read on the forward strand.
GCAATCCGCCCGGCCCGATTGAGGTGATGACAGCGGGCGTTTCGCCATAGACCCACGCATGGGCGGTTGCGGCATGGGCCATCTCGACCTCGTTGCGGCAATTGACGCAGGTGGTCACGCCCTCCTCGGTATAGACGCGCAGCACCTCGCCCAGATCGGTCGAGCCATGGCCGAAGATCGCGAAATAGGTGCGCACCCCTTGGCGGAGCAAGCCGATAAGCAACGCCTCGCTCAGCGATACTTCGATCAGCTGGGCCTCCGCGGCCAGTCCCTCGACCCCGCTTTTGGCCAGCACTCGGGCACGGGCGCGCAGGGCATCCTCAGACGTGGTTGCGGTGGTTGCGTCCACCGGGATGCCCGCGCCGTCAGGCGAAGTCCGCTCAAGCATTGCTTTTCTCCGTCAGTTTGGTGGTCTTGCGCAGGCGCAGCCCGGAGGCGGTCTGTAGCGCGACAATCAGGGCGGCGAGCGCAAAGAAGCCCATCGCCACAGGGGATGTGTAAAAGATCGAATATTCGCCGTCCGACAGGGCCATCGCGGTGCGGAACTCGTTTTCCAGCGTCGGCCCGAGAACCATGCCAAGGATGATGGGTGTGGTCGGAATGCCCATCCGCGTCAGCCCGTAGGCAAGTCCGCCGATCACCGCCATCGTGTAGATGTCGAAGGCGGAATTGCGCACCGTGTAGGCGCCGATGACGCAGAGCACGAGGATCACCACCGCCAGCAATTGCGGCGGCACCCGCAGGACGTAGACGAACAGGCGAATGCCGACGAGCTGCATGACCAGAATGAACACATAGGCCATCACCACGGCGATATAGATGCCATAGACCTCGGTTTCAGACGTCATGAACAGCGCAGGCCCCGGCGTGATCCCGTGGATCATCAGCCCCGCTAGCACGATGGCCGTGGCCGGATCGCCCGGAATGCCCAGCGACAAAAGCGGGATGAGCGTGCCACCGGTGACGGCGTTATTGGCGGTCTCGGGCGCGATGACGCCTTCGATGGCGCCCTTGCCGAAGCGTTCCGGGGTGGGTGAGAACCGTTTGGCATTGTCATAGGCGAGGAAGGCCGCGATAGCGCCGCCTGTGCCGGGAATGGCGCCGATCACCGTGCCGATGGCAGAACAGCGCGCGATGAGCCAGCTGTTGCGCGCCAGCAGACGAATGCCGGGCAATTCCGCGCGAAGGCTACCGGTGCGGTTGACCTCCGTCGTGCCGCGACTGTGGCGGGCGAAGGTTTCGATGATGAACGGCACCGCGAACAAACCGATCATCGCCACCAGCAGGTTCACCCCCTGTAGCATATTGATGGACCCAAACGTCAGCCGGTTCACCCCGTCGATCGTGTCGATACCGATCGTCATCACCATCAGACCGATGACCCCGGCGATGAGGCCCTTTAGCATCGAGCCCGAGGCCAGCCCGCAGATCGTCGACATGCCGAACAGCACCAACGCAAAGATCTCCGCCGGGCCAAACTTGATCGCCACCTGAGACACCAGATTGACCGACACCATCATCACGATGAGCGAGAATATCCCCCCGATGGTCGAGACGATGACGGCAGTCCCCAGCGCGATGGAGGCGCGCCCCTGCCGAGTCAGCGGATAGCCGTCCAGCACGGTGGCGGCGGCGGAAGGCGTGCCGGGAATGCCCAGCAGGATGGCCGACACCGACCCCCCGGTCATGCCGCCGATATAGGTGCCCAGCAGCAGCCCCGTCGCAGGCACCGCGTCCATGCCGAATGTAATGGGCAGCGCAAGCGCCAGCGCGACAGTAAAGGTCAGCCCCGGAATTGAGCCGAAGATCAGCCCGATAAACGTGCCCAGCCCCACTGCGCCGATGGCAATCGGGGTAAAGGCGGCGGCGGCGGCGAGTAGCAGATGTTCCATGCCTGTCCCCTCAGCCCAACGAAATCCAGCTGCCACGGGCAAGCGGGATATCCAGTATTTGTCCAAAAAGCAGCCAGCAGCCGAATGTGATCCCCACGGTCATGAGCCCCACGCGCAGGACCGAGCGGTCGCGCAGGATCAGCACCATCGCCGCCAGCACGCATAGCCCGGTCGCGAGCGTGAACCCGACCTTCTGCATCGCAAAGCCGTAAAGGGCGAGCAGCCCAAGGGTGAGCGCCAGCATGATCAGCTCCGCGCGGCGCCCGGCTTGCTCCTCTGCGTCGGAGGACGCCGCATCGGGCGTGGAATTCATGGGCGCCTCGGCTGGCGCCAAGCGGGCCGCGGCCTCGGGGGCGCTGCGCTCCCGCACGCCGGCGTCGCGGCGGACATAGGCCTGCGCAGCGGCCACAGCATCGGCGCGCCGACGGGCCGCCTCGGCACGGGTGGCGGGATCGGCACGGCGTTGCAGCGCCAACGCCAGCATCCCTGCGCCCAGCAGACCAAGCATCACCCCGAGAAGCAGCGGAAAGGCGCGTGGCCCCACATCGCCGTGCCCGGTGCCGGGCGGGATGGTCTGCCAGACCATGCCGCACCAGATCGCCGCGATGGCGATCAACAGGCTGGCAGTTGCAATATCCTTGGTCTGGCGGTTCATCTTGTGATCCTCCCCGGGCTTGCGGGCGCATCGGTGCGACTGGCGGTAGGGGTGACAGTCGGGCGGCTTTGCGTGTGATTATCCGGTGGTGAAGCGTCGTGCGCCGCGCCGTGACAGGGGGGCGATCCGTGACGCGACACGGGTGCCCCTGCGCCTGTGTGAGCAGCGCGCGCGGGTCGTGAAACAACCCGGCCCGGCAGCGCAATGCCACCGGGCCGGGATCGTCACATCATTCCGCGATGCCGAGCTCAGTCAGGAGATTGGCGTAGAACGCGTCATCCTTGGAGATCTGCTCCCCAAAGGCAGCGTGGTCCATATAAGCGGACGAGAAGCCCAGATTGACGGAAGCTTCCTTGAATGCCTCGGTCTCGGTCGCCGCGCGGGCGGCCTCCTGCAGCTTCGTCACCACATCCTCGGGCGTGCCCTTGGGCGCGGCCAGTCCGCGCCACATGGTGATGTCGACATCCACGCCTTGCTCGGCGGCCGTGGGAACATCGGGCATCAGGTCGATGCGCTCGGCCCCAGTGACGGCGAGAACCGACAGATCGCCGCTTTCGACGTAGGATTTGAACTGACCGGGCCATTGGATCGCGGCGTCGATGCGCCCGCCCAGCAATTCGACCGGGGCCTTGCCGTCGCCATAGGAGATATAGGTGACCTTATCGCCCAGCCCCATCGCATCGAACAGCGCGGCAGAGGTCAGATGCGTGAAGCTGCCCTTGCCGGAAATGCCGATCTTCAGAGTGCCGTCCATCTCGGCTGCCGCGGCCTTCATCGCGTCGAGGCTGTCCCAGCCGCTATCGGCGCGCACGGCAAGCGCAGGCACCTCCGTTGAGACCCGGGCGATCGGCACGAAGGCCGAATAGTCGAACGGGATCTTGCCGGTGTGATGCGCGGTGTTGATCGAGTTGGAATTCCAGACGATCGAATAGCCGTCGGGGCGAGTGCCCTGCACATAAGCATAACCTACCGCACCGCCGCCACCCGGGCGACTGACCGGCACCACGGGCGAGCCAAGCTCGTCCGCCATCAATTCCGCCAGCAGCTGCGCAATGGTATTTGCGGTGCCGCCGAACAGCACGGTCATTTCGACCGGCTTTTCGGGGTATTCCGCACGCACGGGCGTGGGTGCGGTGATCCCGGCTGTGAACAGTGCGGCACCTGCCGCGGCTGCGATCAGCCCCTTGATTGATCCAGACATGCAATCCTCCCTGGTTGGTATCCGGTGTGGCGTGAAGTCACGCGGTCGGGGCCTCCTCCGCCCCTGTTGTGCCGCGTGGGCGATGCGTGTGCTCAGGCCGGGGCGGGTTCCCCTTCCTGTGCGGCGCGCCTGTCGGCCAGCGCCGCGAGGATTTTCTCGGGCGTGGCGGGCAGCGAGGTGATGCGAATGCCGATAGCGTCGTAAATCGCGTTCATGACCGCAGGTGCGGTGGGCACCAGCGCAGGCTCGCCGATCCCCTTGGCGCCAAGCGGGCTCAGCGGGTCGGGATCCTCGACAATCGAACAGTTGATCTGCGGCACATCAAGCGATGTCGGCAGGATGTATTTGGCAAAGCCGTGGGTGACGGGATGGCCTTCGTGGGTTTGGTAATCCTCCATCAGCGCCTGACCCAGACCTTGGACGACGCCGCCCTCGATCTGACCTTCGACACCGCGCGGGTTGATCGCCCGGCCCACGTCATGCGCGGCCCAGATGCCCAGCACCTGCACCTCGCCAGTAAGCGTGTCGACCTCGACCTCGGCCACCTGTGTGCCAAAGACATAAGCCTGCCACGGGCTGCCGCTGCCATCCACGGGGTCGAGCCCGGTGCCATGCGCGGTGAAATTCCCCGCGCCCACGGGCACGACGCCGCGCGCCTTGCAGATCGCGACGGCTTCCTCCATCGAGATGCGCTTATTGGTATGTTCGGCCCAAAGCACACCATCGAAGCTGCGCAGATCCTCGACCGGCACTTCCCAATGCTCGGCGAGCTGCTCGTAGAGCCGCGCCTTGGCATCGCGGCAGGCCAGCGCCACCGAATTGCCGATCATATAGGTCTGGCGGGTCGCCCCGGCATGGGCAGCCTCGGGCGAGCGGGCGGTGTCATTGTCGCCGATGGTGACCTGTTCGGGCTTGATGCCCAACTCCTCGGCGGCGACTTGGCTCAGCAGGGTCAGGATGCCCTCGCCGATCTCGGTCACGCCGGTCACCACCTTGGCGGTGCCGCCGTCATCCAGTTCGGCCCATGCACCCGCCCGGTCGATGGTGGCCGTTCGCGCAATGCCATACCAGCTTGCCGCCATGCCGCGGCCTCGCATCATCCGTTTCATGACGCCACCTTCTCGATCTGGGTCTTTGCCTCGTGGAACCGTGCGCCAAGCTTGCAGGGCGCGCGGGTGTCCGGCCCGCCCAGATCGCTGCGCGTCTCGCCCCGCGCGGTGGGGGCGCCCGGCTCCCAGCGGCTGGCGGTTTCGGCCGCGTCCATGACCCGGTCAATGGAGGCGCTGGTAAGCTTTTGCTGGGTATGGGTCAGCGAGCCTGCGCGATACATGTTGCGGCGGCGGATCTCGAACGGGTCCAGCCCCAGACGCTCCGCCGCGATGTCCATCATGCTCTCGGTCGCAAACTGCGCCTGCATCCCGCCGAATGTGCGGAACGCGCCCGAAGGCGTGTTGTTGGTATAGACGACGCGGGTATCGACCTTCAGGTTCTCGATCTCATAGGGGCCACAGCTCAGGATCGCAGCCTTGCGCATCACGCCTTCGGACGACATCCCATAGGCGCCCCCGTCAGACAGCATGTCGAACTCAATCGCCGTGATCCGACCGTCATTGGTCAGGCCCATGCGGTAACTGGTGCGCGACGGGTGCCGCTTGGCCGAACACACGATGCTTTCTTCACGGGTAAAGACAAGCCGCACGGGGCGGTGGGTCTTCATCGCGGCAAGTGCCAGCATCCCCTGATAGATCATGTCTTCCTTGCCACCGAAACCACCCCCCACCGGGCTCATGATGAAGCGCACCTTGTTGATGGGCTTGTTAATGATATGGGCCAGCATGTGGCGGTGATGGCTGATGTTCTGGCTGGGCGAGAGCACCGTCACCACGTCATCGTGGTCGACATAGGCCAGCCCGGCCTCCGGCTCCAGATAGGCATGTTCGACCTGCTGGGTGGAGAACGTCTCCTCCAAAATCAGATCAGCGGCGGCAAAGCCTGCGGCAGGGTCGCCTTTGCGGACGGGGATGTGTTTGACCACATTATCGCCCGCATAATCGTGGATCACCGGCGCGCCGTTTTCCAGCGCCTCGGCGGGATCGAACAGACCCGGCAATTCGCGATATTCGACTTTGATATGGCGCAATGCCTCGCGGGCAAGCCGGGGCGTGTCGGCGGCCACGGCGGCGACGGCTTCGCCCACATGACGCACCTTGCCGCGTGCCATCACCGGCTGGTCGTGCACAAAGACGCCAAAGCCATCCTCTCCCGGCACATCGGCGGAGGTGATGACGCAATGCACGCCGGGCTGTGCTTCGGCGGCGGAGGTGTCGATGGACAGGATTTCGGCATGTGCGTGCGGGCTGCGCAGCACCTGCATATGCAGCATCCCCTGCATGACCATGTCGCCGGCATATTGCAGACGGCCCGAAACCTTGGACGGCGCGTCGAGCCTGCGGACATTGTTGCCGATATAGCTTTCACCTGCCGCATCGGCATCGAGCACGGTCTGCGGCGCACGTCCTGCGATTACATCACGGGCGATCTCCACCGCCTCGAAGATCTTGGTATAGCCGGTGCAGCGACAGATATTGCCGCCCATGCGCTCCTTGATCTCCTCGATGCCCGCATCGGGGTTTTCGCGCAGGGTGCTGGTCGCGGCCATGACCATGCCGGGAATGCAGAAGCCGCATTGGCTGGCGCCGGTCTTGTGAAATGCCTTTTGCACAGGGGTCAGATCGCCGGGGGTGGCGAGGCCTTCGACAGTCTCGATGCTGGTGCCTTGCGCCTTGGCAGCGGGCATCAAGCAGGATTTCACCAGCTTGCCGTCGACAAAGACGCTACAGGTGCCGCATTCGCCAGCGCCGCAGCCCTCCTTGGCGCCGGTCAGGGCCAGATCGTCGCGCAGCAGGTCCAGCAAGCGGTAGCTCGGGTCGACCTTGCGGGCGACGCGGCGTCCATTGACGGTGAAGTCGATATCGCAATCAGACATGGCTCGTCTCCCTCATCTCGGGGGTTGGCTTGGGCGCGCCGAGCGCCACGAGGGCGTCCTCGATCGCGGCTTCGACGAAGCCGCCGACCACGGCGCGGCGATAGGCGATGCGGCTGCGCGAGGCGACCAGATCGGCCATGCCGACGGAGGCGCGCGCCACCAGTTCTCGGGTCATCTCCTGACCCTTCAGCATCTTTTCGGTCTCATACAGGCGGATGGGCCGTGGCCCGATCCCGCCAAGTGCGAGCCGCACGTCCTCGAACACGCGGCCATCGGTTTTCACCAGCCCGGCGCAGCAGATCGCGGAAATCACCAGCGACCGGCGTTGTCCGACCTTCTGGAACGAGCCGCCATAGCCCGGCATCGCGTCGAGCGTGACGGATGTGGCGATTTCACCCGGCGCGAGGTCGGTTTTCCCCGGTCCAGTGATGAAGTCAGCAATGGCCATGCTGCGGGTGCGGACCTCGCCGCCCTCCAGCCGGGCCAATTCGATGGTGCCGTCATGGGTCAGCACCGGCGGGATACCATCGCCCGCGGGCGAGGCATTGACGACATTGCCCACCAGCGTCGCCTGCTGGCGGATCTGGTCATCGGCGAACCACGCCGCGCAATAGGGCAGGTTCGGCAGCAGGCGGATCAGTTCCGCATCTTCCAGAAACTGCTGGTAGACGACATTCGCGCCCAACCGGACCTTATCGCCGGTGACGCTATAGCCCCGCAATTCGGCTACGCGGGTCACGTCGAGCATCATCGGCAGGTGCACATCCCCTGCCCGCCCCTCGCGGGCCCAAGGCAGGATATCGGTGGCGCCCGCCACCAGCCGGCTGCCCTCGGGCGCAGTGGACCAGATGTCCAGCGCCTCCGCCAGGGTTTGGGGCATCAGATAGGTGTCACAGGTGAGCATGATCTGCCCTTGCCTCCTCGAACGGGTATCAGGGGGGTGATCCGGCGCGCAGAAACCACGCCGGATCCAAAAGCGGGCTTATTCCGCCGCGACGCGCTGCTGCTGGGCATGGGGGTTGCGCACGACCACCTTGATCGCATCCTCGACCCGATCCTTGGCGTAGCGCAGCGCCTCCTCCAGATCCGCCATCTCGAAGGTATGGGTGTGGATCAGCGTGGCATCGAAGCGCTTCTGCCGCATGAAGGCCTCGGCGCGGTGCGTGGCGGCTTTGCCCTCGCCGCGGATGCCGTAGAGGTAGATGTTGTTGCGCACCAGATAGGCCACATCGACCTCGGGCGAGGTGCCGGGGAAGGCCGCAAGACAGATCTTGCCGCCGCGGTTCACCATCTGCGCCGCGTCGTTCAGACCATTGGGCGCGCCGGAACATTCGATGACGTAATCCACGCCCTTGCCGCCGGTGAGTTCGCGGACCTTTTCGACCGCATCCTCGTTGCGCACGTTGATAACGTGATCGACGCCCAGCTGCTTGCCGATGTCCAGACGGTTGTCACGGGTGCCGGTCAGGATCACCGGCTGCGCGCCAAGCGCCTTGGCCACAGCCGCGCCCAGCAGGCCGATCGGACCGGGGCCGGTGACGACGACGCTTTCGCCCGCGACCAGCCCGCCGAGTTCGGTCAGACCATACATCGCGGTGCCTGCGGTGACGACCAGCGTGGCCTCTTCGTCGGACATGCTGTCATCGACATGGACCAGCGTGTTGATGTTGTTGATCGCGTATTCCGCAAAGCCCCCATCGGTGGTGAAGCCATTGGCACGGTGGCCTTTATCGACGTCACCGTAATTCTTGCCGTAGTTGTGGCAGGACGTATACATCCCCTGACGGCAGCGCTTGCACTGGCCGCAGCCGGCGTGGATTTCCACCGTGACGCGTTCGCCGATCTCATATTCATCGACACCCGGCCCAAGCGCGACGACCGTGCCCATATATTCATGGCCGGGGGTGAAATTCTTGTTGAACGGCTCGCCGCCCTCAATCATCGCGGGGGGGCCGTGATGGATGATTTCCAGATCGGTCGCGCAGATCGCCACCGCATCGATGCGCACCAGCACCTCGGCTTTTTCCGGCGATGGCACCGGCTTTTCGGAAAATGTCAGTTCGCCGGGATCGCCCAGCACCCAAGCCTTCATCGTGTCGGGGATCGGGTAATTCGGATCGGTTTTCACCTGGTCGCTGATGGCCATGACTGGCTCCTCCTCCATAGCGGCATGTCTCGTTTTCACTTTGGCCCGTCCGTCTACCGGAACGCGCCTTCGGGTGGCTCCCCTCCTCAGGAGCGGCTCACCCGCAACTGGTCAGACAGCGCACGCGCCATCTGCACGACCTGTCGGATCACATGGGTCCGGTAGGCGTCTGAATTCTTTTGTGCGGCGAAGGTGGCCGAGATCGACGCGATCACCGCGCCTTTCTCGTCACGGACGGCGGCGCCGCAGCAGACCACGCCATCCTCCAATTCCTGATCGTCGATGGCAAAGCCGTTGCGACGCACATGGCGCAGCTCCTCGACGATGCCCGACAGCGTTGTAATCGTGCGCGGCGTATAGGCCGTCAGCCCGTTCTCCGAGATGACGCGCGCCATTTCGGCCTCGGGCAACCATGCAAGGATCGCCTTGCCCGTCGCGGTCGCATGCAGCGCCGCCATCTTGCGCAACTCATCGGCCTCGCGGATGCCCTTGCCCCGGCTGACGCGCAGCTGGGTGATGAGGCTGGAGCCGCGCAATACGGCCATCTGCACGTTTTCCGCCAGCGTCTCGGCCAGCATTTCCAGTTTCGGCCGCACGAATTCGGCCAGATCGACCTCCCGGTCCGACAACTCGATCAATTCGTTCAGCTTCGAGCTGAGCATGTAGCCCCGCGACCGCCCGGCATGCAGGACATAGCCCCGCGCCACCAGCGTCGTGATCAGGTGATGACAGGTCGAGGCATTCAGCCCGGCCTGCGACGCGACATCGTTAAGCCCCTGCGGCTCATGCGCGGAGGCGAGAATTTCCAAAATGGTCAGGGCGCGTTCCACCGACTGGATCGTGCGCCCGCCCCGGTCGCCCTCAGCCGTGCCGCCGGTGCTGTCGTCAACGGATCCCGCCCCTTGCCGCGCGCCGTTCAAACCGGCTTTCGCGGCGGCGCTGGAATGGCCGGCTGTGCCGCCCAGAATTTCCGTGCCGTTGGTCATCTGCGTCCTCCCACTGGGAACAAACTGCCCAATCCGGGGGGTAATCGTCAATTAAATCCGAAATAATAAAAATGGATTTCACATGCTGAAATCCGCAGGTTGACCCGTCAGCCGATGCCTCGTTTACTCCCTATCACCCGCCCCAAGGGGCACCGGTAATCTGGGGAGGATACCTGCATGTCACTGAGCTATCTCGTCTATGTCAGTCAGGCGGCGCATGATCTGAGCGAGGGGGCGCTGGCCGACATCCTGCGATCAAGCCAGCGCTATAATGCCACCCGCGACATTTCCGGGGCGCTGCTGTTTGTTGAGGGCCGGGACGGGCGGCGCGGTGCGTTCATGCAGCTGCTGGAAGGCGAAGAGGCCGAGCTGGAGCAGTTGCGCAGCCGAATCTTCGACGATCCGCGCCACCATACGAAAGTGGTGCTGGAACGCGGACCGCTGGCGCAGCGCAATTTCGCGGAATGGTCGATGGCCTTCCGCGCGGTGACCCCGCCGGATCTGGCCGATCATCCGGAATTCGCGGAACTGGCCGATCCGGGCTTCATGGAGCGCTGTCAGGATCAGGGTGCGCCGGGTGCTGTGGCGTTTCTGTGCGAATTCTGGAACGCCGCACCGCTGTGATCGCCTCGCGTCAGGGCGATTGATCGCGATCGGGCGTTTGTCGCGCGGCCGCCAACGGATCGCGCTGCGCCAGCTTGTCGATCTCCAGCACCTCCGCCAGCTCCCCGATCCAGCCCGACACAAACGCATCGAAGACCGGTCCGGGCTGGCGCAGGCGAATGGTTTCCGCCATCGGATCGGGCGCGGCGATGCGGCTGCCCGCCATCCGCTGGATGACGGCGTGGCCGCAGAACGGCACATGGGCCTCGCTATAGCCGCCCTCATGCACCGCCACGACCCGACCCGCGCAGACATCATCGGCCAGCCGCATTACCCGGTCGGTCATCGCCGCAAACGTATCGGCCCCGCATAGCATCCGCCCCAAGGGATCGACGAGCGAGGCATCAAATCCGCAGGCAATCACGATTGCATCGGGGGCAAAGCTGCGCAGCGCGGGCAACACGATCCTGTCGATAGCCTCCAGATAGCCCGCATGCCCGGTGCCCGCAGGCAAGGGCACATTCAGGTTCGTGCCGAAACCTTCGGCCTGTCCCCGGTCCGACGCCGCGCCGGTATCCATCGGGTAATTGCGGTCCTGATGGATCGAAATCGTCATGACTTCGGGCCTGTCGTAGAAAATCGCTTCGGTGCCGTTGCCGTGATGCACATCCCAATCAAGGATCGCGATGCGTTCGGCCCGGCCTTCGGCCAATGCTGCCTCGACCGCGATGGCGCAATTGGCCAGCAGGCAGAACCCGTTGGGGTATTCGGGCAGGCAATGATGGCCCGGCGGGCGGCTCAGCGCATAGGCATTGGACACTCGCCCCGACAACACATCGCGCAGCGCCTGTGTCGCCAGCCCGGCCGAGATCGCCGCCACTTCGAACCCTCCCGGTCCAAAAGGCGCGCGCAGGCCCATATCCCCGCCGCCCGCATCCGACAGGGCCTTGAACCGGTCGAGATAGGCAGCCGGGTGGACGCGTTCCATCTCGACCCGGCCGACCGGCTCTGCCTGCCGAGGGGCGAGGTCGGCCATCAGGCCGGTAACCTCGATCAGGTTGCGCAGCCTGCGCTTCGTCTCCGGGCTTTCGGGCAAGCCACCAACCATCGGCTGGACCAGCCCGCCCACCGGCATGGTCCCGGCAAAGTTGCCGCCGTGGTGCCAGAAACAGCGTTCGTCCCAGTAGATTCCGGTGGTCATGGCGGGCTCCTTTCGATTCGGCACCACGCTAGGCCTGCGCCCGCCGAAGGGAAAGGCGATCATGTGCAAAATGCGATGACCGCCGCCGCCCGCGCGCTTGCGCCAAAAGCAAACGGCCCGAAGGTTCCTTCGGGCCGCTGCGTCGTCACGATAGGAGGGGAGCTCAGCCTTGCAGCGGGCTTACCTTGATTTCGCCACCCTCGCGGGCCTTCATCGCCAATGCGGCGGCATGGCTGGCCGCAAGCGTCGTGAAATACGGGATCTTGTCGAGCAGCGCGACATTGCGCATCGAGCGGCTGTCCTCGACCGCCTGCGCGCCCTCGGTGGTGTTCATCACCAGCGCGATTTCCCCGTTCTTCATGACATCGACGATGTTGGGCCGACCTTCATAGACCTTGTTGACGATCTCGCAGGCCACACCGTGCCCGTCGAGGAAGGCCGCAGTGCCGCGCGTGGCGAGGATGGTAAAGCCCAACTCCGCCAGCACCTGTGCGGTCTCGATCAGCTGCGCGGTCTTGTCGGTCTCCTTGATCGACAGGAACACGCGGCCTTCGGTCGGCAGGACGGTGCCCGCGCCCAGCTGCGCCTTCAGGAAAGCCAGCGGGAAGCTTGCATCATAGCCCATCACCTCGCCGGTGGAGCGCATTTCCGGCCCGAGCAGCGTGTCGACACCGGGGAAGCGCGCGAAGGGCAGCACCGCTTCCTTCACTGCGAAGCCTTCGATCTGCGGATCTTTCAGCTCGAAATTCGACATCGGCTCCCCGGCCATCAGCCGCGCGGCGATTGACGCGATCGGGCTCAGCACCGCCTTGGCGACGAAAGGCACGGTGCGCGAGGCGCGCGGGTTGACCTCGATCAGGTAGATCTCATTGTCCTTGACCGCGAATTGCACGTTCATCAGGCCAACGACACCCAGCGACAGCGCCAGTGCTTCGGTCTGGCGCTTGAGCTCCGCGATAATCTCAGCCGACAGGGAATAGGGCGGCAGCGAACAGGCGCTATCGCCCGAATGCACGCCGGCCTCTTCGATGTGCTGCATGATGCCCGCGACATGCACGGTCTTGCCATCCGACAGCGCATCGACGTCGATTTCGGTCGCGCCGGACAGGTAGCTGTCCAGCAGAACGGGGCTGTCGCCCGACACCACCACGGCCTCGGCGATGTAGCGGCGCAGACCGTCCATATCGCGGACGATTTCCATGGCGCGACCGCCCAGCACATAGGAAGGGCGGATCACCAGCGGGAAGCCGATTTCTTCGGCGATGCTCAGCGCTTCGGCGTCGGAATGGGCGATGCCATTATGCGGCTGCTTCAGATCGAGCCGGTTGACCAGATCCTGAAACCGCTCGCGGTCCTCGGCCAGATCGATGGCATCGGGCGTGGTGCCGAGGATCGGGATGCCTTCGGCCTCCAGCGCGCGGGCGAGCTTCAGCGGGGTCTGACCGCCGAACTGCACGATCACACCATGCAGCGTGCCCGCGTCCTGCTCGACCCGCAGGATTTCCATCACATGCTCAAACGTCAGCGGCTCGAAATACAGCCGGTCCGAGGTGTCGTAATCGGTCGAAACGGTTTCCGGGTTGCAGTTGACCATGATGGTTTCATAGCCGGTCTCGGTCAGCGCGAAACAGGCGTGGCAGCAGCAGTAATCGAACTCGATCCCCTGCCCGATCCGGTTCGGACCACCACCCAGAATGACGACCTTCTTGGCGTCCGAGGGGCGTGCTTCGCATTCGGCCTCACCCATCACGGGCGTCTCATAGGTCGAATACATGTAGGGGGTCTGGGCCTCGAACTCGGCGGCGCAGGTATCGATCCGCTTGAACGATGCGATCACCCCGAGGTTCTGGCGCGCGCGGCGCACCTGACCTTCGTCACGGCCGGTCAGCGTGGCCAGCCGCGCATCGGTAAAGCCCATCATCTTCAACCGGCGCAGCTCGGCTTCCTTGACCGGAAGACCATTGCGGCGGACCTGTGCCTCGGCATCGACGATCTCGCGGATGCGCGACAGGAACCACGGATCATAGGCGGTCGCGGCGTTGATCTCATCATCGCTGAGCCCGTGACGCATCGCCTGCGCGATGGTGCGCATCCGGTCCGGCGTGGCCACCGACAGCGCCTTGATCACGGCGGCGCGGGCCTCTTCCGGGGCCTCGGCATCGGCGCCCTCAATGGCGACTTCGTCAAAGCCGGTCAGCCCGGATTCCATCGAGGCCAGCGCTTTTTGCAGGGATTCGTGGATGGTCCGGCCAATCGCCATCGCCTCGCCCACCGATTTCATCGCGGTGGTCAGATGCGGCTTGCTGCCGGGGAACTTCTCGAACGCGAATTTCGGGATCTTGGTGACCACATAGTCAATCGTCGGCTCAAAGCTGGCAGGCGTGACCTTGGTGATATCATTGTCCAGTTCATCGAGCGTGTAGCCCACAGCCAGTTTCGCCGCGATCTTGGCGATGGGGAAGCCGGTGGCCTTTGACGCCAGCGCCGACGAACGGCTGACCCGCGGGTTCATCTCGATCACCACCATGCGGCCATCGGCAGGATTCACCGCCCATTGCACATTGGAGCCGCCGGTTTCGACGCCGATCTCGCGCAGCACGGCGATCGAGCCGTTGCGCATGATCTGATATTCCTTGTCGGTCAGCGTCAGCGCGGGCGCGACCGTGATGGAATCGCCGGTATGGACACCCATCGGGTCCACGTTCTCGATGGCGCAAACGATGATGGCGTTGTCAGCGCGGTCGCGCACGACTTCCATCTCGAATTCTTTCCAGCCGAGCAGGCTTTCATCGACGAGGATCTGCGCCATGGGCGAGGCTTCCATGCCCGAGCGGCAATACATCTCGTAGTCTTCGCGGTTATACGCCACACCGCCGCCTGTGCCACCAAGGGTGAATGCCGGGCGGATGATCGCAGGCAGACCCACATCCTCCAGCGCGTCCATCGCATCGACCATGCCGGCATTGATGTCATAGCGCCCGTTGGGCAGCTTCGGCGCGGCGACGATGGTGGCCTTGGGGTTTTCCAGCCCGATCCGGTCCATCGCCTCGCGGAACAGCTTGCGGTCCTCGGCCATCTCGATGGCTTCGCGGTTGGCACCGATCAGCTCTACCCCGAACTTCTCCAGCACGCCCATATCGGCCAGCGCGAGCGAGGTGTTGAGCCCGGTCTGCCCGCCCATCGTCGGCAGCAGCGCGTCGGGGCGCTCCTTCTCGATGATCTTGGCGACGACTTCGGGGGTGATCGGCTCGATATAGGTCGCATCGGCCAGGCCCGGATCGGTCATGATCGTGGCGGGGTTGGAATTGACGAGGATGACACGGTAGCCTTCCTCCCGCAGCGCCTTGCAGGCCTGCGCGCCGGAATAGTCGAACTCGCAGGCCTGTCCGATCACGATGGGGCCTGCGCCGATGATCATGATCGAGGTGAGGTCGTCTCTTTTGGGCATTGGGGGCTCCGGTCAGGTCATCGGCGGCAGGGGACGGCCCCGCGGCAGGCGCAGGGGTCGCGCAAATTGTCGTGGGTTATAGGGATGGCACCGGGGGGTGCAAGGGTCTGCGGGGACGCAGCCGGTAAAATTCGCGGTGGCCATGCCGCCTGTCTCCTTTGCTCCTCAGGCATCCGCCGCGCATTTGGCGCTGGGACGGCCCGCATGCGACGCCTACGCGTCGATTTGCCAAAAATAGTCCTGCCGCCACCGGCCACCTGCCTCTACACTTGCAATGCCGGGCGCTTCCGGCGATCAGACCCCCGGATCACGAAGGAGTGGCATCATGGCCCTGCCGATGCGCAAACAGGCAAAATTCTGGGGGATCGCCGCGATAGCGGTGCTGGTGCTGCTCTGGGCGCTGGGGCAAGTCATCTTGCCGTTTCTGCTGGGCGCGGCGCTGGCCTATATCTTCGATCCCGTCGCCGACCGGCTGGAACGATTGGGGCTGGGCCGGGTCGCGGCGGTGGCTGTGATTTCCGTCGTCGCGGTGCTGATCTTCGTGCTGCTGATCTTGCTGGTGATCCCGACGCTGATTTCGCAGGCGCTGGATCTGATCGACGTGGCACCGGAAGTGGCCAGCAACCTGCAAACCTTTCTGACCGACAGATTCCCGTCCATTGTCGACGCGGAATCCACCATCCGCAAATCGCTGATCTCGGTGGGCGAGACGATCCAGTCGCGCGGCGGCGAAGTGCTGCAGGGCGTGATCGGCTCGGTCAGCGGCTTCGTCAATATTCTCGTGCTGCTGGTGTTGGTGCCGATTGTGGCCTTTTACCTGCTGATCGACTGGGACCGTATGGTGGCGCGGATCGACGATCTGCTGCCCCGCGATCACGCCCCTACCCTGCGCCAACTGGCGCGCGATATTGATCGGACGCTGGCCGGGTTCATCCGCGGGCAAGGCACCGTCTGCCTGATCCTTGGCACCTATTATGCGCTGGCGCTGATGCTGGTGGGCCTGCAATTCGGGTTGGTGATCGGATTCGCCGCCGGGCTGATGTCTTTCATCCCCTATGTCGGCGCGATCATCGGCGGGGTGCTGGCAATCGGGCTGGCGCTGTTCCAGTTCTGGGGCGAATGGGCGATGATCGGCGCGGTGGCCGCGATCTTCGTGTCGGGCCAGATGATCGAAGGCAATGTGCTGACGCCGAAACTGGTGGGCAGTTCGGTCGGGCTGCACCCGGTCTGGCTGATCTTTGCGCTATCGGCATTTGGCGCGCTCTTCGGCTTTGTCGGCATGCTGGTGGCCGTGCCGGTGGCCGCGTCGCTGGGGGTCGTGACTCGCTTTCTGCTCAGCGAATACAAGGCCAGCCAGCTCTATCGCGGCTCAGCCGGGGGAACCATCGGTGCCGGTGGCGGGCAGCCGCCCCTGCCCGATCCTGGGATGGCCCCGCCCGCCACGCCGCGCCCGCTCGACATCACCGCGACCGACGACCAGATCCGGGAGATCTGACCGCCATGACCCGCCAGCTTGCCCTAAGCCTGACCGTGCGTCCCGCGCTCGGCCGTGAGGATTTCTTCGTCACCGGCGCGAATGCCATCGCATTGGCCGAAATCGACCGTTGGCACACCTGGCCGCAGGGCAAGCTGGCGCTGACCGGGCCCGAAGGCAGCGGCAAGACGCACTTGACCCATGTCTGGGCGGCGGCGAGCGAGGCGCGGATCGTGCCCGCCGCCGACCTGCCGGGCCGTGACCTCCCGCCCGAGCGCACCGCGATGGCGGTCGAGAATGTCGACCAGATCGGCGGGGATGCGGCGGCGGAGGAGGCGCTGTTTCACCTGCATAACCATCTGCTGGCCACCGGCGGGCGGCTTTTGGTGACAGGGCGCGAAGCTCCGGCCCGCTGGCCGCTGGCCCTGCCCGACCTGATGAGCCGGATGCAGGCCACCGCCATCGCCCGGATCGAGCCGCCTGACGACGCGCTGCTGGCAGCGCTGCTGGTGAAGCTCTTTACCGACCGGCAAATCCCGCCCGCGCCGCGGCTCATTGACTGGCTGGTGCCCCGCATCGAACGGTCGGCGGGCTATGCCGGGCGGCTGGTGGCGATGATCGACCAGATGGCGCTGGAAAGCCGCCGTGCCATTGGCCCCGCGCTGGCCGCCGAGGCGATGGAACGGCTCGCCTCCCGAGCGCATTCTTAAGCGAGGCGCGCGGGTCTAACCCTGCGCCTGCACATAACCGACTGCCTGCTGCTGGACAGCCCGCGACGCGGCCCGCATGATACGTCCAATCCTTGACGTAGCGCCATGGGACCGCCCCCGCCGGTTGTCACCTCCGCGTTACGAAACCCCTGCATATGGGCCGCATGACACAAGCCGATTTTCTCACCGCCCCGCTGCCCGACCCCGTCACGCTGACGGATGTGGATCTGACTGGACCCGACCGTTTCGTGAACCGCGAGCTCAGCTGGCTGGGTTTCAACTGGCGTGTGCTGGATGAGGCGCGCAACCCGCGTGTGCCCCTGCTGGAACGCGTGCGCTTTGTGTCGATCTCGGCCAGCAACCTTGACGAATTCTACACCGTCCGCGTGGCTGGCCTGCGCGAACTGGCCCGTGCGGGCAACACCACCCCCGCCGCCGATGGCAAGACACCCGCCGAGCAGTTGACCCTGATCAATTCCGACGCCCGCGCCCTGATGGCCACGCAGCAGGAGGTCTGGAACAGCCTGCGCCGCGAGATGGAAGCTCAGGACATCCACATCCTGACCCGCGATCAGATCGAGCCCGGCGACCGCGCCGCGCTGGAACAACATTTCCTGACGCAGGTGTTTCCGGTGCTGTCGCCGCTGGCGATTGACCCGGCCCATCCTTTCCCGTTCATCCCCAACACCGGCTATTGTCTGGCGCTGAGCCTTGAGCGGGAGGCCGACAACCGACCCCTGCAGGCGCTGCTGCCCGTGCCGCATCAGATCGACCGCTTCGTGCCGCTGCCCTCCGCCCCCGGTGTGCATCGTTTCCTGCCGCTGGAGGAGTTGCTGCTGCTGCATCTGCGCTCGCTTTTCCCCGGCTACCGGATGCGGGCCAATTGCGCCTTTCGCGTGCTGCGCGACAGCGATCTGGAGGTGGAGGACGAGGCCGAAGACCTTGTCCGGGAATTCGAGACCGCCCTGAAGCGCCGCCGCCGGGGCGAGGTGATCCGGCTGAAGCTATCCGCGGGCGCGCCCCCCTCCCTGCGCCGTATCATCATGGAGGAGTTGAGCGTCACCGAAGCCGACGTGATCGAAATCGACGGGCTGATCGGCGTGGTGGATCTGAAAGAATTGGTGCTCGACGCGCGGCCCGACCTGCTATGGCCGTCCTTTACCCCCCGCGTGCCCGAACGGGTGCAGGATCACGAGGGCGACATGTTCGCCGCGATCCGGCAGAAGGACATGCTGCTGCACCACCCCTATGAGACCTTCGACATGGTGGTGCGGTTCCTCAGTCAGGCTGCCCGCGATCCTAATGTGGTGGCGATCAAGCAGACGCTTTACCGCACCTCGAAAGACAGCCCCATCGTCTCGGCGCTGTGCGAGGCCGCGGAGGAGGGCAAATCGGTCACCGCGCTGGTGGAGCTGAAAGCGCGCTTCGACGAGGCCGCGAACATCCAGCAGTCGCGCCGTCTGGAACGCTCCGGCGCGCATGTGGTCTATGGCTTCATCCACTATAAAACCCACTGCAAGATCAGCACCGTCGTCCGCCGCGAAGGCGACAAGCTGGTGACCTATACCCATTACGGCACCGGCAATTACCACCCGATCACCGCGCGCATCTACACCGACCTGTCGCTGTTCACCTGCGATGCCGCGCTGGGGCGCGACGCGACCAAGGTGTTCAACTACCTGTCGGGCTATGCCCAGCCTGCCGAACTCGACAATCTGTCGATCTCCCCCACGACGATGAAGCCCAAGCTGCTGGAACTCATCGCCGCCGAGGCCGCCCACGCGCAGGCCGGACGCCCCGCCGCGATCTGGGCCAAGATGAACGCGCTGATCGAGCCGGACGTGATCGACGCCCTCTATGCCGCCAGTCAGGCCGGGGTCCGCATTGATCTGGTGATCCGCGGCATCTGCGGGCTGCGCCCCGGCATTCGTGGCCTGAGCGAAAACATCCGCGTCAAATCCATCGTCGGGCGGTTTCTGGAGCATTCGCGAATCGTGTGCTTTGGCAATGGCCACGGGTTGCCGTCCAAGAAAAGCCGGGTGTTCATCTCCTCCGCCGACTGGATGGGACGCAACCTCAACCGTCGGGTGGAAACGCTGATTGAATGTATGAACCCCACTGTGAAGGCGCAGATCGTCAGTCAGATCATGGCCGCCAACCTCGCGGATGAAGCGCAAAGCTTCATCATGCGCGCCGATGGCCGGTTCGAGCGCGATCCGGGCCTTGAGGGGCAGCAATTGTTCAATTGCCACCGGTTTTTCATGGAAAACCCATCGCTGTCAGGCCGCGGCTCCGCCGGTGCGTCGGACGTGCCGGAACTGACCCATTCGCTCGACGATTGAGCGCGGGACAAACGGCGCCTGAGGGGAAGCGCGCCGCTGGTCCGGTGGACAACGCGTCCTAGGCCCGCGTCCGAAGCGCAAAGACCGCCGGGGCTCGGGCCCAACGCGAGCCTGCCCTTGGGGTGGCGCCGGAACAGATGAGCGGCGCGCTTTATGGTGCCACCAACCGCCCCGCTCCGAGCTCCGCGTGACATGGCAAAGCGCCAGCCCCCCGGAACGGGCAGGCGCTCGCCCGCGCGGCCTGCGGCCTTGTTCGCGGGCGGTTGCGCTAAACACGGATGACGCCCTTCGATGGAGCATTGAGAGCGACGCGAGCCTGCCCGTGGGGTGGCGCCGGAACCGATGAGCGGCGCGCTTTATGGTGCCACCAACCGCCCCGCTTCGAGGTCAGCGCAAGGTGGCAAAGCGCCAGCCCGCCGGAACGGGCAGGCGCTCGCCCGCGCGGCCTGCGGCCTTGTTCGCGGGCGGTTGCGCATGATCGTAAGGTTATATCTTTCCGCAACCGCCCGTGTCCTCTCGCGCAACCCACCTCCGGGCGCCCGCGCGGCTGCGCCCTGATCCCGGACTGTTGCACCCAGATCGACAACGGCTCCGCGAATATCCCTTACGTTCCTTGCAAAACCACCTGCTTCGGGGAACATGCCGCCGCGCGCGGGATTGACCCCGGCGCCCCCATCACGGCAGGGTGCGCGCGCATGGCCGGGCCACAACGCCCGTGCCGACCTTGGTGCACAGCCGCGAGGAGACCGGCGATGGATGGTCAACCCGAACAGACCGTCACCGATTGGGGCCCCTTCGGGCGGCCTCTGTTTCAGGATCCAGCGGCCCGCGCGCTGCGCCGCGTCGGTGTCATCGACGTCGGATCCAACTCGGTGCGGATGGTGGTCTTCGACGGCGCGGCACGCTCGCCCGCCTATTTCTACAACGAGAAAGTCATGTGCGGCCTAGGCTCCGAGATCGGCGAAACCGGTCGGCTCAGCCCCGATGGCCGCCGCCGCGCGCTGGCCGCGATCCGCCGTTTCGTCGCCCTAGCCGAGGGCATGGACATCCCGCCCCTCACCGCCGTGGCCACCGCCGCCGTGCGCTCCGCCGAGGATGGCCCAGACTTCTGCGCCGATGTGCTGCGTGAAACCGGGCTCACCGTCTATGTGATCGACGGCAAGGAGGAAGCGCGCCTGTCGGCCCAAGGTGTGCTGCTGGGCTGGCCAGAGGCCGAGGGACTCGTCTGTGACATCGGCGGCAGTTCGATGGAATTGGCCGAGGTATCGGGCGGCAAGGTTGGCGCGCGTGCCTCCACCGCGCTGGGTCCGCTGCGGCTCAAGACGCTGAAAGGCGGGCGCAAGGGCCGCAAGGCCGAGATCGACACAGTGCTCGACAACCTGAAGACCCACGTCCCGCGGCACGACCGGCTCTACCTCGTCGGCGGCTCATGGCGCGCGATCGGGCGGCTCGACATGCTGCGCCGAGGCTACCCGCTGTCGGTGCTGCATGATTATGTCATGACCCCCAAATCCGTGCGCGACACGCTCGACTGGGTGGAGGAGCAGGATCTCGACACGTTGCGCGGCAAGGCCCGGCTGAGCGAGGCGCGGATCAGCCTTGTCCCCGTCGCGGGCGAAGTGCTGCGCCGCCTGATGAAGACCTATGGCATCAAGGAAATCCACACCTCCGGCTATGGCATCCGCGAAGGCATGCTCTATGAGCAGATGCCCGAGCGCCTGCGCGCCCGCGATCCGCTGATCGAGGCCTGCCGCTACGATGAGGCCCGAAATGCCCGTCTGCCCGGCTTTGGCCGCACACTGCATAATTTCATCGCGCCCCTGTTTCGCGGCACCAACACGCCTGACCGGCTGATCCGATGCGCCTGTCTGCTGCACGACGTCAGTTGGCGTGCCCATCCCGATTACCGCGCCGAAGTCTGCTTTGACAATTCGACCCGCGCCAATTTTGGCGGCATCGACCATCCGGGCCGGATCTATCTGGGACTGGCGCTGCTGCACCGCTATCGCAATGCGCTGCCCTCGACCCTCGCCGATGATCTGTTGGACCTGCTGCCGGAAGCAAAGCTGCGCGAGGCCGAGGTGCTGGGCAAGGCGATGCGCTTTGGTGCGATGTTCTCGATCAACCAGCCGGAGCGGATGGGCAGCCTGCGCTATCATCCAAAGAAGAAACTCCTGATCCTCACCCTTCCGCCCGAAGCCGCGCCTTTATATGGCGAAGTCGCCGCCGCTCGTTTTGCCTCTCTTGCCAAGGCGTTGGGCGTCGAAACTGAGGTAAAACTCGGGCGTTGACCCCGCGCCCGCCTGCCACGAAAGACCCCATCCCATGGCCGATCCGACCCACCGCCTGACCGATGCTGCAACGGCGCGCGCCTGTTCTGACGCGCTGGTTCACGATCCCCAAGGCGGCATGCCGCGCCTGCTGGAAATCATGGCACGCCTGCGCGACCCGGACGGTGGCTGCCCTTGGGATCTGGAACAAACCTACGCCAGCATCGTCCCCTACACCATTGAAGAAGCTTACGAAGTCGCCGATGCCGTGCAGCGCGGGGCATGGGACGAACTGGAGCTCGAACTCGGCGATCTGCTGCTGCAAGTCGTCTATTTCGCGCAAATGGCGTCTGAGGACAGGCGCTTCGATTTCGACAGTATCGCGCAGAAAATCGCGGATAAGATGGTCGACCGGCATCCCCATGTTTTTGGCGAGGAAACCCGCGCCGACACCGCCGCGCAGAATGCGGCATGGGAGGTGCACAAAGCCACCGAGCGCGCCGCGCGCGGCGAGGCAGGCGTGCTTGACGGGGTGGCGCTTGGCCTGCCCGCATTGACCCGTGCGCTGAAGCTGCAAAAACGCGCGGCGCGGGTCGGGTTCGATTGGAACGATCCTCACGCAGTGCTGGCCAAGGTCGCGGAGGAAAGCGGCGAACTGGTCGAAGCTCACGCCAGCGGCGATGCCGACCATGTCGAGGATGAGATGGGCGATTTGCTGTTCGTGATGGTCAACCTTGCCCGCCATATGGGCGTCGACCCCGAGACCGCGCTGCGCCGCACCAACGGCAAGTTCACCCGCCGCTTCGGCCAGATCGAGGAAAGCCTCGCCGCGCAAGGCCGCACCCCGGCGGAGGCCACGCTGGAGGAAATGGACGCGCTATGGACCGCCGCCAAGACGGCAGAGAAACTCTAGGACGCAGCAGCTTAGACGCTGAACTTCATGTAATGTCATTGCGCGGCTCGGCGGCCGCCAGCCCCTGGACCGCGCCCGACTCGCCCTACAAAAGGGGGCATCGCACCCGCCCGGCGCCGCACACCCCTGGCCCAAGGCTTCGAGAGAAACCGCCAAGCCCAGACGCCGCGACAGTTCCCGTCCAAGGCCGGACGCAACCCTCGCTCGACCACCTAGGCAATTTGCTCCCGCGCCCCGGACCCTTTCCTAGAGGCCTCCAATCCCGGGGCTCCGCCCGTTCGCGGCTGAAAGGGTCCCCCGGACCCTTTCCTAGACGCCTCCAATCCCGGGGCTCCGCCCGTTCGCGGCTGAAAGGGTCCCCCGGACCCTTTCCTAGACGCCGCTCACCCCCCTTGCCGGTAAGGGCTGGCTGAAATAGACAACGACGACGCCCTAACCCGTTGGCGCTAGAGGAGAAGGCACGCATGGCATCCAAGGCTGGCAGGAAAACCGTTAACATCCTGATCTGGGGGCTGCTTGCGCTGCTCATCGTAGGTCTGGCAGGCTTTGGCACCGTGAATTTCGGTGGCACCAGCACCGCGGTCGCGACCGTCGATGGACGCGAGATCAGCGGAACCGATTATTTTCGCGCCCTCGATCAGCGCATGAGCTCTGCCGAGCAACAATTGCAGCGCCAGATCACCGTTCCCGAGGCCGAGCAGATGGGTCTGACCCTCGCGGTGCAGGGGGAATTGATGGGTCAGGCCGCGCTCGACAACGAAGCGGACCGTCTGGGTCTGTCTGCCGGGGATGACCGGGTCGCTGAACGCATCGTGGCGGATCCAAATTTCCAAGGCATCAGCGGCAATTTCGACCGCGAATCCTATGAATTCGTGCTCGACCGCAATGGCATCAAAGCCAGCGATTATGAGGATGACGTCCGTCAGGACGCCGCCCGCGCTCTGGTTCAGAACGCCGTCGCTGCGGGCACGCCCGCGCCGGCATTTCAGACCGCCGCGCTGATCGACTATTTCGGACAGCGCCGCGACGTGCGCTGGCTGGCGCTTGGCCCCAATGACCTGTCGGAGCCTTTGCCCCAGCCGACCGAGGCGATGTTGCAGGCCCATTACGACGCCACCCCCGACGCCTACACCCAGCCTGAAACGCGCGAGATCACCTATGCCGTGATCACGCCGGACATGCTGCTCGACCAGATCGAACTGGACGAAACGGCGATCCGCGAACTTTATGACGAACGCATCGACCAGTTTCAGCAGCCAGAGCGCCGCTTGGTGGAGCGTTTGATCTTCTCGACGGCTGAGGCCGCGCAGACCGCGTTGGACCGGATCGACGCGGGCGAGATTACCTTCCCCGAATTGGTCGAGGAACGCGGCCTGACGCTCGAAGACGTGGATCTGGGCGAACGCGCCGAGGACAGCCTTGGCGCGGCGGGCGCAGATATCTTTGCGCTGGACCAGCCGGGGCTCGTCGGCCCCGTGGAGAGTGATCTCGGGCCCGCCCTCTACCGGATGAACGGTATCTTGTCGGCGCAGGAAGTCAGTTTTGACGACGCGCGTGCCGATCTGGAGGAAGAATTGCGCCTCACCGCAGCACGGCGCGATATCGACCAGATGCATGACGAGCTTGACGATCAGCTTGCCGCTGGCGCCACCATCGAAGATCTCGCCAATGAGACCGACATGGAGATCGGCGATATCGATTGGTATGAAGGTGTCGAGCGGGGCATCGCGGCCTATAGCGCCTTTGTGGAAACCGCCGCCACCCTGCAAGAAGGCGATTTCCCGGAGCTGGTGCAGCTTGCCGATGGGGGGCTGTTTGCCGCCCGTCTTGACGATGTGGTGCCGCCGACCCTGCGTCCGCTGGACGAGATCCGCGAAGAGGTCATCGCCGGGTGGCGCAACGCTGAAATCCGTGACCGGCTGATGGAACAGGCCCGGACCGTGCAGGCGCAGATGGGTGTCGGCTCCTCGCTTGAGGATCAGGGCTACGCGGTTGAGACCGCCAAGGACGTGACCCGCACCGGCTATCTCGACGGCACGCCCGCCGAAATGCTGACCACCATCTTCGAGTTGGGTGCGCCGGGCGATACTGCGCTTCTGGACGAAGGCAGCGAGGTGTTTCTTGTCACGCTCGACGCGATCAACCCGCCCGCCGAGGATGACGAGCAGATCGCCCTGTTCCGCGACGCCATCAGCGAGGAGATCAACCGCTCCCTCGCCAATGACGTGCTGACGCTCTACGCCCGCGAATTGACCGACCGCTCCGAGCGTCGGTTGAACAACGCGGGCATCGCCTCGGTGCATTCGCAGATCCGCTGATCCGCGACAGCCCTACGATCCCCGGCGCGCCGCTTCTTACCAGCGGCGCGCCGATCCCCCACGCGGCCTTTGACTGACCGCTCCAACCGCCCCTGTGGCCACCGCCGCAGACGCCCGCCCACTGATTTACCCGCCTGCCCGCCGATGCCGTTTGCCCGTGACGGCCCCCAGATAAGGACGCCGCCCCCGTGAGCCGCATGTTCCCCGATTACGACAGCTTTGCCGCCGCTTACGACGCCGGAGAAAATCAGGTGGTCTATACCCGCCTTGCCGCCGATCTCGACACGCCGGTATCGCTGATGTTGAAACTTGCCGGCGCGCGCGAAGACAGCTTCGTGCTGGAATCGGTGACAGGCGGCGAGGTGCGCGGCCGCTATTCCATCGTAGGACTGAAGCCGGACCTCATCTGGCAGAGCCACGAGGGCGCCGCGCGGATCAACCGTCAGGCCCGCTACGATCCTGCCGCTTGGGAGGCCGAGCCCGGCGATCCGCTGACATCCCTTCGTGCGCTGCTGGCCGAAAGCCGGATTGATCTGCCCGCTGAACTGCCCTCCGCCGCCGCCGGTCTATTCGGCTATCTCGGCTATGACATGATCCGGCTGGTCGAAACCCTGCCGGGTGGCAATGCCGATCCGCTGGGGCTGCCCGATGCGGTGATGATGCGCCCTACGGTCGTCGCTGTGCTGGACGGCGTGAAGGGCGAGGTCATCATCGTATCGCCCGCCTTCACCGCCTCCGGACTGAACGCGCGCGCAGCCTATGCACAGGCCGCCGAACGGGTCATGGACGCCGTGCGCGATCTGGATCAAGGCGTGCCCGGCGAGGCCCGCGATCTGGGCGACGCGCAGGCCCAGATCGGTGAGCCAATGTCGAACTTCACCAAGGCCGGCTATATGGCCGCCGTCGAGAAGGCCAAGGATTACATTCGCGCGGGCGATATCTTTCAGGTCGTGCCCGCGCAACGCTGGGCGCAATCCTTCCCGCTGCCGCCCTTTGCGCTTTATCGTTCGTTGCGGCGCACCAACCCGTCGCCCTTCATGTTCTTTTTCAACTTTGGCGGTTTTCAGGTCGTGGGCGCCAGCCCCGAAATCCTCGTGCGGCTGCGCGAGGGCGAGGTCACGATCCGCCCCATCGCCGGCACCCGCCCCCGTGGCGCGAATGAGGCCGAGGATAAGGCATTGGAAGCCGACCTGCTGGGCGACCCCAAGGAGATGGCCGAACATCTGATGCTGCTCGATCTGGGCCGCAATGACGTGGGCCGCGTGTCGAAACTGGGCAGCGTCCACCCGACCGAGGAATTCATCATCGAGCGCTACAGCCACGTCATGCACATCGTGTCGAACGTGGTGGGCGAGATCGCCGAGGGCGAAGATGCGCTGTCGGCCCTGCTGGCTGGTTTGCCTGCTGGCACCGTCTCAGGCGCTCCGAAGGTCCGCGCGATGCAGATCATCGACGAGCTGGAGCCGGAAAAGCGCGGCGTCTATGGTGGGGGTCTGGGCTATTTCAGCGCCGATGGCGACATGGATATGTGCATCGCCCTGC
The DNA here is from genome assembly GCA_040119125.1 of Marinobacter sp. Taxonomy (GTDB): domain Bacteria; phylum Pseudomonadota; class Alphaproteobacteria; order Rhodobacterales; family Rhodobacteraceae; genus Pacificitalea. The sequence continues at coordinate 224,065 of JBEDTR010000017.1, forward strand.
GCACCGCCGTGGTGAAGGATGAAACGCTCTATATTCAGGCCGGTGGCGGTGTCGTCTATGACAGCGACCCCGAAGCCGAATGGCAGGAAACGGTGAATAAGTCCAAGGCCCTGCGCGCCGCCGCCCTCGACGCTGGTCGCTTTGTCCGCAAGGGCAACTGACCGCCGCGCTAGCCGCCTCTCACCCTTGATGCACCACAGGATTGCGCCCTGCCTCGGCTGGGCGCTCTCCGGCATTGGTGGCAGTCTATCGCTGAGTTCTGAGCCCCCGCTGTGCGAGGTATTTGGTCCGGTGTTGCTCGCCAGCGGACGGGAAGGTGCAGCGTGAGGCCAACTCAGCCGCACGGGGGTAGTCCGCAAAAACACTACATTACGCGGATACCTAGAACCCTTCCACAGCCTCCTGCGCGATCTCGTTCAGGAAGCCCTGCACCTCCTGCATCGGGCCTTCGGGATAGTCGCGGAAGCCGATTTGCACCGCGCCCTCCCGCTCCATGACAAAGATCCCATAAGGACAATGGGCAAGGTTCAGGGGGTCTGCTTCCATCATCTTGCGCGACAGCACGGCGGAGCAGAACAGATACATATCCGCGTTGTCGTAGATCTCGACCTCGCTGCCGACATCGGCGCGCGTGCGCGACAGCATTTCGCCCACATGGCTGACGCTGTCGATGACCAGCCCTTTGCCGAGGATCGCATTTTCCAGCGCAAATGCCGCGTCGTCGAAACTGCCCTCATAGCTATATGTCGTCACGCCCTGCGCATGGGCGGCCCCTCCGCCGGGCATAAGGCCAAGCATCACCACGCCCGCCGCGCCAAATGTCAGGCCAAGATTTGCGAGGTGGGGAAACCGGGATGTGCGGGTCATGGCATGTCCTCCTGTGACGCCCATCATAATAGCGCGGCGCGGGGAGTCTCGCCAGTCCGCGCCGCGCCTGTTGCCTGCGCGCCCAATGCCGCCCGCCTGCTGGCGGCCAGCGTCACTCCCCGGCGGCGCGCAGATAGGCCTCGATCGCGGCAATATCATCTTCCGAGCGTAAACCGGGAAACGACATCTTGGTGCCCTTGAGATAGCCGCGCGGTTTGGCAAGGAACCCTGCCAGCGTCTCCGTCGTCCAGATCAGCCCATCCGCGCCTGCGTCCTCCATCGCGCTGGAATAGCGAAAGCCCTCAACCGTGCCCGCCTGCCGCCCGAACACACCGTTCAGATGCGGACCAGAGCGGTTCACCGCCCCCTCGCCCAGCTGGTGGCAGGCCTTGCATTTCCGAAACACTTTCTCCCCCGCCGCGACCAGCGCCGGGTCTGGTGCCGGGGTATCGGTGGCCGTGTCGGCAGGCGCGTCGACAGGCGCCTCAGGCGTGGCGGCTTCGGCCAGTTGCACCTGCGCCTGCGGTGTTGTGGACGTTGCCCTATCCGTCGCCTGCGCTTCGGCCCCACCGCTGTCGTTGCGCGCAGAGCGGGCAGCGCTGTCATCCGGGGTCACATCCACCACCGCCGCGCGTCCGGTGATGCTGACGCTGTCCTTGCAGCCGCTCATGCAGACCTCACCGGAAAATAGCGGCAGTTCCACCTCGGCCCGGTCATCGGGGAAGAAGCCATCCTCATTGGGCAGGCGGGCCTCGGTGAAATTCGCCTGCGACAGCACGAAATCTTCCTCCACCTCCCAATTCAGGAACAAAAGGTAGGCGGTGATGGCATAGACCTGATCGTCGCTCAGGCTCTGCGCATCGCCAAATGGCATTGCCCGGTGCACATAGTCATAGACCGTCGACAGATAGGGCCAGTAGGAGCCGATGGTCTTGACCGGGCGATCCGCGCTCAGCGTATCCGCCCCGCCCGCCAGCACCGGCCAGCGCCCGCGCGCCTCGCCGAAATCGCCGTGGCAACTGGCGCAGGCCTCGGTATAGATCGCCTCGCCCTCTGTAACCGATCCCTGTCCTTCGGGCAGGCCCGTGCCGTCGGGGCGAATGTCGATGTCCCACGCCGCGATTTCCGCCGCAGTCGCCGGGCGTCCCAATTGCGCATAGCTCGGCGTGCCATCCGAGTCCGCCCACGCCGGGCCCCCGCCCAACACCACCACAGCCGCCAGAACCAGTTCAGGAAATTTCGACATTTTCCGCCTCCCCCTGCGCATCGACCGCCCAGGTCTGAATGCCGTTATTGTGGTAGATCGAATTCTCGCCCCGGATCCGGCGAAGCGCGTCCTTGGTGGGTTGGACATAGCCGGTGCTGTCATGGGCCCGGCTTTGCAGCAGCAGCGGTCGCCCATCCCAATCGAACTCGTGATAGAAACGGTGCATGGATTTATCCCATGATGGGCCCGACATCCGCGCCGCGATCCATGTGATGCCACCGTCGAGCGTCACATCCACGCGCGGGATCGTGCCCCGCCCGGACCAAGCCACACCGGTCAGAACGGTCGGTCCCGGCCCATGGGTGATGGGCGCTTGCGGACTGGGCGAGGTGATCACCGATTTCGCGTCCATTTCCCATGTGAACCGCCGCGCGCGCCCGTCGCCCAGCAGATCGGTGTATTTCGAGGTTTCCTCGCGGTGGTGCCAAGGCTGATCGCCGACCTCCAGCCGGCGCAGCCATTTCACCCACATGTTGCCTTCCCAGCCGGGCACGACCAGCCGCAGCGGATAGCCCTGTTCGGGGCGGAGCGCCTCTCCGTTCATCTTGAACGCCACCAGACAATCGTCGAGCGCCTTCTCCATGGGGATCGAGCGTGTCATCGCCGCCGCATCCGCCCCCTCGGCCAGCAGCCACGCACCGCCCGGCCTCACGCCCGCGCGCTCCAGCAGCAGACGCAGCGGAACCCCAGTATACATGACATTATGGATCATGCCGTGGGTGTACTGGCAGCCGTTCAGCTGCGCGCCCCGCCATTCCATGCCGCTATTGGCGGCACATTCCAGAAAATACACCCGGTTTTCACGGGGGAAGCGCAGCAGGTCCTCCATGGTAAAGACCAACTCATGGTCGGTCATGCCGTGGATCATCAGCCGGTGCTGCGCGGGATCGACCTGCGCCACGCCGCTGTGATGGCGCTCAAAACACAGACCATTGGGCGTGATGACTCCGTCCAGCGCGTGCAGCGGCGTGAAATTGACCGACGAGACCGGATCAGCGGTGAGCCAATCGACATTGCGGCGCCGCACGCCCGCCTCATGGGGCGAGGGCATGCCATAGGGCGTGGCATCCACCCCCGGCCCCAAATAGCGCGTCCAGTCGGGCAGCGTGGTGATGGCCGGATCGCCTGCGGATTGCGCCTGTGCCGCGCCCATGCCTGCCCCCGTCGCTGCCAGCCCCGCCGCGCCCGCCAACATTTGTCGGCGCGTGGGGTGGCCAGTGCGAGGGCCTGTGCGAGGGCCCTTGCGAGGACCTGTGCCGCCCGCCTGATCGCTATGGTCGCTCATTGCCGCCTCCCTGAAATCGACTGATCGGTATATGTGAATATTTAGTGTAGAGAGCGACCGGCGAGGCGACCCCCGCCGGTCACCGGGCCCGCAGGCCCTAATTTCCGTTGATCGAAACGGACTGGTTTTGCGGCACGCGCACGCTGCCCTGCTCGCGAATATGCGCCTCCAGCACATCCCAGATCGGCGGACCTTCGGTGCCTTCGGTGACGCTGGCCCAGCCGGCGACGACATAGCTGCGCGCGGGGTCGATTGCCTCGCCCGTGTCCAGCTTGACCATTTCCGTAATGCGGCTGCCCTGCGGCTGCGCGACGTCAATCCGGTAGCCAAGCCCGCCGACCCGCACCATATCTCCGCCCTGCTGATAATAGGGGTCGGGGTTGAACAGGTTGTCGGCCACGTCCTCCATCACGATCTTCAGATATTCGCCGGTCATTTCTGTGCGGTAGGCTTCGGGGTAGCTCATCGCCGTGGCGTTAAAGATATCCTCGCGGGTGATGTCCTGCCCCGGCAGCACCGACGCGCCCCAGCGGAAGCCCGGCGACAGTGCGATCTCCGCATCCCGCTGGCTCAGCAGCGCATCGCAGATCAGGTCGTCCCATGTGCCGTTGAAATTGCCTCGCCGGAACAGCAGGCTTTCGGTCTGGCCCACCACCTCGGTCAGCTCGGCCGCATAGGGCGCGCGCTCTGCCTCGACCAGCGCCGCCATCTCCGCGTCCGGGGTGATGACGTCCGAGAAGATCGGGATCAGCTTGTGCTTCAAGCCGCGCAGCGCGCCATCGGCAATATCCAGATCGACGCGGCTGACGAATTTGCCGTGACTGCCCGACGCGATCAGATGGGTGCCATCGACCAGCACCGGCGCGGGCAGCGCGTCATGGGTATGACCGGTCAGGATCACGTCGATGCCCGGCACGTCATGCGCCAGCTTGCGATCCACGTCGAAGCCGTTATGCGACAGCAACACGACCACATCCGCGCCCTTTGCGCGGACCTCGGCCACCATCTCTGCCACCCGCTGTTGACGCACGCCAAAGCTCAGATCCGGGAACAGCCAGCCGGGATTGGCGATTGGCAAATACGGGAAAGCCTGCCCGATCACCGCCACCTGCGCGCCGCCCCGCTCGAACATCTGGTAGGGCTCATAGGCCGGCTCATCCCATTCGGCGTCAAAGATATTGGCGCCAAGGAATGGAAACTTCAGCTCGTTTTCGACGATCTGGTTCACCCGGTCGATGCCTAGCGTGAATTCCCAATGGGAGGTCATCGCCTCCACCCCCAGCAGGTTCATGGTATTGACCATATCCTGCCCTTGGGTGCGCAGCGCGGTGAGCGAGCCCTGCCAAGTGTCGCCACCATCGAGCAGCAGCGCGTCAGGCCGGTCGGCGCGGATCGCCTTGACCACGGTGGCAATGCGATCCAGCCCGCCCATCTTGCCGTAGCCCTGCGCCAGCGCGACGAAATCGTCATAGGTCAGCGCGTAATCGTCGGCGGACCCTTTCTCGATGCCATAGACCTGACGCAGTTGCTCCCCGGTCAGATGCGGCACCAGACCTTCCTGCGCGCCGACACCGATGTTGAACTCCGGCTCTCGGAAATACACCGGCACCATCTGGGCATGGATGTCGGTGATGTGGATTAGCGTCACATTGCCGGTGGTGTCGAATTGCAGCAGCTGGTCCTGGCTCAACGTCTGTTGCGCGGCGACACGGGACCAACGCCCCATGCCCCCCACCCCGGTCAGCGCCGTGGCGGCAAGGGCGGCTTGCATGAAATCGCGACGAGCAATCATCGGGGCGGTCCTTTCGCGGGCGTCTGGGCTGGGCCGGGTCAGACCCCTCACACATGCGCCTTATTGAATATTACCAAAGGCAGAAAAGCCCCGCGCGGCACTGCCGGCGGGGCCTTCGGGATTAGTTGCGGACCGACGGCCCTTCAACGGACAGACCATTACCGCGCGAGGTCACATAAAGCTCCAGCGCGACGAATTCCGGGCTGCCCTCGGCAAAGGTCTCGGCGCGGGTGTCGCGAACGCAGCCCTTGAACCGGCTGTGCACGGCGTTCAGCTTGGCGTTCTTCAGCCGGTAGACCGGGAAGCCATTGACCTGACCCTGGCTCAAGTGGTCGGCGCGGATCATGTTGCCGTAATTGTCTTCGTGACAATTGGCACAGGCCAGCTCCAGCTGCCCATAGCGGGTGTAGTAGATATCCTTGCCCTGTTCCCAAGTGCTCTGGGCCGGGCCGTCAATCGCCACATCCACCGGCATCCCACGGGAGACGGAGGAAATCAGCGCCACCATGTTGATCATGTCGCCGGACGTGTAGCCCCACGGCTCCGCCTGCATCCGCTCCTCGCGGCAAGCGTTGATCTGCATTTCCATCGTGCGAACTTCGCCAGCGTCCTCGTTCCACTTCGGATAGACCGGCTTCACACCTGCCATTTCCTCGGGCTCATTATGGCATGACGCGCAGCTTTCGCCCGCCTCGCCATCGGCGCTGGCCCACATATCCCGCGCCTGATCGACAAAGATCATGCCGGGATTGTCGAAATCATCCATCTGCAGTTCCTGGGTCTCATCCGCGCGGTAGACCCAGCCCGATGTGATCTCAGACATCGCGTCGAGATGTTCGGGCGCAGGGGCGCGCACGGTGATTTCCAGATCGCCGTTGATGACCAGATCGGCCTCTTCATCGGCATGCAGCGGTGAGGCAGCCAGCCCCAGCGCAATCACGCTGGCGGACATGGCGGCAAGGCGGCGCCCTTTGGTCAGGGGTCTCATCTTCATTGTCCTTCTCCTCCCTGGGGTCCGCCCCGCCAACGCGGGAAACGGCCTTGGTCCGGTCCGTTGGGGTGGGGGCGCCCGTCAGCGGAGCGCTCCCCGATACGGTCGTCAGCCGACCGGCCCTAGATGCGGTCGTCAGCCGAGTAACCTAAAGCGCGGTCGTCAGCCGAGTAACCTAAAGCGCGGTCGTCAGCCGACCGACACCTCCTTGCTGTCCTCATAGACCGAGCCGTCATCGTCATACCAAGTGAAATTGAATGTGCCGCTTTCGGGCACGGTCGCTTGGAATTCGAAATAAGGATTAGTCGAAATCGCGGGTTCGAGCACCACGTCGATCACCGTCTCGTCGTTGAACGTGACGTGGAAGCGGTTGATGATCGAACGCGGGATCGTGTTGCCGTCGCTATCCTTGCGCTGGCCCGATTCCATCGTGTGGCTGATCAGCGTCTTGATCGTGATTACCTCGCCCGCCGTAGCGGTGGCGGGAACCTTGACGCGGGGTTTTACACCAGATGCCATTCTATCGTCTCCTGTCTCGCCTCAGCCGCCGCAGCCGCCGATGGTGACTTTCACTTCCTGGCTGGCGCGGTGGAACGTGCCGTCTTCCAGTTTGGCGATCGCGATCACGTCCTGGGTCTGTGCCAGACGGATGCGGGTCGAGGCCTCGCGCGCGCCGGCCAGCGGCCCGAACTTGAAGGTCGCGACATCGGGGTTGGGGTTGCCGGCGGCCAGTACCATGATCTCGGCGGCGCCTTCGGCGGCCACTTCGATCGGCACGGTGTTGCCGTTTTCGGCGATCTCGGGGGCGGTCAGCGTTACGCCGCCCTCGACCACCTCGGCCCCGCCGGTGAACGCGGCAATCGCGTCCTCGGTGGCGGCGAAGGCGGCGTTCAGCGGCAACAGGGTCAGCGCCGCAGCGCCGGTCCCGATCGCCAGCGTCTCGCGTCTGGTCACGTTCATGGGGTCAACTCCTTAGTTCTGTGGTCCGCAGTTCAGGCTGGTCCGCAAGCGGTCCGAGCCCGATCAGCCTTCCTTCAGGGTCATCAGATAGGCCACCACGTCCTCGACCTGCTGCGCGGTCAGCAGCGGGGCCAGCGGCTCGGTCCCGGCCTTGCCGGTAAACCCGTTGCCGGGACGGATATAGCCCGAACTTTTATAGAACGATGGCATCATAGAGCCTTCGAACGTCATTTTCGCATTCGCGATGATGCCGCGCAGATCGGCTTCGGTCCAGCGATCCCCGGCCCCGTCGAGAGGCGGGCCGATTTCACCCTGGAACGGCACGGCATCAAGGACAGACACTTGGTGACAGGCCACGCAATTGCCAAGCCCCCGCGTCGTCATCACCGTCTGCCCCGCATCGGCATCGCCTGCGGTTTCGGTCAGCGGATCAGCCACCGCACCGTATTCGTCGTAATGCACCGCATCGGGGGCGACGACATCCTGCGCGGAATTGGCATCCTGCGCGGCCAGAGGCGCGGCAAGACCCATCGTAGTGGCCAGCGCCAGCGCGGCCGTGATCGAGACTGTCTTCATAAGTCCTCCCTATCCGGCCTCGGTGGCTGCCGGGGTTTCCGGCGGCTTGCGGGGCTGGTCCGTGTTTTTGCTCTTCTTATCGCGAGACTAGACCAGCGCAAGCTGAACCCGCAACAACAAATTCCGAAAATTGAATAACAATACTATCGGTCCTTATCACGCCACATGGACAGAACCTTGTTCAGCGTGAGCCTCCCCCATCGGAACGTCAGTCGTCAATCCGGTGTAAATTCAGAAACCCGCCATTGCCGCCGCCGGTCACTCCCCGCCGGGGGCCTGCTCACGCAACATCCGCGCGTGATAGGCTTGGAAGCCCTCCTCCCCCTCATAGCCATGGTTCAGCACCCAATCGAGCATGTTGAGCGTCGTCCATTTGCCAAACGCGCCGGGCATTTGCGTCACCGCAGCTTCGGCGGCGGACATGTCATCGGGCACGTCTTCGGGCAGGAACATCATCGTCGGCGTGAACAAGATACCCCATTTCCGCGCTATCTGCTTTTCGGTCAGCACCTCGCCATCGAAATCAGTGACCTCCGTCGCGCCATGAAGGTTTAGCTGCACCACGAAATAATCCTCGGTCAGGCGCTGGGTGATCTCCGGCACAGGGAACACCTCTTCATGCATCTGGTTGCAATAGATGCAGCCGCGCTGCTCGAAAATCAGGACAAGGCGCTGATCATTGGCCTGGGCCTCTTGCAGATCCTCGCGCAGATCCTTGAACGTCTCGTGAATCCATGCCGCATCATGCAGCCCGTCATCGCCCACCTTGGCCCAAGCCCCGCCCACGGGCAGCGCCAGAATCATCGCGGCAAGCGCGCTCAGGATCCTGCGTCGGGTGATGGTCATGTTGAACTCCTCCTGCGTCGTGTGACTATCGCGGGGTGTCGGGCCCGATCATATCGACTGATAGGCCGGAACCACCTCCAGCATCCATTGCGCGATATAGTTGATGCGGTCGGTCGCAATCAGCAATGCAAATACGATCAGCAGCACGCCCATCGCTTTCTCCACCTTGCCCAGATGCCGGCGGAAGCGCGAGGCAAATTTCAGGAATGGCCGGATGAAGGCCGCCGCCACCACGAAAGGCGCGGTCATGAACAGGCCGAACACCGTCATCAAGAGCAGACCGCGCAGCGCCGTCGCCTCCGTCGAGGCGGTAAACACCACCGCCGTCAGCACACCGCCCACACAAGGCGTCCACCCGGCGGCAAAGGCCAACCCCACGACATAGCTGCCCCAGACCGTCATCTTGCCGGTATCGCCCGCGCCGACCTGAAATTGCCGGTTCAGAAACCCGATGCGGAAGACCCCTAGAAAATGCAGCCCCATGACAAACACCACCGCCGCCGCGATCAGCCGGAATTCGGTCTGCCATCCGCGAAACGCTTGGCTCAGGCTGAACGCCGCCGCGCCCAGCAGCACGAACACCGTCACGATCCCGAGCGAGAACATGATCGCCGACAGCACCGCGCGCCGCCGCACACCGGGGGCCAGCTCGCCCTCGCCATTGATCTCGCTCATGCCCGTGCCCGCCATATAGCTCAGGTAGAACGGCACGATCGGCAGCACGCAGGGCGAGAAGAACACAATCAACCCGCCCAGCGCGGCACTCCAGATCGACACATCCAGCATTGCGGCATTCCTTCTTACGGCAGTCACGTTCATGGCAGGGATCTGCCGCGCGTCTTGAACCATTCACATATTCAAATTATGTTTTGCAAGAGCGACAGAAGGCTGATTTCCCCATGCGACCCCGCCCCCCGTTCCCGTTTTGCGCCGGATGGCACCCTGCGCGTGCCGCCGCAGGGGCCGCATTGGCGGTTGCCATAGGCAGTGCCGCACCCGTCGCGCAGGCCGAAACGCTGGTGATGGTCGAAGAAGTCGGCTGCATCTACTGCGCCCGGTTCAACGCCCAGATCGCCCCCGCCTATCCGAAAACCGCCGAGGGCCGCTTTGCGCCGCTGCGCCGGATCGAGATCACCGATCCCCTGCCCGCCGATCTGCATCTCGATGCGCCTGCGGTCTTCACCCCGACGTTTGTGCTCGTTGATGATGACGGTCACGAACTGTCCCGGATCGAAGGCTATCCGGGGGAGGAATTTTTCTGGCCGCTGCTGGGCGCGATGCTTGCCGCCGATACTGATTTCGACCCGGATGCGCCGATGCCCGACACCGCACCCACCGCACCCAATTCCGCAATTTCCGAAGGTTCTCAGGGATGACGCATCTCACACCCCGGGCAAAGTTCCTGCCCGCCGCGATCCTCGCCCTCGCCACGCTTGCGCTCCCCGCACAGGCGCAGGAGGACAGCCCCTATGTCAGCGTGCAGGTGCTCAAGCCCGAAATCGCGATGCAAATGGCGCAGGCCGCCATGACCCATTGCCGCGATCAGGGCTATCAGGTCGGCGTCAGCGTCGTGGACCGCTTCGGCACGTTGCAGATGTTCGTGAAGGACCGCTATGCCGGGCTGCATGTGCAGGAAACATCGTTCCGCAAGGCATGGACCGCCGTAAGCTTTCGCACCGACACCCATACGCTTGATACCCAGATGCAGGCAGGCAGCGATGCGGCCGGGCTGCGTCATCTGTCGCAGGTGCTTCCCGTTGGCGGCGGTCTTGTCGTCGAGGGCGGCGGTCAGATGGTCGGCGCAATCGGCATTTCCGGCGCGCCGTCCCCCGAATTGGACGTCGCCTGCGCCGAGGCCGGGATCGAGGCCGTGGCCGATGCCATCGCCTTCTGATCCCGCCTGCCCCACAGCCCCCTACCCGCTTAATCGGAGAGCCCCGCGCCCGTGACCACTCCCCCTCCCTCCCCCGTTCAGACGCCCCGCACGACCTTACCGGAATTCACCCCGGACCTGAGCGCGGCGGAAATGGACCGCTTCGTCACCAATGCCACCCGCGCCTCCAATTTCCTGAAGGCGATCAGCCACGAAGGTCGGCTGATGATCTTGTGCCATCTGGTCTCCGGTGAGAAATCGGTGACCGAACTGGAAGAATTGCTCTCCGTCCGTCAGGCCGCCGTGTCGCAACAATTGTCCCGTCTGCGGCTCGAAGGTCTGGTGGTGCCGCGCCGGGATGGCAAAACCATCTATTATTCGCTCGCAGATGACCGGCCCCGCCGGATGCTGGAAACCGTCTACGAACTGTTTTGCAAGGATAGCTGACGCCGACCGACACCACCGATATCCGCCCATCCGGGATCGTTGCGTAGACCGGGCATATCGGGTCGCGGGACCAACCTGCCCGCCACGAAGCGGGCGTTGAAGTTAAGGTTCGGGCACCTGCCCCGCCCTGCCAAGGCCCATTCGCGATGGAGGATCGCGACGGGCCCGCGGCGGGCGGAGGCCGCACATCAAAGGGAGGAGGCCCATGCTGACTGGCATATCCGAACCCGTGCTCTCCGCCCTGATCGGGCTGGGCGGCGGTCTGCTGCTCGGGCTTGCCGCGCGGCTGGGTCGGTTTTGCACCCTAGGCGCCATCGAAGACGCGCTTTACGGCGGCACCAGCCTGCGCTTACGGGCATGGGGGCTGGCCATCGCCTTGTCGGTCACGGGCGTGTTCACGCTGGCGGCGGCGGGGCTGCTGCCCTTGGGGGATGTGTTCTACCTGCGTCCCGGCTGGAACCCCTTCGCGCATCTGGGCGGCGGGCTGGTCTTTGGCTACGGTATGGCGCTTGCGGGCACCTGCGGCTATGGCGCGCTGGCCCGTCTGGGCGGGGGCGATCTGCGGGCGATGGTCATCGTGCTGGTCATGGGCACCGCCGCGCTTGCCACCCTGATCGGGCCGCTGGCCCCGCTGCGCGTGGCGCTCTTCCCGCCCGATCTGCTGCCCACCACTGGCGCCACCGGTCTGGCGCAGACCGCCGCCCGGCTGACCGGCCTGCCAGCGCTGCCCCTTGGCGCGGGCGCGGGGCTCATCGCCTCCGCCCTGCTGATCCGTCCGCTTCTGCGCCAGCCTCGTGTCGCTCTGGGCGCGGTGCTTGTCGCCGGCGCGGTGCTGTCGGGTTGGGCTGGCACCGCATGGCTTTGGCAAAACGGCTTCGACGGCATCCGCCCGCAAAGCCACACCTTCGCCGCGCCACCGGGCGAGACGCTGCTCTGGCTGATGACCGGCGGGCTGAGGCCCGTAGGCTTTGGCATCGGATCGGTCGTGGGCGTGGTGATCGGCGCTTGCATCGGTTGTCTGCGGCAGCGCCGCTTCCGCTGGGAAGCCTGCGAAGACCCGCGCGAGCTGCGCCGCCAGATCGCCGGAGCCGCATTAATGGGCGCAGGCGCGGTCGTGGCGCAGGGCTGCACCATCGGTCAGGGCATCTCGGCGGCCTCCACCCTGAGCTACGGCGCGCCGCTCACGCTGGTGGGCATCGGCGCGGGCGCCGCGCTGGGGTTGCGGCAGTTGATCGCCGGTTTCGCGCTGGACTGATCTCCCCCGGCCTGCGCTGCGCCCTCAAACCCGCGCGGCGCGCCTCACTTGGGCAAGTCGAACACTTGGCCGGGATAGATCAGGTCCGGGTCGCGGATCTGGCCGCCATTCGCCTCGAAGATCTTCACATAGCTGAACCCGTCGCCATACCGGTCCGACGCGATCCCCCATAGGGTATAGCCGGGCTGCACGGTGATGGCCGTGACCGCCACCCGCGCCGGATCGGTCGCCTGCGCGGTGAGCGTTTCGCGCGCCTCCGTGCGATCGCTCAGCGCGCCGCTATCCGCTGCGACATCCTCGCCCGCCGAGACATCCGTGACCGGCACATCGCCTGTCGCCGCGGCGGGGAGCACATCAGCTAGCGCTTCGGGGGCTTCGCGTTGGAACGGGGTTTCGAACCGGGCCGATACCGCACCATCCGCGCCAATCTGGTCCGCGCGCAGGGTGTAAAGCCCCGGCACCACGTCGGTCAGCTCCATTGACCAGCGGCCATCGGCGCCCAGATCGACATCGCCGCGCAGGTCATTATCGAGATAGACCAAAACCTTGTCACCCGATCCAACCTTGCCGCGCCCGTCCAGACGGACCTCGCCGGCTGCGCCATAGGAAATCGCGTCTACGGCCAGCGCAACCGGGGCCGTCGGCGCGTCCACGGCAGTGGCGGGCGGTGTCGCCGGTTGCAACAGGCGCAGGCCGTCGCGATCCTGTAGCAGCACGCTCGGCGCGCGGGGCGTGGCTGTGGCCACCGCAGGCTGCGACGCGGCCCGGCTGACCGTGGTGCTAACCTGCGGCGCCGCAACATCGACGGCCGACGCAGGACTGGAATTCGCGCCACCCGACCCCGTGTCGCCGGGGCGTGCAGCGTTGGTCGACCCTGCATCCACAGGCTCGCGCTCCACCTGCGCGGCGGCCGACAGGACGGGATCAGTGGCCCCGGCATCGACCACCTCCGCCTCCGGTCGCGCATCCGTGGTGGCGTCGCGGGCCACAGCATCTGCCACGGCAACAGTCTCCGGCACGGTCACAGGGCGCGCCTCCCCTGCCTCAAGATCGACGGATGCGACCTCGACCGCGTCCCCATCCACGACCGCAGCCGCGTCCACCTCCGCCGCAAGCTCGGGAGCCAGCTCCGTGATTTGCAGGCGCGCCTCGGCAGCCTCGATATCGGGTGCTGTCCCGTCCTCATCGGCCAGAGCTTCTGACATCTGCGGACCATCCGGCGCCTCTGGCAAGTCGGGGCTGCCCCCCACGGATGCCGTTGCATCGACCGATCCTCCGCCGACCGCTCCGCCAGCAGCGTTGGGCAGATCCGCCGCGCGGGCCAGCACCTCGGCGCCTTGGGCCAGCGTCGCCACCGGCACCCCTGTCAGATCGGCCTGCGCGACGACCTGCGGATCTGCTTCGGATGGTGGCGTGATGATGATCGTTTGATCCGAGCGTTGCCGCGTGCCATCGGGCAAAAGCACTTCGAGCAGCATCACCCTTGGCTGCGCGCCGGGCGGAATATCGAACAGCGCCGCAAAGCTGCCATCGCCCCCGATCCGCGCGCGGGCTTGTTCCTCTCCGTCCAGCAGGATTACCACAGTGCCGCCCGCCGGGGCTTGACCGGCGATGGTCGCGCTGCCTTCGGCGTCGATCCGCACAAGGTCAAAGCTGGGCGCGGGCCCGGTTGCAGGCGAGGGTGACGCCGACGGAGGTATCGTCGCCACGGGGGTCGCTGGCCTAGCCTCATCCGGTGCGGCAAGCGCGGCTACATCGCCCTGCCCCGCGTCCTGTCCGACTACATTTTGGCCAGAGCTCCCCTGTGCATCCGCCGCCAATCCGGCGACGTCCTGCCCTTGCGCCGCGTCACTGGGGGCGGCTTCCGTCCCATTGATTGTCGCCACTGCTGCGATTGAAGGGGTGTCATCGCCGGACGGGTCAGCCCCCGCCACATCGCGCGTCTCTTGATCCAGCGCCGGAAGGTCACGCGCGCCACTGGCATCGTCCAATGCACCGCTGCGCTCCGGGGAAGCTACGCCCTCGGTCCCACTGCCCGACCCCGGCGCAGCATCTGTCCCGGACGCAGACCCCGAGTCACCGCCCACGCCGCCGACAGGCGCCTCCGCAGGGGCGTCTTCCACCGTCCTGCCGCCGCTCTGCATCAGCATGAGCCCAAGACCGAACAACACGATCACCGCCAGCCCAAGGGCCAGTTGCCACGTCCGTCTGGACGTTTCACCTTCTGACATCCTCAACTTCCCCATGAGGTTTCGCTTGCCCCGGCCCCCCGACCGGTGCAGGTCTCCTGACGATAGCAACCGCCTTCCGCGTGGTCAAAGTCTTGTGATGAGAAGGATTTCAATGGTTTCCCAACCGACACAGCCCGCCCCTGCCGCCGCGACATCCGCCGCGCCTGCGATTTGCGTCTATTGCGGTTCCCGCGATGGCGGCGATCCCGCCCATGCCGCCGCCGCGGAGGCGCTCGGCGCCGGGCTGGCGGCGCGCGGCTGGCGGCTGGTCTACGGGGCGGGCGATGTCGGGTTGATGGGCCGGGTCGCGCGCGCCGCGCAGGCCGCCGGGGTCGATACGCTGGGTGTAATCCCCGGTCACCTGCTTGATCGCGAAGTCGGCAAACGCGACCTGTCACGCTTTGTCGTCACCGAAACGATGCATGAACGCAAGAAGGTCATGTTCATGAACGCCGATGCGGTCGCGGTGCTGCCCGGCGGCGCGGGCTCTCTTGATGAGTTCTTCGAGGTGCTGACATGGGCGCAACTGGGCCTGCACGCAAAGCCGATCTGCCTGATCGATGTCAACGGCTTCTGGCAGCCGCTGGTGGCGCTCATTGACCATGTGATCGAGGCAGGCTTTGCCGAGCCGTCGCTGCGCGATCAGATCCTTGTCGCGCCGGACGCCGCCACAGCGCTGTCAGATCTGGCCAACCGCCTGCCCTGATCGCGCGCGCGCCGCAGGGTCGCCACGGAATACAGCGCCAGCCCCGCCCAGATCAGCGGAAAGGCAATGGCGTGCCAGCGCGTGAACGGCTCACCATACAGCCCGGCGGCCAGCGCGAACTGGATCGTCGGATTGACGTATTGCAGCAAGCCCTGCGTCGCGTAGCTGACCCGCTTGCCTGCGTAGGAGAACATCACCAGCGGCAGCCCGGTCAGCACCCCTGACGTCATCAGCATCAGCGTATCCGAGATATCAAAGCCGAAGGTTCCGGGGCTGCTGCGCCCCGATATGCCGGTCCAGCCCTGCGTATAGACCCCCCAGAGATACAGCGATGACAGCGGCAGCAGGCACATGACCTCCGCCGCGGTCGAGGCAACGGGCCCCGCATGCACCTTGCGCTTGATCAGGCCATAAGAGCCAAAGCTGCCAGCCACCATCAGCGCAAGCCACGGCGGCACGCCCAGCCCGACCGACAGCAGCAGCACCGCCACCAGCGCCAGGGCCACCGCGATCCATTGCAGCCGGCTCAACCGCTCATGCAGCACGCTCGCCCCCAGCGCCACCGCGACCAGCGGAAAGATGTAATAGCCCAGCGATGCCTCAAGCGCGTGCCCGCTCTGCACCGAGTAGATAAAGACGAACCAATTGACCGTGATCGCCGCCGCAGCCGCCATCACCCAGACCGCCTGAGATTTGGACGACAGCGCGCCCGGCATGTCCCGCAGCCGCCCCTTCACCCCCATCCAGATCACAAAGAACACCAGCGACCACAACGTCCGGTGGCTTAGCACTTCGAGCGGTGGAATATGAGACAGAGCCTTGTAATACAGGGACGAAAGCCCCCAGACGACACAAGCCGCCAACATGGCGAGCACGCCCTTGGTCTCTTCGCGCATGAGGACTCCCGACGCAATTTCGTCACTGGTGAACGCCATTTCACGAGCAGGGTCAATGGCAGCGGGTCGCGAAGCTCGGCGCAAGAGCACCACCTCCGCAGCGGCATGGTGACGCCCCCTCCGGTGCCTAAGCCCAACCGAAGCCTGCCCGTGGGACGGCGCTACACCGCCTGAGCCAAGCGCTTTATGGCGCCGCGTTCCTCCCCGCCGGGAGGTCAGCGCGAGACCCCAAAGCGTCAGCCCGCCCGAACGCGCAAACGCTCAACCGCGCGGCCTGCGGCCTTGTTCGCGGGCTAGTCTGCTTAGCATGACGCTAGCCTGCCCGTGGGATGGCGCTGCTGCGGTCGAGCGGTGCGCTTTATGGCGCCGCACACCTCCCCGCCCTGAGGTCAGCGCGAGCCCCCAAAGCGCCAGCCCGTGGGGACGGGCAGGCGCTCGCCCGCGCGGCCTGCGGCCTTTGTTCGCAGGCGGTGGCGCTTTAGCACACCGGTAGCCTGCCCGTGGGATGGCGCTCCACCGACTGAGCCGAGCGTTTTATGGTGCCGCACACCTCCCCGCTCAGAGGTCAGCGAGAGACCCCAAAGCGCTAGCCCGCCGGAACGGGCAGGCGCTCGCCCGCGCGCCCTACGGCCTTGGTCGCGGGCTGGTTCGCCTAGCACACCGCTAGCCTGCCCGTGGTGTGGCGCTGCTGCGGTTGAGCGGCGCGCTTCATGGCGCCGCACACCTCCCCGCTCCGAGGTCAACGCAAGCCCCTAAAGCGCCAGCCCGCCGGAACGGGCAGGCGCTCCCCCGCGCGGCTTCGCCTTGTTCGCGGGCGGTGGCGCTTAGCGGCGCGGGGCGCGCGCGTCACTCCGCCGCTTGCGCGTCCACATGGGCGATCCGTGCGCCCGCCTTGTTGGAGGTCACGACGCCCAGCGATTTCAGCTTCCGATGCAGCGCCGAGCGCTCCATCCCCACAAACGTTGCGGTGCGGCTGATATTGCCACCAAACCGGTTGATCTGGGTCAGCAGATATTCGCGCTCGAACAATTCGCGCGCCTCGCGCAGGGGCAGCGTCGCTAGTAGACCCGACAGAACAACGCGTCCGTCATCGCCCTCGGCAGGCTCCGCGCCTTCCAGCTCCCGCGGGGAAATCGCCTCGGTCGATTCACCCAAGATCAGAACCCGCTCCATCAGGTTCTTGAGCTGCCGCACATTGCCGGGCAGATGCATCGTCTGCAACAAGGCCTCCGCCTCCCCCGACAGTGCCCGCAGCGGCAAGCCTTGGGTGCCGTTCAGAATGCCGATGAAATGGCGCGCAAGATCGGGAATATCTTCGCGCCGCTCGTCCAGCCCCGGCACCCGCACCGGCACCACGTTCAGCCGGTGATACAGCTCCTGACGGAACAGCCCGGCGGCGATCTCGGCTTCCAGATCGCGGGTCGTGGCCGACACCACCCGCAGATCCACGCGCACCGTCTGACTGCCGCCGACCCGCTGGAATTGCTGGTCCAGCAGCACCCGCAGGATCTTGGATTGCGTGCCCATCGGCATATCCGCAACCTCATCAAAGAAGATCACGCCGCCATGCGCTTCCTCCAGCAGGCCCGGCTCCACGCCGCGTTCGGGGCTTTCGCGGCCAAACAGGACCTCCTCCATGCGCTCCGGCTCGATCGAGGCCGAGGACACCGACACAAACGGCGCATTGGCGCGGCTGGAATTGGCATGGATATAGCGCGCGGCGACTTCCTTACCGGCGCCCGACGGCCCGGTCAGCATCACCCGCCCGTTGGAGGTGGTCACCTTGTCCAACTGTGATTTCAATGTCTTGAAGGCGGAACTGGACCCGATCATATCGGCGGTCGCCACGTCACGGCGGCGCAGTTCGGAGTTTTCCCGCCGCAAGCGCGAGGTCTCCATTGCGCGCCGGATCACCACCATTAACTGATCGATGTTAAAGGGCTTCTCGATGAAGTCATACGCGCCCTGCTTGATCGCGGCGACCGCGATTTCGATATTGCCGTGCCCCGAAATGATAACGACGGGAATGTCGGGATTGTCCCGCTTGACCGTCTTCAGGATGTCGATCCCGTCCATGCGGCTGTCTTTCAGCCAGATGTCGAGGATCATCAGCGCCGGCGGCGTCGCGTTGATCGCCCCCATGCATTCGTCGGAATTGGACGCCAGACGCACCTGGTAGCCCTCGTCCTTCAGGATGTCGCCGATCAATTCGCGAATGTCGCGTTCATCGTCAGTAATTAGAATGTCGCTCATGACCCTGTCACCTCTCTGACGGTTCTCGTCGCCCTATTCAGCCGCATCCGCCAGCGCCGTGATCCGGGGCAGCCGGATTTCGGCACAGGCGCCGCGATGGGCGTTCTGCTCGAATTGCGGGGCATCGGTCAGCGTCAATGTGCCGCCGTGCTCCTCGATGATCTTCTTGACGATGGGCAGGCCCAGCCCGGTGCCCTTGTCGCGCGTGGTGACATAGGGCTCAAACAGGCGGGCCTTATCCTCGGGCAGGCCGATGCCGTTATCCATGATCCGGATCAGGGCATGCCGGTCGCGCAGGTCCAGTTCCACGCGCACCTGCGGGGTGTAGCCTTCGGGGGCGCCTTGATCCTGCAGGGTTTCAATCGCTTCGCCCGCGTTCTTGATCAGGTTGGTCAGCGCCTGACTGATCATGGTGCGGTCGACCTCCGCCGGCACGGCCGTATCGGGCAGTTCCCATGACAGTGCCGGACCCAATTGCTGGCTTTGCAAGGTCACGGCATCGCGCAGCAGCGCGACCAGATCGGTCTCCGCGCGCTCCGGCTCCGGCATCCGGGCGAATTTGGAAAACTCATCCACGATGCGGCGCAAATCATTGGTCTGGCGCACGATCACGCCGGTCAGATTATCCAGAACCTCCGCATCCTCGCCCTCCACATGGCGCGAGAATTTGCGCTTGATGCGTTCAGCGGACAGTTGGATCGGGGTCAGCGGGTTCTTGATCTCATGCGCGATGCGGCGCGCCACATCGCCCCAGGCCGCCATCCGCTGCGCGCTGACCAGATCGGTCACATCGTCGAAGGCCACCACATAGCCCGCCAATTGCCCGTCTCCGCCGCGCCGGGTTGCCATCCGCACCAGCAGGTTTTCCAGATGCCCCTGCCGTGACAGGCGGATTTCCTCCTGCGCCACGTCGTCCTGCCCCTCGCGCAGCCGCGCCAGAAGCCCCGCGAATTCCGGCACCGCATGTCCCAGTGCCGCATGAGTGTCGGCGCTGTCTTCCAGTTGCAGCATCCGCAGCGCCGAGCGGTTCATGAAATCGACCTGACCTTCGGCGTCCAGCCCGATCACCCCGGCGGTGACCGAAGACAGCACGGAATCGAACAGCATCCGCCGTTCCTCGATCTGCGCATTGGTCTCCAGCAGCGCGTCGCGCTGGCCCTTGAGCTGCGCGGTCATGCGGTTGAACACCCGGCCCAGCAGCGCGATCTCATCATCGCCCGGCTCCTCATGAACCCGCACCGACAGATCGCCCGACCCGACCTGATCCGCCGCGCTGGCCAGCCGCCCCACGGGGCGCGCCAGCCGTTCCGCGAACCACAGGCCAAACCAGATTGCCGCCAGCAGCAAGATCAGCGCAAACCCCAGATAGACAAGTGAGAATTCGAACAGCAGCCGCCCGCGTTCGGTCTCAAGCTGCTGGTAAAGCCGCGCGCTTTCTTGGGTATTGTCGAGAAGCGCGAGGATATCGCCATCCACCGTGCGGCTGACATAAAGCAGCCGGTCAGGGAACGCCGTCAGCGTCACCAACGCGCGAAATTCGTTATTGTCCCAATCTTCGATGATGACCGTCTCGCCGGTATTGGCACGGGCGATCTGGCTGCTGCTTGGTTGCTCATAGTCGAACAGATAGGACCGCTCCCCCCGCGCGCGGATCGTGCCGTCGCCGTCGATGACATAGGCCTCGCGCAGCCCGCGCTGCACCTGTGCCTGGCCTTGGGTCAGGATCTGGCGCAACTCGCCGTCGGACACCAGAAACCGCGCGGTGCGCGCCACGTTCAGATAGCCTGCCAGCGCTGCGGAATCCTGTCGCAGATCCTCCCGGTGTTCATCCTCATAGGCCTCGGCAGCGGCGAGCGAGGCGCCCACAACCTGCCGCACCCGATCCGAAAACCAGCCCTCAAGCCCGACATTGATCGTCAGCCCGGCAAAGATCGCGACCAGCACGGTCGGCACCAGCGCGATACCCACGAACACGCCCGTCAGCCGCAGGTGCAGCTTCGAGCCGGCGGAGCGTTTGCGCCGCGCCGTCACCATGCGCGAAATACGCACCGCGACCAGAGCCGCCACCACGAGGATATAGACAAGATCGGCCATCAGGATCAGCCGCAGCGCCATGGAATTGGCGCCCTGCTGCAACGGGCCGAGGATCATGAGCGTCGCGATCACCAGCACAGGCCCGAGCATGACCAGCCCGAGCGTGGCGTGGCTTTGCAGCCGCCGCAATCGTCTGAGGCGCGCGAGTCGTTCCCAACTCACCCGTCTTGCATGGGTTGCCAAGGGCCTGCCCCGTTCCTGTCGCCGCGCCATAGGCGCGGTCTACCGCAAATCAGCCCGTGATCGTTGCCGCGCAGGGTCGCCGGATCGGGCCGGAAACCGCGCTTTCAGATCGCCTGCCAGCCGCACCGCAGCGGGGTCTGCCCCCGTGCCTGTGACATTTGCGATACGACTGATGCCGAATCGCGACATGCGACCCCTGTGCCACGGGTCTGTTGCGGTTTTACATCAACTTGCGTCGACGTGTCACGCGAATATCGAGGTCGGTGATCTTCTTGCGCAGGGTATTTCGGTTAATGCCCAGCAGATCCGCGCATTTGGCCTGATTGCCGCCCGTGGCATCCAGCGCGATCTCGATCAGCGGCATTTCCACTTCCTTCAGGATGCGCTGATACAGGCCCGGCGGCGGCAGCACGCCGCCATGCAGGTCGAAATAACGCCGCAGATGCTTGCCGACCGACGCCGAAAGCTTCTCGCCCTCGCCCCCGCCAACCAGCGGCTCGATGGCGGGCTGATTGCCCAGAACCAGCTCCACCTCCGACCGGCCGATCTCTTCTTCGGCTGAGGTGACGACCAACCGGCGGATGGTGTTTTCCAACTGCCGCACGTTTCCGGGCCAGCTATAGGCGCGCACCAGATCCATGGCGCCATTGGAGAACCGGCGCAGCGGCATCCCATCGCGCTCGGCCCGGGCCAGAAAATGCTCCGACAGCAGCGGGATATCGTCGACCCGCTCGCGCAGGCTGGGCACTGCGACCGCGACGCCGCCCAGCCGGTAGAACAGATCCTGACGGAAATTGCCGCTCTCCATCCGTTGCATCAGATCGCCCTGCGAGGTCGCCATGACCCGCGGCGCCGTATCGCCGAACGTGTCGAGCATCCGCACGATCCGCGCCTGCGCGTCGGCGTCCAGATCGCCCACCTCGTCAAACAGGATCGACCCGCCGCGCGCCCGCGCCACGACCGAGGCCGGGCCATCCGCCCCCGCCAGATCCGCCGCCGAGGCCACCACGAAGGGCAGCGTGCGCCGGTCCGAAAAATCATGGATCGCCCGCGCGATCAGCGATTTGCCCGTGCCGCTTTCGCCGGTGATCAGCACCGGCAGATCGGTGTTCATCACCCGCGCCACCAACCGGTAGAGCGCCTGCATCAACGGCGTGCGCCCCACCAGCGGCAGATCTTCGCCCTGCTCGGCCGCCGCCGCAATGGCGCTGCCCTGCGCTGCCGCCCGTGCCGCGCTGTCGATCCGCTGGCTCGCGGCGCGGCGCTTGGTCTCCAGCGCCCGGGCCGCGCGCTTCATCAGGTCCGGCAGGTCAAAGGGCTTGGGCAGGTAATCATAGGCATCGGCCTCCGCCGCCTGAATCGCCGTCATGATAGTGTTCTGCGCCGAAATCACGATCACGGGCAGGCCCGGACGCTCCTCCGAGATCTTCGGCAGCATTTCGAGCCCGTTCCCGTCGGGCATCATCACATCCGAAATCACCAGATCGCCTTTGCCCTCCTCGACCCAGCGCATCAGCGTCACCAGCGACGAGGTCGCGTGCACCTTGCAGCCTGCGCGCGTCAGCGCCTGCGTCAGAACCGTGCGGATCGTGCGGTCGTCATCTGCAACCAGAACTGTGCCGTCCATCAGTCTTGTTCCTCGTCGCTTTCTGTTTCTATGGGCGCCACCGGCAGCGAGATGCGAAAGGCGGTCCGCCCCGGCACGCTGTCCACGGTCACCCAGCCCTCATGGTCGAGGACAATCTTGCTCACCAGCGCCAACCCCAGTCCGGTGCCGTTCTCACGGCCCGAAACGAAGGGCTCGAACACCTCCGCCGCGATCGAGGGCGGCAGCCCCGGACCATCGTCGACAATCTCTACCTGCAACGGCACCGGCGCATGGGTGCCATCGCGCCGCCGCACCCGCAGCGAGCCTTCGTAATAGGTCCGCAGGCGGATCTTGCCCGGCTCGCCCTTGCTCGCTTCGGCGGCGTTTTTCAGCAGGTTCAAGAACACCTGCAACAACTGGTCGCCATCGGCGAATGTGGCGGGCAGCGACGGGTCGTAATCGTCGCTGATCTCCATATGTGCGGCAAACCCCACCCGCGCCGAGCGGCGCGCACGGTCCAGCAAGTCATGGATGTTCACCGACTTGCGCTGTGGCGGGCTCAGATTGCCGAATTGCTCTACCTGCTCCAACAGCTTCACGATCCGGCGGCTTTCCCCCACGATCAGGTCGGTCAGTTCCAGATCGTCCTTGGTCAGCCCCATCGACAACAGCTGCGCCGCGCCGGTGATCCCGGCGAGCGGGTTCTTGATCTCATGGGCCAGCATCTCGGCCATGCCGATGGCCGATTTCGCCGCTGATTCCACCTGTAGCGACCGGCCCAGCCGCCCGGCGATTTCCCGGGGGGAGACCATCAGCATCAGCATGCCGTCGGGCGCATCCCCGCCTGTCATCGGCGCGATCTGCACATTGCAATGCACCGGCGCGCGCTGACTGGGGCTGACATCGACATCATTGAGAAACAGCGCCGACTGGTTCGCCCGGACGCGGGCAAAGCTTTCCTCCATCGGCGCGTCGATCAGCAATCGGTCCCAGACCGGCTGCCCCAGCAGCGTCTTGATCGTGGTGTTCATGAACACCTCGCCCGCCGGGTTCAGCGCCGCGATGGTGTCATTCGCCTCGATCAGAAGCGTCGGCACCGGCAGCGAGGCCCAGATATTGCAGTCATGCAGGATCATGCGGCGCGGCACTCCGTTGTGTCAGATGAAATTGCAGGGGCCTGCGGATCGGTCGCGGGCCCGACCGTCGCACCGTCGAACGCCTGCTCCAGCAGCGCCAACACCCGCTCGGGCGCGCGCCCGGTCAGGATGTCACGCCGCAAACCGGACGGGGCCTGCGTATGCTCCAGATACCAACCCAGATGCTTGCGCGCGACGCGCCCGCCCAGATCGGTCCCGTAGAAACTCAGCATCGCCTCGTAATGATCTTGCACCATTCGCCCCAGCGCCGCGCCCTGCGGCACCTTGGGCGCAGGCCTGCCGTAAAGCGCATGTGCCACCTGTGCCAGCAGCCAAGGCCGCCCCTGCGCGCCGCGCCCGATCATCACGCCCGCCGCGCCCGATGCCGTCAGCGCCGCGCGGGCGCTGGTCGCATCGACGATATCGCCATTGGCCACCACCGGCACCGACACGGCGTTAACCGCGGGGGCAATCGCCGCCCAATCTGCCCGGCCCTTGTAGAACTGACAGCGCGTGCGCCCGTGCACCGTGATCATCGCAATGCCTGCGCTTTCGGCGCGGGCCGCGATCTCGGGGGCGTTCAGGCTGTCGTCATCCCAGCCCAGCCGCATTTTCAGCGTCACCGGCACGGACACCGCGCTCACCACCGCCTCGACCAGCCGCAGGGCGTGATCGGGCGTGCGCATCAAAGCCGAACCTGACAGCCCGCCGGTCACCTTCTTGGCGGGGCAGCCCATGTTGATGTCGATGATCTGCGCGCCATTGGCCTCAACCATGCGAGCGGCTTCGGCCATCCAGATCGGGTCCTTGCCCGCCAGCTGCACCGAGGTCGCCTGTTGATCCAGCCCCAGTTCCGCGCGTTCACGCACGCCGGGCTTGGCTTGCACCATTTCTTGGCTCGCGACCATTTCCGACACGACCAGACCAGCGCCGAATCGCGCGACGAGCTGCCGGAACGGCAGATCGGTGATGCCAGCCAGCGGGGCCAGCAGGACAGGCGGAGTTCCGGGCAGATACGCCGGGGAAACAGACAATTGCTCAATCCTTGTGCAGACGGTTTCAGATAGAGAGGTTTGCCCCCCGGATGGAAGAGTTCGGTGCCCCCCGTCCAACAGAAAACCGGGAGGCGCACAAAATTTAAGCACATGACCCGTGGTCCGGCTTCGCGATTGCCCCGCACACGGGCAAAGATTAGACACTTTGGCCATGACCTCAGCCCCTGCCCCCTCTTATTCCGATGCCGCGACGCCCATCGACCCGACCGGCGACGCCGCCCCCGCGCGCGGCGTATCCGGCGATTCCGACGCGCCCGTCTATGCCGCGATCCTTGCCGCGGCGGGGCGCGGCACTCGTATGGGCGGCATGCTTCCCAAACAATTCCAGCAACTTGGCGCCCGCGCTGTGCTGGCGCATAGCTATGACGCGCTGGCCTGTCATCCACGCATCGTGACTGTCATCTGCGTTGTGCACCCCGATGATCGCGCGCGCGCCGCCGATCTGCTGCCGCCGGGCGCGGTGCTGGTCGCGGGCGGGGCGGATCGTGTGGCCTCGGTCCGGGCCGGGCTTGCCGCGCTGCCCGATGCGGCGACACATGTGCTGATCCATGATGCAGCGCGCCCGCTTCTGCCCCGTGCGGTCACCGACAGGGTCATTGCCGCGCTGGCCTCCGGCGCCGATGGCGCGGCGCCCGCGCTTGCCGTGATCGACGCGCTTTGGCAGGAGGATTCCGCGGGCACCGTGGCCCGCGCCGTGCCTCGCGACGGGCTGTGGCGCGCCCAGACACCCCAAGGCTTCGCCCTGCCCGCCCTGCGCGCCGCCCACGCCCGCACCCTGCCCGCCGACGCTGCCGATGATGTCGCCATCGCCCGCGCCGCCGGTCTGCGGGTGGACATCGTGGCGGGCGCGGAAGACAACTTCAAACTCACCCATCCCGGCGATCTGGACCGCGCCGCGCGCATTCTGCGCGCCCGCGATGTGCAGGACGCCGCCGCAGAAAGGCCGCTCATGGATATCCGCACCGGCAATGGCTATGACGTCCACCGCTTTGGCGCCGACGCGCTTGGCCGCAATGACCGCGTCACCCTATGCGGGGTCGAGATCCCGCATACGCGCGGCCTGCAGGGCCATTCGGACGCCGATGTCGGCATGCACGCGCTGACCGACGCGCTTTACGGCGCATTGGCCGAAGGCGATATCGGACGTCATTTCCCGCCCAGCGATCCGCAATGGAAAGGCGCGGCGTCCGAGGTATTCCTCGCCCATGCCATCGACCTTGCCCGCGCGCGCGGCTTCGGCATGGCCAATTGCGATGTCACGCTGATCTGCGAATATCCCAAGATCGGTCCGCATGCCGACGCCATGCGCGCAACCCTCGCCCGGATCACCGGCACGGAGGTCGCGCGCATCTCGGTCAAGGCCACCACGTCGGAGCGGCTGGGCTTCACCGGGCGCGGCGAAGGTATCGCCGCCATCGCCACCGTCACGCTGATCTCCCCCGCGCCCACCCCCTCCCCCAACACGCCCGATAGCGGAGCCGCCTGATGCAGACCAAACCCCTCGCGCGCCTGATCGCCACGGTGTTCGGCACCGGCAATCTCAAACCCGGCCCCGGCACATGGGGCAGCGCTGTCGCGGTGCCGCTGGGCTGGGCGCTGCATTATGCGGGCGGCTTTCCGTTACTTGTCCTGGCCAGCATCGTGGTGTTTGGCATCGGCTATTGGGCCACGCGGGAGGCCACCCGAGGCGAGGCTGAACATGACCCGTCCGAGATCGTCATCGATGAGGTCGTGGGCCTGTGGATCGCGCTATTCCCGCTGTCATTCGGGATGTGGCGCATGGGCGCGGAGCCGCATGTCTTTCCTTGGCCGGGCTGGGTCGGGGCGTTCCTTGCCTTCCGGCTGTTCGACATCTGGAAACCCGGCCCCGTCGGCTGGGCGGATCGCAAGGGCGGGCCGATGGGCGTGATGCTGGATGACGTGATCGCCGGTGTGATGGCCGCCGTGGTCGTGGCGCTTGCCGCTGCCGTGGCGCATGGGGTGTTGTTGCGATGAGCGGGGCTGCGCATGCCGGTCCAGATGACGACACCCGCGCCGCCCGCCTGCTGGAACTGGCCCGCGCCGCAGGGTGCCACATCGCCACCGCCGAAAGCTGCACCGGCGGGCTGATCGCCGGCGCGCTGACCGACCTGCCCGGCAGTTCCGACATGTTCGACCGGGGCATGGTCACCTATTCCAACGCGGCCAAAAAGGCTCTGCTCGGCGTCGATCCCGCGACGCTGGATCAGTTCGGCGCGGTCTCCGAGCAGGTCGCCCGGCAGATGGCCGATGGCGCGCTGTCACGCTCGGACGCGGAACTGGCCGTATCGGTGACCGGCGTCGCGGGGCCCGGCGGCTCTGACGCCAAGCCAGAGGGCCGGGTCTGCTTCGGTCTCGCGCGCACCGGCCACCCGACCCATACGGAGACGGTGGAATTTGGCGCGATTGGCCGCCGCCACATCCGCGCCGCCACTGTCGCCCACGCGCTGGAGCTGCTGATCGCCGCGCTGGAGCGCTGAACCGGGGGCGCGGACGTTCCGCTACGCTTCATGCTGGCGATGCCTTCGCACCTGCATAGGCACATTCGGACGGACACAATGTGCGCCGCGTTGCCGATGCATTTGGCGGACTGAGTCGGGTCAGGAGGGCTGCCTCATTGTTTCGCACGCGAAACAATTTACGGGTCGGTAAGGGTTTCCCCGGCGGATTTCGGCGCCGTTGGGCCGAGGGGCACGGCGCGGGGCGGTCTGGCAAGGGGATCTTAACGGCTCATCATGCGCGGATCTGCGGGACGCCCGGTCCATCACATGCACGAGGACGGTTACACGGGGACGGTTGCACGAGGACGGTTGCACGGGGGGGCCAAACGAAAAACCCCCGAACCTGAGGTTCGGGGGCGGGTCATTCGCCTGATCTGGCCTCATCTGGACCATGATCAGAGGCCGGGCATCACGGGGGGCGCGGTTGGCTCCCCGGAACCTCGGCCTGAAACGGCGCGCAGCGTGTCGCCACGCGCGGGGCACGGGTTGGACGCCCGGCCCCTCTTCACGTCATTTGGTGCCCATCGCGGGTCTGAGGCGGATCACCCGGCTCATTTGGCTGCCGGACCGATCATCATGACCATCTGGCGGCCTTCCATCTTGGGCATGTTCTCGACCTTGCCCAATTCCTTGACGTCGGCTGCTACGCGTTCGAGCAGATCGCGGCCAAGGTTCTGGTGAGCCATTTCGCGGCCACGGAAGCGGAGTGTCACCTTCACCTTATCGCCGTTCTCAAGGAAGCGGACGACATTGCGCATCTTGACGTCATAGTCATGATGGTCGGTGTTGGGCCGGAATTTGACTTCCTTGACCTCGATGATCTTCTGCTTCTTGCGCGCTTCGGATTCACGTTTCTGCTGTTCATATTTGAACTTGCCGAAATCCATGATCTTACAAACGGGCGGAGCCGCGTTAGGAGAGATTTCGACCAGATCGAGTCCGACCTGCTGGGCCAGTTCCATGGCGCGTTCCGGCGTGACAACGCCGACGTTCTGGCCTTCGTGACCGATCAACCGGATTTCGGAAGCCCGAATGCGTTCATTTACGCGGGGGCCTGTGTCACGCACCGGTGGGGCGTTATGGGGTCTGCGGGCGATGGCTGTGTTCCTTTGTCCAATTGCCGTGAAGTCGCGGGAAAATACTCTTCCGACGCGCTCTAATCAACCCATCAAATGGCCGACAGGTTCCGTGGATTGAGGGATCTGGCGCAGGATGGGGATATGGAGGTCGTGCGGCGCGGTGCCAAAGGACCGTCCCAGCCCTACGGCGAGCGCGTCGTGGCGCTGGTGCTGGGCGGAGGCAGGCGCGGTCCGGGGACCAATCGCCCCCGGACTATATGCGCGCATGCCGTGTTTTGTCTGCGTCTCAGCCGACGAAGGCTTTTTCGACCACATATTCGGCGGGATCGGAATTAGCCCCCTCGCGCAGGCCGTAGCCTTCGAGGATTTCCTTGATCTCGGTGTTCAGCCCCATCGAGCCGCAGACCATCGCGCGGTCGGTTTCCGCGGAAATGCTGTCGATGCCCAGATCAGCGAACACTGTGCCGTTACGCAGCAGGTCGGTGATGCGGCCCATCTTGGGGCTCTCTTCGCGGGTGGTCGTGGGGTAATAAGTGAGCTTATCCAGCCCCTCGCCCAGCAACTCCTGCATCATCTCATCGCTGCGCAGGCTGTCGACCAATTCGCGGCCATAGTCCAGTTCGGCCACGTCGCGGCAGGTGTGGGTCAGGATGATCTGGTCATAGCTTTCGAATGTCTCGGGATCGCGGATCAGCGAGGCGAAGGGCGCGATGCCGGTGCCGGTGGCAAAGAGCCACAGACGTTTGCCGGGCAGCAGCGCGTCATGCACCAGCGTGCCGACGGGCTTGGGCCGCAAGATCAGCTCATCACCGGGCTGGATATGCTGCAAGCGCGAGGTCAGCGGGCCGTCCTGCACCTTGATCGAATAGAATTCCAATTCCTCGTCCCAGCTGGGCGACGCAATGGAATAGGCGCGCAGCAGCGGCTTTTGCCGCCCGGTCTTAGGGTCGGGATCGCCCATCAGGCCGATCATGACAAACTCGCCAGAGCGGAAGCGCAGCGATTGCGGGCGGCTCACGCGGAAGGAAAACAGCTGATCGGTCCAGTGCTTGACCGAAGTCACGACCTGCGCGTCGGGCAGGGTCGGCTTGGCCTTGGGCGTGTCGGTGGCGGGGGTGGCGTTGGTTTGGGTCACGGGTGTCTGCTCGGTCATCACATGTCGCGGAATAGGGTCCGCGCCTTTCGATCAGAATTTCGGGTCAAACGGAAGCGGGCAGCAATGCCGCACCCGAGATTTCGTTAGTGTGCATACAAATTCAGCGCCGGTCCAGCCTTATTTTGCAGGAGCGCCGGGAAAGCGGGCGATTGCCGACCGCCCCGCCCGGTGATGCGGCGCATCAAGACGGCAGATCGGATCAGCCGCGCAGGCGGGACTGATAATCATGGGCCTGCCAATCGGCGCGGAACAGCCATTGCGGTTCGGGCTGGCGGGAGGCGAGGCTGTCGTCGATTTCGACCTCGTCAAAACCGCAGCGGCGGGCCATCGCATATTGATCCGCGATCACATGGCCCTTGGCGCGCAGACGCCCGGCAAACCCCATGCGGCGCAGGGCGCGCGCGATGGTGAAGCCGCGCCCATCGGCGGAGGACGGGAAATCGACGCGGATCAGGTCAACGCCGTCCAGCCGGCCTTCCAGCGTGGCGGGGTCGGTGTCGGAGGCAAGATCGAGCGCGAAGGCGGGCGTGCCCACCTCCTGCTCCAGCGCCTCGACGCTGTGGAACTCATGTGTCCAGTCTTCGGAGCTAAAGCCCGTATCGGTGACGATCACGCTCATCTGGGTCACTCCTTTGCAGCTGGGGCGGCTGCCGGGGCCGCGATGGGGCCGCGCACCGCGCGACCGTTGACGAAATGGATGCCGCATTCGACCTTGTCGGAGCCACGCCACCGGCCCGCGCGGGGGTCTTCGCCCTCGCCTACCGGGGTGGTGCAAGGGGTGCAACCGATCGAGGGATAGCCCTTGGCCACCAGCGGATGCCGGGGCAGGTCATGGGCGGTGATATAGGCTTTCAGATCCTCGGCGGTCCAATCGGCGAGCGGATTGACCTTGATCCGGTCGCCTTCGATCTCGAACGGGTCAAGCGCGGAGCGGGTCGTGGCCTGATAGCGTTTGCGCCCGGTGATCCAAGATGAAAACCCGCCAAGCGCCTGTTCCAGAGGCCGGGATTTACGCAGATCGCAGCAGGCGGTGGTGTCGCGCAGATGCAGCGTGTCATCGGGATCCTCGCGGCGCAGGGTCGCGGGATCGGTGCGGGTGATGCGCACATCCGTCAGGCCCAGCTGCCGCGCAACATCGCGCTGATAGTCGAGCGTTTCAGCAAAGAGCAGCCGGGTGTCGATGAAGATCACCGGATAGCCGGGATCGACCTGCGACAGCAGATGCAACAGCACGACGCTTTCGGCCCCGAAGGAGGAGACGAGCGCGCCGTCACGGGTGGCGGGTTCGCTCAGCGCGAGGCGCAGGATTTCCTGCGCGCCAAGGCCACGGGCCTGCGCGTTGAGCCGGGCGACCGTATCGGCGCGCCCGAATTTGCGGTCGTCAAGCGGCATCTTTTACCCTTTCTTCGGGGTAGAGGGCGGCCTTGAACGGGGCCATGCCAAGACGGCGGAAGGCCTCGATAAAGGTCTCCTCGGCGCTCTCGCGCTGCTCGACATAGGCCAGCACCAGACGCTCGATGGCAGGCACGATTTCCTCGGCCGAGAAACCCGGCCCGGCCCGTTCGCCAAGCGCGGCGGTTTCGGTCGCGTCACCGCCCAGCGTCACCTGATAGTTTTCCACCCCGGCGCGATCCAGCCCCAGAATGCCGATATGGCCGACATGGTGGTGACCACAGGCGTTGATGCAGCCCGAGATCTTGATCTGTAGCGGGCCGACCTCATGCTCGATCTTCAGCTCGTCAAACCGCGTGGCGATTTGCTGCGCGATGGGGATCGAGCGGGCGGTGGCCAGCGCGCAGTAATCCATGCCGGGGCAGGCGATGATATCGGAGACCAGCCCGATATTGGCGGTGCCCAGCCCGTGACCGGCGAGGATCTTGTGCACCTGCGGCAGATCGGCCTTGCGCACATGCGGCAGGATCACATTCTGCTGGTGGCTGATGCGCAATTCGGAATGGGAAAACCGCTCTGCCAGATCGGCCATGACGCGCATCTGATCGGCGCTGGCATCGCCCGGCGTGGCGCCATGCGCCTTGAGCGAGATGGTGACGATGGCATGATCGGGATGGCGATGCGCGGTCAGGTTGGTGTCAGCCCAGGCACGGAACACCGGGTCGGTGGCATAGTCCGCATCATAGACCCCTGCCCCGCCAGCGGTCAGCTCGGGCAGAGCAAATTGCGCCTCGATCCCGCGCAGCATGTCCTGATCGACGCCCGAGAATTCCGGGCGAATTTCGGCAAATCGCGCCTCAACCAGATCGCGGATGGCCTCGATGCCATGCTCATGCACCGTGATCTTGATGCGGGCCTTATACTTGTTATCGCGCCGGCCAAGCCGGTTGTAGACATGCACGATCGCTTCGCTATAGGGCAGCAGATCCTCGGCGGGGACAAAATCGCGGATCACCTTGCCGAGCATCGGCGTGCGGCCCAAACCGCCACCCACGAGGATGCGGTAGCCCACCTCGCCCGCGTCATTGCGCACGATCTGAATGCCGATGTCATGGGCCTTGATGACCGCGCGGTCATGTTCGGCACCGGTCACGGCGAATTTGAACTTGCGCGGCAGGAACTGGAATTCCGGATGGTCGGTCGACCATTGACGCAGCAGTTCCGCAACGGGGCGCGGATCGGCGACCTCATCCCCCACAGCGCCCGCGAAATGATCGGCGGTCACGTTGCGGATGGTGTTCCCAGAGGTCTGGATCGCGTGCATCTGCACATCGGCCAGCGCCTCCAGCATGGCGGGAATGTCTTTCAGCTCCGGCCAGTTATACTGAATGTTCTGGCGGGTGGTGAAATGGCCATACCCCTTGTCCCACGTCTCGGCGATATAGGCGAGCTGGTTCATCTGCCGGGCCGAGATCGTGCCATAGGGAATGGCGACCCGCAGCATATAGGCATGCAATTGAAGATAGAGCCCGTTCATCAGGCGCAGCGGCTTGAATTCATCCTCGGTCAGCGAGCCGTCGATGCGGCGGGCGACCTGCTGGGAGAATTGGGCAACACGTTCGCGCACGAACTGCTCGTCGAAATCGGAATAGCTATACATGATCAGACCCCTGCGCTGTCGGTGGCGGATTGCTTGCCGTGGGCGTAGTTGGACGGGCCGGTGGCGCGGAAGACCTCGCGGAAATGCACCGGCTCGGGGCCATCGGGGCCACGGCGCGCATCGGCGAGGTAGACACCGACGACGATGCCGGGCTGGTTGGCCTCGAGCAGACGGATCTGGGCGTGGGCCTCATCCTCGATCAGCTCGGCCTCGCTATGGGTGCGGCTCCAGCGGTCATCGGCGGTCAGATAGACGACATCGCCTTCGAGCAGGGCATTGGCGGTGACGACCTTGGGGGTGAATTGGCGGGCCATATCAGGCGAACTCCTTGAGGGTCGTTTCAGTGCGGGCGACGGCAGGCGTCGTGGCTGCGGTCGGGGCTGCGGTGGTGGCTGGCATCGTAGCGGCAGCAGCCTGCGCACGCGGGGCCAGCCCAAAGAGAAGGATCGCAGGGCCGGTCACATCGCCGGTCTCCAGCGTCGCGGGCAGCGCCGAAAGCGTCGTGGCGATCACCCGTTCATCAGCGCGCGAGGCGTTTTCAACCACCGTCACCGGCGTGTCGGGCGCGGCGCCATGCATCAGCAGGCGGCCTTGCAGGAACCGCGCGCCGCGCTTGGCCATATAGAGCGCCGCGACCTCGCCCGGACGGGCCAGCGTGCGCCAGTCGTGTTCGGCAAAGCCCTTGACGTCATGGCCGGTCAGCAGCCGGACGGAGCTGTTGCGCCCACGCCGGGTGAGCCCCTGCCCGATGCCTGCCGCCGCAGCGGAGGCCGAGGTCAGGCCGGGCACGATCTGCCATTCGATACCGGCGGCATCACAGGCGTCGAGTTCCTCATCCAGCCGCCCGAACACGCCGGGATCGCCGGATTTCAGCCGCACGACGTGATGCCCGTCCTGCGCGTGGCGCACGATGAGGGTGTTGATTTCCTCTTGGGTCATGGCGGGGCCAAAGCCCTGCTTGCCCGCATCGACAAGGATCGCCTCGCGCCGGGCCAGTTCAAGGATCTCCTGCGGAACCAGACGGTCATGGATCACCACATCGGCGGTATCGAGAAGGCGGCGGGCCTTGAGCGTCAGCAATTCGGGATCGCCGGGACCGGCCCCGACCAGCGCGACGCGGCCCGAACGGTCCTCTGCCGGGGCGAGGTGACGCGCCAGCATGGTGTCGAGCGTCGAGGGCAGAGCCTCAGACCCGTTTTTGTCCAGCGCGACGAGGCCTTCGCCGAAATAATAATCCGACCAGAAATCCCGGCGCGGGCGGCCTTCGGGCAGCGCTTCGGCAGCGGCGCGGAAGGCTTTGCCGATGCGGGCCATCAGGCCCAGACGCGGGTTCAGCCGCTCTTCCAGATCGCGCTTGATGGCACGAGCCAGCACGGGGGCCGCGCCTTCGGTGCCAATGGCCACGCAGACCGGATCGCGATCCACGATGGCAGGCGTGATGAACTGCGAATTCTCCAGATCGTCGACGACGTTGAGCAGCACGCCCGCCGCACGGGCCAGATCGGCGGTGCGGGCGTCGTGATCCGTGTCTTCGTCAGCGGCATAGACCAGCGCCGCGCCGGGCAGATCAGCGGGGGCCAGCGCGCGGCGGTGCAGCGCCAGACGGCCCTGCGCCGCCCAAGCGGTGATCTCATCAGAGGGTTCAGGCGCGAAGACGGCGAGATGCGCGTCGGTCTTCATCAGCAGGCGCAGCTTGGCCATCGCGGCCTCACCCCCACCCGACAGCAGAACCGTGCGGCCCTTCAGGTCGAGGAAGATTGGGAAATGTTGCATGGCAAACCCGCCTAATCAGTGTTGCGTTCTCCGCTCTATATAGAATTTTGTCCTTGCAGACGGCCAGTATCTACGGGAAATAAGGGAAACTGTTCCAGCATCCGCGCCGGAGCGAACCGAAATCCACCAAACAGGGAGAATACGGAATGTCCGTTCGTCTCGACGCCACAGACCGGAAAATCCTTGCGGAGCTACAGCTCGACGCCAGCCAGTCGCTGGATGAAATCGCCAAGAAAGTCGGCTCTTCCAAGACCCCGGTTTGGAACCGCATCCGCAAGATGCGCGAAGGCGGCGTGATCCGTCAGAACACCGTTTTACTGGATGCCGAAGCGCTGGGGCTGGAGGCCTGTTTCTTTGTGCTGATCCGCACGTCCGAGCATGAAGCCGAATGGCAGCAGCGGTTCCTGTCCACCCTGCGCGCCCGCCCCGAAGTGTTGGAGGCGCATCGGCTGGCCGGGGATATCGACTATATTTTAAAGGTGCGGGTCGCCAATGCGCGCGCCTATGACAGCTTTTATCAGGCGCTGATTTCCGAGGTGAAGATCCACAATGTCACCGCGCTGCTGTCGATGGAGGAGTTGAAGGCCACCACGGTTCTGCCGGTCTAGGCGGGGGTCGCGGCACGGGCACTTATGCGACGCGCAGCGCCTCCAACCCGTGGAAATGATAGATCGGCGCGTAGCGTGGGGGCTCAGCCAGCGTCAGATCGGGTCGCGCGGTGAAGAGCGCCTGCAGCGCGGCGGCGATTTCCATCCGGGCCAGCGGCGCGCCGACGCAGAAATGAATACCCGCGCCAAAGCTGACCTGCGCGCGGGCGTTGCGGTCCGGTGCGAACGCCGCCGGATCGGTGAACGCGGCAGGGTCGCGATTGGCCGCGCCCAGCAGGCAGGCGACCTGATCGCCGGGGCGGAAGCGGTGGCCGTATAGGTCGACCTCGGCATAGCACCAGCGGGTGAAGAGATGCAGCGGCGGGTCGTGGCGCAGCACTTCTTCGGTCAGGGCGGGCAGCGTTTCGGCGTCGCGGGCGCGCGCGCCCTGCCCCGTGGCGATCAGCGTCGCGATGCCATTGCCCAGCGTGTGGACCGTCGCCTCATGCCCGGCGTTCAGCAGCAAGATCACGGTGGAGATCAATTCCGCCCGGCTGAGCCGTTCGCCATCTTCCTCCGCCGCGATTAACTGCGACAAAAGATCGTCGCCCGGCGCGGCGCGGCGGGTCTCGATCAGGTCAGACAGGAAGGCCGAGAAATCGCGCGAGGCGCTCACGGCGGCGTCCTCCATCGCGCGGCTGCGGCCCGCCTGATACATGCCGACCATGGCGTTGGACCAATCCAGCAGATCGGCGCAGCGGCTGGCAGGCACGCCCAGCATATGGGCGATGACCCGCACCGGCAGCGGACGGCAGAGCGCGTCGAGCAGGTCGACCGGCGTGCCGGGGGGCGGCAGGTCGGCGACCAGCGTAGCGGCTAGATCGGTGATGAACGGCTCCAGCGCCGCGATGGTGCGCGAGGTGAACGCCCGCAGGATCAACCCGCGCAGCCGGGTGTGATCGGGGGCTTCGAGTTCCAGCAGGGAATGCGCTTCGATATCGTAGAAGGGCGTCAGGCGATCCGGGATCGGCTGCGCCTGCGCGGGCGGCACGGCGCGTCCAAAGCGGCGATCTTTCAGCAAGGCCTGCACGGCGCGATGGCTGGTGGCGGCGACCATGCCGTAATCCGCCCACCAAACCAGATCGCCCTGACCGCGCCAGAGATCATAGACGGGGTAAGGATCTTGCACGAAGGCGGGGTCGGTCGGCGATTGCCGCACGACCGGAAGGCCGGAGGCGACAGGACCGCCCCCGGCGGAGGTATTTTTAAGCAAAACGAAACCCTTATCCGAAACCCTTAAAGCGTCGCGTTAACCGCGCCGCCATCCAGCAGCAGGTTCTGCCCGACGATAAACCCGGCATGCTGGGAGCACAGGAACGCGCAGGCTGCGCCGAATTCCGAGGCGGTGCCATAGCGGCGTGCGGGGATCGTCGCTTCGCGCTCGGCGCGGGCGTCTTCGCGGGTGATGTCCTTGGATTTGGCGACGCCGGTGTCCAGCCCGATGGAGCGGGCGGTGTCATGGATGCCCGGCAACAGGTTGTTGATCGTCACGCCTTTCGGGGCCACCTGCCGCGCGGTGCCGGCGACAAAGCCGGTCAGCCCGGCGCGGGCGGAATTCGACAGGCCAAGCGCGGGGATTGGGGATTTTACGGATTGCGAGGTGATGTTGACCACCCGCCCCCAGCCGCGATCCATCATGCCGGGCAGCATCGCCTGCATCAGCGCGATGGGGGTCAGCATGTTGGCGTCGAGCGCCTTGATAAAATCCTCGCGGTCCCAATCCTCCCAGCTGCCCGGAGGCGGGCCGCCCGCATTGGTCACGAGGATGTCGACCTGACCGGCGGCGTCGAGCACGCGGGCGCGGCCTTCTTCGGACGCGATATCGGCGGCGATTGCCGTGACCTCGACACCGTGGGTTTCGCGCAGGGCGGCGGCGGTCTCTTCCAGCGGGCCTTCGGTGCGGGCGTTGAGGATCAGGTTGACGCCCGCCGCGGCGAGGTGTTCGGCGCAGCCCCGGCCCAGCCCTTTGGACGACGCGGTGACGAGGGCGGTCTTGCCGGCAATTCCGAGATCCATGGCGATGTTCCTTCAGGCTTGTGCATGTTGACGCAAGGCCTAGCAGGTCGCGGCGGGGGGCGGAAGATGCCGGGCGCGCGCGTGTCGGGCAATGAGCGTGAGGATGGAGGAACCGGCCCCGTCAGCTGGCGGCCGGGCAACCAAATCACCGCTCGGCGCATTGACCCCGCGCCGGTCGCGCCGCATGGTCCGGCGCGCAACAGCCTGCCAGTGGAACCCGTCCGAGCCAATGAGCACATCCTCGCATTCCGATCAGCCCGCCAGCCCCCCCGCCGCCCCCCGCGATTGGATCTGCCATGTGCTGCGCGGCGCGGATTTCCGGGTAGTGGCCGGGGTGAATGCGGGCGACGCGCTGGAGCCGACGGAGGATATGTGCCCCGGCGATGTCTATCGTTTGTCGGATGACGGCCCGGCATGGCGGCTTGCGGTGCGCGAAGCGGGCGAGGGTGCGACACGATCCGGCCCGGCGACGCTTAGCACCGAGGCCGCGCGCCGCGTCGCCCCCGGCTCCGAGATCGGCGCGCCGGGGGACCGGGTTGTGCTGGAGGCGCGGCTGACGCTGATGGCGCCCGATGGCGGGCGCGCGCAGATGGTGCTGATCGCGGTGGTGGCGGCGGATGAGGGCGCGCGCGATCTGCGCTGTGCCCTGCCCCTCGACCCGATTGAGCCCGGCGCGGATTACACGCTGATCGGCATCGACACCGATCCGGGCATCGTGCAGCTGGCGGATGTCACCTCGATCGCATTCGGGCGCGGCACGGCGATCACGCTGGCCGATGGGCGGCAGGTCCCGATCGAGAGGTTGGAGCCGGGGATGCGGGTGCTGACCCATAATCACGGCGCGCAACCGCTGCGCTGGGTGGCACGGCGCACGGTGCGGGCGGTGGGGGCCTCGGCGCCCGTGGTGATCGGGCGCGGCGTGCTGGGCAACAGCGCCGATCTGGTGGTGAGCCAGCACCAGCGGCTGTTCATCTACCAGCGCGGCGCCGACCGGATCGGGCGCAGCGCGGATATTCTGGTGAAAGCGCAATATTTGGTGGATGGCGGGCGGGTGTTTATCCGCAAGGGCGGGTTTTGCGACTGGTTCACGCCCGTCTTTGATCGCCATGAGGTGATCTATGCCGAAGGCATCCCCGCCGAAAGCCTTGAGGTCAATGACGCCACCCGCCCCGGCCTGCCCGAAGAAATCGCCGAACAGGTGGCCGAGCAATTGCCCCGGCTGAGCCATACCACTCATCCCGGCACCGAGCCCGATGCCGAGGAGTTGAGCCGCGCCGGACCGGATCGGTTTCACCGCCCCGGCAGTGGCGGTGACGGTCAGGGCTAGACGCCCCGTGTCAGGCCGCCGAGTGGTGCGGCAGGTTTTGCGCGGTTAAGCCTCGCGCGATCCGGACAGGTCTAAAGGCTCAGCGCGCACCGGCGAGCAGGGTGCGCAGCGCTTGGGCCGCGTCATCCTCGCGCCAGATCTCTTCGCCCACGCCGAAGAAATCGGTCATCGCGCCCAGTGCCGTGGCACGGCCCGCGCTAAGCCCGCCTTCGGCCACCACCGGCACTTCGATCATCTGCGACCACCAGTCGAACAATTCGTCTTCGGCCTGACTGCCGTCACCGAGGCTGCCGCCCACAGGCCCGAAGGCCACATAATCGGCACCAGCCTCAGCCGCCGACATCCCGTCATGGCGCGAGATGCCGCAGAACGTGCCGACGATGGCATCGGCGCCCAATTCCTTACGGGCGTAGCGGACTGTGCGTGCGCCGTCGGTCAGATGCACCCCATCGAGGCCGAGACGTTCCACCATCGTCAGGTGACGCTCGATCACGATGGCCACATCGCGGGCATGGGCCACTTCGCGGCAGGCATCTGCGGCGCGCGAAATGCGGTCCTCGTCGCTTGTCGCCAAGGCAAGGCGGATGCAGGCGACATCTTCGGCATCGAGCACCGCCGCAAGCCGGTCGGGAAAGATCGACAGATCGAATTCCGGCGGCGTGATCAGGTAGATCTGCGGCTGCTCGGGGGCATCGGGAAGGTCGGTCTGGGAAGTATCGGACATGGGAACACCCTGAGGAATTTCGCGTGGTGATAGCCCATCGCTGCGCGGAATGAAACGGGGCGCGTGAGGGGGTGCATAGGGTGGGACGATGGGAGGCAATTGGCGCCCGCGCGTTCAGATAATGCTCAGCGCGTCGCGGGAGGGTTGGCCAACAGCGGGAAGCGCGCGCTCCCGCTGGACCTTCGGCGCGGTCCGGTGGCTCGGGCGTTTGTCGGCCCGCAGGGTAGCGTGACCGGCGGCGTAGGCCGGGCTTGCCCTTCGGGATGCGGGATAGGGATGCGCCACCTCGCGGGATTGCGTCGCGCGCGGCTTCCCGGTATCGCCCGGCGCAACCCTTTCAGCCCGGAGCCTGCCCGATGTCCGAACCCGTCTTCGTCCTTGTCCGCTCGCAAATGGGCGAGAATATCGGTGCGGCGGCGCGGGCGATGTGGAATTTCGGGTTGAGCCGCATGCGGCTGGTCGAGCCGCGCGATGGCTGGCCCAATCCGCGTGCCGTGGCGCTGGCCTCGGGCGCGGGGCGTCTGCTGGATCAGGCGCAGGTGAGCGACACCCTTCCCGAAGCGCTGTCCGATTGCACCTATGTCTTTGCCACCACCGCCCGCGCGCGCGGTCTGACCAAGCCGGTTTTCACCCCTGAGGAGGCCATGCGGCTGGCCCATGAGAAGATCGGCGCAGGCGAGAAGGTCGCGGTGCTGTTCGGCCCCGAACGTGCGGGGCTGGAAAATGACGATGTGGCGCGGGCCAATGCGATTATCTCAGTGCCGGTGAACCCGGAATTCTTCTCGCTCAACCTTGGGCAATGCGTGCTGCTGACCGCCTATGAATGGGCGCGCCTCTCGGGCCCCGCCCCTACCCGCGCGGCGGCGGCGATGGAGAAGACCGAATATGCCAGCGGGCTGGAGATCGAGAAGCTGGGCGATCATTACGAGCAGCGTCTGGAGGAGGCGGGTTTCTTTTGGCCCGCCGATAAGGCGCCGGGGATGAAGCTCACCCTGCGCAACATGTGGGCCCGGCTAGGCCTGACCCGGACCGAAGTGCAGGTGTTCCACGGCGTCATGCGCCAGATGGTGCGCTGGAAGGAACGCGGCCCCGGTCGGGATTGAGCCGGGCGCTAGCCTGCCTGTGGGTGGCGCTGCTGCCGCGGGCGGGTGTGCCTTATCCGAGGCAGGTGGCACAGCGCCAGACCGCAGGGACGCAGCTGGCCCACAGGCTTCGCCTATCGGTGGGTCGTTCGGAAGTGCAACGGCCGCCTGCCCGTGGGATGGCGCTGCTGCGGCTGAGCGGGTGTGCTTTATGCCCGTAACATTCTTCCTCGCTTCGAGGTTCGCGTGAGGGCGGCAAAGCGCCAGCCCGTGGGGACGGGCAGGCGCTCGCCCATGCGCCCTGCGGGCTTGTTCATAGGCGGTTGCGTTCAACACGACGCTCGCCAGCCCGTGGGGTGGCGCTGCCTCAGCTGTGCGGGTGTGCTTTATGTCCGCCACATTCCTCCCCGCTTCGAGGTTAGCGTGAGGGTGGTAATGCGCCAGCCCGTGGGGACGGGCAGGCGCTCGCCCATGCGCCCTTCGGGCTTGTTCATGGGCGGTTGCGCTGTAGCACGACGGTAGCCTGCCCGTGGGGTGGCGCTGCTTCGGCTGAGCGGGTGTGCTTTATGTCGGCCACGTTCCTCCCCGCTTTGAGGGTAGCGTGAGGGTGGCAAAGCGCCAGCCCGTGGGGACGGGCAGGCGCTCGCCCCGCGCCTTCGGCTTGTTCGGGGCGGTTGCGCTGTAGCACGACACTTGCGTGCCCGTGGGGTGGGCCTGCTGGGGTCGAGCGTGCGGTTTATGCCCGCGTCCCTCCCCGCTCCGAGGTCAGCGATGGTGGCAAAGCGCCAGCCCGGGGGGACGGGCAGGCGCTCGCCCATGCGCCCTGCGGGCTTCTTCATGGGCGGTTGCGTTCAGCACGACGGTCGCCTGCCCGTGGCGCGGTGCGAATATTCCTGCGGCTTGCCGTCGCTGGTGTCTGACCTTGCCGCGCCGCGCATGCAGGCCTAGGTTCCGGCGAAATCTCGCTCGGCTCAGCCGCGCTTCGTTGCAGCGCCCGGACCGGGTCAGACCTGCGGTCAGGAAGGATCACCATGGCTCAGAAACGCTCCATTTTCGAGGAGGTCGACCCCTCCGCCGCGCCGGCTCCGCGTCAGGCGCAACCCGGTGCCATCGACCGACGGCAGAAGGGCTCGCGCCCAGCGGTGCGGATCTGGCTGATCGTGCTGTTTGCGATGGTGTTGGCGATGATCGTGATCGGCGGGCTGACGCGGCTGACCGATAGCGGGCTATCCATCGTCGAATGGGCGCCGGTCACCGGGGCGCTGCCGCCGATGGACGCCGCCGCGTGGCAGGGCGAATTCGAGGCCTATCAGCAGATTCCGCAATATCAGGAACTGAACCTCGGCATGACGCTGGCGGAGTTCAAACAGATCTACTGGTGGGAATGGAGCCACCGGCAATTGGGCCGCGCCGTCGGGCTGGTCTGGCTGCTGGGCTATCTGGGGCTGCTCATCACCGGCGCGATCCCCAATGGCTGGAAGGGTCGCTTGATCATCCCCGGTGTGCTTGGCGGGCTGCAGGGGGCAATCGGTTGGTGGATGGTGTCGTCGGGTCTGGGCGAGGGCATGGTGTCGGTCGCGTCCTACCGCCTGGCGGCGCATCTGGGTCTGGCCTTTGTCATCCTTGGCCTGATCGCATGGTATGTGTTCCGGCTGGCGCGGCCCGAGCGCGAGATCATGCAGGCCCGCCGCCTGCGCGAGCGCAAGCAATGGGGCATGAGCACCGGCCTGCTGCATCTGGCGTTTCTGCAAATCCTGCTGGGCGCGCTGGTCGCCGGGATCGACGCGGGGCGCACCTATATCGACTGGCCGCTGATGGCGGGCGGGTTTTTCCCGCCGGAACCGTTCGAGCTTCGCCCCCTGTGGCGCAACTTCTTCGAAGATCCCGGTCTGGTGCAATTCATCCACCGCATGACCGCCTATCTGCTGTTCATCTTTGGGCTGGTCGTGTGGCGGCGCGGGCGCAAATCGGCGCATCCGCGCACCCGCACGGCGTTTGACTGGATGGCGGTGGCGCTGTTCGGACAGGTGGTGCTGGGCATCGCCACGGTGATGCAGGCGGCGCAGATGCATATCGCGATCACCCATCAGCTGATGGCCGTGATCCTGTGGGTGTTGATCCTGCGGGCGCGGTTCCTGTCGGGCTATCCCGTCACCACTTCGATCCGGGAGGGCCGCGCATGAGCGCGCTTGACGATCTGATGGCCCATCAGCGCGAGACCGAAGCCCTGTCGCAGGTGCTGGAGCGGCTCGGCTGGGATCAGGAAACGATGATGCCGCGCGGCAGTGGCGCCCAGCGGGCCGAGGAAATGGCCGGGTTGGAAACCGTCCTGCACGCGCGCCGCACCGATCCGCGGGTTGCCGATTGGCTGGAGCGCGCCCGCGCCGACGCCGCCCCCGGCGATGAGGTCTCCGCCGCGCGGCTGCGCCATATCCACCGCGACCACGCCCGTGCAACCAAGGTGCCTGCGCGATTGGCCGCACAGATCGCCCGCGTCACCTCTGTCGCGCAGGGCCGCTGGGCAGAGGCCCGCGCCGCCGAGGATGTCGCCGCCTTCGTGC
The DNA here is from genome assembly GCA_040119125.1 of Marinobacter sp. GTDB lineage: Bacteria > Pseudomonadota > Alphaproteobacteria > Rhodobacterales > Rhodobacteraceae > Pacificitalea. The sequence goes on from JBEDTR010000017.1 coordinate 266,302, forward strand.
CGGTGCTGGAGGAGGTGCTGGCGCTCAAGCGTGAGGAGGCCGACGCCATTGCCGCAGGTCATACCGGCGACACCGCGCGCGACCGCTACGACACGATGCTCGACGATTACGAGCCCGGCGCGACGGCGGCGGAGCTGGACGCGATGTTCGGCGCGCTGCGGCCGCGTCTGGTGGCGCTGCGCGACCGGGTGATGGGGGCGGCCTACCAACCGCGCGGCCTGAGCCGTGAGTTCGACGAGGCCGGGCAGATGACACTGGCCGCGGAGGTGGCGGGCGCGTTTGGCTATGACTTCAACCGCGGGCGGATCGACAAGGCGGTGCACCCGTTTTCCTCCGGGGCCGGCGACGATGTGCGCATCACCACCCGCACCAGCACCACAGACCCGTTCAACTGCCTCTATTCGACGATCCACGAGGTCGGCCATGCCTGCTACGAGCAGAACATAGACCCGATGCACCGGCTGACCCCTCTGGGCAGGGGTGTGTCGATGGGGGTGCATGAAAGCCAAAGCCGCATCTACGAAAACCAGCTTGGCCGCTCCGCCGCTTATACCGGCTGGCTGCATGGCCGCATGACGGAGCTCTTTGGCGATCTGGGCGTCGATGACCCTGAGGATTTCCACGGCACTGTGAACCGCGTCGGTCCCGGCCACATCCGCACCGAATCCGATGAGGTGCAGTATAATCTGCATGTGCTGCTGCGCTTTGATCTGGAACGCGAGATGGTCGCGGGACGGCTGGCGCCTGCCGATCTGGAGGAGGCTTGGAACACCCGGTTCGAGGCCGATTTCGGGGTGACGGTGCCGCGCCCGAGCTTGGGCTGTTTGCAGGATGTGCATTGGTCCGTGGGGCTGTTTGGCTATTTTCCGACCTATTCGCTGGGCAATGTCTATGCGGGATGTCTGCATGAGGCGCTGCGCCGCGACCTGCCGGATCTGGACACGCATCTGGCGGTAGGTGATCCGGGTCCGGCGGTGCGCTGGCTGAACACGCATGTGCAGCAATATGGCGGCCTGCGCCCCCCGCGCGACACCATCACGCGCGCCTGTGGCACCACCCCGGACGAAGGACCGCTGCTGGACTATATCGAGGCGAAGTTCGCGCGGATCTACAAGCTGTGACGCCCTGCGGCCTCCGGCGGGAGTATTTGGCGCAGATCGAAGGAATGCGGGCATGACGGCAGCGGATTTGGTGCCGGTGGTGATCCTTGCCGCCGGGCAATCGCGGCGAATGCGCGGGCGCGACAAGCTGCTGGAACCGCTGGGCGGTGTGGCGATCCTGCGTCGGCAGGCAGAGGCTGCGCTGTCGCTGGGCGTGCCGGTGATCGTCGCCCTGCCCCCTGCCCCGCATGCCCGTCACGAAGTGCTGGCCGATCTGCCGGTGGAGCGGCTGGAGGTGGCGGATGCCGCCGAGGGTCTGAGCCACAGCCTGCGCGCCGCCATTGCAGCGCTGCCCGAGGGCGCAGCAGGTGTCATGGTCATGCTGGGCGATCTGCCGGGCATCGGCGCGCCGGAACTGGCGGCCGTGCTGCGCGCCCGGCGCGACATGCCCATGGCGCAGGCGTGGCAAGGCGCGACCCAAGATGGCGGGCCGGGGCATCCGATCCTGCTGGATGCGGCGTTATTTACGCAACTGGCCGAATTGACCGGCGACACTGGCGCCGGACCGCTGCTGCGCGCCCTGCCCGAAGGCGCACGGCATCTGGTGCCCCTGCCCGGCCTGCGCGCGCGCCATGATCTGGACACGCCCGAGGATTGGGACACCTACCGCGCCGCGACCGGGCTTTAAGGGCCGTGTTCAGGTGCCGCGTTCAGGTGCCGCAGAAGGTCTGGCGCACCAGTTCCGATTGCAGGGGCGGGTTGCGCAGATCGGCGGTGCCCGGTGCCGGATCAAAGGGACCCGCCAGCGCCTGCGCCAGTCGCTCCGCCGGGGCGAGATCGCCTTCGACTGCTGCCACGATAGCCTGTTCGATCCGGTGATTGCGTGGGATCAGCGCGGGATTGGTGGCGCGCATCCGGGCATGGGGATCGCTTTGCGCCGCAAGACGCGCCTGCCAGCGCGCGGACCACGCGTCGAACCGGGTCGGGTCCAGAAACTGGTCGCGCGGATCGGCGGCGCCTGCGCCATCGCTTTCGGCCAGCGCGCGGAAGGTATTGGTGAAATCCGCGCGTTCTTCGGCCATCAGGGTCATCAGATCGGAAATCAGCACCAGATCGCCGTCATCCTCGCTATCGGGCGCGATCCCCAGCTTGGCGCGGAATTCGGCCATATAGGCTGTCTGGAACCGCGCGGCGAACCCATCGACGGCCTCCTGTGCCTGCGCGATGGCGGCGTCGCGATCCTCGCCCATGATCGGCAACAGGGCGGTGGCGAGCTGCGCCAGATTCCACGCCGCGATTTCGGGCTGACGGTTATAGGCGTAGCGGCCATAGTGATCGATGGAGGAAAACACCTGCTCCGGCACATAGGTGTCCATGAAGGCACAGGGGCCGTAATCGATGGTTTCCCCCGCGATCCCGCAATTGTCGGTATTCATCACGCCGTGGATGAAGCCCACCCCCATCCAGCGGGCCAGCAGCGCCGCCTGTGCACCGATCACCGCATCAAGCAGGCCCAGCGCGCCATCGGCCTGCGGATAGTGCCGGGCAATGACGTGATCGGTCAGCAGGCGCAGCGCATCATTGTCGCCCCGCGCGGCAAAGAACTGGAATGTGCCCACACGGATGTGGCTGGCGGCGACACGGGTGAGGATGGCTCCGGGCAAGCCGCGTTCGCGCTGCACCGTCTCACCCGTCGCTATGGCGGCCAGCGCACGAGTGGTGGGGATGCCTTGCGCGGCCATGGCCTCGGACACGATATATTCGCGCAGGACCGGCCCCAGCCATGCGCGCCCATCGCCATTGCGGCTGTATGGCGTGCGGCCCGACCCTTTGAGTTGCAGATCGCGGCGGCGGCCTGCCGTATCGACGATCTCGCCCAGCAGGATGGCGCGGCCATCGCCCAGCTGCGGCGACCAGCCGCCGAACTGATGCCCGGCATAGGCTTGGGCCAGCGGATCGGCGCCTTCGGGCACCGTGTTGCCAGCCAGCACCTGCACCCCGTCCGCCCCGCGCAATGCGTCCGGGTCGAGCCGAAGCTCGCGCGCCAGCGCATCGTTGAGCATCAAGAGCCGGGGCGCGGCCACGGGAGTCGGCGCCATCCGCGCGTGGAAGCGCTGCGGCAGGGCGGCGTACGTATTGTCGAATGGGAAATGCAGGGTCATGCCCCTCAGATAGGCCGCCCGCGCGCCGGCGTCACCCCGCCCCGGCGGAAATCAGCTATGTTCCTCGGCGGCGGTGTCGGCGAGCGCGCGATTATAGGCGCGCAGGGCATCGACATAGAACAGCGCGCCCATTAACTCCGCCGCGCTGCCATCAGCGGCGGGAACCACGACGGGCAGGAACGGCTGGCGGCCATCGTCGAACATCGGCATTGCCACTTCCAGCGTGGCCGAGGGGGCGATGTGAATACCGGCCTCGATCAATTCGGTGCAGGTGGCTTCCGGCGCCGCGCGCGGACTGTCCTTGGACCGCATCACCACCGCCGCGGAATGGAGCGAGAGCAGATAGCTTTGTGGACCGGCGGCGACATGGACGCCGCGGCGTTCCAGCTGCGTCAGGAAGAACGAGCGATCCACCAAGCGGCTGGCCAGCGCGGTCGACAGCGACACCGCCACCATCACCGCCAGCCCGGTCTGCCAGTCGCCCGTCAGTTCGAACACAATGAGCGTGGTGGAAATCGGTGCCCCCAGCACCGCTGCCGCCACCGCGCCCATCCCCGCCAGCGCATAGAGCGTGGCATTGCCCGAAACCGTCGGAAAGATCGGCGTGGCAATCAGCCCGAATGTCAGCCCCACCAATGCGCCTAGCATCAACGAGGGCGAAAACACCCCGCCGCCCATGCGCCCCGCCATGGTGATTGACACGGCGATGACCTTGATGACCGCGAACACCATCGCTTCGTGCAGCAGGAGCGAACCGGTGAGCGCGGCAGAGGTCGTCTCATACCCCACGCCGATGATATGCGGGAAAAAGATCGCGATACCGCCGAGCAGCCCGCCCGCCACCGCAGGCCGCGCCCAGCGCGGCAGTCGCAGCCATGCCTGCACCCGGTCGGCGACATTTTCGGCCATGAAGATACCGCGCATCAGCACCACCGCCGCCAGCCCGCAGACCAGCCCGAGGATCAGGAACGCCGGCAATTCGACGTAGAACCCCAGCACGTTATTGTCGGGCAGGCTGAATTCCGTGACATCGCCGAATTCCAGCCGCGAGATCACCGTGCCGGAGACCGAGGCAATGACAATGGGCGCAAAGGCATGGACCGCGAAATGGCGCAGCACGACCTCTAGCGCGAACAGCGCCCCGGCGATGGGCGCGTTGAAGCTGGCCGAGACCGCCGCCGCCACCGCACATCCCAGCAGATCGCGCCCATGGATGCCATCGGCATGGATGCGGTTGCTGACCCATGTCGCCATCACCCCCGCCATATGCACGACCGGACCTTCGCGCCCTGTCGAGCCGCCCGAGGACAGGGTGATGAGCGAGGCCAGCATGGAGGCGACACCGGCGCGACGCTCGACCCGGCCTTCGCGCAGGGCCGCGCCTTCGATCACATCGGCGACCGAGCGCACACGCCCATCGGGGGTAAACCGGTTGAGGATCAGCCCAACCGCCAGCCCGCCCAATATCGGCAGGATCAAAATCCACCACCATGGCAGGGTTTCGGCAAAGGTGTGCAAGGCGCGGGGGTCATCGACGCCATAGAACAATTTCTGCAACGCGGTGATGGCGTTGCGAAAGCTCAACGCGGCAAAGCCCGCGACGATGCCGATCATCAGGGCGATGAACCAGAACTGGATCTGCGAAGGCCCTTCGCGCAGCAGCAGCGTCCATGTGGCCGCGCCTTGGGCACGGGCCTGTGTCCAGCCCTGACGCCAGATCGGTGTCTGTTTTTCGGCCATGCCCGAAGGCTCCTCGCCCTGCCCCGTCGCGGCCAGCGCGCTTCGCCGATGAGCGGGGCGAAGGCGTGGTTGCCGCAGGGTCTAGGGGATCGGCCGCGTCGCGCCAAGGGTGAAAGCCGGACTTTCAGCCCGCCGGGCTATCTCCTATTCTGCACGGCGGCTGCGGCCCGGTGGTGGGTCCGGGCGGGCGGCAAAGCAATGAGGAGCAGCGGCATGGACGGAGCGAGCGAAACGCGGAGCACGCAGAACGGCGGCTCAGAGCTGGGCGGCACAACGGGTGGCGACCCAAAGGTGGATGCGCCGAATGCGGGGTCGAAGGCCGTTCCGACCGCGCAGACTATGCCAACGCCACGCTCACCTGCGGGCCGCGCGGACAATTCAGGGGACGGGACTGCGCCCTCTGGCCATGCGCCCTCTGGCCAGATGGACCCGGCGCGCGCGGCGCTGTTTGACGATCTTGCCCGCCGGTTCGGCCCCCGTTTCAGCCAGCGCCCAGCCGATTTGGCCGCCCATGGCACCAACGAGTCGCATTTCGCGGACATGCCCCCCGAGGCCGTGATCTACCCCGAAACCACGCAGGAGGTGTCCGACATCCTGCGGGCCTGTCATGCCGCCCGCTGTCCGGTGATCGGCTGGGGGGCGGGCACGTCGCTTGAAGGTCATGCGCTCGCGGTGGCGGGCGGACTTTGCGTCGATTTCGCGCGGATGACCCGCGTGATTGAGGTCAATGATGCCGACATGGATGTGCGGGTGCAGCCGGGCCTGACCCGCGAGGCGCTGAATACCGAGTTGCGCGCGACGGGGTTGTTTTTCCCGGTCGATCCCGGTGCCAATGCGACGCTGGGCGGGATGGCGGCGACGCGGGCCTCGGGCACGACGGCAGTGCGCTACGGCACCATGCGCGACAATGTGCTGGGGCTGGAGGCCGTGCTGGCCGATGGCACGATCATCCGCACCGGCACGCGGGCGCGCAAATCCTCCGCCGGCTATGACCTGACCGGGCTGCTGGTGGGGTCCGAAGGGACGCTGGCGCTGATCACCGAGCTGACCTTGCGCCTGCAGGGCCAGCCAGAGGCCATCACAGCGGCGGTGTGCGGGTTTGACCGGATGCGCGACGCGGTGGATTGCGTGATCGCCACCATCCAGCTGGGCATTCCCATGGCGCGGATCGAATTCATCGACGCCGAAAGCGTCGCGGCCTGCAACGCGCGCTCTGGCCTTGATTTCCCGCGGCGGCCGCATCTGATGGTGGAATTCCACGGCTCCGAGACCTCCGCCGCCGAGGATGCCGAGCGGTTCGGGGAGCTTGTCGGCGATCTGGGCGGATCGGATTTCCAATGGGCAAAGCAGCCCGAAGCACGCAACAAGCTGTGGCAAATGCGGCATGAGGCCTATTGGGCGATCCTTGCCTCCCGCCCCGGCGCGCGCGGCGTGGTGACCGATCTTTGCGTGCCGATTTCACGGCTGGCGGAGGCGGTGGAGGAAACCCGCGCCGATATCGACGCCTCCGGCATCCCCGGCCCGATCCTGGGCCATGTGGGGGACGGCAATTTCCACGCCATCCTGCTGATTGATCCCGACCGCCCCGAGGAAAAGCGCATCGCGTTGGATCTGTCGCACCGGATGGTGGAGCGCGCGCTGCGAATGGGCGGCACCGCCACGGGCGAACATGGGGTTGGCATCGGCAAACGCGGCTACATGGAGGCCGAGCACGGCGCGGGCTGGCAGGTGATGGGCGCGATCAAACAGGCGCTCGACCCGCTGAACCTGATGAACCCCGGCAAGCTGGTGCCCGACGCGGACCCGCAGGGGTGATTGGACGGACACTGCGCACCAGCCCTGCGTCGGGACCTGAGGGCGAGGCGCAAGCGCGATCAAGGCGCGCTTCGGGGGTTGGTTGCTGAGGGTCGCGACCTCGGGCGCTTTCGTTGGACCGGGGCTCCGTCACGGCGCGGGCCTTTGCGATCCGCCGTGACCAGAGCTGCGCCATATTCTTCGTGCGCCCTCGGAACCAAACGGGCTGCGACGCGCTCTCTCGGTAACAATGAGGAGAGCTTTATGGACAACCGAGCCCCGGCCTGGGTCGTGCCCGTCATGCGCGCAGGCTACACCGCACGCGGCGTTATTTATGCAATTGTCGGGGTGCTGGCGCTGCTGGCCGCATGGCACGGAGGTCAGGCCGAAGGCACCTCCGACAGCATGGCGCAATTGCGCAAGCACCCGATGGGTGTGCCCGCCTTATGGCTGATCTCTGTGGGGCTGGTGGCCTATGCAGTGTGGCGTATCCTCGACGCGGCAATGGATCTGGAGAACTACGGGCACGAGGCCAAGGGCGTGATCGCCCGGATCGGCCAGACCGTCAGCGGGATCATTCATCTGGGTCTGGCGTTTTCGGCGGCCCGCTCCGCGATGGGTGGCGGCTCCGGCGGGCAAAGCGGCACGGAAAGCATTACCTCGAAAGTGCTCGCCATGCCGGGCGGCGCATGGATCGTGGGTGCGGCGGGTCTGATCGTGATCGGCTCGGGCATCTATTATGTCCACAAAGGGCTGGCCGAGAAATACCGCGAGCATCTGCGCGCCACGTCGCTGATGGAGAAACTCAACCCCGCCGCAAAGGCCGGGCTTGTCGCGCATGGCATCGTCATCGGCATGATCGGCGTGTTTTTGATCTACGCCGCGATCAGCCATTCGCCAGAACAGGCAGGCGGCATCGGGCAAGCCTTTGAAACGGTGCGGCAAGCGGCGTTTGGGCGGTTCCTTCTGGCACTGCTGGCGCTGGGGATGATTGGTTTCGCAATCTATTGCTGGATCGAAGCCGCTTATCGCATTGTGCCCCGCCGCGACGGTGACGGCGTCAAGACGCTGGCACGAAAGGCCGAAGGCAAGGCACGCCGGGCGATGGCCTGACCGCAATTGACGGGTGCTGGCCGCTACAGGCTGGCACCCGGTGCGGATCAGGGCCGCGCCCGACCTTGGGGCGCGCGTTGTGGTTTCGCGTGAAGGGCCCAGCGATTGGCGCGAGGACTAAGATCGCCCGCCCGCCCGGTGGGGCCTAGTCGGAGCTGGGATCATAGGACAGCCGCGGCCCTGCCCGCCGCAATCCGCTGGACCTCCCACCGCTGCGCCGGTATCGAGACGCCCGACCCTGCCCTGACTGACGAAGGCCTTCTCGATGCCGGATCTGCTGATCGAACTCTTCTCCGAAGAAATTCCCGCCCGCATGCAGGGACGGGCCGCGTCCGACCTCAAAAAACTGATGACCGATGGTTTGGTTGACGCCGGGCTGACCTACGCGTCGGCGGCGGCGTTTTCGACCCCGCGGCGGCTGGTCCTGACCGTTGAGGGTCTGCTGGCCGAAAGCCCCACCCTGCGCGAAGAGCGCAAAGGCCCCCGCGTCGACGCGCCGGAAAAAGCGCTTGAAGGCTTTCTGCGCGCCACCGGCCTGACCCGCGATCAGCTGGAGCCGCGCGACGACAAAAAGGGCCAGGTCTGGTTCGCCACGATTCAAAAGCCGGGCCGCCCGGCGGATGCCATCGTGGCCGAGGTGCTGGAACGGACCGTGCGCAATTTCCCCTGGCCGAAATCCATGCGCTGGGGCTCGGGCAGCCTGCGCTGGGTGCGTCCGCTGCATTCGATCCTCTGCGTTCTGGTGACCGAAGCAGGCGCCGAAACCGTGCCGCTGGACATCGACGGCATCACGGCGGGCAACACCACGCAAGGCCACCGTTTCATGGCAGGTGCCGCGCCGATCACCGTGCATTCCTTTGACGATTACGCCGCGCAGCTGAAGCGCGCGCATGTGATGCTGGACCCCGCCGAGCGGGCCGATCACATCTGGAATGACGCCACCAACATGGCCTTTGCCCAAGGGCTGGAGGTCGTCGAAGATCGCGGTCTGCTGGCCGAGGTGGCCGGGCTGGTCGAATGGCCGGTCGTGTTGATGGGCGCGATTGGGGCGGATTTCCTCGACCTGCCACCGGAGGTTCTGCAAACCTCGATGAAGGAGCATCAGAAGTTCTTCTCGGTGCGCAACCCCAAGACCGGGCGGATCGAGAAATTCGTGACCGTCGCTAATGTCGAGACCGCCGATCAGGGCGCAACGATCCTTGCCGGCAATCAAAAAGTGCTGTCGGCGCGGCTGTCTGACGCGAAATTCTTCTGGGAGAACGATCTGCGCGTGGCCAAGGCTGGCATGGACCCTTGGGTCGATGCGCTGGACAATGTGACCTTCCACAACAAGCTTGGCACGCAGGCGGAACGGATCAGCCGGATTGCCGCGCTGGCACGGGCCTTTGCCCCGCGCGTCGGTGCTGAGCCGGCAATGGCCGAGGAAGCCGCCCGCATCGCCAAGGCCGATCTGTCGTCGGAAATGGTGTATGAATTCCCCGAATTGCAGGGGCTGATGGGCCGCTATTACGCCGAAGCCGCCGGACGCGACGCCGCCGTGGCCGCCGCTGCCGAAGAACATTACCGCCCGCTGGGCCCGTCGGATGCGGTGCCGGATGCGCCCGTCTCGGTCGCCGTGGCGCTGGCCGATAAGCTCGACACGCTGGCCGGGTTCTGGGCCATCGACGAAAAGCCCACCGGCTCGAAAGACCCCTATGCGCTGCGCCGCGCGGCACTGGGCGTGATCCGCATTGTGCTGAGCAACGATCTGCGCATCCAACTTTCGGATTTCATCCTGCGCGGGCTGTTCCAAGTGTTCCTGAAGCTGCAAAAGGCCGAAGGTGAGGGGGATCTGCGCCGGGATTACGCCGCCGCTTTCGACATTTCCGAGGACGACCTGCGCGATATGGCGCTGGACGATCTACAGGGCCGGATCGAGCCGGACGCGATCCGCGCGGGTATCGCCAATCTCAACGCCGATGCGGATGCCGAGGTGAACACGCCCGAGCATCTGCTGGGCTTCATCCACGACCGGCTGAAGGTCTATCTGCGCGATCAAGGCGTGCGCCACGACGTGATCGATGCCTGTCTGGCCCGCCCCGGTGCCGATGATCTGACCCTACTGGTCAAGCGCGCGACAGCCTTGCAGGCGTTTTTGGACACGGAGGATGGCGAGCCGCTGTTGCAGGGGTTCAAACGCGCCAACAATATCCTGACGCAGGCCGAGGAGCGCGATGGCGTGGCCTATGAGTTCGGCCCCGACCGCAAATATGCCTCTGACCCGGCCGAATTGGCGCTGTTCGACGCGCTTGACGCCGCCGAGCCGCGCATCGGCGCGGCGCTCTCGGCCGAGGATTACGCAGGCGCGATGGGCGAGATGGCCGGGCTGCGCGCCCCGATCGATGCGTTTTTCGAGGCGGTTCAGGTCAACGCCAAAGAGCAGATCACCCGTCGCAACCGGCTGAATTTGCTGCATCGCATCCGGGAAACCTGTATGACGGTGGCGGATCTGTCTCGGCTGGATGGCTGAGCTGCGGCGAAAGTCTTATTGATCCGCGCGACGGAGGAGGCGTATCATCTCGGCACCCAAAACTGGTGCTGCAGTGCAGAAACATAGCGACTTCAAAGACTTCGTTGAGATTACGCCGACAGCGAAGCTGGCGGGGGAGTCCCATGGTGGTCGCGCCAAATGCCTGCAGCGCCTGATCCGCATCGACCTGCCCGTGCCGCGCACGGTGGCTCTGTCTTTCGACGCTGTGCATCGCATGGCCGACGGGCATCTGCCTGATACCAAAGCGATTCTCGCCCGGTTCGATGCCGATCCGCTGCTGTCGGTGCGCCCTTCCTCCGAAGATCCGGATTGGGGCGGACCCGGTGCGGTGCTCAATATCGGGATGAATGACGCGCATCACGCCATGCTGGCGCAGCGAATCGACCGGACCCGCGCCAACGCGCTTTATCTGCGGTTCGTGCAGGGCTACGCGATCAATGTCGCCCGGCTCGACCCCGATATGTTCGTGCCGACCGATCCCACCGATGCGGCGCTGCGCGATGCGCTCGACACCTATGAGCTGGAAACCGAGGAACCTTTCCCCCAGGATCCGGCGGTGCAGCTGGCTGAGGTGCTGCGCTCCATGGCGCGGGCGTGGCAGGGCACCTCGGCGCGGCTTTTGCGACAGGCGCGCGGCGCCCCCGCCGATGCCGGGCTGGGGCTCGTGGTGCAGGAAATGGCGCTGGGGATCGGTCCGGGGGAAAGCGGCGCGGGGGTGATCCGCTGCCTTGACCCGATCACTGGCGAGCGCCGCGTGACCGGGCGCTATCTGCGCCAATCGCTGTTTCGCGACGCGCTGCACGCGCAGGAATCGCTTTATCTGGCCGATGATCCCCGAGGGCCGTCGCTGCAACAGGCCGCGCCATCGGTATTTGACGAGCTGAACGCCGCGCTAAGCCTGTGCCGTCAAAAGCTGCGCGAGGAAATGGAGATTGAATTCGCGCTCTGCGAAGGCGCGCTGAAGGTCATCGACGCGGTGCGTGTGCCGCGCAGCACCCGCGCCAATGTGCAAGTCGTGGTCGCGCTGGCCGAAGATGCCGTGATTTCGCGCGATGAGGCCGTGCTGCGCATTCACCCCATGTCGCTGGGCGAATTGCTGCACCAGCAGGTTGATCCCACCGCCCCGCGCGATGTGCTGGTGCGCGGCATCGCCGCCAGTCCCGGCGGCGCATCGGGCAAGCTGGTCTTTTCCGCCGAAGCCGCACAGGCCGCCGAGGCACAGGGCGAGCATTGCATTTTGATGCGGCGCGAAACCGCGCCCGAGGATATTCGCGGCATGCATGCGGCCAGCGGCATCCTGACCGAGCGGGGCGGGATGACCAGCCACGCGGCGGTGATCGCGCGGGGGCTTGGCCTACCCTGCATCGTGGGTGCCTCGGGCGTGCGGCTGTCGGCGCGCCACCGGACACTGACCCTGCGCGATGGCCGGGTGCTGCGCGAGGGCGATCTGGTCACCGTCGATGGCTCCACCGGGGATCTGCTGGCCGGGGCCGCGCCGCTGCTGGAGCCCGCGCTGGATGAGGCGTTTCAGACGTTGATGACCTGGGCCGATCAGGCGCGCGATATTGGCGTGCGCGCCAATGCCGACACGCCTGCCGACGCCCGCACCGCGCGAATGTTCATGGCCGAAGGCATCGGGCTGTGCCGCACCGAACATATGTTCTTTGACGGCGCGCGGATGACCGTGATGCGCGAAATGATCTTTGCCGATAGTGCCGAGGATCGCCGCGAGGCCGTGGACCGCCTGCTGCCCATGCAGCGCGAGGATTTCGCGGCGCTGTTCGAGATCATGGCAAATCTGCCGGTCTGTATCCGCCTGTTCGATCCGCCTTTGCACGAATTCCTGCCCACGGGCCGCGAAGGCATGCGGCAGATGGCCGAAGCGCTGGATCTGCCGCTGTCGGACGTGGTGCGCCGGGTGGAGCAACTGACCGAGTTCAACCCCATGCTGGGGCTGCGCGGTGTCCGGCTGGGCGTGACATGGCCCGAGATCTACGAAATGCAGGCGCGTGCCATTTTCGAAGCGACCGTGATCGCCTCGCGCCGCGGCGCGCCGGTTGTGCCCGAGGTGATGATCCCTCTGGTCTCGGCCAAGCGCGAGGTGGAGCTGATCCAGACACGTGTCGATGCCGTGGCCGCCGCCGTGCGCAATGAGACGGGCGCGAGCTTTGACTACCGGCTGGGTGTGATGGTGGAAACGCCGCGCGCCGCGCTGCGGGCGGGTGAGATCGCACATCACGCGGCCTTCCTCAGCTTCGGCACCAATGATTTGACGCAGATGACCTATGGTCTGTCGCGCGACGATGCCGGGCGCTTCATGGGCACCTATGTGCAGCAGGGCGTCTACCCCGAAGACCCGTTCCATTCGCTGGACCAGGACGGCGTGGGCGAGTTGCTGATGATCGGTGCGGAACGCGGGCGGGAGGCCTCCCCCGATATAACCATCTCGCTGTGTGGGGAGCATGGCGGCGACCCAGAGACCATCGCATTTTGTCGCAGTGCCGGGTTTGACTATGTGTCTTGCTCGCCTTATCGGGTGCCCACTGCCCGACTGGCCGCGGCGCATCTGGCGCTGGCAGAGCGCACAGATCGCGCCAGGTATCTGAATTGGCGTCGTTTTTTCATGGGCGGCAAGCGCACGCGCCGTTAGGCCTTCGCTCCCATCGGCCAAAAAATGAACAAAAATTAACCATTTTACAAACATGTTTGCCCTGATTGGTCTCGCGCCCTATGTCATGGCCTGATCTGTTCGACACACCGGACCCAGACCCTGAAGCCCGATTAACGGGCGCTGCCTAGTGAATGGGGGACCATGCGATTACCGATTCTGGCCTTGGCCAGTGCAGTCACCTGCGCTGCCTTTACTGTTGCCACCGACCCATCTTTTGCCGACACGACGCTCAGCACCAAGTCACATCCTGACCTGCCGGCGGGTGCAAGCCGTGCCGCCACCCTGCCCGAGCCTGCGCCACGTCCCGTGGCGATATTGGCCCCGGACGAGGCGGTCGACGACAGTGAAGGTCCTGATGACCTCAACGCGGCCCTGCCCCTCGCCCCGCCACGGGGCGCCGGCGATGATGCAGAGCCGGATCAGGCGGTTACCGCGTTATCGGCGCTTTTGTTGAATGCCCGTCTGACCGAGTTGCTGGGTCAGGAGCGCAGCGCATTTCAGGCCGTAAGCGGCACGCGCATTCGTAAGTTGACGGAACCCCCGCTCAGCGGTGAAGCCCGCGCCAAGATCGTTCCGATCACTTATTCGCAGGATTGGCTGCGCGAGCAGCCCGGCGCTGCGGGGGGCGAGGCGTGGGAATGCCTGACCCAAGCGCTGTATTTCGAGGCCCGCGGCGAAAGCGTGAAGGGTCAATTCGCTGTCGCGGAGGTCATCCTGAACCGGGTGGGCTCATCGCTATATCCCGATTCGGTCTGTGGCGTGGTCAACCAAGGCACGGGCAAGCTTTACCAGTGTCAGTTCACCTTCACCTGCGACGGGGCCGCCGAGACGGTGCATGAGCCGCGCGCATGGACGCGGGCCGGGAAAATCGCGCGGCTGATGCTCGACGGTGCGCCGCGCACGCTGACCGCCGGTGCCACCCATTACCACACCAACGCCGTGTCGCCCTCATGGGCCGGGAAGTTTGCCCGCACCACCCAGATCGGCGTGCATCTGTTCTACCGCCACCCGCGCTCCTGAACGCGTCTCGTCAGGTGCTAACGCGCGCCGGAGCCGGACGGTTGCGCGCGACCCACCAGAATGCGCCGGCGATTGCGAATTGCAGGGCAAGCCCACCGCCAATGACGGCCATGTCCAGCCCGACGCCCTGCGGCAATTCGGACTTCTTGATCGCCTGCCCCATGATCGACAGGACCGACCCGGTGGCAAACACCGGAAGCCCGAACCGTCCCAGCAATGCGATCGGTGCCGCTGCCTGCGCGCGCGCAATGCGCAGCATCACCGGCAGGCAAGAGATCACATAGAACAGTGCCAGCGCGTGCAACAGGCGCGGCGCAGCCAGGTAGGTCTTGTCAAAACTGGTGAGGTAGAAGGGCGCGCCATGGGTCGCAAGCCATGCCAGACCCGCGCGGCCACCATCGCGCACGACGTCAATCTTCATCCACGCCAGCGAGCCCACGAGCAGCGCCACACATATCCAGAACAACCACGCGCGATAGGCTACGAAGCGGCGGCCCTCTTTCAGCGCCATGCCGGTCAGCAAGCCGGTCACAAAGACCAGCTGCCAAGCGACCGGGTTGAAAAACCAGCCGCCCGGATTGGGGTGATTGGGCAGGTTCAGCCGGAATTGCCCGGCCAGCACCCATAGCAGCACCGACGCCGCCATCAGCCCCGGTGCAGACCGGCGTCCCAGCGCGATCAACAGCGGCGCGCAGAAGATCAGCACCGCATACATCGGCAAAATGTTGAAATAGCCCAATTGATGGCCGAGGGTCGGGATACCCACCAGCACGCCCAACGGATCCTCGAACAGGATGCGAAGGTTGTTGATGCGCACCATCTCGATCACGCCAAAACGGTCGGCGGCATAAGCGGAGAGGCCGATTGCCATCATCGTGGTGACCACATGAACCATATAAAGGGTCCATGCCCGGTGCCAGACCCGCAGCACAGCCCGCCAAAGCGGCATGACGCCCGACATCAACCGGCCATAGGCCAGACCGGCGGCGATGCCGGACATGATGACGAAGCCTTCGGCGGCATCGGAAAACCCGAAATTGCGGTTGGTGTAATCCTCAAACAGCGTGCCGGGCACATGGTTGAGGTAGATCATGATAAGCGCCAGCCCGCGGAAGAAATCGAGCCGCGCATCGCGCGGGGCCGCCGAGGACTGCACGGCAAGCGATGCGGCAGGCGCGACCTGTTGGTCCCCCGACTGCGCGGCGGTTGGGCTGGCAGCGAGCGGCGCGGCACGGTCGGCAGTGGTCCCGACGGCGGGCAGCGTAACGCTGCGCCGCCCGGTCGGGAACGGATTGGGCTCACCCATGCAATGCGGCTTTCACGGTTTTGCGGGGCGCGGCGACGGGGACCACAGCCGGAAGGGAGAGGTCGCGGGCGGATGTGCCTTCGGGCATGGCGGCTTCGGCCACCCAGCGCGCACGGGTCAGCCTGTAGCGCGCCAGCACCGGCGGCACATGACGCTCCTGTGGCACCGCGAAGACTGCCGCCCCGTGCCGGCGCGAGGTGAAAGACACGATTGGCGCGGCCAGCAGCATCGGCCCGCCTACGGGCAGCATCCACGGCAGCAATTCCGCCGCCAACAGGTAGGTGGCGATCAGCCCCCCTGCCCCGACCAGCATGATCCACCAGCTTGCCGCCCATGCGGTGCGCAAGGACACCGCGCCGTCACCGCGCGCATTGGCGGGCCAGCCGCCATCGCGACCGGTCAGCACTTGCAGCACGGAGCGGGTGGTGAACATCAGCATCACGGGCGCGATCACGGTCGACAGGGCCAGTTCCGCAGTGGCGGAGGCAAAGCTGCGCCCGGTGCCGCCGAACAAGCGGACCGCGCCGGTCCACCACGCCTTGAGAAAGATCGCGAGCTTCGGCAGCACCAGCAGCGCGCCGATGCCCACGGCAAGGCCAATTGCCTTTGCGGTCTCGTCGGAGGGAAACACCGGAAAGATCTGCCCGGCGGGGAAGTAATCCGGCCCGATTTGCCACATCGCGGCGGGGACTGACACGATCAGCAAGCCCAGCCACAAAAGCGGCGAGATATAGGACAAGATCGCCTGCAAGAAGACATAGCGCGACCACAGCCGCATGCGCGGGGCGCCCAGCAGCCGCACATATTGCAGATTGCCCTGACACCAACGGCGGTCCCGCTGGGCGAACTCGACCATGTCCTCGGGGCCTTCTTCAAATGAGCCGCCCAGATCGGGGTCGAGCCGCACCGTCCATCCCGCGCGCGCCAGCAGCGCCGCCTCGACATAGTCATGGCTCATGATCGGCCCGCCAAAGGGCGGCTTGCCCGACAGTTGCGGCAGCCCGCAGGACCACGCAAACGCCTGCACCCGGACCAGCGCGTTATGGCCCCAGAACGGTCCCGTGGTGCCCTGCATCGCAGCCAGACCGCGCGCGAAGATCGGCGAATAGAACGCGGCGGCGAATTGCATCGCGCGGCCAAATAGCGACCGCGCGTTCACGATGCGTGGCAGCGTTTGCAGCAGGCCCAGATCGGGCGCCGCTTCCATACGGCGGATCATTTCGGCCAGCGTCGCGCCTTCCATCAGGCTGTCGGCGTCGAGGATCAACGCATAGTCGTAGCGGCCTCCGGAACTGCGGATGAAATCCTCGATATTGCCGGCTTTTTTGCCGGTATTCTGCGCGCGGCGGCGGTAGAACATGCGACCCACGCCGTCGCGCTCGGCCACGAGCCGGGCGAACCAGCGGGCCTCCTCCGCCGCGATGGCGTCGGAGCGCGTGTCAGACAGCACCGCGATATCGACCTGCGCGGTCAGTCCGGCCTCGGCCAGCGATACATCCATCGCAGAGACCCGTGCCAGAACCGCGACCGGGTCTTCGTTGTAGACTGGCATCAGCACGGCGGTGCGGCCCGCGATTGGCGCGCTGTCGGGCAGGCGCGGCACGGCGGGCTCGCGGTAGAACAGGCCTACGAAACTCTGCGTGGCGCCCCATGCCAGCCAGAAGGTCGTGACCCCGATCAACACCGCGCGCACCACGTCGAGCGCGTCGAAGCTGATCGACAGCGCATATTGCAAGAACAGCACGACAGCCTCGGTGGCGGCCGCGAAAGCCAGGGTCAGCGCAACGACCCGCGCGGTGCGGGTGCCACGCCGGGACACCGGACGTTGGGGGGGACGCGATTGACCTGCGTCACTATCAGGGCGGTCGCGGACAGGGGTGGGACGGGGCATCGGGCCTAGCGCAGGCGCAGCACAGGCGAAGCCAGCCGCATCAGCCGCGCCATGCGCAGCGACAACAGGCGCGGCAAGAGCCGGCGACCGCGCTGGCGGGGCGTCGGTTGCGCGGACCGGTGCCGCGCGCGGCGTTCCAGCACTTGCTGCGGCATCTCAAGCGGCGCGGCAGGTGGCATATGCGGGGCCATCGCGGCGCGCGTGGCAAGTGGGTCGGCGTGAAATGTCATGCCTTGTTCATCCATTGATATAACCAGGTTTCGGAGAGCTTTCGCCCGTAACCAGTCAAATGCGCGACCAGTTCCATCGCCGCGGGCCCGTCCGGGGCGGCGTCGATGACCAGTCGCCATATATGCGTGCCGTCGATGCGGGAAAGAGCGACATGCTCGATTTTTCCGCGCGTTATCGACACGACAGGCTCGATTTCGTCATCCGGTGCGGCGCTGGCCAGCATGCCCCCTTCGAAATCGACGACGAATTTGCGGCCCCTAGATTTGCGGTCGGCCTCCGCCACGCCGGACACCCCGCCGGGGCCGGTGCGGGTTTCCAGCACATAGGCTAGCTCGCCATCGCTGTCGGGCGCCAGATCGCCCCAGCGCAGGCTATAGGCGTAGCTGCGCGCCTCCCCGGCGCGGGGGGCGTCATCTGGGGTCCAGAAGGCCACGATATTATCGTTGACCTCCAGATCGGTCGGAATTTCGACCAGCACCACCTTGCCCGGCCCCCAATCCGAGGTCGGCGTGACCTCTACCGAGGGGCGGTCCTGATAATGCGCTTCCGCGTCCTGATAGTCACCGAAATCGCGGTCGCGCTGATAGAGGCCAAAGCCTTCCAGCCCCGGCTCGGCAAAGAAGGACGCCGCCAGCCGCGCGGGATTGTTCAGCGCGCGCCACAGCCGGTCGCCGCCAGCGCGGGTGATCGACAATCCGTTGCTGTCATGGACCTGCTTGCGATAATCGTCGAATTGGGCGCGATTGCCCTCCGCGAACAGATACATCGAGGTCAGCGGCGCGATGCCCAGACGCTCGACATCGGCGCGGAAGAACAGGCGCGAGGTCACGTCGATCCGGGTGGCATTGCCGGGCTGGATGACGAACCGATACGCCCCGGTGACGGAGGGGCTGTCCAATGTCGCATGCACCGTAATGCTGCGCGCACCGGGGGCGGGACGCTCGACATAGAAGGCCGTGAATACGGGGAATTCCTCGCCATTGGGTCCGGCGGTATTGACGGCCAGCCCACGCGCGGAAATGCCGTAGGCGCTGCCCCGCCCGAGCGCGCGGAAATAGGATGCACCCTGAAACGCGATCAGCTCATCCATACGGTCGGCGGCGTTGAGCGGATAATTCAGGCGGAACCCGGCCACACCGGGGAAGGTCTCAACCGGGCCGACCTTGTCGCGGGCATCGCCGTGATACCGAAAATCATCTGGCCCGAACCGGATGGGGCTGACTTGCCCGTCGGCGAGTTCATAGACCGCGACAGGCTCCTCGAACAGCCAGCCCAGATGATAGGCGTGCAGCCTGAACAGCGCATCGGTCCCGGCCCAACGCGCGTGATCGGCGTCGAACTGGATCATGCGGTAATCGTCGAAATCAAGCGCCTCGGAGAAACCCGTGCCCCGCTGCGGGGGCTGATAGGCACGGGTGGCGCGGGTTTCGGCCTGCGCAGCCAGCCAATCGAAAAGCTGATCCGAAGTCACATTGGCGGGAAGCTCCGCAACCACACCTTCGGTCGGGGCGCGACGCGCCACTGCACCGTCCTGCGCGCGCACAGGCATCGGAAGACCTGCGATCCCGGCAAGCCCGCCCAATCCCGCCAGAACGGCACGTCGCGAGACCCCGCGATGGCATGCGGGCGCGGGTGTCCGAAGCGGGTTGGAAATAATATCTGCTTTTGAAAATAGCGTGTTGGTCGGGCGGAGCCGATGTCTCTGACTGTCTGCGTTCATGAACACTCAAACCGGGAGGAGGCGCGGCCGCGCCGTGGGAGGTTGGTCGCGCCCGGCACGGTTGAGCACATCCCAAGCGGGAGATGCTGCAGCGCAGCTGACGCATTGAGACGATGCTCTATCCCGGAGACGGGGACAAGAAAATGCCCATTTGGCGGTCGGCTGGGCAAAACCTCACCGATTTTCGCCACCTCGGCGGGCCGAATGCCGCCGAATTCGGCAGAGGAGCAACCTGAGCGCGGATCGCGAGCAGACCAGTCTGGACAGATAGGGCGAAATGGCTGGCAGGGGGTCCGTGGGCGTCCGCCTGCCGCAGCGCGGGGATCGCAAAGGGACGCGCTGCCGGGGCGCAACCGAGAGACCGTGACCACCTTTGTGATCGCCTCATTCTTGCTGAAGAATAAATGGTGCGGTCGAGAAGACTCGAACTTCCACGGGTGTTACCCCACAGCGACCTCAACGCTGCGCGTCTACCAATTCCGCCACGACCGCACTGTCGTGGCGCGGTTGATAGCGAAAGCACCGGAGGATGAAAAGAGGTATTTTTCACGAAATTTGCGCCATCTGCAGGCGACCTTGCGGCAGGATCGAAACGGGGCCGACGGGACCTTGCGGGTGCCTGGCCGCCCCCCGTGCGGCAGGGCCGATACTGGACTTGCGCCCGGCTTTCGCGCATCAGACCCCTTCAGCCGACCGGCCGCGCAGTGCAAGCGAAGATGGCAAGGGAAGATGCATGATGGACACGACCCCCACGGACCAACCCAGCCCCGCTCAGGAACCTGAGATAGCGCCCGTTATCTGGGAAATCGGCGCGGGGCTCACCGCCTATGACGACGCCGTCACCCGGATGGAGCAGCGCGCGACCGAGATCGCGGAAGGCCGCGCGCCGGAATTGGTCTGGCTGGTCGAGCATCCCCCACTTTACACCGCCGGCACCTCGGCCCGGGACGAGGATCTGACCCAGCCGGATCGCTTTCCGGTGCATATCAGCAAGCGCGGCGGGCAATATACCTATCACGGCCCCGGTCAGCGGGTGGCCTATGTCATGTTGGACCTGAACCGGCGCGGACGCGACATTCGTGCATTTGTGGAGGCGCTGGAGGGTTGGGTGATCGACACGCTGGCGGAGTTCAATCTGCGCGGCGAGATCCGTCAGGGGCGCGTCGGGGTCTGGATCGCACGACCCGATCTGCCGCCCCTACCCGACGGCACCCCGCGCGAGGATAAGATCGCCGCCATCGGCATCCGGCTGCGCAAATGGGTGTCTTTCCACGGCATCTCGATCAATGTGGAGCCAGAGCTGGACCATTTCGATGGCATCGTGCCATGCGGCATTTCCGGTCATGGCGTCACCAGTCTGGTTGATCTGGGCCTGCCAGTGACGATGGGGGATCTCGACGCGGCCCTGCGGCGCAGCTTCGATGCGCGATTCGGCGCGACCTTGGACGCAGATGCACAATGGTCGGGGGCGGAGGGCTAGGCCCCGACGCTTCGAACGGGGCGGGTCACCCCTGCCCCGGCCCGCATCCGCACCGTCAGATCAGTCGAGGAACTGGCCTGCGTCGATATTGCCGATGCTGCCCATAAGTTGCTGCAGGAACCCTACGCCTTCGACATTCGAGCTTGTCACGCGGCGCGA
The DNA here is from genome assembly GCA_040119125.1 of Marinobacter sp. Taxonomy (GTDB): domain Bacteria; phylum Pseudomonadota; class Alphaproteobacteria; order Rhodobacterales; family Rhodobacteraceae; genus Pacificitalea. Next base: position 287,219 of record JBEDTR010000017.1, read on the forward strand.
CAATGCGACGACGCGGCCATCTTCCAGAGTGAAGCGCTCGATATTTGCGACGCGGCCTGCGCCGTCAAACCGGATCGCCACGACCTGACGATCGACGATTTCAGGCTCGAACGGGCCAAAGCGGCGCTCGCGTTTGGAGACGTAGTAATAGCCGTTGCCGCTGAGAACGCCGCCTGCGCTGGGGGAGCCTACGGCCTCCGCCACCGACTCGCGCGTGTCCTGTCCGACCTGCAACGCGGCGAGGTCCTGATCCGACGGCACATAGCCATGATTTTGGTAAATGGCGGTGCAGGCCCCTAGGGACAACATCACGGCGCCAAACAGCGCCGTCTTCATCGCCGCACCTGCGGTCACGGCTTGTCTTGCCATCCTGCCCTCTTGCCTTGCGGTCTGTCGCCTGTTTAACGGGCTTACAGGACCATTCGCCGCTGTTCAAGAAAGGAACGCCCGCCAATGCAGGAGCCCTCGAAAACCGTGTTGCGGTTGACCGCGCTGCCAGCGCGCCGTCCGACCGAATTTACGCTGGTGCCGGACCACGCCCAGCGGGAGAAACTGGCCCGCGAGCTGGAACTGACGGAGCTGAGCAAACTGCGGTTCGCCGGCAGTCTGCGCCCCGTTGGCCGCGATGACTGGCAGTTGGACGCGACGCTCGGCGCGACGGTGGAACAGCCCTGCGGTGTGACGCTCGCCCCAGTCCGCACCCGCATTGATGAGCCTGTGCGCCGCCGCTACTCCGCGAATTACACCGCCTCTGAGGAGGTCGAGGCCGAAGTGCCCGAAGACGACACCGTGGAGCCGCTACCCGATACCGTGGATCTGATGGCCGTGATGGCCGAAGCGCTGACGCTGTCGATCCCGGCCTTTCCCCGCGCGCCGGGTGCGGAACTGGGCGCGCAGGTCTTTGCCCCCGAAGGGGCCGAGCCGCTGACCGAGGAAAAGGTGAAACCCTTTGCCGCTCTGGCCGATCTAAAGAAGAAGATGAGCGGCGAGGGTGGCGAGAACACCGGTGGCGGGGGCAGCGCATGAGCGCATCCGGCGCCGCCGCATCTGCCCCCGACAGCATCGCTCCGGTGCTCTGCGTGGGCGCGGTGCTGTGGGATATCGTCGGGCGCACCCCGCGCGAGATGCGGCTGGGCGCGGACCAACCGGGCCGGATCGTGCGCATTCCGGGCGGGGTGGCGCTTAACATCGCGATGGCGCTGCGGCGCGCGGGGTTGCGGGCGGATCTGCTGGGCGCGGTCGGGCGGGATTTCGAAGGTGACGGCCTGATCGCGGCCTGCGCCAAGCTGGGACTTGGCACCGAGCATCTTTACCGGTCCGAGGATTTGGCGACCGACACTTACATGGCGATTGAGGGAGCGGGCGATTTGACCGCTGCCATCGCCGATGTGCATTCGCTGGAGCAGGCGGGCGACAAGATCCTGCGCCCGCTGGCCGATGGCACGCTGGGCGATGCCCATGCCCCTTTCACCGGGGTCGTGGCGCTGGATGGCAATTTGACCGAGGCGCTGCTGGCCGAGATCGCACAGAGTCCCCTGTTCGCCCGTGCGGATCTGCGCATCGCGCCCGCCTCGCCGGGCAAGGCCGAGCGTCTGCTGCCGCTGCTCGATCATCCCAGCGCGGTTCTCTACGTGAATCTGGAGGAGGCCGGGCTGCTGTGCCAAGCGCGGTTTGACAGCGCCCGCGCGGCGGCGGCAGCGCTGGCTTCGCGCGGGGCGGGTCGGATCCTTGTGACCGACGGCGGCGGGGAAACCGCTGAGGCCCGCGATGGCAATATCATCTGCGCCTCTCCACCCAAGGTCACAGTCGCGCGGGTCACCGGCGCGGGCGACACGTTCATGGCAGCCCATATCGCCGCGGAACTGGCCGGTGCGGATCGTGGCGTGGCGCTGGAACGTGCGTTGGCGGCGGCGGCGGCCTATGTATCGGGAGAAACCGCTGGCGCATGAGCCGGGCGCGGTGCGAAACTTGGGTCAAACCTGCTGCCTCACCTTGCGGTGAAGGGCCACGGCGCCTAGATTTCACAGCGTCCCACAGTGCGCGGGCGTGTTTGTCGTCTATGATTGCCCCCTGTCACCTCTCCTCGTCGATCGGTCGCCCATGTCCCCTAAAATAACCGAAGACGCGGCTGCCGCGCTCGATCCGCTTCCGCCGCGCCGCAGGCCCGGGCTATTCGGGCGGTTGCGGTCGTCGTTTCTGACCGGTCTGGTGGTGATCGCGCCCATCGGTTTGACCATCTGGCTGATCTGGACGGTGATTGGCTGGATCGATGGCTTCGTGCTGCCCTTGATCCCGCATCCCTACCGACCCAATGACTGGCTGATCCAGCATATTGGCGTCAATTTGCGCGGTGTGGGGGTGGTGATTTTCCTCGTCTTCACCGTCGTTGTCGGCTGGATCGCCAAAGGGCTGATCGGCAAGCAATTGCTGAAATTCGCCGAAAGCATGGTCGACCGGATGCCTGTCGTGCGGTCTGTCTACAACGGGTTGAAACAGATCGCGGAGACGGTTTTTGCCCAATCCGAAAGCAATTTCGACAAAGCCTGTCTGGTGCAATATCCGCGCGAAGGCCTGTGGGCCGTGGGGTTTGTTTCGACCACCACCAAGGGCGAAATCGCCCGCCGGGTGCCGACCGAGGACCGGATGATCTCGATCTTTCTGCCGACCACGCCGAACCCGACCTCCGGCTTCTTGCTGTTCGTGCCCGAGGGGGATTTGATCTATCTCGATATGCAGGTCGAGGATGCCGCCAAGCTCGTGATCTCAGCCGGGCTGGTCTATCCCACCGACCGGCTGCCGCCGGAATTGGCTGCCGCACGCAGTCCGTCCCCGGTGACGCCATCGTCGGCGACCCCATCGGGCAAGCCCGCATCCGAGCATCTGCACGACGCCTGAGCACACCGGCGCGAGGTGAGTATTAAGGGCAGTCGAAGCCGCGCTGTGAGCAGACCGCGCGGGCCCGGCAGGCTGACGGTCAGTTGAACATTTCGCGCAGATTGACCGTCTCGCGTTCGTTCAGGTCATCCATGTGACCGGCGAGAAACGCCTCCATCGCCGCGCGGCCCCGTGCCTTCAGCCCGAACAGCACTGCGGGCGTCGGCACCAGCTTCGTCGCCACAGAGAGTTGGGTCATCAGCTCATCATCAGCAATCATGTGGGTCAGCACCCGCTTCATCGCGCCTTTCGGGATCGTGCCGGCGTCAACCAGCCGCTGGACGAATTCGATGGCGCGCAATTCCCGCAGGAGCGAGGTGTTGAAGCTGATCTCGTTGATCCGGTTCTGGATATCCTGGGCGCTGACCGGCACTGCGTCACGGTAGAGCGGGTTGATATTAACCACCATGATGTCGGGGGGCAGGTCCGGCGCGAATAGCGGAAAAAGGGCGGGATTTCCGGTATAGCCGCCGTCCCAATAGGACTCGGTCACCCCAGTCACGGGATCGGTCAATTCCACCGCCTGAAAAAGCGTCGGCAGACAGGCGGAGGCAAGGATTACCTGAGTGTCGATCTCATCATCTGCGAACACCCGGATTTTGCCTGTCCGCACATTGGTCGCCGAGATAAACAGCGCGGGCCCGGCCGCGTCGCAGACCGTGTCGAAATTAAGCTGCCGCACCACATATTCCAGCGGATTACGATAGGCGGGCCCATACATATAAGGCGAAAACATGCGGCTGGCGAAATCCGCCAGACTAAGCGGCAGCGACGTTTCGATCATCTGGGACATCATGCCGGGCGTCGGCAGAAGATGCGACATCCAGGTGGTCAGCCGCATGTCGTTAAGCGCACCCATCCGCCCCCATAGCCAATCGAGACGCGCGCGCGCGCCGGCGCGGCCCCCCTCGACCAGACCGGATTTCAGCGCAGCGCCGTTCAACGCGCCGGCGGAGGTGCCGGAAATGGCGGCGATCTCGATGCTTTCCTCTTCCAAAAGCCGATCCAGCACACCCCATGTAAACGCGCCATGTGCGCCGCCGCCCTGTAGGGCAAGGTTGATGCGTTTGGTCATCCGCTCTCCGATCCGGTCGCGCAGGCGCAACTTATGCGCTGCGTTGCAGCATGACTTGCCTGTCCGCTGCGTGATTTCAAGGGCAGACCGCCCTGCGCGTCCCGCCGCGTCGCGCAGCATACCTCAGAAAAGTGCCGCCAACCCCTTTCCTCGGGCCGTAAAACCAGCATGGTATGCGCTCAGCCGACGTTGCGACACCGAGGGACATGGAACTGTTACCGGTTCGTCGTTATAGACAGCTTTCAAACCACAAAAATCGGACGCCAGGGGGAGACACCGACATGACCGGGTATATCAAGATTCACAAGGCCGAGGGCACTTGGACGGTGCGCGCAGGCGGGGCCGTTCTGGGCGAGAGCACTGCCGCGCTGGAACTGACCGAAGGCGATCTGGCGCCGACGATCTATTTCCCGCGCAAGGACATCGCGATGGCGTTCCTCGACGCTTCCGACTACCGCACGCAATGCCCGCATAAGGGCGAGGCCAGCTATTTCGACATTGTCGTAAAGTCCGGCACGATCGGCAATGCCGCATGGTCCTATGAGACGCCGCTGGATGGTGTTGAGCGCATCAAGGATCACATCGCGTTCTATTCCGATCTGGTGATGATCGAGCGTATCTGACCCCTGACGGGGATCGACCGGTGCGGGCTTAGGACCGTGCCGTTACCGGGGCGAGCGGCACCGCGATGCGGAACGCCGCGCCCCCCTGCCCTGGCAGATAGGCGATATCCCCGCCGAGCCGGGCCATAATTTCCCGACAGATCGCCAGTCCCAGACCGGCGCCCCCGGCTGCGGCAGTGTCGGTCAGCCGCGAGAACTTCTCAAAAATTATTTCCTGCGAGCGTTCGGGGATGCCGGTGCCGTTGTCGATGAAATCGATCAACACCTTGGCGTGCTGAGGCGCGTCGCTAGCGGGAACCGCACGCACACGGATCTTCAGCGTCGGTTGGGGCGCTTCGCAGTATTTGCGGGCGTTGCCAATCAGGTTGATGAAGACTTGAGTAAGCCGGTCGGCATCGGTCAGCACTTCCACCGCTTCGCGCCCCGGCACACGATCAATATGCAGATGCCGGACGCTCTCGGCGCTTGCCTGCGGGCTGGCGGCAGTGACGGCCCGGTCGATCACGTCCGCCAAGCGCACCCGTGACAGGTTCAGGCTGACTTGCGCATTTTCCAGCACGCTGAGGTCCAGCAGATCATCGAGCAGCCGGGTCAGGCGCATCGCCTCGTCATGGATAATGCCGGAATAGCGGGTCTGCTGCGCGTCGGACAGGTCTGGCTCCCCCAGAATTTCGGAGAACGCGCGGATCGAGGTCATGGGCGTGCGCAGCTCGTGGCTGATCTGGCTCAGGAACGCGTCTTTCTGCACCGACAGATCGGTCAGCTTTTCATTGGCGTCGCGCAAGGCGCGCGCGGTGCGGGCGAGTTCCGCTGATTTGGCCTCCAATTGCGAGGAATATTCCAGCATCTGCTGGGTTTCATCGGCCACGCGCATCAGGTCCTCGACCCGCACGGCGGTGCCGCCGGCGATTTGCGCGATCATCGCATGCGCCGTCGCCGCCCCGACCGAGCCTGCCAATTCGCGCTCCAACAGATCGAGGAATTCGGGTGTCGCCTCGGGCAGATAGCCTGCCTTGCCCTGCGCCGCCGCTTCGCGTTGAAACACCGCCTGCGCCTGTTGCGGGCCGATGATGCGCTGCGCCATCATCAGCAGGTCTTCGGCCTCGGCCCCGCCCCGCGCCCAGCCGCGCGCGGCACTGGTATGGTCGAACACATTGACCACCTGCGCGCCCTGCAACCGCTCCATCGGGCCGGGAAAGCCCAGAAGCGACACCCCGCAGAATGCCAGCGTGTTCAGTCCCAGCGACCACAGGATCGCATGCACCAGCGGATCTAGCCCGGCAAACCCCAACAGCGCCTGCGGCCTGAGCCAACCGATCCCGAACGGTCCCTCCGCCATGATTGCCTCGCTCAACAGGCCCGAGGCGCCGAAGCTTGGCAAAAACAGCGTGTAGGCCCAGATGGCAAACCCCAGAACCAGCCCTGCCGCCGCGCCGTTGCGCGTGGCGCCGCGCCAATAGAGCCCGCCCAGCATGGCCGGCAGCACCTGCGCAATCCCGATGAAGGAGATCAACCCGATGGCGGCCAGCGCCTCGGTCCCGCCAGAGATGCGGTAATAGAGATAGCCCAGCAGCAGCACACCCGCGATGGACAGCCGCCGCGCCAGCAGCACGACCTGCCGCACATCGCCCGCCATCGTCGCCCCGCCGCGCCGCCGCGACAGCCAAAGCGGCATGACGATATGGTTCGACACCATCGTCGACAGGGCGATTGCGGCGACGATCACCATCGAAGTGGCCGAAGAAAACCCGCCCAGAAACGCCAGCATCGCCAGCCCGGTGTGTCCCTCGGACAGCGGCAGGGTCAGCACGAAGAGATCGGGGTTCGCCCCGATCGGCAGACGCTCTAGCCCGACCACGGCGATGGGCACCACGAAGAGGCTCATCAGCATCAGGTAAAGCGGAAAGGCCCAGCTGGCGGTGGCAAGGAACCCTTCGTCGGGGTTTTCGACCACCAGCACCTGAAACATGCGCGGCAGGCACAAAACGGCAGCGGCCGAGATGAATGTCAGCCCGACCCAGCGGCTGCGGTCGATCTGCCAATCCGCCATGGGCGAGGCCGCGATCCGGTCCATTAACGCCCCCGGCCCGCCGCCCAAGCCCCAAGTGACAAACGCGCCCACGGCAAGCAGCGCGACCAGTTTGACCACCGCCTCGACCGCGATGGCGGTGACGACGCCGTAATGGCGCTCATTTGCGTCAAGGTTGCGGGTGCCAAACAGCACGGTGAACAGCGCCAGCCCCACCGCCACCCATAGCGCGGTCTCGGTCGGGTCTTGGCGCGCCCAGTCCGACACGCCCGGCTGCGCCATCGCGCCAAAGGCCAGCACCACCGATTGCAGTTGCAGCGCGATATAAGGCGTCGTGCCCACCACGGCGAGCAGGGTCACGATCACCCCCAGCAAGTTCGATTTGCCAAAGCGCGAGGAGATCAGATCCGCCACCGATGTGATGCGCTGGGTGCGGCCCACGCGCACCAGTTTCCGTAGCACGACCCACCAGCCAACCAGCACGATGGTCGGGCCGAGATAGATGGTCAGGTATTCCAGCCCCGAACGCGCCGCGTAGCCGACCGCGCCATAGAACGTCCAGCCGGTGCAGTAGATCGACAGCGACAGGGTGTAGACCAATGGGGATCGCAGGAATTCGCGTTGCCCCCGACGCGCCCGGCGCTCAGCCAGAAAGGCGATGCCGAACAGAAACAGCACATAGATCAGCGAGACGCCGACAAGCAGGTCGAAAGCCATCGCTCAGTCCTGACCGGACGCGGGGCGGCTGGTGGAGGCTGGCGGTGGCGGCGACAAGGGCTCGCTGCCCACGCGGGGCTCATCCAGCGATCCGACCAGCCGCCGGGCAATCCAGAACGCCGCCCCGATCAGCACGCACCACAGCACGAACAGATAGATCACGCCGCCCCGGGTCGCGCCCGCCTCGCCCGCCTCTGGGATCAGCACCGGCGCCAACACCAGCACGGTCGCGACGAAAGGCAACGCCCGTGCCGCGTCCATCACCCGGCGGCGGCGGTAGCTTTGCCGGGCGAGAAAGACAGGCCCGGTGCGGCTGCGCTCCAACGGATCACTGGACCCGGTCCGATCCGCGCGGTTTTCGCGGGTCACACCGGCACCAGATCGCGCAGGGCGGCAAGAACCTCTGCATTGGAAAATGGCTTTGTCATGAACCGATTGGCCCCCAGACGCTCCGCCAGTTCACGGTCCTTGCCCTGCCCCTTGGCGGTCAGCATCAGCACCGGCAGGTCTGTCGTGTCAGGGGCCGCGCGCAGATCGCGCAGGATGTCAAAACCGGAGCGATTGGGCAGCATGACGTCAAGGATTACCACATCCGGCATCCGCCGCGACACGGCCTCCAGCGCGGTCGAGCCGTCGGCATGGGTTTCCACCCGCCAGCCATCGCGTGACAGGATGAAGCGGATCGCCTCGATGATATTCGGCTCGTCCTCCACGAGCAGAACCGTTCTTGTCATATGTCCGATCTCCTCCCTGTCCGGCGCATGGCACACCCGACCGCGGCGGCCCGGACCGGCCGCACGCGGCGCACTATCGGCGGAAACATGCCGCGCTGTCAAAACCTCTCGTCTCAATCCTGATCGGATAGGATGGACAGCTCGCGCCGGGCGGGACATGCGCGGCGCGGACAGATCCGGCAGGCCGGACCGACGGGCAGCGCCGGATCCTCCTTTGGCAGTTCAGCGCCCAAGGCTATGGGCAGGATCAACATCGCGGCCTGCGCAACCTCGGGGCCGTCGTATCCTGCGGGCCGGTCCAATGTCGCGGTGGCGTAGGTCAGGAAGCGAGAGCCGCGACTGCCCGCCATCTCCACCAGATCGCGACGCGCGCTGCCCGGACGCGACAGCACCCCATAGAGCGGCCATAGCGAACAGGCGGCGGAGAACCGTGGCAGCGCGAAACCTTCGACCGGCTTGCGATAGGTGATCGCGCCCGCCCCGTCGCAGATCACCAGCCCTGCCACCTGTTCCCCCAGCAAGGCGGACGGCAGGCTGGCAAGACGGATAAACACGCAGATCAGCGGCTGAGCAAAACGCTGGGCCAAAGCGAGAGGATCGTGGCGCAGCTCGGCACAAGCCTCGACGAAGGGGTGCAGCGGCATGGCGCGGGCGGCGGCAGCGTAACGCCGGGACCAGCGCGCTGCGAGATCGCGAGAAGCGGCGCTTTGCAAATGCGGGCTGTCGGGCGGGACCACCGCGCCGTCCTCCAGCGCTTCTAGATGATGACCCTGCGCCCCCAGCCAACGGTCAAATTCCTCCTGCGGTGTGGCGGTGCTGGCGGCCTCTCCTTCATTGGCGTCGAGATAGCCTACGAGCGCGCCCGCGCCTTCGGACAGCCGACGGGCATCATCGTCAAGGTTTCGATGGAAACGCGTTTGCCATTCGGGGTCGATATCGCCGGTATCGTTCAGAATAGCCGCCGTGGCCCGGATCGAGGTGACCGCGGAAATCACCTCATGCAGCGAGGCCGACAAAAACGGGTCATGGGTCAGCCGATCCGACAACATCTCCACCGTGCGGGCGCTGGCACGGGCGCGGCGGGCGGTTTCAGCCGTGAGCGTCGCCCAGCCCGGAAACCGACCGATAAATTCCTCCAGCCGGTCAAGCTCCGCCGCCGAAGGCGCGGCAGTATCGGCAGAGGCATCGGGGCCAACATCATTCGCCGCCTCGCGAAGCGCCGCGATCAGCGCGGCACCGGCGCCTTCGGTCAGATGCGCGGGCTCCACCGTCAATTCGCGGGCGATGTCGTTCAGCAGCTTACCCCCGATACGGCGACGATTATGCTCGATCAGGTTGAGGTAAGAAGGCGATATGCCAATTTGCCGTGCCAGATCCGCCTGTCGCAGCCCCAGTAACACCCGCCGGGCGCGGATGCGGTTCCCGGTCAGGCCAGCGCGACCTTCATCCGGGCGGGGTGCAGGCGTGCCGGCACGTCGTGTAGGCATCGCAATTCTCCTTTGTCGACAATGGCTTTCTGCACATGCGTGAGAATTAATTTACAGAATTTCCGCAAAATGTGTTCATAAATTTACAAAAAAATCGTTACGGGTAAAGCATTTGTTGCGTGATTTGCGACCTGCGCTGTTTACTGGAGATGCTCAGAAATGGGCAGTTGCCCGCCGGGGAGGAGACTGGCGGTGCGGCAATTCACACATGGGAGGACTTCATGTCGAAAAGTAATTTCACGCGCCGCGGCGTGCTCAAGACGGGTGCCGTCGCGGGCGCTGGCCTTGCCACACCGACGCTGTTTACCGGCAATGTCTGGGCCGAGGCTCATACCGGCTTCACCAACGCGCCGGGCGGCGACACTGTGACACTTGGCTTCAACGTGCCGCAGACCGGCCCCTACGCAGATGAAGGCGCCGATGAATTGCGCGCCTTTGAATTGGCGGTCGAGCATCTCAACGGTGGCGGCGACGGCGGGTTGCTGTCCACATTTTCGTCCAAGGCGCTGGAAGGCAACGGCATCATGGGCAAGAAGGTCGCCTATGTGACCGGCGACACCCAGACCAAATCCGACGCCGCCCGCGCCAGCGCCAAATCGATGATCGAGAAGGACGGCGCGATCATGATCTCCGGCGGCTCGTCCTCCGGCGTTGCGGTCGCGGTGCAGGGCCTGTGCCAAGAGGCGGGCGTGATCTTCATGGCCGGTCTGACACATTCCAACGACACCACCGGCAAGGATAAGAAAGCCAACGGTTTCCGCCACTTCTTCAACGCCTACATGTCGGGCGCCGCGCTCGCACCGGTTTTGGCCAAGATGTATGGCAATGACCGCAAGGCCTATCACCTGACCGCCGATTACACTTGGGGTTGGACACAGGAAGAGTCGATCATCGCCGCGACCGAGGCGCTTGGCTGGGAAACCGTCAACACCGTCAAGACGCCGCTGGCACAGACCGATTTCAGCTCCTATATCGCGCCGGTTCTGAACTCCGGGGCCGATGTTCTGGTGCTGAACCACTACGGCGGGAACATGGTCAACTCGCTGACCAACGCCGTGCAGTTCGGCCTGCGCGAGAAGGAAGTGAACGGCAAGAACTTCGAGATCGTCGTGCCGCTTTATTCGCGCCTGATGGCGCGCGGTGCGGGCGAGAACGTGAAAGGCATCTTCGGCTCCACCAACTGGCATTGGTCGTTGCAGGACGCTGGCAGCAAGGCCTTCGTGCAGAGCTTTGGCACGAAATACGGCTTCCCGCCCAGCCAGGCGGCACATACCTGCTACGTCCAGACGCTGCTTTACGCCGATGCCGTGGCGCGTGCGGGGTCGTTCAACCCCTGTGCGGTGGCCGAGGCTCTCGAAGGGTTCGAATTCGACGGTATGGGCAACGGCAAGACGCTCTACCGCGCCGAGGATCACCAGTGCTTCAAGGACGTGCTGGTCGTGAAGGGTAAGGAAAACCCGACCTCTGAATTCGACCTGCTGGAAGTCGTCGAAGTCACGCCTGTCGATCAGGTGACCTACGAGCCCGACCACCCGATGTTTGCGGGCGGCGCGCTGGGTGAATGTAACCCCGGCGCCTAAGGCGATCCCCATCGGTGCGGGCGCTTTCCCTTTCGCGTTCGCACCGACCCCTCCCGATCGTACCGCCCTGCCCCTTCCGCCCGTCCGGCGGACGGCGCGGGGCGGTGCCATCGCATAGAAACACCGACAGGCAGGCGCAGGAACGGCATCCATGGACGCGATATTGCTGCAAATTCTCAACGGGCTGGACAAGGGCAGCGCCTATGCGCTCATCGCACTTGGACTGACCCTGATCTTTGGCACCCTCGGGGTCGTCAACTTCGCGCATGGGGCGCTGTTCATGATCGGCGCGTTCTGCGCGGTGACGCTGAACAAGATCCTGAACCTGAGCGTGACCACCATCGACCCGGAACGCACCGATTTCCTCGGCCAACCGCTGAAGGTGCAGACCCCCTATATCGAAAACTGGTTCGGGCCTGAGATCGGCGCTTCGATCATCGACTGGTCGGTGCCACTGGCGATCCTCTTCTCGATCCCGGTGATGTTGATCGTGGGCTACGTCATGGAACGCGGGCTCATCAAGCATTTCTACAAGCGGCCCCATGCCGACCAGATCCTTGTGACCTTCGGTCTGGCAATCGTGCTGCAGGAGATCGTAAAACACTATTACGGGGCCAACCCGATCCCGACGCCCGCGCCCGACATGTTCCGCGGCTCGCTCGATTTCGGGGTGCTGCTGGGCTTTGACCCGAACGCGATCATCTATCCCTATTGGCGGCTCGTCTATTTCCTGTTCTCGGCCCTGATCATCGGCGCTGTGTTCTGTTTCCTGCAATTCACGACCTTCGGCATGGTGGTGCGCGCGGGCATGGCAGATCGGCAGACCGTGGGCCTGCTGGGCATCGATATCGACCGCCGGTTCACCATCATGTTCGGGCTTGCGGCGGCCGTCGCCGGGCTGGCGGGCGTGATGTATACGCCGATCAATTCCCCCAACTACCACATGGGCATGGATTTTCTGGTGCTGAGCTTCGTCGTCGTCGTCGTGGGCGGCATGGGATCGCTGCCCGGTGCGGTGGCGGCTGGTTTCCTGCTGGGCATCCTTGAAAGCTTCGCGTCGATGAACGCGGTGAAAGACCTGCTGCCCGGCATCGACCAGATCATCATCTATCTGGTGGCAATCGTAATCCTGCTGATCCGGCCGCGCGGCCTGATGGGGCGCAAAGGCGTGATGGAGACCTGATCCATGGGACTGGACAAAAAAGACATTACCGTTCTGCTGATCGTGGCGGCGCTGGCACTCTTCGCCCCCTTCCTGCTGAACCCGTTTCCCGCAGGCTCCGAGATGGCGCAGTTCAACGCGGGCTATCCCGACCTGATGCAGCGGTTTGTGATCTTCGGGATCTTCGCGGTGGGGTTCAACATCCTCTTCGGCCTGACCGGTTACCTGTCCTTTGGGCATGCGGCGTTTCTGGGGGTGGGCAGCTATTCGGCGGTCTGGATGTTCAAACTGCTGAGCATGAACGTCATTCCCGCCATCATCCTATCGGTGATCGTGGCGGGTCTGTTCGCGCTGCTCATCGGGTTCATCTCGCTGCGCCGCTCGGGGATCTACTTCTCGATCCTGACGCTGGCCTTCGCGCAGATGTCGTTCAACCTTGCCTATTCCGTGCTGACGCCGATCACCAATGGCGAAACCGGGCTGCAACTGGCGTTGAGTGATCCGCGCATCCTCGACGGGGGCGGCTCGGCCACATCGCTGCCGGTGACCGAGCTCTTCGGGATGGAAATGCGCTCCACCTGGGTGATGGATGCGGGGGCGTGGAGCTTCCAGTTCAACGCAGGCTATTACCTTTGCGCGGTGATCTTGCTGATCGCCTTCTATATCTCCATGCGCATTTTCCGCTCGCCCTTCGGGCTGATGCTGCGGGCGGTGAAATCGAACCAGCAGCGGATGAATTACACGGGCCTCAACACCCGGCCCTATACGCTGGCGGCCTTTGTTATCTCGGGCATGTATGCCGGTCTGGCGGGCGGGCTTCTCGCCTCGATGGACCCGCTGGCGGGCGCCGAGCGGATGCAGTGGACGGCCTCGGGCGAGGTGGTGCTGATGACCATTCTGGGCGGCGCGGGCACGCTGATCGGGCCGATCCTTGGCGCGGGATTCATCAAGTATTTCGAGAATATCTTCTCAAAGATCAACGAAGCGACGCTGCACCAGTGGGTCAGCGCCCTGCCCGACGGGCTGGAAAACGGTGTGGTCTTTGTGGCCGAACATTTCGTCGGCCCCGGCTGGCACCTGACGCTGGGTCTGCTGTTCATGCTGATCGTGATCTTCCTGCCCGGCGGGCTGGTGGAAGGCGGGCAGCGGGTCGGACGCCTGTTCCGCCGGCGTGACGGCAATGCCAGTGGCCCCGAAGCCGATGCAGCGCAGCAGCGCGGCGCCTCCCATAAACCCGCAGAATAAGGAGAGACCGCAATGGGCATCCTAGAAGTCAAAGGCGTCAACAAGCGCTTCGGCGGGTTGCAGGCGCTGGGGGACGTGAACCTCAGCGTGGCCGAGCAATCGGTGCACGCCATCATCGGCCCCAATGGGGCGGGCAAATCGACCCTGCTGAACTGTCTGGTGGGCAAGCTCATTCCCGATACCGGCTCGGTCATGTTCGACGGGCAGTCGGTGTTGGGCCGCAGCCCGCATCAGATCAACCAGATGGGCATCAGCCGGGTATTTCAAACGCCCGAGATCTTTGGCGATCTGACGGTGTTTGAAAACGTGCTGATCCCCTGTTTTGCCCGCCGCGACGGCGCGTTCGAATTGAACGCCATTCGGTCCGTGCGCAGCCAACAGGATATGGCCGAGAAGGCCGAGCAGATCCTGATCGACGTCAATATGATCGACAAACGGCACATGCACGCGGCCTCGCTCAGCCGGGGGGACAAGCGGCGGTTGGAAATGGCGATGTGTCTGGTGCAGGAGCCGCGTTTGCTGCTGCTGGACGAGCCTACCGCCGGGATGGCGCGGGCCGATACCAACAACACCATCGACCTGCTGCGCGAGATCAAGGAGAGCCGCAACATCACCATGGCGATCATCGAGCATGACATGCATGTGGTGTTCAGTCTTGCCGACCGGATCACGGTGCTGGCCCAAGGCACGCCGCTGGTCGAGGACATCCCCGAAAACATCAAGGGCCACCCGAAGGTCCAAGAAGCCTATCTTGGCACCACTCAGCACGCCACGGCCGCGCATTGACCGCCTGCGCGCGACAGGGAGCACCCGCATGAACACCCGACCCGATTTTTCCAAACACGCCAACCACGCGGCAACCGCCCCGGCCTATTTCTCGGTTTGGGATCTGCATGCCTATTACGGCGAAAGCTACATCGTGCAGGGCGTCAATTTCACCGTCCATGAGGGCGAGATCCTTGCGCTGCTAGGCCGCAACGGGGCGGGCAAGACCTCCACCTTGCGGGCGATCGCGCGGATGGACAGCCCACAGGTCAACCATGGCGAAATCTGGCTTGATCACCAGCCGCTGCACAATATGCGCGCGCATCAGGCGGCGATGGCGGGGATCGGGCTGGTGCCCGAGGACCGCTGCATCATCCCCGGCCTGACGGTGGAGGAAAACCTGCAACTGGCACAGATCGCGCCGCCCGTGGGCTGGTCGATCCAGCGGCTTTACGAGCTGTTCCCGCGTCTGGGCGAACGGCGCAAGCAGGAGGGCGTGACCCTGTCGGGCGGCGAGCAGCAAATGCTTGCCATTGCCCGCGCATTGGCCCGCGACATCAAGGTGCTGCTGCTCGATGAACCCTATGAAGGGCTGGCCCCCGTGATTGTGGATGAGATCGAAAAGACCCTGATCCACATCAAGGAACTGGGCATCACCACCGTCATCGTCGAACAAAACGCCATTCGCGCGCTGGAACTGGCCGACCGGGCCGTGATCCTCGACACCGGGCAGATCGTGTTCGACGGGCTGGCCAATGACGTGCTGGAAGATGCCGCGCTGCGGTCCGAATATCTAGCGATCTGACGCCCTGACCCGACACGCCGGAGGCCATTGAACCCCCCGGCGGACTGCACCAATGTCTTGTTGCTGGCCCGATCCCACAGGTTCAAAGTGCCGGCAACACGAAGACCGCCGGGGGAGGCGGTCAGCCATCCGGAGGAATCCCATGCTCGACACCGAGAAAACGTCTCATCCCGCTCCTGAGGGCTTCGTCGCCAAGGCGCATGTGGATGCCGCCCGCTACGAGCAGATGTATCAGGCATCCGTTGACGACCCGGATGCGTTCTGGGGCGAACAGGGCAAGCGTCTCGACTGGATCGAACCGTTCACCAAAGTGAAGAACGCCAATTTCACGCTGGGCGAAGTCTCGATCAAATGGTTCGAGGACGGCGTTCTGAACGTCGCCGCCAATTGCATCGACCGGCATCTGGAAACCCGCGCCAATCAGACCGCGATCATCTGGGAGCCGGACGAGCCCACCGATCCCGCGCTGCATATCACCTATCGTGAGCTGCATGAGAAAGTCTGCCGCTTTGCCAATGTGCTGCTGAGCCAAGGCGTGATGCGCGGCGACCGGGTCGTGATCTACATGCCGATGATCCCGGAGGCCGCCTATGCGATGCTGGCCTGCGCGCGGATCGGGGCCATCCATTCCATCGTCTTTGCCGGGTTCTCGCCCGATGCGCTGGCCAACCGGGTCAACGACTCCGGTGCCAAGCTGGTGATCACCGCCGACACCGCGCCCCGCGGCGGCAAACGCACGGCGCTGAAATCCAACGCCGACGCCGCGCTGCTGCATTGCTCGGACAAGGTGCGCTGTCTGGTGGTCAAGCACACCGGCGATCAGATCAGCTGGATCGACGGGCGCGATGTCGATGTGAAGGCGATGATGGAAACCGTCGCCCCCGATTGTCCGCCGCGTCCCATGAACGCCGAAGACCCGCTGTTCATCCTCTACACCTCGGGCTCGACCGGGAAACCCAAGGGCGTGGTGCACAGCTCTGGCGGATACCTTGCCTATGCGGCGATGACCCATGAGCTGACCTTCGACTATCACGAGGGCGATGTGTTCTGGTGCTCGGCAGATGTCGGCTGGGTCACCGGGCACAGCTATATCGTCTATGGTCCGCTGGCCAATGGCGCCACGACGCTGATGTTCGAAGGCGTGCCCACCTATCCCGATGCGGGTCGGTTCTGGGAGGTCTGCGCCAAGCATGGCGTCAATCAATTCTACACCGCCCCCACCGCGATCCGCGCTTTGATGGGACAGGGGCGCGAATGGGTCGATAAGCACGATCTGTCCAGCCTGCGCCTGCTGGGCACGGTGGGCGAGCCGATCAACCCCGAAGCCTGGACATGGTATAACGACGTCGTCGGCCATGGCCGCTGCCCGATCGTCGACACATGGTGGCAGACCGAAACCGGCGGCCATATGATCACCCCCCTGCCCGGCGCGATCCCGACCAAACCCGGCTCCGCGACCAAGCCGTTCTTTGGCGTGCAACCGGTGCTGTTGGAGCCCAACACGGGCGAGATCGTCGCCGAGACCGAGGCCGAAGGCGTGTTGGCCATTGCCGATAGCTGGCCCGGTCAGATGCGCACCGTCTGGGGCGATCACGCGCGGTTTGAGGAAACCTATTTCCAGCAATATCCCGGCTATTATTTCTCGGGCGATGGCTGCCGCCGCGATGCGGATGGGTATTACTGGATCACGGGCCGGGTCGATGATGTGATCAACGTCTCGGGCCACCGCATGGGCACGGCGGAGGTCGAAAGCGCCTTGGTCGCACATAAGGCCGTGGCCGAGGCCGCCGTCGTCGGCTACCCGCATGACGTGAAGGGTCAGGGGATCTACGCCTATGTCACCTTGATGAACAGCGAGACCCCGTCCGACGCGCTTCGTAAGGATCTCGAAGCATGGGTGCGCACCGAGATCGGCCCCATTGCCAAGCCTGATCTGATCCAGTGGGCGCCGGGCCTGCCCAAAACCCGCTCGGGCAAGATCATGCGCCGTATCCTGCGCAAGATCGCGGAAAACGATCATGGCAGTCTGGGCGACACATCCACCCTCGCCGATCCGTCGGTTGTCGATGACCTGATCGAAAACCGCATGAACAAGGGCTGACGGCGCCTCCTCACGCCTGCCCTGTCAAGCCGCCGTTTCCCTCCCGAAACGGCGGCTTTTTGCGTGGTGGGGGCAGAAAATTGCCCATGCCCTTAAGTCACCGCGCGACCCTTCCTTTTCGGGGAACCAGGGGGGAACCGCATCATCGCGCCGGGGTTGAACAGGCAGACGTCACAGACGACAACAGATGGAGTTCGAGTAATGTTTGCTATGAAAACCGCCCTTCTTTCCGGTGCTGCCGCGATTGCCCTTACCTCGGGTGCTTTTGCGCAGGAGGCCACTTCTGACACCGACGCGACCACGGGGTCTGGCACGACCCCGCTGCTGACTGACACGAACGATACGACGGTCGGCGGTGATGCAGCGGTCAGCGCGGGCACGGAGCTAGACGCGACTGTCGCGCCCGGTGATGACGCAGAAATCGTGACCGACACGGATGCGGAAACCGACAGCAATGTCGATGTCGCCGCGCCCGGTGCCGATGCCCAGACCGAAACAGATGCCGCAGCCGAAACCGATATGGCTGCCGATCCGGTGATGGAAGAAAGCGCTGACCCCGAGACGGATCTCGCCACCGATGCGGAGTTGGACGCTGAGGCTGCTGAAGGCGAAATGACCGCCGAAACCGACGCTGAGACCAACACTGATACGAATGTCGGCGGTGTGATCGGCACTGACACCGCGTCCAGCTCGTTCAATTTCGAGCAGGCCTATTCCGGAGCAGCCGGGATGCAGATTGCCGAGCTGATCGGCTCCGACGTGATTGATGCGGATGGCAAGACGGTTGGCGAGATTGACCGGTTCGCGCGTCTGAACAACGATATCGTCGCAGTCATCGGCGTTGGCGGGTTCCTGGGTCTGGGTGAAGACGACATTGCCCTGTCGCTCGACCAGATGAACTATGCCGCCGAAGAAGGGCAGTTCACGTTGAGCGGTTATACCGAGGAAGACCTCGAAGGCATGCCTGAATATGATGCCGCCGCAGCGACCGAGCTGGAAAACGAAGCAACGCTGGAAGAAAGCTGGAACGGGCTGTAAGTCCGAAACACCGCTTCTTTAGCAGTGATTTACGGGAAGCGGGCCTTTGGGTCCGCTTTCTGCGTTCACGCAACCGCGACCGCCCGCGTCAAATCGTGCGTCGGCCGGCACTGGACCTTGGCGCGTCCATTTCTTATATGAATAGTCGGAAAACATCCGAGGCAGCCATGACCGCAGACAGCACCCCGCTCGAAGGAGCGCCGCTCATCCGTCCGTCTTCGACCGAGCATCCGCTCTACGATAATATCGTCGAGGCCTGCCGTAGCGTGTATGATCCGGAGATCCCGGTGAACATCTACGATCTGGGGCTGGTTTATACGATCGACATTTCGGAGCAAAATGAGGTCGGTATCCTGATGACGCTGACCGCGCCCGGCTGTCCTGTCGCAGGCGAAATGCCCGGCTGGCTGGCGGAGGCGATTGAGCCTCTTGATGGCGTGAAGCATGTCGATGTCGACATTACCTGGGATCCACCCTGGGGAATGGAAATGATGTCTGACGAAGCCCGGTTGGAACTGGGGTTCATGTAATAACCGTCTGATCCGCATAATTCGTGAATTTTGCGGATCACAGATTTGCCCTGCCGCGTCTTAAAACCGGTCTGGGCAATGATTAGATTGAAGTATCGAGAACGATCGGAGTTCGAGATGTTCGGTATCCCCGGCAAGCAAGCCGTTACCATAACCCCCCGCGCCGCGGCGCAGATCTCCCGCCTGATGCTGAAGGACGGCCATGAAGGGCTGCGGATCGGCGTCAAGAAGGGCGGTTGCGCAGGCATGGAATATACCATGGATTATGCCGCCGAAATCGACCCCCATGATGAGGTGGTCGAGCAGGAAGGCGCGCGGGTGATGATTGCGCCCATGGCGCAGATGTTCCTGTTCGGCACCGAAATCGACTATGAGACCTCGCTGCTGGAATCCGGGTTCAAATTCAACAACCCCAATGTCACCGAAGCCTGTGGCTGTGGTGAATCGATCAAATTCGCCGATATGTGAGCCGCCCAAAGGCTCTGATGCGATCAGCCCGGCTGCGTTTCTGCGTTGCCGGGTTTTTCATATGCGCGGCGCAAATTAGGTAGGGATCCGCCGAGTTCGCAGTTTGGCAGGAACGATCCCACGGGGGCAGTGTTGGGCTTTGAGCATTCGCTCAAAGGAAAGGACCCCGTCATGCAAAGCCATACCGCACCTGTTGAAGGCATCCCCATGCGATGGGAGGAAACCGGCACAGGAGACCCTGTGATCTTGCTCCACGGCATTCCGACCTGCCCCGCTTTGTGGCGCGATGTCGCCCCGCTTATTCGCAACCGCCGCGTTCTGGCATGGGAAATGCCCGGCTATGGCGCATCCATCCCCGAAGGCCGTGACCGCGACATTTCGGTCGGCACGCAGGCTGATTACCTCGTCGCTTGGATGCGCTCTCAAGGCATTCACCGTGCCATTCTTGTCGGACATGACCTTGGCGGCGGGGTTGCGCAGATCGCCGCTGTGCGTCACCCGGAGATGGTTAGCGGGCTCTTGCTGACCAACGCGATCAGCTACGATTCCTGGCCCATTCCGATGGTAAACGCCATCGCCGCTACGGGCTCGATCGTCGAACATGCGCCCGACGGCGCGTTACGCCAATTGATGAAAATGATGTTCACGAAAGGGCATGAGACCGACGCCGCCGCTGAGGCCGCGCTTAACGCGCACCTCCCGCATTATGAGCGTCACGACGGCGCCGAAGCCTTTGTGCGGCAGACCCAATCGCTCGACGTTGAAGACACCAAAGCCATCGTAGACCGCCTGCCGACGCTGGGCATCCCCGCGCGGATTGTCTGGGGCGTGGCGGATGACTTTCAAAAGATCGAATATGGCGAACGCCTGTCCCGCGACCTGAACGCGCCGCTGCGAAAGATCGAAGGCGGGCTGCATTTCACGCCCGAAGATCACCCGCAGATCCTCGCGGAGGAGATCAACGCGTTGGCGGATACGGTTGCCGCCAATTGAGCGAAACTGCGGGGGTCGGCGCGCCCGGCCCCTACAGCACCATGTCGTCGCGATGGATCAGCGCGGCGCGACCCGGATAGCCCAGCAGTGCCTCGATTTCATCGCTGCGGTGTCCCTTGATCGCGCGCGCCTCGGCGGCGGTGTAGCGGGTCAGGCCCACACCCAATCCGGCGCCGTCAGGGCCCTCGATCCGCACAGGATCCCCACGACCGAAGCTGCCGCTGACCGCATGCACCCCTGCGGGCAATAGCGACTTCCCCCGGCTGAGCGCGGCGACGGCCCCCGCATCCAGCACAACGGTGCCGCGCGGCTTCATCGCGCCAATCCAGCGCTTGCGCGCGGTCTGCGGGTCTTCGCCTGCGGTGAACCATGTGCAATTCGCGCCCTGCTCCAGCGCGCGGAGGGGACGCAGCGCGGAGCCTTCGGTGATGGCCAGCGCGCAACCGCCTGCGGTTGCGGTGCGGGCGGCCATAAGCTTTGTCTTCATTCCGCCCTTGGAAAGCCCCGACCCGGCATCGCCTGCCATCGCCTCGATTTCAGGCGTGATGCGGTCAATCACATCATAGCGGCTGGCGGTGGGGTCATCCTTCGGGTTGCCGGAATAGAACCCGTCCACATCCGACAGCAACACCAGCCGGTCTGCGCCCACGGTCACGGCCACCTGCGCGGCAAGCCGGTCATTGTCACCGAACCGGATCTCATCCGTGGCGATGGTGTCGTTTTCATTGACGATGGGCACCACGCCGAGGCTCAGCAGCTGCGCCAATGTCGCGCGGGTGTTCAGATAGCGACGACGATCGGCGCTATCCTCCAGCGTCAACAGAACCTGCGCGGTGGTGATGCCATGCGGCCCGAGCACCTGCTCATAGGCGCGTGCCAGCCGGATCTGGCCGACCGCGGCGGCGGCTTGGCTTTGTTCCAGCGCCAGCGCGCCATAGCCCAGCCCCAGCACACCACGCCCCAGCGCAATGGAGCCCGACGACACGAGGATCACCCCGGTGCCGCGCGCCTTTAGCATGGCGACATCCTCCGCCAGAGCGGCAAGCCAATCCTCGCGTAGCGCACCGCCAGCGCGATCCACCAGCAAGGCCGAGCCGATCTTGATCACCGCAAGCCGAGCCCCTGCCAAATCAGGTGACGCGGCTTGGGTGGATAGATCTCCGGCGATTGTTACGGACGCCACGGGGCGTCCTCCTCCTCACCGCCATCCTCGATGCGTTTGCGCCGCAGACGATCCTCGGAAATCTGCGCCCGGACCGCGCGCAGCACTTCCGTCACACCCTCGCGCGAAACACCCGACATCAACATCGGCTTATGCCCCAGCGCCTCGGTCAGCTCCGCCACACGCTCTTCGCGTTCCTCGTCGGACAGCGCGTCGATCTTGTTAAGCACGGTCACACGCGGCTTATCGGCCAATTCACCGCCATAGGCTTCCAACTCGCCAATGATGGTCAGGTAATCTTCGGCCACTGTTTCCGACGTGCCATCAACCAGATGCAGAAGCACGGCGCAGCGTTCGACATGGCCCAAGAACATGTCGCCTAAGCCCCGGCCTTCATGCGCGCCTTCGATCAGCCCCGGAATGTCGGCAATGACGAATTCGGCATTATCCACACCCACGACACCCAGATTGGGATGCAGTGTGGTGAAGGGATAATCCGCGATCTTGGGGCGCGCGTTCGAGGTCGCGGCGAGAAAGGTCGATTTGCCCGCATTGGGCAGACCCAGTAGGCCCGCATCGGCAATCAGCTTCAGCCGCAGCCACAATGTGCGCTCCACCCCGGGCTGGCCCGGATTGGCGCGGCGCGGGGCCTGATTGGTAGAGGTCTTGAAATGCAGATTGCCGAAGCCGCCATTGCCGCCGCGCGCCAACACAACGCGCTGGCCCACCTCGGTCAGATCCGCGATTACGGTCTCTTCGTCTTCGTCGAGGATTTCGGTGCCCACAGGCACACGCAGCACGATATCCGGCCCGTCACGCCCCGTGCGCTGAGACCCCTGCCCCGGCTGGCCGCTTTTCGCAAAGAAATGCTGTTGGTAGCGGAAATCGATAAGGGTGTTCAGCCCGTCGACAGCCTCGGCCACGACATCGCCGCCGGCCCCGCCGTCACCACCGTTTGGGCCGCCATACTCAATGAACTTCTCCCGCCGAAACGAGATGCAGCCACCGCCGCCGCCGCCGGATCGGATATAGACCTTGGCTAGATCGAGAAATTTCATTGCGCACGCCCTTGCTGGTAAGTGGTCGCGGCGTAGACCGGATCAGCCCGCACCGCAAGAGAGGCCCGCGCGACGCGCGGAACTCAGAGCTTCTTGAGGTAGGTCCAGGTCGGCACCTTGGCATTGCGCGCCACGGACCATGCCTCCGCATCCCCGATATATTCAAAACCCGCATTGGTCAGCACCCGTGCCGAGGGAATGCTGTCCTGAAACACGGCGGCGAAGATCGTATTGGCCTGATGCGGATTGGCGTCCAACAGGGCACGCACCGCCTCGGAGGCAAGACCAGTATTCCACATGGCCGGAGCAACCCAATAGCTGATCTCGGACTGGACGCCGCGCACCGGCTCCATCCGCTTCAGCTTGATGACACCGACGAGTTCGCCCAACTCAGTGTCGCTGCCATCCATTGCCCAGACATCTTCGGTCCGGTCTGCGGCCATTGCGCGTTCGATGACGCCATCCACTGTGCCGGGTGGCAACGGGTGCGGCACGGTTTTGGTGTAGCGCGCGACACGTTCGTCACCGGCGTAATGCTGCATCAGTCCTTTGTCGGACTTGCGCAGGGGCCGCAGCGTGATCCGCTCAGCCACGATTGTGGGCTGGGGGTCCAACATGATGTTTTGTGCTTCTTTCAAGGCGCCCTCCTCCGCAAAGTGCGTTCCCGCGACGCCCCTCGGGGTCGTCATTACCAACTATTCAAGCTCATCTGCCGACAGGAGTGCGGGCGCATTCCCGTCGCTCTGCCTTGCCCCGACGGCGTCGATTGCGCCGCCCCCTCCCCACGGGCTGCGGCATCATCCGCAGGTGTCTCCGCCGCCGAGAAAGCAAACGAGAACGCGAAAGGGGACCGGCCTTGGCCGATCCCCCGAATGTCATCCATCGAACGTGTCGAGGGTTCCGGTTACTCGGCAGCCTCCGCTGCGGGCAGGACCGAAATAAAGGTGCGGCCCTTGAGACCTTTGTGGAAGGTCACGGCACCATCGGCCACGGCAAAGATCGTGTGATCCCGGCCCATGCCGACGCCCTGACCCGGCCACCATTTGGTGCCGCGCTGACGGGCGATGATGTTGCCGGGGATGACCGATTCACCACCGAATTTCTTGATGCCGAGGCGGCGACCCGCAGAGTCGCGACCGTTACGGGAGGAACCGCCTGCTTTTTTGTGTGCCATATCGCTGTTCTCCTATATCTCGATTAGCCGTTGGCCAGTTCTTTGGCCTGATCGATCCAGCCTTCACGCTCGATACGACCTTTGAAGTTCAGCTTCTCACCGAATTCTTCGGCGTCTGCGTCGCTCCAAGCGGCGATCTGGGCGAAGCTGGTCACGCCGGCTTCGTGCAGTTTCTTCTCAAGCGCGGGACCGACGCCCGACAGCTTTTTCAGGTCGTCGCCACCAGCAGCTGCCTTGGGGGCGGCTTTCTTGGGGGCGGCCTTTTTGGCTTTCGGCGCGGGCGCTGCGGCCTCCTCGGTGGTGCCGGACACGGAACCGGAGCCGATGGCGGCCTTGACGCCGCTGTCAGCTGCGCCGGATTCCAGAATGTCCGTCACCCGCAGCAGGGTCAGCTGCTGGCGGTGGCCTTTGGTGCGCTGCGAGCCGTGCTTACGACGACGCTTCACGAAATGGATGAGTTTCTCACCCTTGATCTGGTCGATGACTTCGGCCTGAACGCCCGCGCCTTCGACGAAGGGGGCGCCAATGGTGCCGCCGACCATCAGGATATCGTTGAACTGGACGGTCTCACCGGCGGAAGCGGCAAGCTTCTCGACGCGGAGGATGTCACCGGAGGCCACCTTATACTGTTTGCCGCCGGTCTTGAGCACTGCGAACATGTGCTGTCTTCCTTTTCGTTGCCCGCGCTCTGTGGTCCCCGGTCGATCCGGGCGTTCTGGCCAAAGGCCACCTCGAACTGCGTGCCCTGTCTGGGCATGGGTTTTGCAGGACGGGGGCCGGTGCTGCGTCGCCGCAGGCCTTCCCCCAAAAAATCAACCCGGTCGGATCACGGGGAACCGCCGGGTGCGGGGCTTATGGCGGAACCGACCCCGCCTGTCAAGCCCCGGACACCGCGCAGAACCGGGCCCGCACGCGCGTCGGTCCGGTCAGATATCCTGCCCGCCGACAAACCCCGCCGCAGCCATGCCAAGCTCCCCAGAGATCGTCAGAAAAAGCTCGTCGAACGCGGCGAACAAGGCGCGGTTCAGCGCCTGCCCTTCGGGCGTGAGCGACAGCGCCGTATAGCGGTCGATCTCGGCATCCGTCAAAGGCTGGTAGGCAAGGTTCAGATAGGAGAACACCCAGATTTCCGTTTCGACACGAATATCGGGTTCGCGCTGCCAGACCTCGCGGATCATCTCATCCTCGGCCATCTCGACCTCGAACGCCCCGCCATCGGCCAGCCCTTGGTAGAAGGCGAAATTGGAGTTGAGCGCGCCGACCACATTCGTCTCGACCAGTTCATTGGCCTCGGCAAACCGGCCCAGCACATCAAGACGGCTATGGGCGTTGTCCTGCATCAAGGCCAGCTTGTCGCGCGCGGCGGCCTCGGTGCCCGGATCAAGCAGCGCATCCCGCGCCGCAATCTCAAGCCCCACGATCCGCTGCCCCAGATCGGACCCAAAGAACTCCTCCAGCGGGGCAAGATCGGTATCGACCAGCGTCTCGGCCAATTGCTGGCGGACAAGCCGCCCCATGCTTTCGAGATCGTAAATGCCGTCTACCAGCGCGTCCCAGCGCTCCCCGCCGCGACCCGGAAACATTTCCTGCTCCAGCTCGTCACCATAGGACAGCCCCTCTTCGCGCATGATCCCCAGCAGCTGATCCATGCCCAGCCCGGCATATAGACCTTCGATCCGCTGCACCTGAACGGCGGTCATCTGGGCCTGCTCCGTTCCCTCGGCAGGGACAGGCGCCTGCGCGATGACCGGAGCCCCCATCAGCGTAACGAGGACTGCCAGTCCCGCAGCACCACCGCGCAACAGCGCCGCGCCGGAACGACGCGAAGCCACGGAAAACAGAAGGCCGTGAGGCCGGGTCGGGATCATTCTAACCTCCGGGAGCACGAGTGGCGAACCGGCTGACGGCGCGCGCGTAGCCGTAACTCTAGCCCCACACGACGAAATTGCCAACTGACACGCGAATGCGCGCCGACCCGGTGCCGCCTACCCTGCTCCGCATCGCCATGCAAACCACCGCCCCGCGCGGGTTGAACGGCAACCAGCCCAGCCCGGACTCCGCGGATGGTGCCAAAACTGCACAAACAACCCGCAAAAGGGACTTGCGCCGCTCCGCACAACCCCCTAAACCCCGCGCCACCAAGACCCCCGCGGAGAGGTGCCGGAGTGGTCGAACGGGGCGGTCTCGAAAACCGTTGAGGGTGCAAGCCTTCCCAGGGTTCGAATCCCTGTCTCTCCGCCACTATCTCCCTACAGCTGAAAGCTCATTGTCTGACGGAGCTTAGTGTCCGCTCGGCGGCGTGGACTAGAGCATGATCGATGCTGCGGGGCGCTACTGACGCGGTTGTCGGGCCGATCCTTAGCGCCTTCCGGAGGCTGTGGGCCGATGGCCCTCACGATGCATCAACGGCAAGTGTGACAAGCCCGTCTACGGAGCCCACTGGCGCTCCTTCGCGTTGCAGATACCCCAAGAACCCCTGCCACATCATCGCCGTCGCCCCTAGATCCTGCGTGCAGACCTAGACCCTCCGGGCTTGGTCGGTGGTCGATCTATTTGCTACTCCGGCGGAGAAATAACGACGCTATGATCCCGGTGACCGCGAATGCGATCAGGCCCAGATAGCGCTCATAGATGCCGTCGATGCTATCGGGGAGGAAAAAGAACACCGGCGCCGATAGTGTCCAGAGCACCGATAATCCGCGCAGGACGGGACCTTGGATCGAACTGACCCGGTCCGCTCCTTCGGCCATGGCCCAAGGCAGCACCGCCAATAGCAGCCCCAGCGCGTAGACCAGATAGACGTGGATGACCACGCCATCGCGATCTTGATCTCCGTACTCATTGCGGGCGCCGACCAGAAACACGATCAGGCCCAGAACTGCGAAACCGATAAGCCCAAAGCTCCATCGCCAGCCCCCCAGATGCACATGTGCCGCCAACAGAGCGACGGCGATCAGCGAGGCCGAAAATGCGTAGATGCCGATATCGACGATGAATTCGTAGCGGCCTGCGCCCAGATCGCTGATCGTGTCCGAAATCCAATCGTGATCCGGCACTACGACATCGGCGATGAGGATGCTGATGCCGAAGATTACGCAACCGATGATTGCATACCATGCCAAGGCGGTGACCAACGCGGGAACACGGCGGGGTGCAAGATCTGCGTTGGGGGGCATTGGCTGTTCCTTCGGATGTCTGCCTGCTCAACCCCCCGTATAGGCAATCGTTCCGGCGCGGGTTGGCTGAGCGCGGTGGCGCTCCCCGAACCTGCGACAACGTCGCCGCGCGCGTCCCGCCGCCCGGCCACTTAGCACCTAACCTGCCTTGCATGCGTAGTAGCGCTTGCATCCCCTGCCCCGGCTGTCGAATAAGGCCCTGTGAGCCATTTAAACGATACCACAGCAGCTTCCCTTGCGGCCCTGGGTTGGTCGCCGTTCTTCGACGCGCAACTGACGCCGGAGGAGACCAGCCTTGCACGCATGCGGATCGCGACCGTGCACCGGGCGCGGCTGACCGCGATATCGCCGGAAGGTGCCGGATCGCCGGGGCCGGTGCGCTTGCAATTGCAGCATCTCGCGACGACGTCCGATTTCGCTGTCGGTGACTGGGTGCTGGTTGAGCCTGACACCAGCCTGTTGGTGCGTCGGCTAGATCGCAAGGCTTTGCTTGAACGCCATTCCGAGGACAGTCGGCGCGCGCAGTTGATTGCGGCCAATATCGACACGCTTTTCATCGTGAGTTCCTGCAATGACGACCTGAACCCTGCACGACTGGAGCGGTATCTGGCGCTGGCAAACGAAGCCGGGACCACCCCGGTGATCGTGCTGACGAAGGCCGACAAGGTCGACGATACCGCTCCCTACTGCGCCCAAGCCGCCGAGTTGCAGCGCGGGCTGGAGGTCGTGGCCCTGAACGCGAAGGATCCGGATGCCGGCCTGACGCTTGCGCCGTGGTGCGGTCCGGGTCAGACGGTCGCGCTTGTCGGCTCCTCCGGGGTCGGGAAATCGTCCTTGCTTAACACGCTGTCGGGGCGGTCCTCGGATGAGGGTCAGGCAACCGGCAGCATCCGCGAGGCCGATGCCAAAGGACGGCACACCACCACCTCTCGTTCGTTGCATCCGGTGCAGGGCGGTGGCTGGGCGATCGACACGCCGGGCATGCGGTCGCTTCAGGTCAGCCATACAGCTGCGGGTCTCGACATGCTGTTTGCTGAGATCACCGAACTGGCGCCGGAATGTCGGTTCCGCGACTGCACGCATGCTCACGAACCGGGCTGCGCGGTGCAGGCGGCGATTGCGGCTGGCACCTTGGATCCGGCGCGCCTGCAACGCTGGCGCAAACTGCAGGACGAAAACCGCGCCAACACACCGGTGGCGACCGGCCCCCGAGGCAATAAGATCATCCGCGGCAAGCGCCGCTGATCGGCCTGCGCGGGCGCTTAGCGCGCGCCGCCCGCCAGCCGCGCGGCCTCCGGCAACCTGCGCAACCGAAGCATCGCCCAGACCCCGAGCACAGGCCCCGGCACCAGCATGACAAACGCCCAACGCCAGCCGCCAAGCGCCTCGGCCAGCAGCGGCACGCCCCAGATCGCCACCACCGTCAACGCGAACCCGATGCCAAGCTGCAACGTGACAGCTGTGCCCACGAAACGGCTATCGGCCAGCTCCGTCACGGCGGCTGAAAACTGCGCACTATCACCGACCACTGACACCCCCCACACAATCGCCACCAGTGCCAATGCCCAGCCGGGACCATCGAACAGAAACCCGATGAGCACCGCGCATATCCCCGACACCGCCATCAGGCCTGCGGTTGTCAGGCAACGTCCGATCCGGTCCGACAGAAGACCGCCCAGAACGCAGCCGGCGACACCGGACGCCACGACGACAAAGCTCAGCATTGAGGGGGAGCCAAACGGAAACGGCTGCAACCCGCCCTCCGCCGCCGCGACGCCAAAGGCCAAAATCCACGCCCACATCGCGTAAAGCTCCCACATATGGCCAAAATAGCCAAGATTGGCGAGCCAGAGAGGCTTTTGCGAAAAGACCTGCAATGTTTGGCGCGGATCAAATACCGCACGCCCGAACGCATGGGGGCCCTCATGCACGAGAAGTCCAAATATCGCAGCCGAAGTCAGGGTCAGCGCACTGGTTCCGATCACCACCGCCTGCCATGCAATGCCCTCGGTCAGCGCCCGCAACAGATGCGGCGTAGAGGAGCCAAGCGTCAACGCGCCGAGCAAAAACCCCAGCGCCAGGCCGCGCCCCTGCTGAAACCACGTGGCCATCAGTTTCAGCGCCGGCGGGTATACCCCGGCCAATGCCACCCCGGTCAAGAACCGCAGCATGATTGCCGCCGCAGGCGAGGACACCAGCAAAAGTCCGGCATTCGCCGCCGCCGCCGCCAACGCACAGATCGTTATCAATCGCTGCATGCGCACGATGTCGGGCAAATTCACCACCGACGCCGCAAGCGCCCCCGCGACAAATCCCAACTGAACCGCATTGGTCAGCCATGCCGCCTGCGAGGTCGACAAGCTCCAGTCTGAGATCAGTTCCGGCATGATGGCGGTTGCGGAAAACCACGTTGTCAGCACCCCGACCACGCCGGCGCATATAAGGGCCAGCATGCGCCAGCGCCCCGTGGATTTCGGCAGACCGGAAGCGAGATCGGGCATGGGCATCCTCGTGATTGCCGGTGCGGTGGATCGAGCCATGCCGATAGCCTGCACCGCTCTCGCATCGTTCTCCCCGTTGAGGCCCGAAACGGCAACCCGTGAACCCGCTGCAATCCCGCTCAGGCGAGCTAGTTTCCGTCGCGAAACCTTCCTGGCCTCCCGCTCCTTGACAGCAAATTTTCGCAGCGCTACGAATTATCGCGGGAGTTTTTGTGTTTCAGGGAGGAAACTATGCTCGGCAAGATTTTGTTCGCAGGCCTTATGGTCTCGGCACCCGCGCTCGCAACTGCGGATACGCTTCGTTTCGGACATATTCAGGCGCCGGGCTCGCCCGCTGCCATGGGCGCTCAGAAGCTGGCCGATCTGGCCGAAGAATATTCCGGCGGCGATCTGACGATCCGCATCTATCCGTCCGCGCAATTGGGCGATGTCCGCAACCTGGTTGGGTCCGTCAAGACCGGCGCGTTGGACATGGCCGAAGGCACGTTTCCCCTGCTGGCCGATGTGGTGCCAGAATATAACGTCTATAATGCAGGCTATTTCTACAGCGACTGGAGCCAGCTGGACCGCATCGTTCACGGTGAAGAATTCGGACAGGTCTGGGATGCGCAGTTGGCTGACGAAACCGGCATGCAGATCATTGGCGCATTCTATTATGGCGCGCGCAACCTAACGACCAACGGCGTCGCCGCGAAATCGCCCGCCGATCTGGAAGGCCGCAAGATCCGTTCCGTTCCTAATGAAATGTCGCTCGCCGTTGTGACCGGACTGGGCGCGCAGCCGACGCCAGTGCCCTTCGCGGATCTGTTTCAGGCGCTGAGCCAAGGCGTCGTGGATGGGCAGGAAAACCCGCTGCCCACGATCATGTCCGAGAAATTCTACGAGGTGCAGGATACGCTGGTTCTGACCAACCACCAGCTGATCGCCCTGCCGTGGATCATCAATGACAGCTCATTCGAGGGGCTGACCCCGGAAAATCAGGAAGCGCTGCTGAAAGCTGCAACTGAGGCCGCCGAATATGCCACGAACCTCACCATCGAGGAGGAAAAGACGCTCGCCGACCGGCTCGCCGCCGAAGGCATGACCGTCGTGACCACCGCCGAAGGGATCGACGACGCGGCATTCCGAAGCTCGGTTCAAGCCGAAGTCGCAAGCCGGTTCGAAGGCAAGATCTGGCCCGAAGGCTTGAGTGAACAAGTGCTTTCCGCTGTGGCGACCGACGGAAGCTGATCCAGATGCAGCCCGAAGCGCCTGACGGCACGGGTTGGCGGCGCGTTGCTGCCAACCCGGAAATTGCTGTGTCGATGTTACTGTTGATTGCCGTGGCCGGGATATCCAGCCTGCAGGTCATCATGCGGTATGTGTTCAACGCCGCCCTTCCGTGGACCGAGGAGATCTCGGGGATGGCGCTGGTCTGGATGACCTTTCTTGGCGCGGTCGGTCTGGCGCGCCTGAACCTGCATGCGCGGGTTGAAATCCTATCCGAAATCGCCGCTGGCCGGACATGGTATGAACTGCTGGAGATCGCACTCGATCTGCTCGGCATTGCATTCCTGATCTGTGTCGTCATCGGTGGGGTCGATCTGGTGTCTCAGTTGAGCCATGAACGCACGCCCGCCTTGCGCCTGCCCATCACCTATCAGGTCATAGCCATCCCCATTTCCGCAGGTCTCATCGCCCTTTTCATGGCGATCCGGGTCCTGCGTCGCATCGTCGGGATTGCAAGGAGACCCGCGTGAACCTCGAACTTCTTCTCATCCTGCTTATCGGGGTCAGCCTTATCGTCATCATGTTGGGCATGCCCGTGGCATTGGCGCTTGGGGGCTGTGCGGTGATCTACCTTCTCGCCGAAGGCTTCCCGCTGACCCAGACCGCGATGGAACTGGCATTCTCCATCGACAAGTTCACCATGCTGGCCATCCCGCTGTTCATGCTGGCAGGCAGCCTGATGAACGCCGCCAAGATCACCGACCGCATCTTTGACTTCGCGGCCTCCATCGTCGGGCGCGTGCCGGGCGGGTTGGGGCATGTGAACGTCCTCAACAGCTTGGTATTCGCCGGGATGTCAGGCTCCGCACTCGCCGATGTCGCCAGTCTCGGGCCCATGCAGGTGCGCGCGATGAAGCAGCATGGCTATGATGAGAAGCTGGCAATCGGCATCACGCTGGCTTCGGCCTCCATCGGACCAATCCTGCCGCCGAGCATTCCGCTGGTGATGTTCGGGATCATCGCACAGGTGTCGATCACCCAATTGTTTCTAGGCGGCGTGCTGCCTGCCTTTGTGATCGCTGGCTGTCTGATGACCTACATCTACATCGTGGCGCGCGGGCGTGGATATGTCTCAGCCGATCCGTTCAGTTTTCGCACCGTGGGCCGGACCTTCCTGCGCGCGGCCCCGCCGATGCTGACGCCGATCATCATTGTCGGTGGCATGACGCTGGGCATCTTCAGCCCGACCGAAGCGGCGACTGTGGCGGTGCTCTACGCGCTATTTCTGGGCGGCGTGGTCTATCGCGAACTGACCTTCAAGGCGGCGCTGGACGCCTTGTTCGAGGTGGCCTCGGCCTCCGCCAAATTGCTGTTCATCATTGCCAACGCGGTGTTGTTCGGGTGGGTGCTGACGATTGGCAATATTCCCCAGACCGCCGCCACCGCCATCTCGACGACCTTCGAGTCGCCGGCGATGTTCATGTTGCTGACGTTGGTGTCCCTGCTGATCCTTGGCGCGATCATCGAAAATGCGATCCTGCTGCTGATCCTTGCGCCGATGCTGGTGGGCGTGGGCACCGAGACCTTCGGACTAGACCCCGTGCATCTGGGCGTGACGATGGTGTTCTGCATCATGATCGGGCAATACACGCCGCCTCTTGGGCTGTCGCTGTTCTTGATGAAGGATCTGACCGGAGTGCCCTTTGGCCGGGTATGTGCCGCAGTCGCCCCGTTCCTGATCCCGCTGATCGCCGCGCTGCTCATCATGGCGTTTGTGCCGCAAGTGGTGATCTGGCTGCCGCGCACGCTGGGATATTGACGGATCGCTGCAACAGGCTTTCCTGCGGATCGGGTCTATCGCACGCGCCCCGATCCGCAGAATTCGGCAAAGCCCTAGTTTGAGCCAATCACGCCCAAGGACGCCTTAGCTGCGATACTCGGGGTTTTCGTAGCCAAAACGATCCCCTGCCTGCCACGCGCGGCGGTCATTGCCCTGCCGGGGATAGCCGCCTGCGTCTTTCAGCAGCTTGGCCAGATGCATCAGGTTCCAGGTCATGATGGTGCTGTTGCGTTGGGTGAAGTCATTTTCGATCCCGGCGCGGGTGCCATCGTCTAACTCATCGCCATAGGACGGGCCCGGTCCGGCCTCCCCGATCCAGCCGCAATCGGCCTGAGGGGGGATCGTGTAGCCCAGATGCGACATGGCAAAGCCCAGGGTCATCGCAACATGCTTGATCCCATCCTCATTGCCGGTGATCACACTGCCTGCCACCTTGCCATAGAAGATCGACTGCCCTGCGTCGTTCAACTCTCCGGACATGCCATAGAGCCGCTCGATCAGCACCCGGCAGACCGAGCTTTCCTCCCCCAGCCACAGCGGCGTGCCAATCACGAGGATATCCGCCGCAAGGATACGTTCCCACAGCTGAGGCCAGTCATCGCGCTCCCAACCATGTTCGGTCATGTCGGGATAAACGCCCGGCGGCACCTGATGGTCCAGCAGGTAGATCCTGTCGACCTCGACCCCCGCCTTTTCCATGATGGTGGCAGAGACATCCATCAGCAGACCGGTATGGCTGTCGCCAGACTCGCGTTTCAGCGAAGTGTTGATGAAGACCGCCCGCAACCCAGAATGGGTCTTGGCGGTCTGGTCGTCGGCCTGATCTTGTTGCGGGCTCGGGGTCATCGGGTCCTCCATGATGTTATCGGCGTCACCGCGCTACCTAGCGTGCAACGCCTGTCCGGCGAACATCGAGGGACTAAGGCGCCGCGCGCCCTCGGGCGTGACCCACTTCAAGCGTCGTCGAGGATCTCGACCGGACGCGCCCATTGGATCAACACCACGCACCCCTGCGCCGCCTGCACCGCATGGCTGGAGCCTTCGGGATTAAGCACCATGGTTCCCGCAGGATATGTTCCCGCGGCATCGCCCTGCGCCCCCTCAAGCACAAGGATCGTTTCCAGCCCCGTATGCAGATGCTCCGGCACGCTGGCACCCGGCGCATATCGCAGCAAGGCCCAATGCGGGCTGCTCACCGCATCGCTTTGGTCGCGATGAAGGTGACAGATCTCGACCCCATCGCGAAAGGGCTCAAATGTCTGATCCCTCCACCCGCCGTTCAGCAAGTCGTGAAACACAATCGGTCCGCTCATGCGATGGCCTCCAGAATGGCGTCTACGGGCGCGGCCCAGCCGACGATGCCGCCCTGTGCCACGATCATTTCGACAGTTGCGGCCTTGAAGGACGCGAAATAGCTTTCGGTCGCGTCCTCCGCGAGCAGGCAGTCGTAGCCACGATCATTCGCCTCGCGCATGGTCGTCTGCACGCAAACCTCGGTGGTGACGCCCGCGACGATCAATTGGGTGATGCCGCGCGCCTGCAAAACCTGCTGTAGGTCGGTCGCGTAGAATGCGCCTTTGCCGGGCTTGTCGATGACCGTTTCGCCGGGCAGTGGCGCCAGTTCGGGCAGGATTTCCGCACCCGGCTCTCCCGCGATCAGGATGCGCCCCATGGGGCCGGGATCACCGATCCGCAGGCTTGGCGCGCCGCGCAGACGCTTGGCAGGCGGGCAATCGGACAGATCGGGCGCGTGACATTCACGGGTGTGCAGCACCGGCAGGCCCGCCGCGCGAAACCCGTCGAGCAGACGCGCCACGGTCGGGATGATCGCGCGCAGACGGCTGACATCATTGCCAAGCGCCGCGCCAAAGCCGCCCTCTTCGATGAAGTCGCGTTGCATATCGATCACCAGCAGCGCGACCTTGCCCCGGTCCAGCGCGAAATCGGCGGGTCGGGCGGTCAGGGTGGTCACGCTCATGCTGCCTGCCCCGCCATATAGCGGCCCAATGCCTTGGGATCGGCCCCTGCCGCGGCGGTCTCATGGATCACGCGGCCCTCGCTTAGCACCACCAAGCGGTCGGCAAGGTCGAGGATCTCGTCCAGATCCTCACTGATGAGCAGAACGGCCGTGCCGGAATTGCGCGCCTCCATGATCCGTTCGCGGATCGCCCGGACAGCCGCGAAATCCAGCCCGAAGCACGGGTTCGACACCACCAGCAGATCGACTTTTCCGGTCAGTTCCCGAGCCAGCGCCGCGCGCTGCACATTGCCGCCGGACAGATCACGGATCGGCGCGCGGGCGGATCGTGTGCGGATGTCGAATCCGTCGATCAGGGCCCCGGCGCGCGCCATCATGCCGCGCCGGTCCAGCCAGAACCGACCCTTGCGACCAGCGCCGCCCGTGTCGCCCCCCCCGCCCGCGTCGAACACCCGAAACGCAAGGTTCTCGGCCACGCTCATCCGCGGTGCACAGGCATTGCGCAGCGGCTCTTCGGGCAGGTAGCGGACGTGTCGGGCGCGGGCCTCGGCGCGAGTGGCGCGGTAAGGCGCGCCTGCGACCTCCATCCGGCCTGCGCGCAACTGGCGCTGCCCGGTCAGGATCTCCATCAACTCTACCTGCCCGTTGCCCGAAATGCCCGCCACGCCGACGATTTCGCCAGCCCGGACATCAAGGGTATCAATCGCGATTTCGCCATGGCCAGACCGATCTCCGGCGCGCGCGTCGGTCAGCTGCAGCACCGGCGCCCCCGGCGTGCCGTGCCGCGCGGGTGGGGTGGTGTCGGGGCGCGCGCCCATCATCATCTGCGCCATGTCGTCATTCGACAAATCAGTGACATGGCCGGTGCCAGTGACGCGCCCCCGCCGCAGCACCGTCACCTCATCCGCAAAGGCACGCACCTCGCGAAATTTATGCGTAATCATCAGGACCGTCAGCCGCCCGGCCTGCGTCAATGCACGCACATGGCCCAGCACTTCGTCCGCCTCGGCGGGCGTCAGAACCGAGGTCGGCTCATCCAGCACCATGAAGCGGCTGCCAAGGTAGAGTTGCTTGAGGATCTCGACCTTCTGCTTTTCGCCTGCGGCCAGCCGGTCGACCCGCCGGGTCAAAGGCACGCGGAAAGGCGTGGTGGCCATGAAGGCCTCAAGCGCCGCGATTTCCGCGTTCCAGTCGATGCGCGCGGGCGCGTCCCGGCGGGAGATCACAAGGTTCTCGGCCACGGTGAGCGACGGCACCAATGTGAAATGCTGATAGACCATGCCAAGGCCCAGCCGCTGCGCATCGGCAGGCGAGGCCATCCGCGCCTCACGCCCATCCACCAGCACGCCGCCTGCGGTCGCGCGGTAAAACCCCATGAGGCATTTCACCAATGTCGACTTGCCCGCGCCATTCTCGCCGAGCAGCGCGTGAAAGCTGCCGGGACGGATGCGGGCAGACACCGCGTCCAGCGCCGTGAATTCGCCAAAACGCATGGTGATGCCCACGGCCTCGACGCCGATGGCAGCCCCCGGATCGGTCTGCGCGCTCATGCCAGCGCGTCCAGCACGCCTTGCGACTGCGCGACGCAGCCGAACACACCGCCCTGCATCTGGATCATGCGCACGGCGGCATCGTGGTTGTCACGATCCGTCGCCCCGCAGCAATCCTCCAGCATCACACATTCAAAGCCGCGGTCATTGGCTTCGCGCATCGTGGTATGGACACAGACATCGGTGGTGATGCCGGTCAGGATCAGGTTGCGGATGCCGCGCGTGCGCAGGATCAACTCCAGATCAGTGGCGCAGAAACTGCCCTTGCCCGGTTTGTCGATGATGACCTCGCCCGGCAGCGGCGCGAGTTCGTCGATGATCTCCCAACCCGGCTCGCCCCGCACAAGGATGCGCCCGCAGGGGCCGCGATCCCCGATGCCCGCGCCGATCTGCCGACTGCGCCAGCGCTTGTTGTCGGGCAGATCAGACAGGTCGGGCCGATGGCCTTCGCGGGTATGGATGATGCTGTAGCCGCCCGCGCGCATGGCGCTCAGCACCTGCCCGATCGGCTCGATCGGGGCGCGGGTCAGCGACAGATCATAGCCCATCTTGTCGACATAGCCGCCCGGTCCGCAAAAATCGGTCTGCATGTCGATGATGACCAGCGCGGTATTGTCGGGCCGCAGATCGCCATCATAGGGCCAGGCATAGGGGCGGGAGGCGAGCGTCGTCATTTCAGCTGTCCTTCTCGCCATAGGCGCGGGTCGGCGTGGGGAAGCCGAAGTTACGCCCATCGGTGGTGACGATCTCATCCTCCCATGGCAGGCGATATTCGCCCGCAGCCAGATCGGTCATATAGGTATAGGGACAATCCATCGCCCCGCCCTTGACCGCGACATAGCCGCGATGGCCAAACTGGTAGATGTTGTTTTCGACACCCCAGTGACGCCGCGCTTCGCGCACCAGATCGGGGCGCAGCTCGGCGGTAATGATCTCATCCGGGCGACCGTTTTTACCATCCGCAATGATCGAGCCGTCGAAATTGCAGATCATCCCCTCGCCCATGGAATCGAACGTGCCGTCGGAGCCTGACATGCAGACATTGGCCGTGATCATCAGGTTGCAGAACGCGTTGCTTTGATTGGTGAAGCGCCAGCTGTCGCGAATGGGCGCGGTATAGCCCGCCGTGCGGATCATGATCTCCGCGCCCTTATAGGCGCATTCGCGGGCCATCTCCGGGAACATCCCGTCGTGGCAAATGATCAGCGCCAGGGTGGAGCCATTGGGCCCTTCGCAAACGGGAATGCCGGTATCGCCCGGCTCCCACGGCTCCACCGGCACCCAAGGATGCATCTTGCGGTAATAGAGCTTCAGCTCGCCGGTGTCAGAATAGATCAACCCGGTATTGTAGGGCATGCCGCCGGGGTTCAGCTCCATGATCGAAAAGCAGCCCCAGATCTTATTGTCGATGCAGGCCTGCCGCATCGCCGCGACCTCCGGCCCGTCCATCTCGCACATGATCTCGGGATTGATGTCCATCGACAGGCCGTGCAGCGCGTATTCGGGGAATACGACCAGATCCATGCCGGGCTGGTTGCGCCGGGCCTTACCGACCAGTTCGACCACCCGCGCGGTCTGCGCGGTGAGATCGGCCTTGGTCTTCGTCACGGGCAGTTGCAATTGCACCACGCCGATGCCGACACCATTGGGGGATTTGTTCAGACCGCCAAGTCCATTCATGGGAGATACTCCTATTTGGTGATGCTCAACTCGCCCGGCGCGCCGTCTAGGCCGCGTTCTGGCGAGGAGGTGAGGATGAGAATGCCAAGCGTCAGCACATATGGCGCGGCATAAAACAGGTAGTAGCCTTCGCTGACGCCCACCGATTGCAGCGCGGGACCAAGCGCCCCTGCCCCGCCAAACAGCAGCGACGCCCAAAAGCAGTTGATCGGGTTCCAGCGGGCAAAGATCACCAGCGCCACAGCCATCAGACCTTGCCCCGATGAAATGCCCTCGTTCCAGCTGCCGGGGTAGTAGAGCGACAGATACGCCCCGCCGATCCCGGCGAGCGCGCCGCCCGCCGCCGTCGACCACAGGCGCACCCGGTTTGGCGCAATGCCAAGCGCGCGCGCCGCATCGGTGCTATCGCCCACGACGCGCACGGTCAGGCCGATACGCGTGCTGCGGAACATCCACGCCATGACCAGCGCAAGGATGCCACCCGCGATGAACAAGACGTTGACCTGCAGTGCCGCGCGGATCTGCGGCACATCGGACCAGAAGCCGAAAGGAATTGCCGGGAGGCGCGGTGCCGACGGCTGGATGTAGGATTTGCCAAGGAAAAACGCGAGCCCGGTGCCCAGCAGCATCAGCGCGATGCCGACGGCGATGTCATTGACCCCGCGCAGCCCGCATAGCGCCCCGTGCAGCAGCCCGAACAGACACCCCGCCAGCGCCGCCGCTGCGACCCCGGCAAACGGATCGCCCGCGTGATAGGACACCGCGTAGCCCGCCATCGCGGAAAACACGAGCGTGCCTTCCAGCCCAAGGTTGATCCGCCCCGAGCGTTCGGTGAGGCATTCGCCGAGGCTCACGAAGAGGAACGGCGTTGAGACACGGATCGCGCCGCCGAGGATCGCCAGTGGCACGCTCCACAAACCTAGATCGGTCATTGTGTGCGCCCTCCGCCAAGCAAGGTCTGAAGCCGACCGCTCCAGGCCTCTGCCATCAGCACCAGAACGAAAATCGTGCCTTGGAATACGAGGATCGTCGCATCCGGCAGGTCCATGCGGCGCTGGATCAGCCCGCTCGATGCCTCGAACCCGCCCAGCAGGATCGCGACCGGGATGATTGCCAGCGGGTTATGGCGGGCAAGGAATGACACAAGGATGCCCGTATAGCCCACGCCCGAGATCAGCGACGCATTGGCCGAGCCATGCACCGCCGCTACCTCGAAAAACCCCGCAAGCCCGGCCAGCGCGCCACCGAGGGCGGTAAAGCCGATGACCAGCCGGTCTACGGGCAGGCCTTGCACCTGTGCTGCGCGAATGTTGCCCCCTGCGATCCGCGCGGCGAACCCAATGGTCGTCCGCTCGATCAGCACCCATGCGACGATGCACGCCAGCACCCCCGCTATGATGCCCCAATGGGCAGCAAGAAACGGCATGTCACCCACGCGCAGCGCGTCGGGCAGTGGCTGGGTCGAGGGTTTGTTGAGGCTCGCCGGATCGCGGAACACCGACTCGACGAAATGATTGAACAGCGCGATGGCGATATAGGCCAGCAGCAACGAGGAGATCGTCTCGTTCACGCCGCGCTTCATCCGCAACGCGCCCGCAAGGCCGATCCACAGACCGCCCGCCACCATGGCCGCGCCGACCATCAGCGCAAACCCTACAGGCGCGGGCAGCGCGGCGGAGGCCACGCCAGCGACAGCACCGGCCAAACCGCCCAGCACAATCGCGCCCTCGCCGCCGATCACCACCAGACCCAGCCGGGCGGGAAGCGCGACGCATAGCGCCGCCAGCAGCAGCGGCGCGACCCGCGACAGGGTATTTTGCCATGAAAACGCGGTGCTGAACCCGGCGCGCCAAACCAGCGCAAAGAAGTCGACCGGGGATTTGCCAATCACCAGCAGGAACACCGAAAACAGCGCGCTGCCCGCCAGCAGGGCCAGCAACGGCAGCGCGAAGGTCTCGATCCGCGGGGCGAGGCCAGGCCATAGCCCGCCCCGCGCCCGCGTGTTTGTCGTGAGGGAGGTCATTGCGATCCGATCAGCTGGTCGAGCCGATGACGCCCTCGACGAGGTAATCCATCGACTCGAGTGCGATATCGTTTTCCAAAAACGCCTCGCCCTCGGCGGCGATGACATTGCCTTCGTTATCCTTCAGCGGGCCTTTGATGACGCTGAAGCCGCCCTTCATCATTTCGGCATGAGTCGCCTCAAACTGCGCCCGTGCGGCATCTGACACGGCAGGGCCTAGCGGCGACATCTTGATGAAGCCTTCGGCCAGACCGCCGCGCACGAAGTTGTCGATGCTTTCCCCGGCCATCTGCTTGGCCACCATATCGGTATAGACCTGCGGCCAGTTCCATTCGGCGCCGGTGAGGTATTTCTCGGGCGCGAGCGGGCTTTGATCGGCGTGATAGCCGCAGACAAAGCAATCGCGCGCCGCTGCGGTTTCGACGACCACTTTGGGCCCGTCCACATGGCAGGTGATGACATCGCAGCCCTGATCGGCCAGCGCATTGGTGGCTTCGGCCTCTTTCACCGCCAGCGACCATTCGCCGGTAAAGATCACCTGACAGGTGATTTCAGGATCGACCGCCCGCGCCCCCAGCAGGAAGGAATTGATGTTGTTGAGCACCTGCGGGATCGGTTTCGCGGCGACAAAGCCGATCTTCTTGGTCTTGGTGGCGTGACCTGCGGTGATGCCGTTCAGGTACTGGCCCAGACCGATATAGCCGAAATAGGAGCCCGCGTTTTCAGGATCGCCTTCGCTCCACAGCCCGCCGCAATGCTCAAACCGCACCTCGGGGAATTCCGGGGCGACTTCTTGAATATGCGGGCTGAAATAGCCAAACGACGTCGGGAACAGCATCTGCGCCCCGTCGAAATTGATCATCGACTGCATGGTGTTCTGCACGTCGACGGATTCGGGCACGTTTTCTTCTTCGATCACGGTGACACCGGCCATCTCCTTCACCGCGGCAGCGCCTTCGGCATGGGATTGGTTGTAGCCAAAGTCATCGCGCGGACCGACATAGATGAAGCCGACGGTGATCTCCTCGGCGGCGAGTGCACGGCCCGAAAGCAATGGCAACGCGGCGGCGGCGCCCAGCGTGGCGGCAGTGGTATTCAGGAAGCGGCGGCGGGTCAGAAGCGGGCGCGACGTCATGACAGATCCTCTCAGATGATGCGGACCGGCAGCGGCCCGCGGAAACCTGAGGCGACCCTAGGCAGGGCGTCCGGGACTGTCTTGTGCTATAAAATCCCAATAGTGGTGCAAAAAATGCACCGCTTAAATTTTAGGCGGATAACGGTCCAACATGGCTTGAGAGAGGCTTTGTGCAAACTTCGACGGGGCCACCGGCAGGGCCCTGCCCCGCATCTGACCCAGCAGCAAAGACCCCGGCGGCATGTCCCGCGCCGCAATCGGGCGGCTGGTCAATGCGCCATCATCCGGCAGGCGCAGCCCCAGCGGGATCTGGAATGAAATCGCGTCCTCGAACTCGATATAATGTCGCATGAAATCAAAGCTGTCCGAGGTCACCACCGGGTCCAGATCACGCGATCCCCGCGCCAGCGCGGTCTCAATCATGCTGCGCACCGCATAGGCCCCCGAAGGCATCAGACAGGGGTAGTCGAGACACCGGCGCAGGCGCAATTCCGGCTCGGCCGCCAGCGGATGATCGCGCCGCAGGATCGCGTGCACCGGCTGCTCAATCGCCATCAGGATTTCGAAATCCACCATGTGCACGGGCTCCAGAACCAGCGCCAGATCGCAGTCGAAATTATAAAGGTCACGCTCCGCCGCCGCGCGGTCCCGGACATTGACGGTAAAGGTCACGCCGGGATGTTCGGCCCGGTAGCGCGCGATCTGTTCGGGCAGGAAATAAGGCACCATGGCCTGCGAACAGGCAATCGAGACATGACCGCGCCGCTCTCCCGAAAGATCCGCGACCTGACTAAGCACCCGGCTCAAGTCGGACCGCTGCTCGCGGTAATGCTGCATCAGCAACTCACCCGCCGGGTTCAGCCGCACGCCACGGGGGAGACGTTCGAAAATCTCGTATCCGAACTCATCCTCAAAGCGCTGAATGCGCCGGTTCAGGGCCGATGCGGTGATGT
Organism: Marinobacter sp.; assembly: GCA_040119125.1. Classification (GTDB taxonomy): domain Bacteria; phylum Pseudomonadota; class Alphaproteobacteria; order Rhodobacterales; family Rhodobacteraceae; genus Pacificitalea. Next base: position 328,944 of record JBEDTR010000017.1, read on the forward strand.
TGAGCATATCCGCCGCACTGCGGATCGAGCCTGCCCGCATCACCGCCTCAATATAGCGAAAGGTCAGCAGGTGGCGCATGTCGGTCCCTTTGTCTCCGGGTCGCGGATGGGGGGTGCGGGGGTTATGCGCGCAGATAAGCCGGTCCATGAGCCGGGTGCAATCCTTTCGGGCAGACGAATGGGCCGGGCGCGGCCGCAGTGACAGCGTCGCCCGGCAAGTGCCTATGTTCAGGGCAGAAACGGTGTGACATCCGCCCAATGCCGAGGCGCGGCACCGGCGCGGAGGCCAATTTCAGGGCGTGTCAGGCCATGTCGGGTTCGCGCGTGCGGGCGTTTTCGGCAAGAAAGGCGCGCCAGCCACCCAGCCCGGTGATGTCGCGTGCGCCGTCCAGCCCGGCAGGCTCGACCAAGAACCCGGCGCTGCGGCTGCCATCCTCAAGCTCGACCGTGCCGATGCAGAGCGGCGCAGGGATACCGGCCATGAAGTCGCCCATAGCGGTGCGCGGTAGCGCCCATTCCTCGACCTCGATCGCGGCACCGTCCTTTGCGTTGACCCGCAACAGACCGGGCCGTGCGGGCGGGCCACCGGCCAGCGCGTGAAACTTGTAGGCGGGCGCGGTGCGGGTCCGGCGCAGCAGCCGTCCACCCCGGTTCGCAAGCTCCCCGTTCAGCGGCAGACCCGACATATGCGCGCCACAGACGACCACGGCGAGTTCATCGCAGGCCAATGCAGGCGCGGGCTCCATCGGGGCGGGCAGCGGGGTCGAGGTGCCGCCCAGCATCCGCTGCACACCATGCTCCATCCCACGCGCAAGTGCGGCGGTCAGAGCATCCTCCCCGGCACGAGCAAGGAAGGTGACCGAGCCAGGCCGCCCATCGGTGCGCGGCGCGGTGGGCACGGCGATCCCGCACATGTCGAGCAGATTGACGAAATTTGTATAGGTGCCAAGGTTGGAATTTGGCCCGATCGGGTCGGCTTCCAGATCCGCGACGCTGTAGAACGTGGGGATGGTCGGCACACAAAGCGCGTCGATCCCCTCCATCGCGATGTCCGCCACGCGCGACAGCTCACGCAGGCGGTAGATGCCGTTGAAGGCGTCATCGGCGCTGAGGGTTTCGGCCAGACTTATCACTTTGCGCGTCACCGGATGCACCGCGTCGGGCTGGGTTTTCAGCAGATCAGCAATGACTGTGTGCCGCTCCGCCACCCATGCGCCGTTATAAAGCATGTCCGCAACGTCATAGAGCGGCTGGAAATTCATCGGCACGATTTCCGCACCGCCCGCCGTCAACCGCGCACAGGCATCGCTGAACATAGCCTCCTGCGCCGCGTCGCCGAAAAACCGCAGCGAGGCCGCGTCCGGCACCCCGATGCGCAATGCGGTGGGCGTCGGCTGCGCGGGGCGCACGGGGAAGCGGCGGCTGAACGCATCCCCCTCGTCATAGCCCGACGCGACCGAAAACGCGGCATAGGCGTCATCAACCGTCAGCGCGAAAATCGAGATCGTATCGAGCGTCCGGCAGGCCGGGACCACGCCGCGCGCCGACAGGCTGCCCAGCGTCGGCTTCAGCCCAACGATGTTGTTTAGCGCTGCCGGAACCCGACCGGAGCCTGCCGTGTCGGTGCCCAGCGAGAAACTCACCAGCCCGTGCCCCACGGCCACGCCGGACCCACCCGAGGAGCCGCCGGGAACGATATCCGGATCGACCGCGTTGAGCGGCGCGCCATAGGGGCTGCGAACCCCGACAAGCCCGGTGGCGAACTGGTCCAGATTGGTCTTGCCGATCAATAGCGCGCCCGCCGCCCGCAGCCGTGCCACGACAAACGCATCGGTGTCGGCATCATAGGCATAGGCCGGACAGGCTGCCGTGGTCGGCATGCCGCCCGCGTCGATATTGTCCTTGATCGCAAACGGGATCCCCCACAGCGGATCGGTCGAATCCGGCGTCAGCGCCCGCGCCTCGGCCAGCACGTCTTCGCGATCACGCAGATGCAGAAACAGCGCCGGGTCGTTGACCGCGGCAATGCGGGCATAGACCTCCTCGACGATCTCGGCAGGGGTGGTGCCGGCGGCGTAGGCTGCCCGGAGGGAGGACAGGGTAAAGGGGATATTGGACAGCACGTCGGGGTCTCCGTTCATTCAGGCTGCGGCGTCTTGGGTCGCAAATAGCAGGGTCGCGGTGGCGCGGATCGCGGATGCGATCTGATGGGCCTAAGCCGCGGCGGCGGACGCGGGCGGCTGCGGTGCGGCAGCGACCAAAGAGCGCGTATAGGGGTGTTTTGGATCAGCCATCACCTGCTCGGCGGGACCGCGTTCGATGATCTCGCCGCTTTTCATCACCAGAACCTCGTCGCACAACAGGCGCACCACGTTCAGGTCGTGACTGACAAACAGGTAGCTCATTCCAAGCCTTGCGCGCAGATCGACAAGGAGGTTCAGCACCAGCGCTTGGATCGACACATCCAGTGCGGCGGTCGGCTCATCAAGGATCAGCAGTTTCGGCTCCAGCGCGATGGCGCGGGCGATGCCGACACGCGCTTTTTGCCCACCTGACAGCTGATGCGGCAGCCGCGTCAGCAGCGGCAGCGGCAAACCCGTCAGCTCCGCCAATTCCTCAACGCGGACGCGCAGCGCACGGCCCCGCAGACCCGCGATGCGGCGCAATGGCTCGGCAATCGCCGTCGCGGCGCTATGGCGCGGGTTCAGCGCGTCGGTTGCGTCCTGAAACACCATCTGGATGTCACGACGCCGGGCGGTGCGCGAAAACCGAACGGCCGGGGTCGCGGCGATGTCTTGTCCTTCGAACAGGATATTGCCGCTGGTCGGATCGGACAGCCGCACCAGCATTTCGGCGGTGGTGGATTTGCCGGAGCCGCTTTCACCCACCAAGCCGACGCTCTGGCCTTCGCGGATCTGGAACGAGATGCCCTTAACCGCGCGGACCGGGCCGCTTTTGCTTTCAAAAGTGCGGGTCAGGTCGACCGTTTCCAGCAAAGCGCGAGGATGCACCTTATGGGCCGGCTCCGGGCGGCGGGCCTCCACTGGCAGCAGGCTGCGGATCGTCGCGCCCAGCCGGGGCGTCGCATCGACCAGTCGCTGGGTATAGGGGTGCTTGGGATGCACGAACAGCTCCTGCGGAGCGCCCTGCTCCACCAGTTGCCCGTCCTTCATCACGACGATCCGGTCGCAATATTCGGAGGCCAGCCCAAGGTCATGGGTGATCAGGATTGAGCTCATGCCCCGCGCGCGGATCAGGTCGCGCATCAGGTCCATCACAGCCTTCTGCGTTGTAATGTCGAGCCCGGTCGTCGGCTCATCCGCGATCAGCAGGTTCGGCTCGCAGGCCAGCGCGATGGCGATGACGACGCGCTGACACATGCCGCCCGATAGCTCGAACGGATAGGCATCGTAGCGGGCGGTGGCATTCTGGATGAGCACCGCCTCCAACGCCGCAATCGCCTTGGCGCGCGCGGTGGAGCGGGTCGCCTGACCGTGGCGCAGCAGCACATCCTCGATCTGATGCCCGACCTTGCGGATCGGGTTCAGCGCGGCGCGCGGGTTTTGAAAGATCATCGACACTTCGCGACCCCGGATGCTGCGCATGTCGCGCTCGTTCGCCTGAGCCAGATCCTGTCCCTGATAGGTCACGGAGCCAGCGCTGATCCGCCCGCCCGCATCAAGGATGCGCATCAACGCATAGGAGGTGACGGATTTGCCCGAACCGCTTTCGCCGACAATGCCCAGCGTTTCGCCGCTGGCCACATCGAAGCTGACCCCGCGCACCGCCGGCACTTCGCCGTGACGGTTGCGGAAAGCGACCGAAAGATCCTTGATCGACAGCATGGCTCAGCTCCTTTTACGAGGATCGACCAGGTCGCGCATTCCGTCGCCCAGCAGGTTGAAGGTAAAGACCGCAAGCATCAGCCACAGGCCCGGAAACAGTGCCAGCCACCACTCGCCAGAGACGATGTAATTGGCGCCTTCCGCGACCATGATACCCCATTCCGGCGTGGGCGGGCGCACGCCCAGCCCGATAAACGACAGACCGGCGGCATTCAGGATCGCCCAACCGAGGTTCAGGGAGACCTGCACCATCATTGCGGGCAGCGCGTTGGGAAACAGGTGGAACGCCAGCACGCGCAGGTCCGAATTGCCCGCCAGCCGCGCGGCTTGTGCAAAGCCCGCATTGCGGCGGATGTTGACTTCCGCCCGGACCAGTCGCGCGTAGAACGGCACGTTGATCACGGCGGTGGCGTAGATGATATTCTCGATCGTATTGCCGAGCGCGGCGACGATCCCCATTGCCAGCACAAAAAGCGGGAATGCCATGATCGTGTCCAGCAGCCGGTTCAGGACCGCATCGATAAGCCCGCCCCAGTAGCCGGCGACCCCGCCCAGAACCGACCCGATGACAAAGCTGATCGCCACGGCCGCGACCGAAATCGTCAGGTCGAGCCGCGTCGCCACGATCACCCGGCTGAACACATCCCGACCCAGTGCATCCGTGCCGAACCAATGCGCCCATGAGGGCGGTTTCAGCACCTGCGCGGCGTTCGAGGCAAGCGGGTCATAGGGCACCAGCGCGGGCCCGAAGATGGCGCAACCCACGATCAGCAGGAACAGGCCAAATGCCACTACGGTGACGGGGTTCTCGCGCAGCACATGCCCCAGATGCCCAAAGGCACGGCCACGCGACGGCGCGGTATTCGCGGCATCCGACATCAGTTTACTCCGATCCGCGGGTCAATCACGGCATAGATCAGGTCAATGATCAGGTTGAGCGCGACGAAAAGCAGCGCCATCACCAGCACGAAGCCCTGCACGGCGGCGTAATCCGACACCACCAGCGCCTCGACGGCGTAGGAGCCGATCCCAGGCCAGGCAAAAACCTTCTCGACCAGCACATTCGCGCCCAGCACAAAGGAAAACACCATGCCCAGCGTGGTCACGACCGGCAGCAGCGCGTTGCGCAGCGCATAGCCAAACAGCACGCGACGTTTGCTCAGTCCCGCTGCGCGGGCAGTGCGGACAAAATCGGCAGATAGCGCGGACAGCATCGCCGCGCGCGTCATCCGCGCGATCGGGGCCAGTGTGAACAACGCCAGCGTGATACCCGGCAGGATCAGTTGCTTCAGCGCGCCAAGCCACGTCGCCCATTCCCCCGCCAGCGGCGCGTCGATCAGGTAGAACCCGGTCACATGCGGCGGCGGAATATAGAGGAAATCGAGCCGTCCCAGCGGCGAAGGAGCAATGCCCAGCAGGTAGTAGAAGACATAGACAAGCAAGATACCGGTAAAGAAGGTCGGCATCGACACGCCCGCCGTGACCAGAACCCGGCACAGATGGTCGATCCAGCTGCCCTGCCGCACCGCCGCGACCACGCCCAGCGGCACCGCCACCAGCGTCGACAGCAGCAACGCAAACAATGTCAGCTCCAGCGAAGCCGGCAGGCGGCTGGCCAGATCCGACACGACCGGCTGCCCGGTCGTCAGCGACATGCCCAGATCACCCTGAAGCAGGTCGCGGACATAGTAGACCAGTTGCATCAACAAGGGCTCATCCAGACCGAGCTCGGCCCGGACCTGCGCGATAGATTCCTCGTTGGCCATCAACCCGGCGAAATACGCCGCCGGATCGCCCGGCAGGGCGCGGGTCAGCGCAAAGGAAATGAGGACAACCCCGGTCACGACCGGGATTGCCTGTGCGATGCGACGCAAAATGGGGCCGCCACGTCCGTAGGTCATCAGGCGGTGACCGGTGCCAGCGGCCGCACGTCAAGCTGACGGTGGAACCAGAACTCGTAGCCCTCGGCCCCGTTCATCGCGACGCTCAGCGCGGGCTGCCACAGCGGGATGCGGGGCAGATCCTCGAAGGCCAGTTCGAACATGCGCTTGACCGCGGGGGCATAGGCGGGATCGTCCATCGGGATGTGCAGGGTGTCATCCACCAGCTTCTCCATCTCCGGGTTGGCGTAGTTGGAGGAGTTGAACAGGTGACCTTCCTTATAGGCCCAGTAGAAGTAGTAATCCGGGGTGTTCAGCCAGCCGCCGAAGTTCTCCAGATGCAGCGGCAGGCGTTTTTCGACCAGCGCCGCGGTGCGCCAGTTGGCGCCGGGGATCTTCTCGATCTGGGTGCGAATGCCGATGGTGTTGAACGCTTCCTGCAGCAGCAGCGCGGTGGGCTCCATCCAGTCCGACAGATCGAGGCTGATCGACAGCGGCACTTCGAAGCCTTCGGAATAACCCGACTTCTCCATATGCTCGCGCGCCTTGGCAAGGTCGGTCATATAGGGCGACTTGCGCGGCCATGCGGTATCGTTAATGGCGCTGTCGCCGCCCCACATCGGCGCACCCCGGCCATAGGCCGCCGCCTGAAAGATCTGTTCGTAAGGGATCGCATAGGCGAGGGCCTTGCGCACGTCCGCATCCTGAAACGGCTCGAAATTGGTGTTCGGGCACAGGCAGTGGATGCAGTTCTCGATCGGGGTCGAGTAGACGGTGACACCGTCCTTGGCGTCCAGTTCGGCGGCGTCCTTGTCGGGAATGTCGAACGACATCTGGATATCGCCGCGTTCAATCAGCGCTCGCCGTGTGGAGGGGCTGGGCACTTCGCGCACGACAACCCGCTGATAGGCGGGAAGCGGGCCACCGACCCATGCGTCGTTGCGCTCATAGACCAGCTGCTGGCCGGGCTGCCATGTTGCCACTTTATAAGCGCCGGAACCGGCGGGCGTGGTGTGCAGATATTCCATAGCCCACGGATCGGCCTCGGTTGCGTTCTCCAACGCCAGTTCGGAGTTGATGATGAACGGCACCGGCACCGCCAGATCGGGCAGGGTCAGCTTCGACGGGCGGTCAAGCTTGACCACGAATGTCTCTTCATCCACGGCCTCGAACTGATCGGGGCGCTCCAGCCCACCGGCCTTCATCTGCACAGTGGGGAAACCGCCGACGGTGACGGAGCGGTCAAAGGACCATTTCACGTCCTGCGCGGTGACCTTGCGCCCATCCCAGAAGGTCGCGTCGGATTTCAGCTTGAAGGTCAGGACCATGCCGTCTTCGGAGATCTCCCAGCTTTCGGCCAGTTCGGGCACGATCTCGGAGTAATCGTAGGACAGGCCGCCATCCTCGGTCGTCTTGGTGCCGAAGCTGACCAGACGGTCATAGCAGTTTACCGACACCTGATAGGAGGCGCGGTTGGTGCCGGTGCGGTGCAGATCGAGGCTGTTGATCGTCTGGCCGGTGGCGACGACCATGACATCGCTGCCTGCAGCGGCGGCGGGCAGCACCCGCAAGAACGGCAGCGCGGCGGCGCCCAGAACGCCTCCGGTGCCTTTCAGAAAATGTCGACGGGAAATCTCGGTGGTCATAATGGCGGTCCCTGTTGTTGTCGGCTTGTGTCACATTGCGTGCAACTTCTCCCCGAAGCGGGCTGTGCAACAAGTGCTAGGATTTCACCGAGGCGGTGCAAAAAATGCATCGGTCTTGATTTGGAGGGAGCCGCACCTGCGATGACAGGCCCGCGCGCCGAAAACATGGCGCGACGTCAACCGGCTAGCCCGCCCGGCGCAGATGCGGCAAGGCCCGCGCCTGCGGACAAACCCGCGACCGACCCCGCTTGCGGGCAGCAGCCATGACGAGATTGCCGTATACAAATCGCAGAATACAGCTTATGGGATCACGCTTTCTGCGGTCAGCGTCCATGGGGATGAGTACCGTGGCCCAAGGCGCGTTGCGCCGACCCAGACGGATGACCTTACCATGATCTCTACCCTATCCGACGCTCTCGCCGAGCGAGGCTACACTGATTTGACTGCCGTTCAGGAGGCCGTGACCGCCCCTGAACTGCAAGACGCCGACCTGCTTGTTTCGGCGCAGACCGGCTCCGGCAAGACCGTGGGCTTCGGCCTTGCGATTGCCAAAACCCTGCTGGGCGACAGCGACCAGATGGCCCGCGCCGCCGCGCCGCTGGCGCTGGTGATTGCGCCCACCCGCGAACTGGCCTTTCAGGTCATGCGCGAACTCAGCTGGCTCTATGCGAAAACCGGCGCGCGGGTGACCTCCTGCGTGGGCGGCATGGACGCCCGTGAAGAACGCCGCGCGCTGGAGCGTGGTGCGCATATCGTCGTCGGCACGCCGGGCCGTCTGCGCGACCACATCACCCGTGGCTCGCTGGATATGACCGAGCTGCGCGCCATCGTGCTGGACGAAGCCGATGAGATGCTCGACCTCGGCTTCCGCGAGGATCTGGAATTCATGCTGGGCGAAGCCCCGGAAGACCGCCGCACACTGATGTTCTCGGCCACCGTGCCGCCGATGATCGCGACGCTCGCCAAACAGTATCAGCGCGACGCCGTGCGCGTCACCACGCTGTCGGGCACGACGCAACACGCCGACATCACCTATCAGGCGCTCCGCGTGGCCCAGTCCGACGCCGAGAATGCCATCATCAACGTGCTGCGCTACCACGAGGCCCAAAACGCCATCGTCTTCGCGAACACGCGCGCGGCAGTGAACCGGCTGATGGCTCGGTTTTCCAACCGTGGTTTTTCCGTTGTCTGCCTGTCGGGTGAATTGAGCCAGAACGAGCGCAGCCATGCCCTGCAGGCGATGCGCGATGGTCGGGCACGGGTCTGCGTGGCCACGGATGTCGCCGCGCGCGGCATCGACCTGCCCAATCTGGAACTGGTGATCCACGCCGATCTGCCCTCCAACTCCGAGACCCTGCTGCACCGCTCGGGCCGGACAGGCCGCGCCGGACGCAAGGGTATTTCCGCTCTGATCGTGCCGCCGCGCTCTGCCAAGAAAGCCGAGCGGCTGCTGAAATTCGCCAAGATTTCCGCCGAATGGACCACCGCCCCCGGTGCGGATGAAATCCTGCGCCGCGACGAAGAACGCCTGTTGGCCGATCCCGTCTGGCAGGAAGACACGAGCGAGGAACAGCGCGACTTCGCGACCAAGCTGCTGGAATTGCACAGCGCTGAGACCATCGCCGCCGCCTATCTGCGGCTCTACCGTGCGCGCCAATCCGCGCCTGAGGAGCTGAGCGCACCCGACGCCCGTGACGCCCCCCGCGAACGCGCGCCTTTCGGGCCTAGCGCCTGGGTCGCTTTGTCGGTGGGCCGCAATGACCGCGCCGAGGCCCGCTGGCTGCTGCCGCTGATCTGCCGCGCTGGCAATGTCAGCAAGGACGCCATCGGCGCGATCCGCGTGCAGGACAGCGAAACCTTTGTCGAACTGTCCCAGCCCAGCATCGCCGGTGTGATCGCCGCTATCGGTGAGGGCGGCGAGCTGGAGAACGGCATCACCCTGCGCCGGGTCGAAGGCACGCCCGATCTGGGTCCGCAGCGGCGCGACCCGCCGCGCGGGCGTGATGATCGTGGACGTGATGACCGGGGCGGGCACCGTGGACAGGACCGTGGCCCCCGCCGCGACGACACGCGCAAACCGAAAACATGGCCGCGCGAAGACCGGGGCAGCGACGACCGCGCACCGGCCTCTAACACCGCACAGTCCGCAGCGGCCCCGAAAAGCGATTGGAGCCCCGACAGCCCCTCGCCGCGCAAACCCCGCCATAAGCCCGGCGATGCGCCCCGCCCTGCAGCATCTGACAGCCGGCCCGCATCGTCCTATGGCGCGGGCAAGCCACGCGACCGCGATGGCGACGACCGCAAGCGCGGCGGCTATGAAGGCCGCAGCGAGGAACGTGGCGAGCGTAAGTTCGGCGGAAAGCCGGGCGGCAAGTTCGGCAGCAAGCCCGGCGGCAAACCGGGTGGCAAATTCGGCAAACCCGATGGCCGTCCCGACAGCAAGTTTGGCGGCAAGCCTGCGGGCAAGTTCGGCGGAAAACCCGACGAAAAGCCTGCGCGCGCAAATGCGGCTGACACCTCGCAACGGATGAGCCGCCCCGGACAAGCCGGAAAGCCTGCCAAATTCGGCAAGCCCGGCGGCCCGAAAGGCAAGCCTGCTGGCGCCAAGCACAGCTACCGCAAGGATGGCGGCGGCGAGCCCCCGCGCCGCTGATCCGACATCACGAATGCCGCTAGGATGGCCCCCGCCCAATGGTGCGGGGGCCATCATTTTTTCTAGCGCACGCTGGGGCAGTGTGCGCTGCGAGCGTTACGCCACAAGGCGAAAACCGCCCAATGTGAATGCGTTAACCGCCGACGATCGTCTGTCTGGCCGCTGACTTTGCCAGTCGCCTCGGTAAACAAGGCGATACCGCCATAATCCTGACCCAAAGAAACGCCGAAGCGGACATGCTCGCGGCCAAAGGGCACGCCACCTATCGGGAACGAAACCCTAGGTGCGAGTCCCCCCGATGACCCCGACAAAATCATTCCTGCGAGAAGAGAAAGGCGCCGCGATGGTGTTTTCGCTCTTTCTGCTGATCGGGATGGTCCTGATCGGCGGCATCGCCATTGACGTCGCCCGCTACGAACGGGTCCGCACCGAACTGCAACACACAATCGACAATGCCGTTCTGGCCGCCGCCAGCCTCAGCCAGACCATGACCCCGACGGAAGTCGTCGACAGCTGGTTCGACGCTGCGGGCTTTGGCCATCTGGAACCGGTCGTCGCCGCCGAGGATGAAAAGACCGGCCCGATGTTGGTGGGCCGCACGGTCGACGCGAATGTCCGCGCCGATTTGTCGACGTTCTTCCTGCGGATCTGGGGATATGAAGAACTGCCCGTCACCGTGGCCTCCGTCGCGACCGAGCGGGTCGACGACATCGAGATCTCCCTCGTGCTGGACGTGTCCGGGTCGATGGCGCAGGACAGCGCCAATACCGACGAAGACACTTCGAAGCTCGAAGAACTGCAGCGCGCCGCAATTTCCTTTGTCACCAAGATTCTGGAGCAAAGCGAACCGGGTCGTGTGTCAATCAACCTTGTGCCCTATGCGTCGCAGGTCAATGCAGGGGCGGGCCTGCTGTCGAGCTACAAGACCAGCGATGAACACACGTATTCCAACTGCGTCGAGTTCGAGAGTGGTGACTATAAATCCGCCAGCATCGATACCGGCACAACGCTGGACCGCAATGGGCACTTCATCTTTCAATACGGAAGTTCCTACAATCCGTTGTCCGGCCTGTGGCACTGCCGCGTCGATGACGGGTTCGAGATCACGGCCGTGTCGCAATCCATCGACGCCCTCACCGCCCAGATCAACAAGCTCAGCGCCGAAGGCAGCACCTCGATCGACATTGGCATCAAGTGGGGCACCGCCCTGCTGGACGAAAGCGCGCAGACGCCGATCTCCAACTTGATCGATGCGGGCGCTGTCGACGAAGCCTTTCGCGGGCGCCCCCTGCCCTATGACGCCGCCAACAGCATGAAGGTGCTGGTGGTGATGACAGATGGTGAAAACTATCCCGAATATCGGCTGAAGTCAGAGTTCGCCTCCGGTGCGTCGGACGTCTGGCGGGCGACATTCAACGGCACCGGGCTTTATACCGTGCATGACCCCGAAGGGTCGGGGAAAGATTATGATGGGGACAAGAAGAAGAACGAGCCCTATTTCTTTGCCTCCGTCACCGAGAAAAACGGCAACTATTACGCAAATGACACCGGGGACCATTTCTGGGATGCCACGACGGCGGGGGGCAAGTTCTCCTTGAACGAGGCTCACCTGACTTGGCCGCAGGTCTGGGCCGAGATGTCCTACTACTGGCACCACTACAATCTGCGCACGCCGCAAGGCCGCAGCGGACTTTCTGACTGGCCCTATACGCCATTCTACACAATCGATCCCTCCACCAAAAACGATCGCATGGCTAATGCCTGCGCCGCCGCGAAGGCCAAGGGGATCGTGGTCTACACGATCGGCTTTGAGGCCCCGGAAACCTATGCCGATCTGCTGCGGGACTGCGCTTGGAACGAAACGCATTACTTCCCCGTCGAAGGCCTTAAGATCGACGATGCCTTTGACATGATCGCCAGTTCCATCAGCATGCTGAGGCTCACCCAATGATCCGCTCTCCTCAAACGCCCCGGCCATCGATGCTGCGGGTTTGCGGCGGAGCGATCCCGCGCCTGATCGGATGGTGCCTGCCACGCCACATGCGCCGCTTCGGGCAGGCGCAGGATGGGGCGGTGACGGTAGAATTTGTCATCCTGCTGCCGCTGTTGCTGTATGTCTTCATGATGGGGTTCGAGTTGGGCCTGTTGAACGTGCGGCATCTGTTTTTGCATCGCGCCACCGATCTGGTTGCGCGCGATATCCAGATCAGCACCAAGACCCCGCCGACCTATGACGAACTGAAGCAACAGATCTGCGACCGGGCCTTGTTCCAGAGCGATTGCATCGACTCAATCCGTATCGAGATGCGGGCGCTGCCATTGGCCGACTGGGCCGATGCCACACGCAGCGCCGCCTGCGTGGACCGGGAAGAAAGCGATAGCGAGCCGACGCAGAATTATCAGCCGGGTCAACAAAACGACCTGATGCTGATCCGGGTCTGCCGCTTGTTCGAACCAATCTTCCCCGGCTCGGGCCTCGGCCATCGGCTGGATAAAAATTCTGACGATGAATACGGGCTGATCGTGTTTTCGGGCTTTGTATCGGAGCCGGTGACGTGATGCGTATGTCCATATTCCGCCCCGTTCTGCGCCCAATCCTGCGCCGGTTCGCGCGTGAGGAAACCGGCAGCAGCCAGTCGCTGGAATTGCTGTTGGTATTCCCGCTGTTGATCTGGGCGCTCTGCGGCTTTTACGTCTATACGGACGCGTTCAAGATCCGCACCGTATTGACCGATGCCACAGCGCTTATCGCCGATACCCTGTCCCGCCAGAGCGTCCCGATCACCCAAGACGACCTCGACGGGCTGCAATCGATCATCGAATATATGTCGAACCTGTCGGGCGGCGCGGATCTGCGGATTACGCAGGTGGCATGTATCAAGAAATGCGAGGACATGAGCAAACGCGAGCTTGAGGTGATCTTCTCTCGCGGAAATGGCTATGACCCGCTGACCACCAATGATTTCGCGCTCAATTCGGTCAATGAGGACCGTGTGCCTCGCATTGACGAAGGCGACCGCATCGTCGTTGTCGACACGCGGATGTATTACGCCCCTGCCTTTAACTTCGGTCTGAATGCAGGAGATGTGGAAACCCGGCAGATCGTGCGTATGCGCTTTGCGCCGCAACTGTGCTGGGAAAGCTGCGGCACGACGAGCTAATTCCGTCCGCCTTACCCCAACCGCCTGAACCCGACCCTAATCACGCGCCCTTGGCGCCCGATGCGCACCGCACAAAAGACCCGCCTGCCAGATACGGGCCGACCTGAATGGGCCGGCCCGTGATCGTCTGATCAGCTCGCGTCGCAGCTATAAAAGCCACGATAGCCGACGGTCATACCGGCCTGCAGCGTAAAGACCAGCTCAGCATCGGCGCGCCAGTCGGCGTCATCGCCCAGCGCCCGAACGCGGGCCGTGGCGCCGTCCGTCGCGAATTCGGTTTCGCCGCCGCTTGCGCCCTGCCCGTCCATCGACACCAGCACGCCGTTCATCTTGACCATGGCGTCGCCGCCATCCGCGCGGGTCCAGAGCACGGGATCATCCTCGGGGCTGCGGTTGAAGCGGCAAGTGGCACCTTGCGCCAGCGCGCCTGCCTCATCCGCCGGGATCGGCGCGAGGTCCATGGTGGAAATCAGCGTGTTGGATAGCGCATCCTCGATGCTGCCAGCCTGTGCAGGCGGATCCTCATAGGCTTCGGCCACAAGATTACCGCGCTCGATATCTGCAATCATATAGCGCATTTCGGCGATTTCCTTGCGCTGTGCGGCGATGATTTCATCAGCCAGTTTGCGCGCACGGGCATCTTCGATCCCAGCCCTCTCGGATGTCATGATTGCAATCGAATGGTGCGGGATCATGGCGCGCATGTAGCTGACACCACCGACGGTCACCTGGCTGCGCACCAGCCATAGCGACAGGCCGAAAACCACGATCGCACCGACAAAAATCGCCATGTTGAGTTTGCGGTTGGTATACATGCCCAGCATGAATGCCAGCATGATCACGGCCATCACCGCGCCCATCAGCAGCGCCATGTAGCTGCGCGTCTCGGAGAAGAAAATATGCTCCCAAGCGTAGGTGTTCAGGTACATCAGGCCGAACATCACCACGGTTGATGTCAGGATCATCAGGCCGAACCGAATATAGGACATTGAGCAAAACCTCGCATCTGTCGTTAATTTGATGGAACAACAGGATTACCGCACTGGAGGGTTCCGGCGGTGTCGAGGAAATTGCGAAAATCAGTCTTAAACGCCGAATATTCGTGGACTGCGAACGAGTCGGACCCTGACGGCTGAAGGGGAGATCCGGGATCAGAACGTGTTGAGCGACACGCCCACAAATGCCTCCTGCGCGTGCAGCCGGAACCCTGCACGCAGCCGCACCGGCCCATCATTCACCTGAAACCCCGTCGCAATCGCAGTCTCATGATAACCGTCATTGTGACCCGAAGCGGTGACTTCCAGATTGAGCGGCACCTCGTTTGGGAAGGCCTGCACCAGCGCGAAATATCCCGCCCGGTAGCTGTCGATCTCGGCCAGCCAGAACAGCCCGCCCCAATCTTGTCCCACATATTGCTCGGCGGCGAGCTTCAGCCCGGCATCGGCCTCGCCATCGTCGAAATGCAGCGTCGCGCCAACCCGCCCTGTGATGCTTTGCCACAGCGGCACGGCATGGGTCAGGCTCAGCGTCGTTTCCGCACCGCCGTCGTAATCCGAGAAGGTCACCCCGGCGCTGATCGCCCCGCGCCCGATGCTGGCCACCACCGTGTGGTCGCTGGGTCCAAGGTCATATTGCAGAAATTCACCATCCGCGCGCGCGACCGGAGCAGCAAGGATCGCAAATGCCATCAGGGCTGCAGCACAGATCGCGACATGCGCAGGGGACCGGACCGGAGTTTGCGCAAAACCTCGCCCGTGGCTTTGCCTGAAACTGCGCTTGTGACTAGGCCCGGAACGGGTGGTCGCCGCATTGGCGGGAAAACGGCATTTGCTGCTCATCTTGATGTCCTGCTCTGTCTCGCGGAGCTGTCGCTCAGGGCCGTTGCCCCACAGGTCCGCACCGATCACCGTGCATGGCAAATCCGCGGCGGGCCATATGCTGCCCGCCGCGGAGATCAGTTTGACCGGCGCTGTTGCGCGGGCGGCTCATTCGCCGGGTCCAAACCTCCGAAACCCCTGCATCCGCGACTGGATCACCGACAGCGCCGAGGAGAGATGCGCGCTTTCCCGCGAGGAGGAACTGTCGGTCGGATAGACCAGCCGCCCCGCCGCGATATCCTCGGCGTCGCGGGTCAGACGTTCGATCGGCAGGATGTAGTGGCGGGCATAAAGGACCGCGCAGATCGCCATCAGGAAAAACAGACCCGAAATCGCCCAGCGCACATGCCCCATCAATTCCGAAAGGCCGGCATTGGAGGTCATGGCAGGCACCTTCACCACCAGATCCCAAGCGAAATGCGGGATATCTCCGGTCAAGAGCGACGGGAAAACCGCCATGACGTAATCCTCATTGCCGTTTTCTGCCGGGATATAGCGGGTGATATCCGAGCCGAACTTGGCCAGATTCCCGACCGCGCCGGGCAGAGCGCTGGAGACATGGTTGGACACTTCGATCACCCGGTCGCCGCGCTCGTCGAGAACCGCGAAATCGACATCGAGTTGTTCGGCCGCTTCGCGCAGGTAGGTTTCCATCCAGTTCAGACGCAGCGAGTAGACGATGACGCCTCGTGTGACACCGAACCGGTCAATCACCGGCGCGGACAGGTTCAGCAGGCCGCTGGCTTCGCTGGAGGCGGTGGCACGGCGATCTTGGTAGCTGGCAAATGTGCCGCGCTTGATACCATCATAGAACCACGCCTGGGTGCCGACATCTTCGCTTTCCCGCGTGCGGCGGGACCCGGCGACGACGCGGCCATCAGGGGTGGCGACGCCGACCCATTCGACCGCGGCGCTTGCCCGCACCACCGCATCGGTGAATGAGCGCGCGCCGGCCGTGTTTTCCATGTCGATCTGTTGCGTCAGCGCGTTGAGACTGTCCCATTCCCGCTGGATGGCCCGCGACATCGTCAGCCGCAGCGCGTTGCCGGCCCGCAGGGCGACCTCGGATTGCACGTCGCGCTCGTAGGCACCGACATAGCTGCGCAGCGGCAGTGAGACGATGAGAACGGCGGCAACAAAGGCTGCGAGCGCGAACCCGACCAAAGTGACGGACAAGCGGGGGAAATGACGGGTTTTCACGGATAGGCTCCCTCTTAACACACGTCAGTGACGCGTTGGTTAACCGGAATTAACCACACACTCAGGCTGAACGCGGGCATGATTGTGGCAGGGCTGTGGTATTTGCGATTTTGCGATCCCCACCCTACGCCAGTGCAAAGCCGCTTCGCGGTCCGTGCATATCTCAGCGACGCCCGGGCAGAGGTGGGGGACCGCGCGTTTGCGTTCGAGGAAATCTCACCCGCGGAGATATGCGTGCCTCGTCGGGGGAGACCACCGCGCTAGGTTCGCAGACAACGCTCCGATCCACCCTTGCAAGAAACCGGCATCCCCTCATGTCTGACCCTTCCGCGCCCTCCACCGATACCGCTGAGCCGGTCCGCCGCCCGCGCGACAAGGCCAGCTGGCCGGTCCTCATCCTCAGCCTATTGGCGGTAGGATCGGCCATCGTATTCGCCCGCGCATTCCTGATGCCGGTGTTGCTGGCCTTCCTGCTGTCTCTGACCTTCTCGCCGGTGCGCCGCTGGGCGCAGCGACGCGGCGTGCCCCCGGTCCTGACCGCTGTGGCGGTGGTGACGATGCTGATCGTGATTTGGGCGGGGATGATCTACGCCCTGTCGGGTCCGGTCCAAACCTACGCGCAAAACGGGCAGGCCATCATCACCGATGTGGAGCGCAAGCTGCGCGGCATTTCCAACGCTTTGGAGAAGGTCGCGGAAGCGAGCGAAGAGGTCGAGAAGATGGCCTCCGGAGGCGGGGGCGGCGTCCCTGCCGTGGAGGGCGATGCGGGCGGGCGCGAGGTGGTGGATAGCGACGGTTCAATCGATCCCGGCACCACAGACGCCGCGCCGCCATCGGAACGGGTTGTGGTCGATCAGCCCAATATGCTGACACGGATCGTGATGACGGCCCCCGCCATTGCCGCGCAGGCGATGTTCACGCTGGTGCTGTTGTTCTTCCTCACCGCCTCGGGGGACATGTTCTACGAAAAGCTTGTCCAGGCGAGCCCGACATTCCGTGACAAACGCAGGGCCATCAAGATCGCCTTCGATATCGAGCGCAAGTTGAGCCGATATTTCCTGACCATCTCGATCATCAATGCGGGTCTGGGGATCGCGGTCGGGCTATCACTGTGGTGGCTGGGCATGCCCAATCCGCTGCTCTTTGGGGTGATGGCCTATGTGCTGAACTATATCCCGTTTCTGGGCGCAATCATGGGGGTCATCGTCTGCGCGGCCATTGGCATCGTCAGTTTCGATTACGTCGGGCAGGCCTTGTTCGCCGCCGGGGTTTACCTGTCTTTGACCACCATCGAGGGCCAATTCGTCACGCCCTTCGCAGTGGGTCGCAGCCTGAAGCTCAACACGGTCTTGGTATTCCTTGCGGTCGCATTCTGGGGCTGGGCGTGGTCCGTCATCGGCATGTTCATCGCGGTGCCTGTGCTGATTACGCTCCGCGTCTTCGCGGATCATATCCCGACGCTGGAAAACCTTGCGATTTTCCTATCGGGGCACGAAGTGCCAACCGAGGACGAAGCGCCCTCCAAAATAACGGAACCGCTGGAGATTTGAGCGCTCAGACCGGGTGAAAATCGAACGCAACACGCGCCGGTGCCGCTACCTTCAACCGCCAGCCGCAGGCTTGGCGCGCTGTCTGTATCGGCCTGCCGCCCCTGCGCCGCCGGTGGCGTCAGGGGCTCGCAGCCTCCCCCAACGCCCCGGCGATCCGCCTTGCTCAGCCGTTAACCGGCGTCACCAGCGGAGTGCCGGATGCAAATGCCGCAATATTGTCCAACACCAGCTGCGTCATGGCATTGCGGGTATGCAGCGTGCCCGAAGCGTGGTGCGGAAACAGCACCACATTCGACAGGCTGGTGAAGGCAGGATCAGGAGCGGGTTCGTTTTCGAACACATCCAGCCCGGCATAGCCCAGCCCGCCGCTGCGCAGCAGGTCCAGCATCGCAGGCTCATCCACGACCGAACCGCGTGCGATATTGACAAAACACCCCGCCGGGCCAAGCGCCTCAAGTATCGGACGGTCGATCAGATTGCGCGTGCCCTCGCCCCCCGCAGTCGCGACCACCAGAACGTCTGACTGACGTGCCAGTTCGACCGCATCGGGAATGTAGCGCCAATCCAGTTCAGGCTTTTCCGAACGACCGGTATAAAGGATCTCCATCTGCATCGCTTCGGCCCGCCGACCAATGGCCTGACCGATGCGCCCAGCGCCGACAATGCCCAGCACCGATCCCTTGGCCCCGCGCGTCAGCGGCATCGACCCATCCCGGCCCCATGCACCGCTGCGCACATGGGCATCTCCCGCCAACAGCCCGCGCAGCGCGGCCAGCATCAGCATGATTGCCGTATCCGCCACGTCATCAGTCAGCACGTCGGGTGTGTTGGTCGCGATCACTCCTGCGCGGTTGCACGCGTCAACATCAAGCCGGTCATAGCCCACGCCATTCGATGCGCAGAGCTTCAGGTTCGGCAATTGGGCGATCAGATCCGCGCCAAGACCGGGCCCGCCAGAGGTCAGCACCACGTCAACTGCATGAGCAACAGTCTCCGGCACCGGCCCGGCGGCAGGATCGTAGTCGTGAAGCCGATGGACGCGGCCAAGCTCTTCCATCGCCCAAGGCAGCAGCGGGCTGACCACCAGAATATCGAGGGCTTGCGGGGCGTTTGGTTGCGACATCGGATACCTGTTTTTCTAGGGAGCATGACAAAGCCGGGGCTTTGCGCGGCATCATCCCTGCCCGGCGCGGGAGTTCAACCCCAAGGCGGGCGTTCGCACAGAACTTCCACGGCAAAGCGCGGCCTGTGGCTCAATCGCAGGTTCAGCCGGGGCTTGTGCCGCCGCTTGTGCCGCAGTGCGGCGAAAACCGCTGGTCGCCGCGCCGAAACCTCGTAATGTGGTCGCCATGACTGGCAATATCTCAGCAGATCGACCCGCCCCGGCGGCGATCGTCTTTTCGGATCTCGACGGCACCTTGCTGGATCACGACGACTATGGCTGGGAGGCGGCGATGCCCGCGCTTGACGAGCTGCGGCGCGCTGGCATTCCGCTGATCCTCGCCTCCTCCAAGACCGCCGCGGAAATCGCGCCACTGCGCGCGGCGATGGGTTTTTCCACCTGCCCTGCGATCGTTGAAAACGGTGCCGGCATCTTGCCGCCCGGCCAAGATGACGCGGCCACTGATGATCGCGAATATCGACGCTTGCGCGGCATCCTCGACAGCATCGTGCCGGAACTTCGCGCGCTTTATCAGGGGTTCGGCGATTGGGGCGCGGCAGAAATCGCGGACCGCACGGGCCTTCCCGCCGACACGGCCCGCGCCGCCGCCCGGCGTCAGTTTTCCGAGCCGGGTCTCTGGGCAGGGTCTGACGCGGCCTGCACATCCTTCGTCGAAGCGCTGGCCGAACGCGGCGTCACGGCGCGTCACGGAGGGCGGTTCCTGACCCTGTCCTTCGGCGGCACCAAGGCCGGACGCATGGCGCAGATCGCCGCCTGCTACACCCCCGACCCCAGCGCGCCGCCCCGCGTGCTTGCTTTGGGAGACGCCCCCAACGACCGCGAGATGATCGAGGCCGCCGATATGGGCGTCATTATCGCCAACCCCCACGGCACCCCGCTTCCACCATTGCCGGGAGAAGCGCAGCACCGCATCATCCGCACCACCGCCGCTGGCCCGACAGGCTGGAACCGCGCGGTGCTGGACCTACTTTCCGACCTGCTTTAGCCTGCCTGCGAGGATCATGATTTGGCTGACTTTCACCAAAACGGCTTTGTGGCCACGCTGCATAATCTGCGGACCACCGATACCGCGACGCTGACCCGCGAGTTGGAGGTCTTTGCCCAGCGGCGCAAAATCTCGCTGATCTTGCCGTCGCTTTATTCCGAACTGGAAGGCGACGCGCTGCCCAACATCCTCAACCATCTGGCTGAGGCGCGTTTCATCGACCATGTGGTGATCGGTCTCGACCGGGCAGATCCTGCGCAATACCGCCATGCCAAGCAGTTCTTTTCCCGCCTGCCGCAAAAACACACGGTGGTCTGGAATGACGGCCCCCGCATGCGCGAGATTGACGCCCGGCTGGCGCGCATTGGCCTGTCGCCCATCGAGCCGGGCAAGGGCCGGAATGTCTGGTTCTGTCTGGGCTATACGCTGGCGGCGGTGAACAGTGCGGTGGTGGCGCTGCATGATTGCGACATCGTCACCTATGATCGCGACATGCTGGCCCGTCTGGTCTATCCGGTCGCCAACCCGAATTTCCCCTATCAGATGTCAAAAGGCTACTATCCCCGGATCGCGGACGGCAAACTGAACGGTCGGGTGAACCGGCTGTTGGTATCGCCGCTGCTGCTGGCGCTGAAACGGGTGGTCGGGGATCGCGAGTATTTCGATTATCTGCGCGCGTTCCGCTACCCGCTGGCGGGCGAATTCGCGATGCGCGCCTCGATCCTGTCGGACATGCGCATCCCCTCGGACTGGGGGCTGGAGATCGGGGTGCTGTCGGAAGCGTTCCGCAACCTGCCGCCCAAGGCCGTGTGTCAGGTCGATATCTCGGACGGCTATGATCATAAGCACCAGCCGCTGTCGGTGGAGGATAAGACCACCGGCCTGTCGCGCATGTCGATCGACATCTGCAAGGCGCTTTACCGCAAGCTCGCGACTGATGGCACCGTCTTCACGATGGAGGCATTCCGGTCCCTCAAGGCCACCTATTACCGGATCGCGCTGGACATGATCGAAAGCTATTACAACGACGCCCGGCTGAACGGGTTGAGCGTCGACCGCCATGCGGAGGAATCGACGGTGGAATTATTCGCCTCCAACATCGTCGAGGCGGGCCAGATCTTTCTCGAAAACCCGATGGAGACGCCTTTTATCCCGAACTGGAACCGGGTGCATTCCGCCGATCCTGACCTGATGCGGCTGATGGTGCAGGCGGTGGCGGACGACAATGCCGAATATGGCGATGCACCGGAACTGATCTGAGAGCGACATGACCAACCCCGAGAGCCGCTCTGACGATGACGCGCCCGCTACAGACCTGCCTGTGCCAGCGGCGCAAACATTGCCCCACGCGGCGCCCCAGACGATCTGCGCCTTCGACGTGACACCATCGGGGGAGGCGCGCGCGGTGGCGCCCGGTGATATCACTCCCGTCCCCGGCCCCGGCGCGATCTATAGGTGGCTGCATTTCGATCTGCGGGAACCGGGGTTGGAGGCATGGCTGCGCAGCTTCCTGCACCCGATCCCCGTGCGCGCGATGCTTGACCCCGAAACCCGCCCCCGGTGCGAGCCGCTGGATGAGGGGCTGATGCTTAACCTGCGCGGCGTGAACCTGAACGAGGGCGAAGATTTCGACGACATGATTTCGCTTCGGCTGTGGGTCGCGCCCGGGCTGATCGTATCGGGGCGGTTCCGCAAGATCTTTGCCGTCGATGCAATGCGTCAGCGGATGGAAACCGGCGACGCCCCTGCCAGCACCGGCAGCTACCTTGCCCGACTGCTGGCCGAACTGACGATGCGGACCGAGACCTTCACCGTGAAGCTGGAGGATGACACCGATGATCTTGAGGAAGACATCCTCGACGATGGCATGGGCGAGGAAGGTCAGGAAAACCTTGGCCCGATGCGCCGGTCCGCGATCAAGCTTCGTCGGCATCTGGGCCCGCAACGCGACGCGCTGACACGCCTGTTGGGGCAAGAGGGGCTTTTTTCCAAGTCCGACCGCAATGATTTGCGCGAAACGCTGAACCGGCTAACTCGTATGGTCGAGGAGTTGGAAACCTCGCGCGATCGGCTGGCCGCGATGCAGGACCATCTCGACGTGCAGCAGCAGGCGCGGATGGGGCGCAACGGCTATGTTCTGTCGGTCGTCGCGGCGATCTTTCTGCCGCTGGGATTTTTCACCGGGCTCTTCGGGGTGAATGTCGCGGGCATGCCCGGCACCGACTGGCCTTGGGCCTTTGCGACCCTGTCTTTGGCGATGACTGTGCTCGCTCTTTTGCTATTCATCGTGTTTCGCTGGCGCGACTGGCTCTAGAGCCGCATTGGAATGGGAACAGGCGACGGCTTTGTGCCGTTGTCACCGGACATTCTGCATAAAGAGACCGCGATGATCGATCTGCTTGCCTCCCCCGAAGCCTGGGCTGCCTTTCTGGCATTGGTCACGATGGAAATCGTATTGGGCATCGATAACTTGATCTTCATATCGATCGTGGTCGACAAGCTCCCTGAAAAGAATAAGAAATTCGCCCGCCAGCTTGGCATTGGACTGGCCTTGGTGCTGCGGCTGGCGCTGTTGGCCGTAATCGCGCAACTGGCCGCGCTGACCGCGCCGGTATTCGATCTGGGCTTTGAGGGGCCGATGACCGATTACGGCAATCCTAGCTTCGAGACCGCGTTTTCATGGCGCGACCTGATCTTGATCGCGGGCGGCGCGTTTCTGGTGTGGAAAGCCACCACCGAAATCCAGCACAAGATGCAGCCCCACCCCGCCAATAGCGTCTTCAAGGAAAAGGCCACTGCCAGCCTGGCCCGCGTCATCGTGCAGATTGTCGCGCTCGATGCCGTGTTTTCGGTGGATAGCATCCTGACCGCCATCGGCATGACCGAACATTTGCCTATCATGATTGCCGCTGTCGTGATCGCTGTCGCGGTCATGTTCGCGGCGTCGGGACCGGTAACGCGTTTCGTGAATTCCAACCCGACCGTCGTCATGCTGGCGCTGGCCTTCCTGCTGGTGATCGGGATGGTGCTGATCGCTGATGGCTTTGGCCACCATGTGCCCAAGGGATACATCTATGCGGCCATGGCGTTTTCTGCCTTTGTCGAAGCGCTGAACATGTTTGCGCGCCGTCGGCAGGCCCGACATGCGGCAGCTGGGCATGGATCGGAACGGACGGTGCAGTGATCCAAAGGCACGACGCGTTGCGGGGCGTTAAAGGTTTGCGCGGCACTGCGTCCTGACCTAGCCTGCTGGCAAATGTTACAACGAGGTCCGAGTGAATGGAAAACCCGACAGCCGATACTGACCCCCGTGCGGCCAAACGGGCCAGCAAGATCATCCATGATGAAAACGCCACGGAGAAAAGCCATCATCGTCCGTGGTTTCGGGGCGAGCACACGAACTTCAACCCGTCGCGCAGCCAGATGGTGCCCGAAACCGCGGTCCGCGACTGGGTGGTAAAGGGCTGGGCGCCCGAGGTGCCCGCCATCAACCCCGCCACTCAGATCTGCGCGTTCGGCTCGTGTTTCGCCTTCAACATCTCGAACTGGCTGGCCAAGCGGAATTACCACGTTCTGACCCAGGACGAGAGCGCCAAGGGCGCTTATGTCGTGTCGATGGGCGAGGGCATGGTGAACACCTATGTCATTCGCCAGCAATTCGAATGGGCGTGGGAAAACAAGGTCTTCGATGGCGAGCTTTGGCACGGATACAAGGCTGAAAGCTACGGCTACGACCCGGAAGTGCAGGCCGAGACCAAGCGCCTCTTTGACACGACGGATGTGTTTATCCTGACCTTCGGCCTGTCCGAAGTCTGGTATGACGAACCCACCGGCAACGTATTCTGGCGCACCATTCCCAAAGACGTCTATGACCCCGCGCGACATAAGTTCCGGGTCGTCACACCCGAGGAGAACCGCGACAATATCGAGGCGATCTACCAGCTGATCCGCAAACATCGCCCGGACGCCAAGGTATTGATGACCCTGTCTCCCGTGCCCCTCAGCGCGACATTCCGCGACAATTCCTGCCTGTCGTCGAACTCCGTCTCCAAGGCGTCGCTCCGCGTCGCGGTGGATCAGGTGGTGCAGGCGCATAAGGCCGAGGGCCATCTGTTCTACTGGCCCAGCTACGAGATCGTGACGGATGTGTTCCACCTCCCCTATAAGGAGGATCGCCGCCATGTGACGCGGCCTGTGCTCGATTACATCATGACCGAGTTCGAGCATCGCTGGTGCGAAAACGCCGCCAGCCCGCCCCCGTCGCTCCGCACCGCATGGGTGCGGGCGCTGGCATCTGCCGGTATGCTGCCGGCCAATCTGGTTCGCGCCTGCGAAAAGCGTAACGTCGCCGCGTTGGATAAGCTTCTGACCCGCGAGAAATTGTCGGAAGAGCCCGAGCGCGACGCCGCGATCCGCAGCCTGATCACGGATCTTGCCGAAGAATGGCGCATCGAAAAAGCCGAGGCTGCCGCCTGATCCGTAAGGCAACGCCCCCTCCCCCGCAGTCGGATAGACGGCTGCGGGGCGCGCGCGCACGCGCCTTAGCGGCGTGGGACGCGCCACCGCCGGGCCGTCAGATGCAGCACCGCCAGCCCGGCGAGCCACGCCATCAACAACGTCGGATGTTCGAGCACGGCGAAAAACACCGTCATCGCCCCCAAGATCGACCCGTAGCCCGGCATCACCAATGTCCCTGCGAACAGCCCGCCCAGCGCGCTGGCGCCAATGCCGGTGACAAGCGCCCAGACCCAGCCGCGCCGCCCGTCCCGGCCAAACCCGTCACGCAGCAAGACCACCGCAGCCACCGCACCCAACAGCCCGGCCCCCAGCACCCAGCCCAATGACACGGCAGTCTGCGCATCAAGCCCCCCGTTAAGGACGCGCCCCGGCTCTGACGGCAAGATGAACACAGCGATGCAGAAGGCAAGCCCAAGCACCCCTGACACCGCCGCCAGCGGCAGCAGCGCGGGACGGGATTTCGGCGCGGAGGATTGCGGGTGCCGGGTCACTCCGCGGTCAACGAGGTGCAGCGGCTCTGCATCCGGTCAAGACTGACCGACACACCCCGCACCGTAAATTCGTGGCGACGCCCCTGCGGATCGGTGACGTGAAACTTGGCATTGCTGTCGGCCTCTTCCAGCCCACGCAGCCGGGCGATGATCTCCTGCGCCTGCGCAGGCGTGCGGCTCATCATGTAATATTGCGGTGACTTGTAGAGATTGCTCAACTCGAACCGCGCACCGCTGATGTCGAGGAGCGCATTCTGCCCCGGTCGCGCCCGCTGCGGCGAGATGAATTCCGGCATTGCGCCGCGCCCGTCGCGGGCATCGTATAGCGAAAATTGCGTGCGGCTGGCGGCGCTGCTGGAACACACCCCCCGGAGGCAGCTGACCACCTGACAGGCCGCAAAGCCCTGCCCCAATCCGCGCTGCGTATAGAAAAACCACGCCCCGCTGCGATCCGTCATGGTGAATTCAGCCAGCGCGGGGCTGGCCGTGCCGACAGACAGCATCCCCGCAAGCAGCAGACCTAGGAAAGAGCGGCGACCCATATATCAACCCGTGACGTGACCCTGCCTTGAACTTATCTGGTGGTGCGAAGCCTGTCACCCGCGCGAAATTCGCTGAGCGGAAAACGGACACCGGCGCAACACCCGCAGCTGCGCCTGACTGGCCTGCGCGTGGTATCCGCGAAAAGGCGGGCGCATACCCGCCTCAGGCCAAATTCGGCAGCGCTGTTGACTTGCAGATCAATTGGTGGAGATCTTCAGGGCCTACCGTTGCTGTAAGCTCACGCGTCAGCGGCCCGCAGTCCCGACACGCCCGCGCCGCATCTGCGGCCACCACAGATGGAGCGCATGATGTCATCCACTGCCGAACTGCCGCCGATCCACCCCGCACCGCCCGGCTTTGACCGATGGTCGGCGTTGCACCGGCTGCTGGTGCTTTCCTTTGCCGGGATGGAAGGACGTATTGACCCTCCCTCCTCGCTGACGGCGATGAATATTTCCAATCTGGAACAGATGGGCCGTGATGAGGTGTTGTTGCTGGGGCTCGGCGCCAACGGCGATCCGGTCGCCTGCGCGTTTCTCAGGCCGGAGCCAGACGCGCTCTACCTTGGTAAAATCGCGATTCATCCCGAACTGCGCAGTCGCGGGCTGCTGCACCATATCATCGCGGCGGCTGAAATCGAGGCGCGGCGGTTGGGGCGCAACGAGCTTGAACTTCAAACCCGGATCGAGCTGATCGAAAACCATGCCGCGTTTTCCGCCGCAGGGTTCCGGCAAGTGGCCGAGCGGGCGCATCCCGGTTTTGATCGGGCGACCACGCTGATTTTTCGCAGGCCGGTAGCGCCGTAAGCGCAGCCGCCGCCGACCGGCCTTGAAACGAAACCGGCGCCGCACCCCGGGGGAGATGCGACGCCGACTGCAATCACCACACGAGGGTGGGCAATTACATCTTGGGCAGCAGAACCGCGTCGATCACATGGATGACGCCGTTGGACTGCTTGACGTCCGCGATGGTGACATTCGCGACGTTGCCGTTTTCGTCTTCGATCATGATCGCATCGCCGTCATAGGTCGCGGTCAGCTCACAGCCACCAACGGTCGATACGGGATGCGCGCCGTTGTCATCATCGATCATGCCGCGGATCGCGTCGGACATCGCATCAGCCGCGACGACATGGCAGGTCAGCACCTTGGTCAGCTGATCCTTGTTTTCCGGCTTCAGCAGATCGTCAACCGTGCCTTCGGGCAGCGCGGCGAATGCGTCATCTGTGGGCGCGAACACGGTGAAGGGGCCTTCGCCCGACAGAGTTTCGACCAGACCGGCGGCCTGCACGGCGGCAACCAGCGTCTCATGATCGGCGGAGTTCACGGCGTTTTCGATGATGTTGCGCTCGACCAGCATCGGCGCGCCGCCAACTTCGGGGTTTTCCATCGAATGGGCTTCGGCGAACGCCGCGCCCCCGGTCAGGGCGGTGGCGGTCAGGGCGGTCGCAATGAATGTCTTGATGGTCATGTGGAAGTTCCTCCGAGTTGGGCACCGCAGTTTCGCGGTTGCTGACCAGAACCACGGCCGCCGTGCGAAGGTAGTTTCAGCGACATCAAGGTTTTTGGAATTTGTTTGGAGCGACCTGCCATGCAGGCCCTGGGACATATGCAAAAGCCCGCGCAATCGCGCGGGCTTTTACTCAAGATTACTCAATGATGCTGCCGATGCTGCGGTCAGAGTTCCTGAACCGGACCAGCCGCAAGCACCTCGCCCGTCGGGGCCGCACCGGGCGCGCCGCCGGGAGGCTCATCCGACACGGCGAGCACAGCGCTCGTCATCAGCGCCGCCAACTGGTCGGGAACGGTGATGACAGACTGACCCGATGGGTCCAGCAAACCCAGCGACACCGGTGCGGCATCCTGTGCGATCAGCCACAATTCCTCGGCCCGGTCGGGACGCGGTGTGCCTTCCAGCCGCGTGACCGCGACAGCCTGCTGATCCGGCGACCACGCGGCGCTGAACAGATATTGGGTGTTTTCCGACACCAGCTCGGCGGCATAGCCGGGATCGAGCGGCGCTTGTGGGCCACGCGTCTGCGGCGTCATGATCACCAATGCGGCAATCCCGGCCGCCGCGACCAGCGACATGGCCCCCAAAGCGCGCCGCCCCATCAGGCGAGACATCCAGCCAGTGCCCGCTGACGCGGCGCCTGCGGCACCTTTCTGCGGGGCGCCGAACAGCGCGGTCTCGATCCGGCGCTTTACCCGTGCGGGGGGGGCGGTTTCAGCTATAGGCGCGGTCATCGCGGTCAGATAGCCCTGCCAAAGCGCAAGTTCGTCGCGCAGCGCGGGGTCGCGCATCGCGCGCGCCTCAAGCGCCTCCGCCTCATCCGGCGTGAGCAAGCCCAGCACGTATTCCGCCGCCAGCACCCGGTCATCGGGGCCGAAGCCGTCGTCGCCTGTCATGGGTCCGGTTGCGTCGCTCATCCGCTCAGACATTCCCTCAGTTTTATCAGGCTCCGACGGAGCCATGTTCGCATCGTATTCAGGGGCACGTCGGCCCGTTCGGCCAGCTCCTGATAGGACCAGCCCTCCAGATAGGCGCCCCGCACCGCCTGCGCGCGACCGGGCTCCAACTGCCCCAGACATAGGCCGATCCGTGCGGCCTCGGACCGGGCGACGGCCGCAGCCTCCGGGCCCGGCGCGTCATCAGCCACAAATGCCGCCGCATCGAGAGGGGCGTCGCCCCCCTCATCACCACGGCCCCCGCCACTGCCCAAGGCCGCCCCGCCGGACGCGCGCTGCGACCGCAGGCGGTCGATGGCGTGGTTCCGGGCGATGGTAATCAGCCAGGACATCGGACTTGGCCCGCCCGCCGCGTAACGGTCGGACGCCCCCCAGACCTTGACGTAGACCTCTTGCAGAGCGTCTTCGGCCAAGGCCCGGTCCTTTAACACACGCAGGCAAATGCCGAAGAGTTTCGCGGATGTCGCGTCATAAAGTGCGGAAAATGCGCTGCGGTCGCCCAGAGCGGTGCGCGCGATCCATGTTTCGATATCTGCGCGATCAGCCATGATCCCCCCGGAGTTGCAGTGCAACCTAGCGTCACGACCGGCGCAGCGAAAGCCCCGGCGCGCCTGTTGCATGCTATTTGAACAGGTCTATATCGCGAAGTTACGGTCCGGCAATGCCTGCGGATCACCCACGCGCCGCGCTGCGCTTTGCAAGGCGCGGAAAACCGCTTGGCGTGTGGGACCGCGACGCGGGCAAACGCAGCTCCGGCCCCTTGCGCCCCATGACGGAATGGGGCACGAAGTCCGAAATCGACCGGCGGATATGGCATTCCGGTCGAGCGATAGGGCGCAATGCCCGGCTCGAACGACACGGGTTGCAGGCTAGGGATCATGGATCGCAGGCCGCCACCCGCGCGACGATAAAAAGGAACTGACATGGCGGATGGCATGGTGAACGCGGCGAACAAACCGACTGAGGAGATCTCGGTCCGGGAGGTGTTCGGTATCGACAGCGACATGATCGTGAAGGGCTTTGCCGAGCCCACCGACCGCGTGCCGGAGGTCGACTCGACCTATAAGTTCGACCCGGACACGACGCTTGCGATCCTTGCCGGTTTTGCCTTCAACCGCCGCGTCATGGTGCAGGGCTATCACGGCACCGGCAAATCGACCCATATCGAGCAGGTCGCCAGCCGCCTGAATTGGCCCTGTGTGCGCGTCAACCTCGACAGCCATATCAGCCGCATCGACCTGATCGGCAAAGATGCGATCAAACTGCGCGACGGTGTGCAGGTGACCGAGTTTCAGGAAGGCATCCTGCCTTGGGCGCTGCGCAACCCGACCGCCATCGTGTTCGACGAATATGACGCGGGCCGCGCAGATGTGATGTTCGTGATCCAGCGGGTGCTGGAAGTGGACGGCAAGCTGACGCTGCTCGACCAGAACGAAGTCATCACGCCGCATCCCAGCTTCCGCCTGTTTGCGACCTCCAACACCGTGGGTCTGGGCGACACGACCGGGCTCTATCACGGCACCCAGCAGATCAACCAAGGTCAGATGGACCGCTGGAGCCTCGTCGCGACGCTGAACTACCTGAGCCATGACGCCGAGGTGGCGATCGTGCTGAGCAAGGCGCCGCATTACAACACGGCCGATGGGCGCAAGACCGTCAGCCAGATGGTCACCGTGGCCGAGTTGACCCGGACCGCCTTCATGCATGGCGACCTGTCCACGGTGATGAGCCCGCGCACGGTGATCGCATGGGCGCAGAATGCCCGGATTTTCCGCGATATCGGTTATGCCTTCCGCCTGACATTCCTGAACAAATGCGACGAGCTTGAACGTCAGACAGTGGCGGAATTCTACCAGCGCTGCTTTGACGAGGAACTGCCCGAAAGCGCGGCGTCCATGGCGCTCGGCTGACACGGCTCGGCTGACACGGGCCGCGCAGCGGGCCTCCCGGACGGGAGCCGCCAGCGGGCTGGTTCAGGACAAAATCAAAACGCGCCGCCGGGGAAACCCGCGCGGCGCGTTGTCGTTGTGACGACCGTTATTCGATGGCGGGGACCTGCTTGAGATAGGCCGCGATGGCCTGCCGGTCGGCATCGGGCAAATGCGCGATGGACTCGATCACCGCGACCATTTCCCCGCCTGCGCTGTCAAATTCCGGCGTAAACCCGGAATTCAGGTATTCCGCGATCTCAGGCTCCGACCAATCCAGCGCGCCGGGGGTGATGTTGGGGATGCGCCCCTGCCCCGAAGGGTTGGGCGCACCGGACAGCCAAAGGTTGCGCTCCAGCCCCCCCAGCGCATTGCGCGGGGTGTGGCACTCGCCGCAATGCCCCAGCGCCTCGACCAGATACCGCCCCCGGGCAAGCTGCTCATTCACTTCGCCATCCAGCACCCAGGCATCATCGGCAAACAGGAATTTCCAACCTCCAAGCAACCGGCGGATCGAAAACGGAAATCCGACCTCATGCGCGCGGCTGGGCGTGTCAGCCGCGGGCAGCGTATCGAGAAACGCCTTCAGATCAACAATGTCCTGCGGCGCGGCATGGGCGTAGGCGACATAGGGAAAGGCCGGGTAGTAATGCTGCCCACCGGGCGACACCCCCGCCATCACAGCATCGGCCAGATCCTGCACCGACCAGCCGCCGATCCCTGCCTGAGAAGGGGAGATGTTGGGCGCGTAGAATGTGCCAAACTGCGTGGCAAAGCTCTGACCGCCAGCCAGCACCAAGCGCGCCTCGTCCTTGGCGTCTGGTGCGGCGTGGCAGTTGGCGCAGCCCCCGGCCCAGAACACGGCCTCTCCCGCGGTCGCATCGCCCGTCAGCCCGGCCACCACCGCGCCCGCACTCTGAGGCCGCGTCACCCACCAGAACACCGCACCACCAAGAACTATCAAAAGGCCCAGGCCAAGGAGGAGTTTGCGCATGGGTCGGCACCTTCCATTAGGGTCAATCCGACGATACCGCATCCCGCCGCACGGGCAAGCGGTCCTTGCCCCCGGCTCCGGGTTGCCCCACCGCGCGCCCTCTGCCCGACAGGCTTATCCCACAGGCACCGGCGCCCGCGCGGGTCACTCGGTGAAGCGCACCTTGCCTATGAACGGGAGGTTGCGATTGCGCTGCGCGTAATCGATGCCATAGCCCACGACGAATTCGTCCGGGATCTCGAACCCGGTCCAGCGGGCTTTCACGTCCACCTCCCGGCGGGCGGGTTTGTCGAGCAGGGCAATCGTGGCCAGCCGGTTCGGCTCCCGCGATTGCAGCAGGCGGATGACATGGCTCAGCGTCCAGCCGGTATCGACGATATCCTCGACCACCAGCACGTCGCGGCCGCCAATCTCGCCGCGCAGGTCTTTCAAGATCCGAACCTCGCGCGAGGTGGTCATCGCATCCCCGTAGGAGGACGCCTCAAGGAAATCGACCTCCACCGGCAAATCGAGTTCGCGCACCAGATCGGCGATGAACACGAATGAGCCGCGCAGCAACCCAACCACGACCAATTTGCTGGTATCGGCGAACTCGGCCTCGATCTCGCGGGCGAGATGCTCGATCCGGGCGGCAATCGCCTTGGCGGAAATCATCTGATCGATGGCGTAAGACGGTTGTGGCATGGTAGACCCTTGAACTTCGGCGCGTGAGGCCGGAGATAACGGGACAGTCCCGCTTGCACAACAGATGCGATCAGCCACAGACAGGTTCATGCCCAAACATTCAGAAACCCGCACCCTGCCCTACACCGCCCGCCAGATGTTCGATCTGGTGGCCGATGTGAACAGCTACCCCGAATTTCTGCCGTGGTGTGCCGCCGCGCGCGTGCGCGAAACAACCGATCGCGGTGAAACACAGGTTATGGATGCTGATCTGGTGATCTCGTTCAAGGTGTTCCGCGAACGCTTTGCCAGCCGCGTCACGCTGTGGACGGATGGCTCGCGTATCGACACGGCCTATCTGGATGGCCCGTTCCGCTACATGGAAAGCACTTGGGGCTTCAAGGATATCGAGGGCGGGTGCGAAGTGTCGTTCAACGTCGATTTCGAGTTCCGCAACGCGCTGCTTCAGGGTGCTGCGGGGCTGTTTTTCAACGAGGCGATGCAGCGGATCGTGCGCGCATTTGAGCGTCGCGCGAAGGAGCTTTATGGCTGACCACCGCGCCAGCCCCGTCCTCTGCCCCCTGCCCGCTCAAGCCTGATCGAGATCCGCCATGCCCGACGCCGCCACCAATCGCCCTGCCCTGCCACCTGAAATCGCGCGGCGTCGCACCTTCGCGATCATCTCCCATCCAGATGCCGGCAAGACCACGCTGACCGAGAAATTCCTGCTGTTCGGTGGCGCCATCCAGATGGCCGGTCAGGTCCGCGCCAAGGGCGAGGCCCGGCGCACACGGTCGGATTTCATGCAGATGGAAAAGGATCGCGGCATCTCGGTATCGGCCTCCGCCATGTCGTTTGATTTCGGCAAGTTCCGGTTCAACCTCGTCGACACGCCCGGCCACTCGGATTTTTCCGAAGATACCTATCGCACGCTGACTGCCGTGGATGCCGCGATCATGGTGATCGATGGCGCGAAGGGCGTCGAGAGCCAGACGCGCAAGCTGTTCGAGGTCTGCCGCCTGCGCGATCTGCCGATTCTGACATTCTGTAACAAGATGGACCGCGAAAGCCGCGATACCTTCGATATCATCGACGAAATCCAGGAAAACCTCGCCATCGACGTCACGCCTGCCTCTTGGCCAATTGGCACCGGGCGCGATTTCGTCGGCTGCTACGACATGCTGCGCGACCGGCTGGAACTGATGGACCGGGCCGACCGGAACCGGGTGGCGGAAAGCATCTCGATCGACGGTCTAGACGACCCGAAGATGGCCGATCATGTGCCCGCCGAGTTGCTCGCCCAATTGCGTGAGGAGGTCGAGATGGCGCGCGAATTGCTGCCGCCGCTTGACCTGCAGGCGGTGCATGACGGCACGCTGACGCCAATCTGGTTCGGCTCCGCGATCAATTCGTTCGGCGTAAAGGAATTGATGGACGGGATCGCCGCCTATGGTCCTGAGCCGCAGGTGCAGGCCGCCGAGCCGCGCAAGATCGCCCCGGAGGAGACCAAGGTCGCGGGCTTCGTGTTTAAGGTGCAGGCCAATATGGACCCCAAGCACCGCGACCGCGTGGCGTTTTTGCGCATGGCCTCGGGTCATTTCAAGCGCGGCATGAAGCTGACCCATGTGCGCACCAAGAAGCCGATGGCCGTGTCAAACCCGGTCCTGTTTCTCGCCTCCGACCGCGAACTGGCCGAGGAGGCATGGGCCGGCGACATCATCGGCATCCCCAACCACGGCCAGCTGCGCATCGGTGACACGCTGACCGAAGGCGAGGCCCTGCGCGTCAGCGGCATCCCAAGCTTCGCGCCCGAACTCCTGCAAAACTGCCGTGCCGGCGATCCGATGAAGGCCAAGCATCTGGAAAAGGCGCTGATGCAATTCGCCGAAGAAGGCGCGGCAAAGGTGTTCAAGCCGGTGCTGGCCACGGGCTTTGTCGTGGGCGTCGTGGGGCAGTTGCAGTTCGAGGTTCTCGCCAGCCGGATCGAGATGGAATACGGCCTTCCGGTGCGGTTCGAGCCGACGCAATTCACCTCCGCCCGCTGGGTCCACGGCCCGCGCGACGCGGTCGAAAAATTCGCGGCGGCCAATAAAAGCCACATGGCCGAAGATAACGATGGCGACATGGTCTACCTGACCCGCCTGCAATGGGACATCGACCGCGTCGCCCGCGACTACCCTGACGTGACGCTCAGCAACACCAAGGAAATGATGGGCTGAGGACGCACGACGGAATGGGGGAGATGGGTGAACGGTCTGGCCGTGACGGTAGCGCCCCGATCCCGCCAGATGCCGCCGCAACGGTTTTCTTTCCGCGCAACATCAGCCTGCCCGGGGGATGGCGCTGCACCGACTGAACGGCGCGCTTTATCTCAAGCAAATTCCTCCCTGATCCGAGGTCTGCGGGAGGCGGCAAAGCGCCAGCCCGTGGGACGGGCAGGCGCTCGCTCTCGCGGCCTTCGGCCTTGTCCGAGAGCGGGTGCGCTCAGACCGCAGCTTGTTGCGCCCGCGCCCCCTCAATCCCCCACCACGAAAAAACGCCGACCCTCGCGGATCGGCGCTTCCTCCACGTCACGAGACATCCCGCAGGATCACGCCACCTTGGCATCCATCGTGATGTCGCAGTTCAGCACCTTGGAGACCGGGCAGCCTTCCTTGGCCTTCTCCGCGATCTCAAGGATCTTATCCTCATCCGCATCGGCGGAAATCACCGTGGTCAGATGCGCCGTGGTGATCTTTGGCCCGGCGTCCTGCATCTCGAT
Source organism: Marinobacter sp. (assembly GCA_040119125.1). Lineage (GTDB taxonomy): Bacteria > Pseudomonadota > Alphaproteobacteria > Rhodobacterales > Rhodobacteraceae > Pacificitalea. The sequence goes on from JBEDTR010000017.1 coordinate 363,290, forward strand.
GGTCACGGCACAGGTCGTCTCGATCGACGTGGCGGAAATATCTTCCTGACCCAGCATGTTGCTTAGCGCCATCGAAAAACAGGCTGCATGGGCGCCGCCGATCAGCTCTTCGGGGTTGGTGCCCGCGCCATCCTCGAACCGGGTGTTGAAGCCATAGGGCTGGTCGGACATCGCGCCGCTTTCAAGCGAAATCCGGCCTTTGCCGTCTTTAAGTCCACCCATCCATTTCGCGGAGCCTTTTTTCGTCGGCATGTGAAATCTCCTTTTTCTGCCTTCAGTCGGGACAACGCCTGCGGATCGCACGGGGTTGCACCAGGGGCGCAAAATCGCGGATCAAGGCTCGGATAGCGCCGTCCCGCGCGCTGGGGGAACGCAGCCGGGGCAAACCCTTTGGAAAATTGCCTTTTCATTGACCCGGCGTGCTAAATCGGGTAGGTCAGCCTGCAACTCCGACCGGGGAAGATTCTCGGATCGTCCGGCGGAGTGTGCCGACCGGCTTGATACAAGCCGCAGTTTCCTGACGATCCGACCCCCCGCCGGGGCGGATATTCGTGCCCCGTTCGGGGCGGATGACGCCGGGGCGTTCAGATTGCGTCCCACCCACGCGGCCCGAGATGCCGCTCACGATGGACGCATATGACCAAGTTTTCCGACCTCAGCCTTGATCCCAAGGTGCTGAAAGCCATCGACGAAGCTGGCTACGAGACGCCCACGCCTATTCAGGCGGGCGCGATCCCCCCCGCGCTAGAAGGGCGCGACGTGCTGGGCATCGCCCAGACCGGAACCGGCAAGACGGCTTCCTTTACCCTTCCGATGATCACCCTGCTCAAGCGTGGACGCGCTCGGGCACGGATGCCGCGCAGCCTTGTGCTTGCGCCGACGCGGGAACTTGCCGCGCAGGTGGCCGAGAATTTCGATGTCTACGCCAAACATACGAAGCTCACCAAGGCGCTGCTGATCGGCGGCGTCAGCTTCAAGGAGCAGGACCAGCTGATCGACCGGGGTGTCGACGTGCTGATCGCGACGCCCGGCCGTCTGCTCGACCATTTCGAGCGCGGCAAGCTGCTGCTCACCGGCGTGCAGATCATGGTGGTGGATGAGGCCGACCGGATGCTCGACATGGGGTTCATTCCCGACATCGAGCGTATCTTCAACCTCACGCCCTTCACCCGTCAGACCCTGTTCTTCTCGGCCACCATGGCGCCCGAGATCGAGCGGATCACCAATACGTTCCTCTCCGGCCCCGCTCGGGTCGAAGTGGCACGCCAGTCGACCACGTCCGACACGATCGCCCAAGCGTTGATCCAGCACCGTGCCTCGCGCAAGGACCGCACGATGAACGAGAAGCGCAACGTGCTGCGCGCGCTGATCGAAGCCGAGGGCGACGCTTGTTCCAACGCGATCATCTTCTGCAACCGCAAGGTCGATGTGGATGTCGTCGCCAAGTCGCTGAAGAAATACGGCTATAACGCCGAGCCGATCCACGGCGATCTGGACCAGTCGCACCGCACGCGGACGCTCGACGGTTTCCGCGATGGCTCGATCCGGTTCCTCGTGGCATCCGATGTGGCCGCGCGCGGTCTCGACATTCCGGCGGTGAGCCACGTCTTTAACTTCGACGTGCCCAGCCATGCCGAGGATTACGTCCACCGTATCGGCCGCACCGGCCGCGCCGGGCGCAAGGGCAAGGCCTTCACCATCGCGACGCAATATGACGAGAAATATCTCGACGCGATTCAGGCGCTTGTCGGGCAGGATATCCCCTTGTTCGATAACCCGCTGGGCGGCCAGTCTGGATCGGATGCTCCGGTCGAGCCTGTCGAAGCCGCCCCTGAGGCAGAGGCCAAGCCCAAGCGCCCCCGCCGCCGTGCGCGTCGCAAGGAAGCCCCCGCCGCCGACGCACAAAGCGACGTGACCGCCGCGCAGTCCGAAACGCCTGCGGCAACGCCCGCAGACACGGCAGCCGAGGCCCCGGCCGTGGACGCGCCCAAGGCTGACGAACCGGCAGCAGCCCCTGCACAGGCACCTGCTGAGGTCCCCGCAGTGACGCAAGTGGACGTCGCCGCCGAGCCCACGCATCAGCACAGCCGCGACGCCGATAAAGCGTCGACGACGCAGGACAAACCCGCCGAAAAAACGGCCGAGCCGCAATCGCGCGAAGATCGCGATGAGGGCCGGTCCAATCGGTCGCGCGGCGGGCGTGGTCGCAAGTCAGGCAATAAGCCCGACCGCCGCGATGACACCGTTGTTGGCATGGGGGATCACATGCCCGACTTCCTCACGCGCAGCTTCGCCTGAAGCGATCCGTGAAACTTAACGTGAAGGAGCGGGCCGAAGGGTCCGCTCCTTTGCGTTTGGGATAGCGTCTGTCGGGAGCAGATGCGGCCAACGGGTCCGGGCACGGCCCTTAGCCCAGCCCCATGCGCTCCCGATAGACGCGCAGCACGAACAGGCGGATGGCGGAGGCGAGCCCCATCTCGACGCCGCGCGCCGCGTCAATCTCTGCGGCGAGGGCGTTAATGGGCTGTCCCCGCGCAGCGGCGATCTCGCGGAACGCAGTCCAGAATTCATCTTCCAGCGAGACCGAGGTGCGGTGGCCGGACAGGGTCAGAGAATGTTTGCGCGGACGGGTCATGGATCAGCCATAGGCGATCACGTCGGGCACGTCACCCATGGTCAGAGCCATCCGAGGACCGATCAGTGGGCCCGTGATCGGGCGCGTCGCCGTCAGGCGCATCGTCGGGGACAGCGCCGGAGCCAGCATTGTCGCGGCGCGCGGCCTCATGCAGCTTGTTGATCCGCTCCGCCTCGGCACGCGCGGCGGCTTTCTGCGCTTTGGTCAGGCCATGCAACACCGCGTTGCGATCTGCGGCGGCCTTACGGTCGGACCGGGCCCGCGCTTTGCGGACCCGGTTCAGGTTGATGGGCGTCTCGGCCAAGGCTTAGCCCTGCTTGGGACCAACCATGTCTTCGGGGCGCACGACCTTATCAAAGGTCGCCTCATCCACGAAGCCCAGCTTCACCGCTTCTTCTTTCAGCGTGGTGCCGTTCTTATGCGCGGTCTTGGCGACCGTGGTGGCGTTGTCATAGCCAATGGTCGGCGCCAACGCGGTGACCAGCATCAGGCTCTCGCGCATCAGCTTCTCGATCCGGACCTTATCGGCCTGTAGTCCATCGACGAGGTTGTCGGTAAACGCGCTCGACGCATCGCCCAGAAGCTGCATGGATTGCAGCACGTTATAGGCCATCATCGGTTTATAGACGTTCAGCTCGAAATGACCTTGGCTGCCCGCGAAACCGACGGCAGCATCATTGCCCATCACATGCGCGCAGACCTGCGTCAGCGCCTCGCATTGGGTCGGGTTGACCTTGCCCGGCATGATCGAGGAGCCCGGCTCATTTTCCGGCAGGATCAGCTCGCCCAGACCGCAGCGCGGACCGGAGCCCAACAGGCGAATGTCATTGGCGATCTTGAACAGGCTGGCGGCCACGGTTTTCAGCGCGCCCGAGATTTCCACCATCGCGTCATGAGCGGCCAACGCCTCGAATTTATTGGGCGCGGTGACGAAATCGATGCCGGTGATCTCGGCCATATTGGCGGCGACCGTTTCGGCCCAGCCCTCGCGGGTGTTCAGCCCGGTGCCGACAGCCGTGCCGCCCTGCGCCAATTCGTGGATATGCTCCAGCGCGGTGTTGACCCGCTTGATGCCCATTTTCACCTGATGCGCATAGCCGGAGAATTCCTGGCTCAGCGTCAGCGGCGTCGCGTCCTGCGTGTGGGTCCGGCCAATCTTGATGATACCGTCGAATTCCGCGACCTTGGCTTCCAGCGCCTTATGCAGCTTCTCCAGCCCCGGCAGCAGCACATCGCGCGCGGTCATTGCGGTGGCGATATGCATGGCGGTCGGGAAGGTGTCGTTGGACGACTGGCCCATGTTGCAATGGTCGTTGGGGTGCACCGGCGATTTGGAGCCGATCTCGCCACCCAGCATTTCAATCGCGCGGTTGGCGATGACCTCATTGGCGTTCATGTTGGACTGGGTGCCCGACCCGGTCTGCCAGACGACGAGTGGGAAGTTATCGTCGAACTTGCCGTCGACCACTTCGCTAGCTGCCGAGATAATGGCATCGGCCAGATCGTCCTTCAGCCCGCCATTGGCCTTGTTCGCCATGGCGCAGGCCTGCTTGATGACGCCAAGCGCCCGGACGATGGCCACCGGCTGCGTTTCCCAACCAATCGGGAAATTCAGGATCGAGCGCTGGGTCTGTGCGCCCCAATACTTATCCGCGGGGACTTCGAGCGGGCCGAAGCTGTCGGTTTCGGTGCGGGTTTCGGCCATGATATCCTCCTGCGATACGGGTCGCAGGCGGTTTATCCCGCGCAATGGCGCGCCACAATCCCACGCGCGGTGTTTTCATGGTGTTAGCGCCAACCGCACCGGCCTTTGGCGATCAACGGCGCTCCAGCCGCAGGTGGATGCCATCGCGCGCCCGCACCGTCAGATGCGCCACTGGCACCGGCACCCGGTCCGCCACTGGCGCCACGCGAAATGCCCCCACGATGGCCGATAACAGCAGCACACCTTCGGCCATCGCGAACCCCGCACCCGGGCAGACCCGCGGCCCGGCAGAAAACGGCAGATAGGCATCCCGAGCGGAGGCGCGCCCCGCAGGCGTTTGCCAGCGACCGGGATCGAAACCATCCGGGTTGTCCCAAAGCCGCGTCTGGCGGTGCAGGTGCCACGGGCTCAGCACGATTTGCGCGCCGCGCGGCACGTCGCGGTCGCGAAACCGCTCCGCCTGCGCAGCCTCGCGCACCATCATCGGCACCGGCGGGTAAAGCCGCAGCGCCTCGCGGAACACATCACGGGTAAAGCCCAGCTTCGACAGATCGGAAAAGCGCGGCTCCGCTGGCAGAGAAGCTGCCTCTGCCGCCACGCGGGCCTGCGCCTCGGGATGGGTCGCCAGCAGATAAAGCGCCCAAGCCAGTGCGGAGGCGGATGTTTCATGCCCCGCCAGAAAGAAGATCGCCACCTGATCGACCATTTCGGCGGGGGTAAACCGCTTGCCGGTGTCCGTGTCGGGGGTGGTCATGATCTTGGTCGCCAGATCGTCGGGCGCGGTGCCAGCGGCGATCTCGGCGGCGCGTGCATCAGTCAGCCGGGCGATCAGGTCGCGGATCTCCTGCGCGGCCTTGCGGGTGCGGCGGCGGTGCAGCCGGGGCAGCCAGCGCGGCAGCGGCACAAAGGCCGCGATGTTTAAAAGCGGCTGCGCCCGCTGATAGGCGCGAAACCGGTCAAACACCTGCGCGGCGATCTCATGCTCGATCGGGATCGAAAACAGGCTGCGGAAAATCACATCCGCCGCTGCATGGCTGGTTTCTGCCTCGATCTCCAGCGCCGCACCCTGCCCGTCCAGCCGCGCGTCCAGCCGCCCCTCCAGTCGCTGACCCAGCCGCGCCACCGTGGCCCGCGCGGCGTCCTGCATCGCGGGAAAGCTATCGCGCAGACGCCCGCCTTCGAAAGCCGGGTCGATGATGCGGCGCTGCTGTTTCCACTGCGCGCCATTGGTCACGAACACGCTGTCCCCCAGCAGCGGGGCCAGCCCTTCGCGCACCCGGTCGGATTTCGGAAAATCATCAGGCCGGTCGCGCAGCACGGTGCGGATCAACTCCGGCTGATTGACGAGGAAGGAGCGAAAGAACGGCGTGCGAAACTCCGCCATCCACGCGCGATACAGCCGCGCCGGCTGTGCGCTCAGGATATCGGCCCGAAAAAGCCGCATATGCCGCCAGAGCGACGCATCCCCCTCCCGCGCGGCGGGCTTGGGCGGGTTCGGCTTAGGCAATGTCATCGCCCGCCCCCGCGTGAGAGGTGTAGCGATTCACCGGTGTCTCGATCCGGCTGGCCGAGGCACGCCGCCCGGCAAACCGCTGCGCCAGCGTTTGCGGTCCAGCCGTGATGCGGAAATAGTCATAGGCGCCGGGGCGGTCAAAGGCGCAGAGATACTGGAAATGCAGCCGGAAGAAGCGCCAGCGCAGCGCCTTCCACCGCGCGGGGCTAAGCGTGTGGGTGAAGGCCGCCGACAGCACTAATGGCCCGCGTTTCGCAGGCGGCGCCACCCCCGACACCGCGACCGGATCGCATAGCGCAAATGCGCAGCCATCCCCCGGTGCGGTCACATCGACCCACGCGATATCTTCCCGCGCCGACAGGAAATGCAAATCGGCGCGCAGCCGATCCGCCCGCGGCAAGAATGACATCATCGGCACCACTTGCCCAAGGCTCAGAAACGACAGCGCGGGGCCTGCTTGCGGCAGGTGCCCGGCACGGATCAAATCGGCCAGAACAGACACGCCCAGATGCGCGCCCGAACTATGCCCCACCACCAAAACCTCCTCCACGTCCGAGCGCAGGGCAGCGGCGATCAGGTCGGTGAACTCCGCCATGCGCGCCTCCAACTCCGGCGGATTGGCGCCGCGCCAGCGGGCAGAGAACGCATAATCATGCATCAGGTAATAGGCAAAGAAGCGGTTGTCGTGCTTGCGAAACCACCACAGCATCGCGGGGATCACGCCAAGGCCCAGTCCGCCGGCCCATGGGTGCAGCAGCGCCAGCACCGCGCCCAGCCCCCATGCCAGCAGCAGCGCCACCGCCAATTGCAGCAAAAGCGCCCCCACCGGATAAAGCGCGGCAATCACCGGCCCCTTGCGCAGCCGCATCAGCCGAAACAGCGCGCCGGTGCCCATATAAACCCACGCCGTCCGCAGAAGTTGGCCATAGGTGGCGATGACACCGCTGCGCATGGAACGTCGGACGATGTCGGACCAGACCAGCACGTCGATTTCGGCGCGGGTTGTCGCGCCTTCCATCTCGCCGGTCACCGACCAGCCATAGGGGCCGGGCCCGCGGCGCGCTTGCTGCGACATGTCATATCCCGACAGCGCCGCCTGCGCCGCGCCCTCGCGACGATACAGCTCGCGGTAGCGCCGGGGATGGATTGGGTCGTAGCCGGGGATATAGAACACATGCCGACGCGCCACGCGGGCGCCCGCCTCGCTGGCGCCCTCCGGCATCGCCCCATCGCTGCTGTCATCGCGCATCACACCTGCCTCCGGCTGCACCCATGATCGGGGTGCCTGCGCGCCATCATCAGGCAGAATTGGGCGGAAACCAGCGCGGATCGTGGGCAATCTCGCGTCAATTGCGCCTAGCCCAGCGGGCCCGCCTCATCCAGCCCGTCGTCGTCATGGCTGTCGCCGCCGAGGCTCCCGCCGCGATAGCCGGTGGCCACCACGAATTTCTCCGAACTGTCGGAACGCGACGCGGGCGGCTTGACGTTGACCACCTTGGTAAAGCGCTGTTTCAGCAGCTTCTGCAGATCGCCCTCGGCCCCGCCGGCCAAAACCTTGGCAACGAAGGTGCCCCCCGGCGTCAGCACGTCAAACGCGAAATAGGCAGCCGCCTCGCATAGGGCCACGATACGCAAATGGTCTGTCTGCTTATGCCCCGATGAGGACGCCGCCATGTCCGACATCACCACATCCGCATCCCCGCCGAGCCAGTCCTTCACAAGGTCATCGGCATCATCGGCAAGAAAATCGAGCTGATGCAATTCCGCGCCCGCGATCGGCTCGATCGCCTGCAGATCGACGCCCAGCACGGTGCCCATTGCCTTGCCGGATTTCTCCCCCAGCGCATTGACCCGCTTGACCGCCACCTGACACCAGCCGCCGGGCGCACAGCCCAGATCGACGACCCGCGCACCGGGCACGAGAAAGCGATACTTGTCGTCCAGTTCAAGGATCTTATAGGCCGCGCGCCCACGATAGCCGTCCTTCTTGGCGCGCTGCACATAGGGATCGTTAAGCTGGCGCTCCAGCCATAATGTGGAGGAAAGCTTGCGTCCACGGGCCGATTTGACCCTGACCCGCAGATCGCGCTGGCCGCGGCCACTGGTCTTTTTTTCCATCGCTGATCTCCGGGGGTTGCGAGCGAATGAGAGGCCGAATGCCTCCGGCGGGAGTAGTTCAGGCAGGCCGAAAAGGGAAGCCCCGCGTCACTGTAGCATGGCTTAGAACGGGCCGTCTTCCAGCACGCCATCCGCCGACATCTGGGCATATAGCAGCCCCTCGCGCAGCCCACGATCCGCGACCGATAGCCGGTCCGTGGGCCATGCCCGCATCAAGGCCTGCAAGATCGCCGCGCCCGACATGATCAGCGCCTGCCGGTCACGTCCGATGCGCGGATCGGCGCGGCGGCCTTCCTCCCCCATCGCAAGGTAGGAGCGGATCACCGCGTCGATCTGATCGGTCGACATTTGCAGCCCGTCCACCTTCGTCCGATCATAGCGGCGCAGACCCAGATGGCTGGCAGCCACCGTGGTCACGGTGCCGGAGGTGCCAATGATCTGGAACCCCTCGCGCGCCTGATTGGACTGGTAGGGCGTGAATTCCGTCAGGTTTTCCTCGAAAAACCAGCTCATCAACGCGAAACGACCGGCGTCATCCTCCACATCGCGGAACTGGTCTTTCAACGTGGCGACGCCCAGCGGCACCGAAATCCAATCCACGACCTTGGCCGCCGGGAACAGGCTGTCCGCGGTGCGGAACCCTTTATGCAGACGCATGATCGCACGGGGCCGGTCCGGACCCGGCACGCGCGACAGATCGATCCACACCAGCTCGGTCGAGCCGCCGCCAATATCGACGACCAGCAACTGATCGGTGCGGGTGGAGACCAGCGGCGCGCAGCTGACCACGGCCAGACGGGCTTCTTCCTCGGGCTGGATGATCTCCAGCTTCAGACCGACCTCGGCTTCGACCTGACGGATGAAATCGCCCGCGTTCTTGGCGCGGCGGCAGGCCTCGGTCGCGACCAGCCGCATCCGCTGCACTTTGTGCTTCTGAAATTTCTTCTGACAGATCCGCAGCGCCTGAATTGTGCGCTGCATGGACGACCGGCTCAGCCGGCCATAGGTTTCAAGCCCGGTGCCGAGCTGCACCGATTTCGAGAAACTGTCGACCACATGGAACTGGCTGCCCTTGGGCTGGGCCACAAGCATGCGGCAACTATTCGTGCCGAGGTCCAACGCCGCATAGGGTGCGACGGGATCCGCGACTGCGGGTACGGGGGTATCTACCGGCATTGGGAACGCGCCCGCACCCTTGGGACGCTTGGGCGCCATGATCACGCCCTCCGGTTCTGAACTTACCTTGAAACCTAGCCCTCTGCCGGAGGATTGGCAAGAATTGCGGCGTTTACCTTACGTTGACCCGCACCGGGCACTGTCCCTCCCCCGCTTCATGTAGATCATGAGAATTTTGGGACCGCGCCGCTGTGGCATATCCCGTCGCGTGGACATAGGTGACAAAGCGAAATGGCGGCGTGATCCGCCCCCTCACCGCCCTGTCAGCACCGGAGCCCCGCAATGCCCGAACTTACCCTCGTCTATTGGCGCGATATTCCTGCGCAGGTCATCGTTGGCCGTGGCCGCCGTGGCGCGAAACACCCCCTGCCGGAACGGTTCGAGCAGGCCATCGACCGCTGCGCGATGAAGGTCGGCGCGAAGGATGCCGATGCCTATATGGCCGATTGGCGCAAGGCCGATCCCGTGACCCGCGATGGCGACCCTGTGGAAATTGCCGCAGCCGAGGCCGCCCGCATCGACGCGGAATATGATAATGCCCGGCTGAAGGCGCTTATCGATAATGACGGGCGCGCGCCCAACTGACTTCGCCCGACTGACTCCGGCCCGGCTGTTGACGGTGGCCCGCGCGCCGCCGCTACGTTAGAGACATTGCACAGCCGCGACCGCGGCAAGAAACATCGAGGACCCCATGACCCGCACCGTGATCGAGAGCAAATCGAAAACCGTGGCCATCGGCTTTGACGAACCGTTCTGCGTGATCGGCGAGCGCATCAACCCGACAGGCCGCAAAAAGCTGGCCGCCGAATTGGAAGCGGGCGATTTTTCGACCGTTGAACGTGACGCGCTGGAGCAGGTCGCCTGTGGCGCGATGGTGCTCGATGTGAATGCGGGTGTGGTCTATAACTCCAACCCCAACCCCAATGAGACCGAGCCGCCGCTGATGCGCCGGATGATCGAATTGGTGCAGGGTCTGGTCGATGTGCCGCTTTGCATCGACAGCTCGGTGCCCGGCGCGCTGGAAGCAGGGCTTGAGGCCGCCGAAGGCCGCCCGCTGGTCAATTCCGTCACCGGCGAGGAAGAGCGTCTGGAATTGGTTCTCCCGCTCATCAAGAAATACAACGTGCCCGTGGTCGCGATCTCGAACGACGATACCGGCATTTCCGAAGACCCCGACGTGCGCTTTGCCGTCGCCAAGAAAATCGTCGAGCGCGCCGCCGATTACGGCATTCCCGCCCATGACATCGTCGTCGATCCGCTGCTGATGCCGGTCGGTGCCATGGCCACCGCCGGGCGTCAGGTGTTCACCCTCGTGCGCCGTCTGCGCGATGAGCTGGGCGTGAACACGACCTGCGGCGCGTCGAATGTCAGCTTTGGCCTGCCCAACCGGCATGGCATCAACGCGGCCTTCCTGCCGATGGCGATTGCCTCGGGCATGACCAGCGCGATCATGAACCCCGTCCGCTCGGTCGAAATGGAAGCCGTGAAGGCCGCCAACATGCTGATGAACCACGATCCCAATGGCGGCGAATGGATCCGCTTCTCGCGCGTGCTGGACGCGGTCCGCGAAGGCACCCCCTTTGCCGAGGCCGCACAGGCCGCAGCCGCCGCTGGCAGCGGGCGCGGTGGTCGTCGGCGGCGTCGCGGCTGAGCGATACGTCATGGCCAAGGATCCTCTCGTCATCTTCACGCCTTCGGGCAAACGCGGCCATGTCACGCCCGGCACCACGGTGCTGTCGGCGGCGCGCAGCCTGGGCGTGGATCTCGATTCCGTCTGCGGCGGGCGCGGCATCTGCTCGAAATGTCAGGTCGCGCCGTCCTATGGCCAGTTTTCCAAACACGGCGTCACGGTGGCGGAGGATGCGCTGTCGGATTGGAACGCCGTCGAGGAACGCTATGACAGCAAGCGCGGACTGAAATCGGGTCGGCGGCTGGGCTGTCAGGCGCAGATCCTGCACGACGTGGTGCTGGATGTGCCGCCCGAAAGCCAAGTGCACAAACAGGTCGTCCGCAAGGAAGCCACCGCCCGCGACATCGTCATGGACCCGGCCACCCGCCTGCGGCTGGTCGAGGTTACCCAGCCCGACATGCATGAACCTTCGGGCGATTTGCAGCGGCTGACCGACGCGCTGCGCACCGCATGGGACATCCCTTCCCTGTCGGTGCCGCTGCCCGTTCTGCAAAAGCTGCAAACCGCGCTGCGCAAGGGCAATTGGCAGGTGACCTGCGCACTGCATCAACCGGTAGAGAACGGCCCCGCGCAGCTGCTCGACCTCTGGCCCGGCCTGTTCGAGGGCCCGCTCTGGGGGTTGGCCATCGACCTTGGCTCCACCACGATTGCCGCGCATCTATGCGATCTGACCAGCGGCACGGTCGCGGCCTCCGCCGGGATCATGAACCCGCAGATCCGCTTCGGCGAAGACCTGATGAGCCGCGTCTCCTACGCCATGATGAACGAAGGCGGCGCTGCGGAGATGACCGCCGCCGTGCGCGACGCATTGAGCGAACTCGCCCGCGTCGTGGCGGGAGAGGCCGATGTCCCGACGACCGAGATCGTCGAGGCAGTGTTCGTCTGCAACCCGGTCATGCATCACCTGCTGCTGGGCATCGACCCGGTAGAACTGGGCCAAGCGCCATTCGCTCTGGCCACCTCCGACAGTCTGGACCTGACGGCGGAGGCGCTGGACCTCACCGGCCTGCACCCGGCGGCGCAGGTGCATTTGCTGCCCTGTATCGCGGGCCATGTCGGCGCCGATGCTGCCGCCGTGGCCCTGTCCGAGGCCCCGGACCGGTCCGAGGATCTGGTGCTGATCGTCGATGTCGGCACCAATGCCGAAATCCTGCTGGGCAACCGCGACCGCGTGCTGGCGTGCTCCTCCCCCACCGGGCCTGCCTTCGAGGGCGCGCAGATTTCATCCGGCCAGCGCGCCGCCCCCGGCGCGATCGAAAAGATCCGCATCGACCCCGAAACCAAGGAACCGCGCTTCCGCGTTATCGGCTGCGATCTATGGTCGAACGAGGACGGCTTTGCCGAGGCGACGGCGGGCAGCGGCATCACCGGCATCTGCGGCTCCGGCATCATCGAAGCCGTGGCCGAGCTGCGCATCGCGGGGCTGATGGACCCCTCCGGCCTGATCGGCTCGGCAGAGCAAACCGGCACCACGCGCTGCATCCCCGATGGGCGCACCCATCAATACGTCATCCACGACGGCACCGCCGAAAACGGTCCGCTTGTGACCGTGACCCAAGGCGACATCCGCGCGATCCAACTGGCGAAATCCGCGCTTTATGCAGGCGCGCGGCTGCTGATGGATGAATTCGGCACCGATACGGTCGACCGCGTCGTGCTGGCAGGCGCATTCGGCGCGCATATCTCGCCGCTGCACGCGATGGTGCTGGGGATGATCCCGGACGTGGCGCTGGAGCGCGTCACCTCCGCAGGCAACGCCGCCGGGACAGGCGCGCGCATGGCGCTATTGAACCGCGCCCAACGGGCCGAGATCGACCAGACCGTGCGCCACATCACCAAGGTCGAAACCGCCGTCGAGCCGCGGTTTCAAGAACATTTCGTCGCAGCCAACGCCATCCCCCACGCCACCGCGCCCTTCGCCACGCTGCGTTCGGTCGTGCCGCTGCCAGAGCCGCGCTTCAATGCAGGTGACGGCGACGGCACCCGCACACGCCGCCGCAGACGTCGCTGAGCCTGCGAAAACCGATTGCAATGCCCGCGCAGCAACCTTAAATACAGGCCTGCGCGGGTATGGTGAAAAGGTATCACACGAGCTTCCCAAGCTCTTGTTACGGGTTCGATTCCCGTTACCCGCTCCAAGTTTCCAGAACCACGGCGTTTTCCCCACATCTGCTGTTGGACATGTAGGACCGCCCCACATTTGCGGGCTTGGGCGCCATCAGAAACTGCTTCGTCGCAGAATAGGGCGCTATGGAAGGAATGGGACAATCCCATTCCTTCGCTTCAAGTGTTACTTCGCAGCGACGCTTTTCGTTTGGAATGAAATACCACATCCACGCTGAATGCTGGCCTGTTCAATGGCCTCCATTTCACCCTTCAAGCGAGAAACCTCCGCTGCGCTTGCCCCATCTCCATCGATGAAGAACAATGCCGGCCAAAACAGAACCATCCCCACGGCGGTGGCAGCTGCATCATTTCCCGCTTTCTTGTTTTGCGTGCCAATAGCCTGCGAGGCCCGCGCCGAAACGCGCTGTGCCTCAGCTGACAATTTTCTACACGAGTAATTTTCATACTGGACCGGCGAAATATAGGCCGCTTCAATATTATCAGCGTTTTCAGCACAGCCCGCTAATAGAACGCTGCTTAACACCGCAGTCACAACAAACATATTCATTCTGTCCCTCGTATTTACCTCCGCCTCTACGGGCGGTGACGAGAACCTATTTTCCTCTTTTTAAGAATTGGAGACCGAATTACCTGTAATGAAAAATTGTGTCTTTTCGCACACTCAGGGCGCATTCAGATCTGCGCCACTGGAACAACTTGAGCCTTATAAACCTCGTCCAAATAGGTCACGCACCGATCAGAATGCGCAATTTTAAAAAGGCGAAACATAAAAAAACCGCGCCCGGATTGCTCCCAGACGCGGCTTTGTTTTTCGGTCATCGGCCCGCCCGAGGCGGACCCGCTCAGGCTTTGGCCCGCGCGTAGTCCAGAAGCATCCGGGTCGAGCTGTCCTTGCCCACCGGTTCGGCCTCGCCCGTGACCATCGGCTCCAGCGATTTTGCCAGTTCCTTGCCCAGTTCCACGCCCCATTGGTCAAAGCTGTTGATGCCCAGCACCACGCCTTCGACAAAGACCCGATGCTCATACAGCGCGACGATCTGGCCCAGAACGCCGGGGGTCAGCTGCGGATAGGCCAGCGTGGTGGAGGGGCGGTTGCCGGGGAATACCCGGTGCTGCGCCTGTCGCTCCAGTTCCTCGCCCTCGAACTTGCCCGACACCTGCGCGCGCGCCTCGTCCAGCGAGCGGCCCTTCAGCAGGGCCTCCGACTGGGCGAGGCAATTCGCGACCAGAAGTTGATGCTGATACTGCAGATCGGATTCGAACCCTTTGGCCGCGAACATGAATTCGCATGGCACGACCTCGGTCCCCTGATGGATCAGCTGGTAGAACGCATGCTGCCCGTTCGTGCCCGGCTCCCCCCAGACGACAGGGCCCGACACGACTTGCAGCGCTTCGCCATCCATCGACACCCGCTTGCCGTTGCTCTCCATTTCCAACTGCTGAAGATAGGCCGGAAGCCGCGCCAAGCGCTGCTCATAGGGCAGCACCGCGCGGGTCGGGTAGCCGCAGATCTGGTGATGCCAGATCCCCACCAGCGCCAGCAGCACAGGCAGGTTTTCCGCCGGGGCGGCGGTGCGGAAATGCCGGTCCATCGCCTGAGCGCCGCGCAGCATGGCGCGGAAATCGCCGCCGCCGATGGCGATCATCAGCGACAGCCCGATGGGCCCCCACATGGAATAGCGCCCACCAACCCAATCGGCGAAGCCGAACACCCGCTCGGCGGCGATGCCGAATTCGGCGGTGCGGCGCGCGGCGGTGGACAGGGCCACGAACTGCGCAGCCGGGTCTTTGACCTTCTCGGCCATCCAGCGGCGCGCGGTGTTGGCGTTGGTCATCGTCTCGATGGTGGTGAATGTCTTCGACGCCACGATCACCAGCGTGGTGGTCGGGTCAAGCTCGCGCAGCGTATCGGCGATATGCGCCCCATCGACATTGGACACGAAATGGCAGCGCGGCCCGTCGGCATAGGGTTTCAGCGCGATCGCCGCCATCGCCGGGCCCAGATCGGAACCGCCGATGCCGATATTGACCACATCGGTGATCGCGCCGCCCTGCCCCTTGAACCGGCCCGCGCGCACGTCGGAGGCAAACGCCTCCATCCGGTCGAGCGTTTCCAGAACCTCCGGCATCACGTCTTGGCCGTCGACCTCCACCGGGGTGGCGTCAAGGTTGCGCAATGCGGTGTGCAGGACGGCGCGGCCTTCGGTCTCGTTGATGCGCGCGCCGGTGAACATGGCCTCCCGGCGCTCAGCCAGCCCGGCCTCCTCCGCCAGATCGATCAACAGCGACAGCCCTTCGGCGTCGATATTGGTCTTGGAGAAATCGAACAGCAGCGCGCCCGCCTCGGCGGAGAAGCCGGTGGCCCGGTCGGGCGTCTCGAAGAGCGACAGGATGGATCGGTCCGCGACCTGCGCGTGATGGGCTTTCAGCTTGTCCCACATGGGGGTGCTCTCCTTGTAGGGGGGCGTCTCAGGCGGCCCAGTGCACGGTGGCGTCAGCCATCAATGCCCGGATCGGCGCCTGTTCGGGCGGCAGCGAGCGCGCGCGTTCGAACGCGTCGCGCTTGCCCTCGCCCATGATCAACAGATGGATATGCATTGCCTCGCGCAGCACCGGCGCGGTCAGGGTGATACGGGTTTCGCCCGCCCCCTCGGCCCGCATGGTGATCAGCGGTGGGTCGCGTTGGTCCAGCGCGCGCTCCAGATTATCACCGCCGGGAAACAGCGAGGCGGTGTGCATGTCATCGCCCATACCCAAAAGCAGCGTCGTGATCGGCAACCACGGACGCACCGCTTCGGATTGCGCGGCGGCATCCACATCGGACGGATCACCGCTTGGCGGGATGAAACTGACGAATCGCGCCACCGCGGCTTTCTCGACCAGCAGCCTCTCGCGGATCATGCGCGTGTTGGACCGGCTGGAGCTTTCCGGGACCAGCCGCTCGTCATTGAGGATCACGCCGATCCGCGCCCAATCGAGGCTGACGCCCGCCAAAGTGTCAAACACCGGGCCGGGGCTAGAGCCGCCGGGCACGCAGAATGTCGCGGTCTCGTTGGACGCAAGCGCGCCGCGCAATTCGCTCGCGATCGTGTCCGACAACCCCATCATCAGGGCTTCGCGATCGGAATATTCAACGATGTTCATATCTTGATCTCCCTCCAGCGGCGCCCATCACGATGCATCAGCATCAGGGCGTCATCCGGCCCGACAGAGCCGACATCGTAGGGTTTTGGCACATCGCCACGGCGTTGCCAGCCCTCGATCAGCGGATCGGTCCATGCCCATGCGGCCTCGACCTCGTCGCCGCGCATGAACAGCGTCTGGTTGCCCCGGATCACATCCATGATCAAACGCTCATAGGCATCGGGCACATCATCGGCATCGGGGCCCAGCGCATCGGCAAAGGTCATGTCCAGCGGCACGTCGATCAGACGCATGCCACCCGGACCGGGTTCCTTGATCGTCACGCCCAACTCCATGCCCTCATTGGGCTGCAACCGGATCGACAGGATATTGCGATGAGTGCGCTCGCTATCCTCGAAAATCGAATGCGGGGCATCCTTGAACACCACCGCGATCTCCGAGGTGCGCGCCTTCAGCCGCTTGCCCGTCCGCAGGTAGAACGGCGTGCCCGCCCAGCGCCAATTGGAGATATGGGTGCGCAGCGCGATGAAGCTTTCGGTCAGCGAACGCGGATCTTCGACATCCTGCCGATACGACGGCGTATCTGCGCCCGCGTCATACTGACCCCGCACGACGTGATGCGGCTCCACCTGATCGAGCGCGCGGATGACCTTCAGCTTCTCGTCGCGCACCGCATCGGGGTCAAACCGCGATGGCGGCTCCATCGCGATCAGGCACAGCAACTGCATCAGGTGGTTTTGCACCATGTCGCGCATCGCGCCCGACTTGTCGTAGTAACTGCCGCGCCCGCCGACGCCTACGGTTTCGGCCACGGTGATCTGGATGTGATCGACATATTGCGAATTCCACAGCGGCTCGAACAACACATTGCCGAACCGGACGGCCATCAGGTTCTGAACCGTCTCCTTGCCCAGATAATGGTCGATCCGGTAGATCTGCGTTTCGTCGAAATGCTGCGCCAGATCGCGGTTCAGCGCCTTCGCGGAGGCCAGATCATGGCCGAACGGCTTTTCGACCACGACGCGGCTGCCCTCATCCGCAACGCCATGCTCATGCAACCGCTGTGCCAGACCGCCAAACAGCGACGGCGCGACCGAGAAATAAAACGCGCTGACCACACCGTCGCGCATATGCCCAGCCAGTTCCGCCCAGCCATCGGTGCCCTTGGCATCGATCGTGACATAGGACAGCAGGCTCAGGAATTGGGCGCGGGTGTCTTCGTTCAGCTCGCCCTTTGGCAGAAAATCCACCAGCGCGTCGGATACCATGTCGCGGTAGCCAACATCGTCGAGATCGGACCGGGCCGCCCCGATGATCCGAGCATCCGCCGGGATCTGCCCCGCCGCGAGGCGGCGATACAGCCCCGGAAGGATCTTGCGCCGGGCCAGATCGCCCGTGCCGCCGAAAATCACCAGATCGAACGGATCGACCGGAATGACGCGTGAAACCATGCGGGTTCGCTCCGTCTGTCTTGGGCACTGGCGCGAGATGCACCATTCATGCCGTTAGCGCTAACCGAGGCATGCTTAGCGCTTGCTCCCGACCAAGTCTAGCACTCGGCCCCGGATTGGCAAAAGACAGGACGCATTTCGATTTCCCCGACATCACGAAGCCGCCAGACCGGTCACCTGCATTTGCACCTTGCCCGTGGAGGAGGCAGTGTCGCAAACAAACCGCACCTCCCGTTCCCGAAAGGCCCGCCATGAAAGACACCGACGCGTCCATCCTGCCCTCTGCCCCCGCCATGCCCCGTCTGAACCCGGCAAAATTTCGCGACCCCGAGGTGACAGCCAACGGCGAGCCGCGTGCGCAGGTCGCGTTCGATCAACCGCAGACGATCTGGTTCAACACCGGCACCCTGTGCAACATCACCTGTGCCAATTGCTATATCGACAGCTCCCCCACCAATGATGCGCTGGTCTACCTGACCGAGGCTGACCTGACCCCCTATCTGGACGAATTGGCGGCGCTCGACTGGCCGCTGCGCGAGATTGCCTTCACGGGCGGGGAGCCGTTCATGAACCCCGCAATGATCGACATGGCCCGCGCGGCGCTGTCGCGTGGCTACGAGGTGCTGATCCTCACCAACGCCATGCAACCGATGATGCGCCCGCGTGTGCGCGACGCGCTGCGCGCGCTCAACGATGCCTACCCGGACAAGCTGACATTGCGCATCTCACTCGATCACCACGCCGCCGACATCCACGATCAGGAACGGGGCACGGGTGCCTATGCCCGCACCCTCGACGGCATGGACTGGCTGCGCGATGCGGGCATCACGATGGCGGTCGCGGGCCGGGCGCTCTGGCACGAAAGCGACGCGGAGGCGCGGCAGGGCTATGCCGCATTGTTTGCCGCGCGGGGCTATCAGATCGACGCGCAGGATCCGGGCCGCACAATGCTGTTTCCGGAAATGGACGCACAGGTGGACGTGCCGGAAATCACCACCGCCTGCTGGGACATCCTCGGCAAAAGCCCGAATGACGTCATGTGCGCCAGCTCCCGCATGGTGGTCAAACGCCGGGGCGCGGCGCGTCCGACCGTGCTGGCCTGCACGCTGCTGCCCTACGCGCCGGAATTTGAGCTGGGCGACACACTCACCGATGCGGCCCGCCCGGTGCGGCTGAATCACCCCCATTGCTCGAAATTCTGCGTGCTGGGCGGGGCGAGCTGCTCCGCCTAGGGCCGCCGTCGCGCAACCAGCACATCCCAGGGCATCCGAACCTCCGCCCAGTCATGCGGCGTTCCGCCTCGGGTCTGCCTGCCCTCTATTGAGGGCGGATCAGCCCCCGCTCGACGCGCGCTCCAGCTCATCGGCGATCTGGCGACGCAGCTTCCGGCGGATTTCGGCAGCGCTGTGGCGACGCCGCTCGACCTCACCATAGACCGTCAGGGCGGGCACCTCTGCGGGGCGGCCGTCGTCATCCATCGCCACCATCGTGAAATAGCACGAATTGGTATGGCGTGAGCTGCCCACACGGATGTCCTGCGCCTCCACCCGGATGCCCACCTCCATCGAGGTGCGCCCGGCATGGTTGATGCTGGCGCGAAATGTCACCAGTTCGCCCACATTGATCGGCTCCTTGAACATCACCTGATCGACCGAAAGCGTCACCGCATAGCGGCCCGAAAACCGCGACGCACAGGAAAACGCGACACGGTCCAGCAGATTGAGCAACGCACCGCCATGCACCTTGCCACTGAAATTCGCCATGTCAGGCGTCATCAGAACAGTCATTTCCAATTTGCGGGGGTCCATGGCTGCGGTCTCCGAGTTGGGGCCGCACTAGGATAGCGGGCGTTCAAGCTTTCCTGAAATTGCCGCCCGACCCGCTGGGGTCAAGCACCGCGCACCGCAATCCGCCCGCTGTGCCGGTTTCGCCACGCGCGCAGGGGGACCACGGCGCTGCGGCGGTCGGACCGGCACACCCTGTCGTGACGCGCGCGGGAACACCCCGGCTGCGCCCCTCCGAAAAGCGGCGACCACTGCGCCCGATCACCCCCTCTGCCACAACCCACGCGGAAAACATGCATTCAAAGGTCACGGGCCACCGTGGCCTGCGCCCGCCCGCGCGCCTTTGACATATAAAGCGCCCGATCCGCATCCAGCAGCACCTGCGCCACACTTTCTGCACTGCGTGACACGGCGATCCCGGCGCTGGCGGAAATAAAGCAGTGCTGTTTGCCATGGGGGATCGGGAGTTCAATCCGCGCAATGATCCGCTGCGCCAGCTGCTGCAACACCGTGGTGTCGGACACGCGCGGAAAAATCAGGATGAATTCATCGCCCCCCGCGCGAACGACAATATCCTCGCTGCGCGTTTCTTCCACCAACACGCGGCCCACCTGCTGCAACACCGCATCGCCCGCTGCATGCCCAAGCGAATCGTTAATATCCTTAAAGAAATCGAGATCCAGATGGATCAAGCCGAACCCCCGCCCCGACAGCTCCAGCCGGGTCAGCACGTCATCCATGGCCCGTCGATTGCCCAGCCCGGTAAGCGTATCGGTCACGGCCTTTTCTTCGGCGGCGGTCTTGGCGCCCTGCAGCCGCAGGTTCAGCTTGCGCGATTCTTCCAATACGGCGGTGTTGGCCTCGACCAGATACAGCAGTTCCACCGTCAGATCGGTGGCCGCGAAATCCGAATTGCTCAGCGCATAGTGGCGCACGGCCTCCACCACCGATATGCCAAAGCCAAGGTTGACGAGCATCCCCGCTCCCTCCCCCAGCGATACGGCCAGCCCCTTGAACCCGGTGCGCGCGCCGTTGCGAAACCTCAGGCTCAACCGACCGTCGCCGCCCAGCAGAGCCGCGACATCCCGCACGCCCTGTGGCCGCCGCAGCGTGAAAACCTCGAAAAAGGACTGGCCCGGCAGCGGAGTGTCCACACAAAGCCGCTGCAAGGTCGGCCCGACGCTCAGGATCGTGCCGCCCGCATCGACCTGCAAATGCATCGGCATCAACCGTGCCATCGCGCTTGCCGATAGCTGCGGCGCGGCCTCCCCCTCCACCGGCATCTCAGGCGAGGCCAGAGGACATGCACGCCCATGGGCAGGCGACGCGGCGCGGGCGCGCTCCAAGGCGGACCGCTTAGGGGGCCTGTCCGATGACACCGCGGAACATGCCCGCCTGCCTTCGCCCTCTGGATCGGTGGTCATCATGGAGCCCTCGGCACGGCGCGGTCCCGCGAGCCGGCAAGCTCAAAACCCCGGGCCTGATGGAATTCAGTGTCGAGCAACCTGATCTCGATCACCGTGACGTAACGCCTCGGCAGCGCCACATGGCCCGGCGCGTCAGGGGTCGGAGCCGCATCACTTGGCCCAATATCACTTGGCCCAAGATCACTCAGCGCAACATCATCCGCCTCAGCATAGCCCGGCGCAGCGTGGCCCGCCGTAGCCTCGCCCTGCACAGCATAATCGGACCCACCCGGATCGCGCGACGGCACCGACGCATCCTCTGCTATCGTTTCCAGCCTCTGCGTGCTCGGCTCGCTCAGCGGCGCCCCGTCGGGCATATACTTCGGCCCGGTGAGCGGCTCCAGCAGCACCAGCGCGCCATAATCATCCGCCATCGCGCGCAACGCCCCGCTGATGAGGGGCGTGCTGCGCGGCAGCCGGTGACGCACCAGCAGCCAGTAACACCCATCGCCCAGATCGGTCAGTTCCAACCCCGGCACATCCAGATCCGGCAGCGCCAGCCGCGCCCGGTCAGGCAGGTCATTGAGCGAATGCAAAAACTCCTCGAATGTATCGCCGCCGAAGCGCAGCAAGCGCCGCAGACGACTTTCGGGGCCCGTGCACAGATAGGTGCCCAGATCCTCCAACAGCGCGATCTCAGGCTTCTCCAATTGCTCCGCCGCGCGTCGAAGCACAGTATGTGTCAGCGCATCATCATAAGTCAGCATGGCCTCAAACCCGTGCGGGCCCAGCCCAACCTCCCGGCTGATCTCCGCCCATAGGCCCGTGCCATATGTATCCGTGACAAAGCACTGGATCGCCCGATTTATGAGCCCGTGCATTCCATTTCCTCAACTCTACACCCGACACCCTACGCGCCAGAGGTTAAGGAACGCCGAACCCCGCCCGGCTCAATCCGGCGGCAGACCCAGCCATTGCGGCAGCGCGCCAATATCGGGCAATACGGCGCAGGCCTCGGCGGTCAGATCGTCATGCTCGGCCAGCCCGGTCAGAACGGCCAGCACAGCCATCCCGGCGGCGCGTCCGGCGCGCAGGTCATGGGTGCTGTCCCCGATCATCACGACCTGCTCCGGCCGCAGGTCCAGCGCGGCGGCGAACGCGCGGCACATCCCCGGCTCTGGCTTCGCGCCATGGCCGCTATCCGCCCCGATAATCGCCGCAAACCGATCCGCGAGGCCCAGCGCGTCCAGCTGCTGGCGCGTCGCGTCCTCCTGATCGTTGGTGGCAATGCCCAATTGGTATCCCGCCGCGATCAGCCGATCCAAAAGCGGCGCCAGCGGGACGGCAGGCACCGGCACGACCTGCTCGGCCATCGCCGCCATTCGGGCGAGGATAAGATGATCCGGCATCGCCAGAAGCGGGCGCAGCAGGGCCATCGTCTCGGCCTGCGTCCCCGCCACCAGCGGACTGTCGCGCAACACCCTGCGCGCAACCGGATCAACCCCGGTGGCGCGCGCCACACGCGCGCAATCGCCCCCGCCCTCGCGCGCAAGCGACATCATCAGATCGCTCATCGCCGCGCCCCAAGTGCGCTGGAAATCGAACAGCGTCCCGTCCTTGTCGAACAAGACGGCGCGTATCGCAGGCCGCCCCTGCATGGTCAGGTCCAATGCGGCAACTGCCCGCCGGGCAACGCGGCGCGCGCCTGCATCGGGGTCTCATAGCTCAGTTTCGCGGTGTCGCAGAACCCAACCACCCACGCGTCATCCATCACCAGAAAATCCAGCACGGAGGCCAGCATTTCCGGGCTGTCGCCGGCGCCGCGCAGGTCGTCGATGCCCAGCCCGGAGGCCCCCATGAACACCTCCAGCAAGCCATCCTCGGCGGCGATCCAGCCCAATGCCCGCAGCGCAATGGTTTCGGCATGTTCCGGCGTCATTTACCGCTCCTTCAGAATAGTTTCCAATTTGGCAACACAATATTAACCATCAGTGGCGCATCAAGATTAGGCAACTTGTCGCCCTGATCGCGCCGGCCCCGGATGCTCCGGGGGCCACGCTCCCCATTCGGACCGCGCTACGGGCATTTACCGGAGGTTTTGGTGCCAGGACGCATCCTCATCATCGACCCGGTCTCGATCAACCGGATCATCCTGAACGTCAAGCTGTCGAGCGCATGCTATGACGTGCGGCAGGCAAGCTCGTTGCGCGACGCCGCGCGGATGTTGCGGCGCGATCTGCCGGATCTGGTGTTGATATCGCTTCTGTCGGGGCAGGCACCGACCGGGGCGGGCCCGGACGATCCCCTCCCCGCTGAGGATGCGGGCGCCGCGCCGCGTCAGCCCTGCCACGCCGCCGCCGCGCTCAGGCTCTGCCGGGAGTTGCGGCGCTGGCCCATCAGCGCGGAATTGCCCGTGGTCATGCTGACCGACCGCGACATGTCCGGCCTGCGGGTGCGCGCGCTGGAGGCAGGGGCAACAGATGTCATGCCCGGCCCCGAAGATGCGTTGCTGCTGGCGCGGTTGCGATCCCTGATCCGCCTGCGTCACATCGAGGAGGAATTGAGCCTGCGCGGCGACGGGCCGGATCTCTTTGCCTTGGCGGAGCCGGTGGCACCCTTCACACCTGCCGCGCCGGTCGCCCCTCTGGCGCGCGTCGATCCCGTCGGGGCGTCCCCCACAGATCGAAGTTCGGACCGTTTGACCATGCCGGCGGACAGGCAGGCGGACAGGCAGGCGCGGCCCATCTCCCCCGCGCCTGCCGCGCGCGGGTCCATCGCGTTGATCGGCCCCTCTGCCGCGCAGGCGGAGGATTGGCAGCAATCGCTGCGCCCGCATCTGCCGTGGCACCTTACCCCCATGACGCGGGAGCAGGCGTTGAACCTGTCCGATCCGGCCACTGCGCCGGATCTGTTCGTCATCGCCGCGGGGGAGGTCAGCCATGGCGGGGGGCTCTCGCTACTGGCGGAATTGCGCAGCCGGATCGAGCTGCGGTTTTGCAAGATCGTCATCACCGTGCCCGCCGACCAGCCCGACGCCGCCGCCATGGCCTTGGATCTGGGCGCGTCGGAAGTGGTCACCGAGCCATTCGTTCCGCTGGAACTGGCGCTCCGCCTGCGCGCGCAATTCGCGCGCAAACATCGCGATGACCGCCTGCGCGCCCGGCTGCGCGATGGGCTGCGGGCGGCCTATACCGACCCGTTGACCGGGCTCTACAATCGTCGCTACGCCATGGACCATCTCGACATTCTGCGCGCCGGAGCGGCGAATATGCGGCATGGCTTTGCCGTGTTGCTGCTGGATCTCGACCGGTTCAAGCAGGTCAATGACCGCCATGGCCATCCGACAGGCGACCGGGTGCTCTGTGCTGTCGCGGATCGGCTCAGCGCAAACCTGCGGGGCAGCGATCTGGCCGCGCGGATCGGCGGCGATGAATTTCTGGTGCTCTTGTCGGAAACCAGCGCCGAGGCAGCCCAAAGCGCGGCAGAACGGCTCTGCGCGCGCATCGCCGCTGCGCCTGTTTTCGCCGGATCACTGTCCGTCACAGGCAGCCCGCGCGCGCCCCGCAACCTGCATCAGACAGTGTCGGTCGGGGTTCTGCCGATCCCCCCCGGCGATGACACGGTGGCGGATGCGGCCTCCCTGATCGCGGCGGCGGACCGCGCGCTCTACCGGGCCAAGCGCGCAGGCCGCAATCGGGTCGTCGCCACCCAAGGGCCAAGCCACGCCCGGCCCGGCCCCTGCGCTGAACCTGACCCCTATCAGATCTGAACGGCGGCTGCCTTGACCTGATCGATCATCGCCTGCGTTCCGCGCGAAAATTCGAGCGGCACAGGGAAAACCTCGCCATTGCGCACCGCACGACCAAAGGCCTCGACCTGCAAGACGTAATGATTGCTGGTGGTGAAGCGATAAACTTCCGCGGTTTGCGCCGTGCGATGCAATTCGACCCGCGCCTCGCCGAACACGGTCGGGTTGAATGGCGCCGTCATGCGGATCATCCCCGCATCCCCCTGGAATGTGACCTCTTGGCGCGGCGACAGACGGGTGGACACGGTGCCGCCATAGCTGAAGCCGGGAAAATCCGCCCAGACCTGCACGAAAGTATCGACCTCGTTTTCGACCTTCCATCGGGCAATCACCGCTTCCGGCTCCAGCCCGGTGGCATAGCGCACGCCGCCGAACGCATAGACGCCAATATCGGGCAGCACCCCGCCGCCCGCATCGGCCCGATTGCGAATATTGCCGGGATCGGGGTTATTGAACGAAAACGCCACATCCACATGCGACAAGGTCCCGATATCGCCTGCTGCCAGCATCTCGCGCACGCGGGTCCATTGCGGATGGTGCACGATCATGAAGGCTTCGGCGATGACCAGTCCCGTTTCATCGCGCAGCGCGATCAATTGGTCGATTTCGGGCGCGGTCATGGCGATGGGCTTTTCGCATAGAACATGCTTGCCCGCCCGCGCGGCTTTTTCCGCCCATTCCACATGCAGATGGTTGGGCAGCGGGATATAGATCGCGTCGATTTCCGGGTCGGCCAACAGGGCGTCGTAGCTGTCATGCACGCGCAATCCGGGGGCAAAAGCGCGAAACGGCTCGGCCTTGGCAGCGCTTGACGTCGCGATGGCGCTAAATTCAGCCCCTTCTGCGGCATGAATGGCGCGCGCCATATGTTGCAACGCGAAATTGGCAGCGCCCAGCACGCCCCATCTGACAGGTTCGGACATCACGGTCTCCTCGGTAGGAATGTTGTCGCCACCATAGGGCCCCACGCTTGAATTGAAACGGAAAACGCCGCCCCCATGACAGGGACGGCGTTCGAAATCTCATTCAGAAGGGACCGGGCACCGATCACGCAGGCTCCGGCACCATTCCCCGATCATGGGCCAGTTCGGTCATCCGCTTTTGCAGCTTCTCGAAGGCGCGCACCTCGATCTGACGGATGCGTTCGCGACTGACGTCATATTCGCCGGACAGCTCCTCCAACGTCTTCGGGTCGTCCCGCAGGCGGCGCTGTTCAAGGATGTTTTTCTCACGATCGTTGAGCACATCCATCGCTTCGGTCAGCAATGTCAGGCGCACATTCATCTCGTCGCTTTCGGCGTAGGCTTCGGCCTGATCGCTGTCTTCGTCCTCAAGCCAATCTTGCCATTGCGTCGTGGTATCACCGTCCGAGCCCACAGTGGCGTTGAGCGACGCATCGCCCCCCGACATCCGCCGGTTCATCGAAATGACCTCGGCTTCGGTCACGTTCAGGTCGTTGGCGATCTGCTTGACGTTTTCGGGACGCAGGTCGCCTTCTTCCAGCGCGCCGATCCGGGCCTTGGCCTTGCGCAGGTTGAAAAACAGCTTCTTTTGCGCCGAAGTGGTCCCCAGTTTCACAAGGCTCCAGGACCGCAGGATATACTCCTGAATCGAGGCGCGGATCCACCACATCGCATAGGTCGCAAGGCGGAACCCCTTCTCAGGGTCGAACCGCTTGACCGCTTGCATCAGGCCCACATTGGCCTCTGAGATCACCTCGGCCTGCGGAAGCCCGTAGCCCCGATAGCCCATCGCGATCTTGGCGGCGAGCCGCAGGTGACTGGTCACCATTTGATGCGCGGCGTCGGTGTCTTGATGATCCACCCAGCGTTTCGCCAGCATATATTCAGTTTCCGGCTCCAGCATCGGGAAGCGACGGATTTCCTGAAGATAGCGGTTCAGCCCGCCCTCTGGTGACGGTGCGGGAAGAATTCCGTAATTGGCCATGTCGGTCCCCCTTTCGCGGATTCCCAAAGCAGCGCCCCTCCGGGCCACCCTTCGGGCGAAGGTCTGTATGATTAACTGAACCGAGCGGTTCAGGTTCCCGGCGTTCGCCCCGGTTCATGCTGTGATATGGGCATGAGAGTGTAAAATGACAATTAATGTGACGGTGTTTCACATGGCCGTGACGCGCACAGCCAGCCCGCCGTTTGCGCACCATGCCCGGATTGGCGGCGCGACTGGGTGCGCAAAGCGGCATTTCGGCCGCCTGTCAGGCCCACGCGGGCCCAAGCCCCCCGCGTCACTGACCCGCGCGCAGCGCCGCCAGAAGGTCTTGAATATCCTGCGGCAGCGGCGCCTCGAACCGCATCCATTCACCGCTTACAGGATGCACGAATCCCAGCGTCGCCGCATGCAGCGCCTGACGCGGAAACGCCGATAGCGCGGCGGCGGCGGCCTCGCCCAGCGCCTTGGCCGAAGGCTTGCGCTGCCCGCCATAGGTCGGATCACCGATCAGCCCATGCCCGCAATGCGCCAGATGCACGCGGATCTGATGGGTGCGCCCGGTCTCTAGCCGACATTCCACCAGCCCGGCCCCCACCGGATCGCCGAACCTCTCAACGACGGTGACACGGGTGACCGCATGGCGGCCCGCGTTGAACAAAACAGCCTGTTTTTGCCGATCCGTGCGATGCCGGGCAAGCCCGGTGGTGATCTTGATCACGCTGCCCGGCTCGAACGACACGCCGCGCTGACCGCGCAGGCGAGGATCGGCAGGGTCAGGCGCGCGATGGGTGACCGCCCGGTAAAGCCGCTCGGCGCTGTGTTTTTCGAACTGGGCGGCCAGCCCATGATGGGCCGCGTCGCTTTTGGCCACGACCAGCAGACCCGACGTGTCCTTGTCGATCCGATGCACGATGCCGGGGCGCTTCTCCCCGCCGATGCCGGACAGATTGCCGTCGAAATGGTGCAGCAGCGCATTGACCAGCGTGCCGGACGGCGTGCCCGGCGCAGGATGGGTGACCATGCCCGCAGGCTTGTTCACCACGACCAGCGCATCGTCTTCATACACAATATCAAGCGCGATCGCCTCGGGGCGGGTTTTCACATCCGCCGCAGGCGGCAGCGTGATCGCGATCACCTCGCCCTCGACCACCCGCGCCCGCGGATCGCTGACCACCACACCGCCGCGCGCCACCTGACCTTCGGCGATCAGACGCGCCAGCCGCGACCGGCTCAGCGCCGCGCTCTCTGGCACATCGCGGGCCAGTGCCTTATCAAGACGGGACGGCGGGTCGGGAGCGATCTCGACCTCGATCAAGCGGGACGCGTCGGACATGCAGGAACCTTCCTCTCAGATGGCGGATACGGCGGCGCTCCCGGCGAGCCTGCGCCTGTTGAAAGGGCTGGTGATCGCCCTGCTTGCGGTGATGATCCTCGGGATCGGGACCATTACGGTGGTCCTTATCATCCGCCTGACCGCGCCCGCCAGCCCAGATGCACCCAATGCGGCGGCGCGCCTGCCCGCGAATATCTCTCTGCCCGCAAATAGCCGGGCCGCTGCCGTGACATTCGGAGAGGGATGGATCGCGGTGGTCACCTCCGACAACCGCATCCTCATCTATGACGCCGAAAGCGGCGCGCTACGTCAGGCTATCGCCATCGACGGACCAGCGCGCTGAACCGCCGATCATGACAGCAGACTACTAAAAAACTGGAACGTCGGGGAATAATGGTGGGTGATAAGAGATTTGAACTCCTGACATCTTCGATGTGAACGAAGCGCTCTACCACTGAGCTAATCACCCTGTGGCGAGCGATTTAGCGATCTTGGCCGGGCTGTGCAAGACCCGTTCTGCAGGAAATTCGCCTCACCCAATCGGGCGGGATCGTCTGGGGGAGAGGGGGCCAAGGTCGCACCCCGCCCCCTGCCCGTCCCTCAACGTCCGTTAATCTTCGTCCGCCTTGCCCTCTGCCGCATCCTCCGGGGTCTGCGCGATGGGATCGCCCTTCGCGGCACCGGTGCGGCGGATGCGGGCGGTCAGCACTTCGCCATTGGCCAGCGGCTTGCGGCGCGTCAGCTTGACCTTGCCCAAGGGCGGCAGCACCAGCTCCTCGCCATTGTCGAGCGCCTGCCCCAGCACCTCGAGCATCGCTTCGACCACGGGCTTCACATCCCGCTTCTTGCCGCCGGAGCGTTCCACCACCCGGTCAATAAGCGCGGGCTTCTTCAATTCCGGCCCAGCCACCACAGGCTCGGCGGACACAACGGTCACGTCAGGCGCGGCGACGGGCGTCTTGGCCTCGCGCACGGGGTCGGATTTGGTCTCGGGGGTCTTCTTGGGGCGGGTCGCCATCTGCATCCTCGCGGGGTTGGAGCAATCTGGCTGGAGGCTAACAACAGGCCGGGCGGTGTGAAAGCGGAGTTTGCGCGCGCCATTAAATCTTCCACACGCTCACCAGGCCATACTTCGGATTGTCGGGCATTAAGGCATCGCAGGGATAGATCATTCAAAGCGACCGTCTTTTATCACCAGCCCTGCTTTATTATCACAAGCCTTCCACAATGCGGACTACAGTCATCAATATGCCACACGGAACGCAATATTAAAAAAAGACGTCGATTGAAATGCTGACACCGCGCTTTCAGCAGGGCTATGAAAATGGCCTCGGACAATGAAATGAAGGAACGAGTTTTGAATTTTAAAATGCTAGTCGCTGCCGGCTCCATCGCAATTCTTGCTGGCTGCGCAACTACCGAAGTTCAGCCACTTACTAAGTCCAGCTTTAAGGTTTCCACCCGCGCCGCGCCTGCGTGCGGAGCGGCAGGTGCGCGCAACGTTGCCTTCCGCACAGCTGCTGTCGAAGTGATCCGGCGCGGTTACGATCTCTTTATCATCAAAGGCGATACAACAGGCTACGACGGTTGGTCCGGTGTCAACCAACAGGGCATGGTCGTACAGCTGATTGCCCCCAATTCAAGTGCTGCCCGCGACGCATTGTCTGCCCGCGAAACGCTAGGCGCTGATTGGCAAACGGCTGTAAAAGACGGAACGCCGGTCACCTGCACCAACTAAAAACTTCGCTTTTTAAATTACGCGCCTGCCGCCAGTGACAAACAGAATTTCTTGCGTAAGCGGGGAAATTGAGAATGGATCGAATGAGCGGCAGCCACACATTCCGACGGAATAGTGATGGTCGAAATTAGATCACTGTATCTCTAACAAAAAAGCCCCCCGCAGTGCGGGGGGCTTTCTATTGTCAGAGCGGCGCCCTTAATGCGCGGGGCCGACACCGTGTTGGCTGTCGCGGCGGCTGGCCGCCAGCGTGGCCTGTGCGGCGGCTTCCTCGGCGGCCTCGTCCCATTCGATGGGCTCCGGCTTGCGCACCAGCGCGTGTTCCAGCACTTCGCGAACGTGGCTGACCGGGATGATGGTCAGGCCAGCCTTCACGTTATCGGGGATCTCCGGCAGATCCTTCTCGTTTTCCTGCGGGATCAGCACCGTCTTGATGCCACCGCGCAGGGCCGCGAGCAGTTTCTCCTTCAGCCCGCCGATGGGCATGGCATTGCCGCGCAGGGACACTTCGCCGGTCATGGCGATATCCTTGCGGATCGGGATCTGGGTCAGCACCGACACGATTGAGGTCACCATCGCCAGACCGGCTGAAGGCCCGTCTTTCGGCGTTGCGCCATCGGGCACGTGGACGTGGATGTCCATCGTGTCAAAGCGCGGCGGCTTCACCCCAATCGTCGGCGCGATCGAGCGCACATAGCTCGACGCCGCATCGATGGATTCCTTCATCACATCGCCCAGCTTGCCGGTGGTCTTCATCCGACCCTTGCCCGGCAGACGCAGGGCTTCGATCTGAAGCAGATCCCCGCCAACGGAGGTCCAGGCCAGCCCCGTCACCACGCCGATCTGGTCTTCTTTCTCGGCCAGACCGTAGCGATAGCGCGGCACGCCCAGCATATCCTCAAGGATTTCGGGCGCCACCTCGACGGCTTCGGCCTCTTTCTTGACGATCCGGGTCACCGCTTTCCGGGCCAGCTTCGCGATCTCACGCTCAAGGTTCCGCACGCCCGCTTCGCGGGTATAGGTGCGGATCATCTCCATCAGCGCCTCATCGGACAGCGAGAATTCCTTCTTGCGCAGCCCGTGATTGGCAATCTGCTTGGGCAGCAGGTGCCGTTTCGCGATCTCGAGCTTCTCATCCTCGGTGTAACCCGCAAGGCTGATGATTTCCATCCGGTCCAGAAGCGGCCCCGGCATGTTGTAGCTGTTGGCCGTGGTCAGGAACATCACGTCCGAGAGGTCATATTCGACCTCCAGATAGTGATCGACGAAGGTCGCGTTCTGCTCGGGATCGAGCACCTCAAGCATCGCGCTGGCCGGATCGCCGCGGAAATCCTGCCCCATCTTGTCGATTTCATCGAGCAGGATCAGCGGGTTCGTCGTCTTGGCCTTTTTCAGCGCTTGGATGATCTTGCCGGGCATGGAGCCGATATAGGTCCGGCGGTGACCGCGGATCTCGGATTCGTCGCGCACACCGCCAAGGCTGATGCGGATGAATTCACGGCCCGTGGCCTTCGCGACCGACTTGCCCAGCGAAGTCTTACCCACACCCGGAGGGCCGACAAGGCACATGATCGGGCCTTTCAGCTTCTTCGAGCGCTGCTGCACGGCGAGATATTCGACGATGCGTTCCTTGACCTTTTCAAGGCTGTAGTGATCGTCGTCGAGCACCTTCTGCGCGCGGGTCAGATCCTTTTTGACGCGGGATTTATTGCCCCACGGGATCGACAGCATCCAGTCGAGGTAGTTGCGCACGACGGTCGCCTCGGCGCTCATCGGGCTCATGTTCTTGAGCTTCTTGACCTCGGCGTCGGCCTTTTCGCGCGCTTCTTTCGACAGCTTGGTGTCGGCGATCTTCTGCTCCAGCTCGGCGACCTCGTTCTGGCCGTCTTCGCCGTCGCCCAGTTCCTTCTGGATCGCCTTCATCTGTTCGTTCAGATAATATTCGCGCTGGGTGCGCTCCATCTGGCTTTTGACGCGGGTCTTGATCTTCTTCTCGACCTGCAGGACCGACATTTCGCCCTGCATCAGCGCATAGACTTTCTCCATGCGCTCCGCGACCGAAAGGGTCTCCAGAAGCTCCTGCTTCTGGCCCACTTCGATGCCCAGATGCCCGGATACGAGGTCAGCAAGCTTCGGCGCGTCGCGGGTCTCGGACACGGCGGCAAGCGCTTCTTCGGGGACGTTTTTCTTGACCTTGGCGTAGCGCTCGAACTCTTCGGCGACCGACCGGGTCAGCGCCTCGATCGTGTCGGCATCGCCCAATTCCTCATCGACCGGCTCGGCGCTGGCCTCAAAGAAGGAGTCATTTTCGATAAAGCCGGTGATGCGCACACGCTGCCGCCCCTCGACCAGCACCTTCACGGTGCCATCGGGCAGTTTCAGCAGTTGCAGCACATTGGCCAGCACGCCGGCCTTATAGATGCCGTCGGGGGTGGGGTCGTCGATGGAGGGATCGATCTGGCTCGACAGCAGGATCTGCTTGTCGTCCTTCATCACTTCCTCAAGCGCGCGCACGGATTTGTCGCGGCCCACGAAAAGCGGCACGATCATATGGGGGAAGACCACGATATCGCGCAGCGGCAACACCGGGTAGCTGTGGCTCAGGGGCTCGTTCATTGTCTTTCCTCTTGTGCAAGAGGGCGCAGGCCCCGACTGGCGGCAACCATGTGGCCCTCTCCGGACTGATCAACATTTGGGGGTTGCGCCCCCCGTCGTCAACCAGAGCCCGGCTGCGGGATTTCATCAAGTTTGCCGCAGCGCGGGACCGGGCACAAGGCGGCAAGGCGCGCGCGGGGCGGCACAGGCGGCTGGGGGAGCGGCAGCTGGCACAGCAGTGCAAGCCGCTGGGAGGAAGGAGTGGCTTTCGCACCGGGCGCTTAGCCGCCAACAGCGCGCGGGCGCGTTCGGACGTGCGCGAATGACAGGCTGACGTGGCGTTAGACCTTCGACCACAGAGCGCAGAACACGGGTTCGACGCGGGAGTCTGCCCGCATGGATCATCTGCTGAACGACGCGGATGGGAAGTGCTCAAAAGGCCTGCAAAACCCTCTCAAGCGCCCCTCGGGGCGGTTTTCGACGGAAATACCGGCAGTATTACAGCAGCATAGCCAAAGCTTACCCATGGGTAACATGCGAATTAGAGGCACAACCGGCCATCCGCGCCCCGCCAGAATGCAAAAGCCCGCCCGCAGTGCGGACGGGCTTCGCGGATGTCGGACTAGCGGCCCTTAAGCGGCCTTCTCAGCGTTCAAGGCGGGATAGTCCGTATACCCTTGCGCACCGCCACCATAAAGCGTGTCGGGGTCGACCTCGTTCAGATCTGCGTCCTGTTTAAGGCGCTCGGGCAGATCCGGGTTGGCGATGAACGGGCGGCCATAGGCCACCGCGTCTGCCGCGCCGGAGGCCACGGCCTCGACACCTTTGTCACGGTCATAGCCGTTATTGGCGATATAAGCGCCCCGGAACAGCTTGCGCAATTCAGCGATGGAATTGTCGCCTTCCAGTTCACGCGACCCGCCGGTCTGACCCTCGACCATGTGGAGGAATGCCAGATCATAGGGGGCCAGCCCCTCGACCACATGGCGGAACAGCGGCATCGGATCGCTGTCGGAAATGCCATTGGCGTTGGAGAAGGGCGACAGGCGCAGCCCCACCAGATGCGGTCCCCAAACATCCGTCACGGCGTCGAGCACCTCGAAAAGCAGGCGCGCGCGGTTTTCGATCGAGCCGCCGTAATCATCGTCGCGGGTGTTGGAGCTGTCGCGCAGGAACTGGTCCAGCAGGTAGCCATTGGCGGCATGCACCTCGACCCCGTCGAAGCCTGCGGCTTTGGCGTTCTCGGCGGCCTTGCGGTAATCGGCGATGACGCGCGGGATTTCCTCGCGGGTCAGGGCGCGGGGTTCGGACACATCCACCATCTGCGTGCCATCGAAGGTCTGCACATCGGCGGCGATGGCCGAGGGCGCGACCGGCTTTTGCCCGTCCGGCTGAAGCGAGACATGGGAAATCCGCCCCACATGCCAAAGCTGCATCACGATCTTGCCGCCCGCGTCATGCACGGCGTCGGTGATCTTCTTCCAGCCCGCGATCTGCGCATCAGTGTGGATGCCGGGCGTCCAGGCGTAGCCCTTCCCCTCGGGGGAGATCTGCGTGGCCTCGGTGATGATCACACCGGCGCCTGCGCGCTGGCGGTAATATTCGACCATCAGGTCATTGGGCACGCCATCGGGGTCCTGTGCGCGGTTGCGGGTGAGCGGCGCCATGATGACGCGGTTCGCGGCCTCGATCCGGCCAAAGCTGATCGGGGTGAATAGATCTGTCTGTGCCATGAAGGCTCCTCTTGGCTGACATGTATTGGGACTGCACCTAAGCGCGCGCCGCGCTGCGGCAAGGGGTGCGGCCGGGGTGTGCGCCTGCGCACAGCATCGCGGTCTGGCTGCGCGAGCAAGCGGCCACAAAAAAGCGCCCCGACCGAAGCCGGGGCGCCATTCTTAAGGGTAGGTTAATTTACTGCAGGGCAGCAGTTTGCAGCAGCGGCGTGATCCGGCGCACGGCAGCGCGGCGGTTTTCACGCTCGGCATCCAGCGTCCGAACTTTCAGATCGCCTTCGCCGTAACCCTGCACCACCATGTTTTCCGGCGGCACGTCAAAATATTCGGTCAGCGCGAGAGCAACCGATTCCGCACGACGGTCCGACAGGGCGAGGTTGTAGGCGGCGTTGCCCACTGCGTCCGTGTGGCCTTCGATCAGGAACACCTCATTGGGGCTTTCCGCGATGACGTCCGAGATCAGATTGCCCAGATCGGCCAGTTCTTCGGCCTGATCGGGGGTGATCACGGCAGAGCCGGTCTCGAACGTGACATTGTCGAGGCTGATCGCCGGGGCGAGTTTGCGAACCTGCCGGATGTTACGCACCTGATAGAGCGCGAAACGACGGTCGGTCTGCACATCGGCGGCCAGGGCCTGACGCAGGGCGTCGCGGTTCTGGGTCACCTCGATCACCTGTTCACGCGGCTCGGGCAGCGTTGCCACATCGACCGGATCATAGGCGTCGGTATCGTCGATCAGGACGGTCACATCCCCATCGTTGGCGACGCGAATACGGCGCAGAACGCGCAGTTCATCGTCGCGCAAGGTGATGATCTGGCTGCCATCCTCGCGGGTCACCGTGGTGCGGCTGGAGCCATCGTCGAACGTTTCGGTCCGCACGTTGGAGCCGGGACGACGCAGCAGTTCGTTGTCATCCTTGATGATGCGATACTGACCATCGCGCAACACGACCACCCGGTCGTCGGATTTGCTGACGACTTCGCCCGCATTGTCCTGCAACTGCTGACCAACCACGACAGCGCCGAGACCGATGATCAGAGCTTTCTCAAGATCGGTCAGGCCGTCGTCGTCATCATCGTCATTGTCACGGCTGCTGGTGTTGGCGGAGCCATTCGCGCTCGCCTGTGCTGCTTGGGACAGGGTCTGCGTGGTGCCGATGAATTCCTCGGAGCTGGAGCGCGCCGAATCTTCGGTGATGGTCTCTTCTTCGACGTCGGAGGCTTCGGTTTCAGCCGTCAGGGCTGCGGCACCGCGCTCGGGCGCATCCTGCTCGGCCGTTTCTGCCTCGGCTTCCAGATCGGGCTCATCCGCGGATTGCTGCTCCAGATCGGCAGTCTCCTGCTCAAGCTGCTCCAGCTCTTCCGTAGTGGGCTCTTCGGCTTCTGCATCAGCCATGGCTTCTGCTTCGGCATCCGAGGATGCTTCTGCGTCGGACTCGGCGGTCGCTTCGGCATCGGCATCGGCATCAGCCGTTGCTTCGGCGTCGGTCTCGGCGGTGGCGTCTGCCTCGGCGGTGTCGTCACCCCCCAGAAGCTGATTCATCGCACCGGCCAGACCGCCCTGTGCCTCGGTTTCGGCCTCGGGTTCTGCCGGCATGTCGGTCGTGGCCGCAGTGTCGGTGTCAACGGTGGGGTCAGCTTCTGCGGTGGTTTCCGCAGTGGTTTCCGTGTCGGCCTCGGTCGTGGTTTCTGGGGTGGCCTCTGTGGTGGCCTCCATCTCGGCCGTGGTGTCCGCTTCAACCGGGGCTTCGGTGGTTTCAACCTCAGCTTCGGCTTCGGTTTCAGCTTCTGCCTCAGCTTCAGCTTCGGCTTCGGCGTTGTCGTCATTGCCCAAAAGCTGATCGACGACGCCGCTCAGCAGGCCGCCTTCTTCTTCGGAGCTTTCGCCCGCATCGGCGGTCTCGGTTTCCGCTTCGGCCTCAGCGGTCATTTCGGTCTCGGCAGCCATCTCGGCCTCGGCGGCTTCGGCGTCGCCTTCGATTGTGGTGTCCGCCTGCAGCGACTGCTCAAGCGTTGCCGCATCCATTGCGCCCTCCTCGGCGTCAACGGGCATCACGCCGGTCATTGCAGTGGCTTCAGTGGCTTGCGCATCGGTCAGGCAGACTTCGGCGTCGGCCTCGCCTTCTTCATCGGCAACCAACACTGCTTCTTCGGGGAGCTGGTAGCCGCCGTCTTCGAGATCGGCGACAGTAAAGGCGCTGGTATCAGCCGGGCATTCCGCCGAGCTGTCCTGCGCGAAGGCCGCTCCGGGCACGGCCAGCGACAGGCTGGCGAGCAGGGCGGTGGTGTTCGACAATGTGCGACGCATGTGAGTGTCCTCTTTCCTCAGCGTATTCCCGAAAGAACGCCCGATGTCGGAGGCAGGTTCCGCTCACGTTTCGGTCATTTGCCCGGAGCAAAGCGTCACGGGCGCGCGCCGAGCATCGCCATCAGCCGGGCCTTCTCGCCGTGGTCGCGGGGATCGGACAATGCCGCTGCCAGACCTTCCAGCGCGGCAATGTTATGGCCGGCGCGGAAGCTGTCGACATGGGGCAGCATCGCCGCGACGCCCTGTGCGCGCGGGGCAAATCCGTCCCAGCGCAGCAGCGGGTTCAGCCAGATCAAGTGGCGGCACGACAGGTGCAGCCGCTCCATCTGCGCGGCCAACCGGGCGGGGTCGTCGCGTTCCAGCCCGTCGGTGATGAGCAGCACCACCGCCCCCTGCCCCAGCACCCGACGCGACCAGTCGCGGTTGAACTCCGTCAGGCAGGCGCCGATACGGGTGCCGCCCTCCCAATCGCGCGCTTCGCGGCCTGCGGCCTGTAGCGCGGCATCCACGTCGCGATCCGCCAGATGGCGGGTGATGTTGGTGAGCCGGGTGCCGAAGGTGAAGCCATGGACGCGCGCCCAGCCCTGTCCTTCGCGGTTCGATACGGCGTGGAGGAAATGCAGGATCGCGCGGGAATATTGCGACATCGAGCCGGAGATATCGCAAAGCGCGACAAGGTTCGGCCAGCGGGTGGCGCGGGCGCGGGTGTGGATTTTCGTCACCTCGCCGCCGCGGGCCAGCGCGCCGCGCAGGGTGCGCCGCCAATCGGGCGCGCGCCCGCGCCGGTCGGCCACCAGACGCCGGGTGATGACCGGCGGCACCGGGAGGCTCAGCTGTGACAGGATGCGACGCGCGCGGGCCATCTCGGCGGTGCTCATCTGCTCGAAATCCAGCGCGCGGAGTTTCTCGTCGCCGCTGGCGGTGGCGGAGGCGTCGATCTCGACCTCGGTTTCCTCAGGCTCCGACTGATCCACCGGGCGCTCGGCCTGATCGGCAAGGAGCGCTTCGGCGGCGCGCTTCTCGGCGGGGGCGGCGGGGCGGTCTTCCTGCACACCGCGCACGGCGGGCACCAGCATCGCCATCATATGCTCCATATAACGCGGATCGCGCCAGTAGAGCCGGAAGATCTGCGCGAACACCGTGGCCTGTTCGGGGCGGCTGACGAAGCAGGCATGCAGCGTCCAGTAGAAATCCCGCCGGTCGGTGAAGCCTGCGGCCTCCACCGCGCGGATCGCCTCGATCACGCGACCGGGGCCGACGGGCAGGCCCGCCTTGCGCAGCGCGCGGGCGAACCAGGTGATGTTATGCGACAGCTTGCCCTCCTCGGGCAGGTCCAGCGGCAGGTATTCAGCCATGCGCGCGCGTCACGCCGGGGCCAGTTCGGCGCGCACCTCATCGAGAATGCGCTTGGCCTCCGAGCCTTGCAGCTTGCGGATGTCGTCTTGGTATTTCAGCACCGCGCCCAGCGTGTCGGCGATCACCTCGGGGCTGAGCGCGATGGCGTCGAGCGCAAGCAGGCATTTGGCCCAGTCGATGGTTTCGGCGACGCCCGGTTTCTTGAACAGATCCTCGGTGCGCAATTGCTGCACGAAGGCCACGACCTCGCGCGAGAGGGTCGCCTGCGCTTCGGGCGCGCGGGCGACGAGGATCTCCATCTCCCGGTCGAAATCGGGGTAATCGACCCAGTGGTAAAGGCAGCGACGTTTGAGCGCGTCATGCACTTCGCGGGTGCGGTTGGAGGTCAGGATGACAATCGGCGGCTCCGGCGCGCGGATGGTGCCAAGTTCGGGAATCGTGACCTGAAAATCCGACAGAGCCTCCAGCAAGAAGGCCTCGAAAGGTTCATCCGTGCGGTCGATCTCGTCGATCAGAAGCACCGGCGCGCCGCCCTCCTGCGGGCGCATGGCCTGCAACAAAGGCCGCTCGATCAGATAGTCCTGCGAGAAAAGCTCGGACTTCAGCGCGGCGCGGTCGGCGCCGCCCGTGGCCTCCGCCGTGCGGATCGCGATCATCTGTTCGGCGAAGTTCCATTCATAGACCGCCGATGCCGCATCGAGCCCTTCATAGCATTGCAGGCGGATCAGGCGGCGGCCCAGCCCGGTGGCGATGGCTTTGGCGATCTCGGTCTTGCCGGTGCCGGCCTCGCCCTCCAGAAACAGCGGTCGGCCCAGCCGCAGCGCCAGAAACGCCACCGTCGCCAGGGGCCTGCCGCAGACATAGTCCTGCTCGGCAAGCATGTGCTGCACCGCGTCAATTGTGTCCGGTCTCGGGGTCATGGTGTCCTCCTTGCGCCAGAACTGCACGCCCCGCCCGGCGAGACAAGCACGACGAAAGGGGGAGATGCCATATTCCCTTGGCGCATCATGCCGCCGCTTTGCCTGCGCCTGTCGCGGCCCTGTGGCTAGGCGGGAAACCGCCTCGCCGCGCGAGAGCCCGACAATGGCGCGGAAACCTTCCCATTTGCGCCGCATTTACCAAGCACCTTGGCGCAAAGAACCGCCAACGCCGCCTCCCGCGTGTTGACGGACCGCCCCTTCTGCCCGTCGTGACTTGACGGATTGCCGCCCACCCTGCCCGATACGGAGATAGTCTCGATGATGTGCCGCCCCCGTGACGCATATGGCTGGCAACACCGAGCGCGCCGACTAAATGAGCTGACATGCCCGACGATCACCGCCTTTTCACGAAGCCCGACCTGAAGCCCGATCTCAATTCCGCCCCGAATTCCGACGAAATGTCCGACCACACATCCGCCCCCTCCCGCCGGCCCAGTCCC
The DNA here is from genome assembly GCA_040119125.1 of Marinobacter sp. GTDB lineage: Bacteria > Pseudomonadota > Alphaproteobacteria > Rhodobacterales > Rhodobacteraceae > Pacificitalea. The sequence continues at coordinate 402,277 of JBEDTR010000017.1, forward strand.
AAGGAACGTCACATGCCCCAGGATCTTCCGGATCAGACCCTCGACGCGCCCCTGCGGGAGGTCGGTCGTGAGGCTGCCCCTGCGACAGGTGACGATGCTGGCGCGACGCAAACCGCCGATGAGGACGCGCCCCCGATCAGCCGCGACGCATGGCATGCCCGGCTCGACGCGCATGGCGACATGCACGGCTATCACGAGCGGCTGGGCGCAAGACATGGCGCGCTTTACACAGAAGACAGTGAAACCCTGCTCGTCACCTTCGAGGAGGCCGGGGCGATCCGGGCGCATGGCCAGCCTGCCACGCTGCCCTTCGGGCTGACCGTGGCCGGGCGCGAAGGCTGGTCGCAACTTTGTCTTTATAGCGAAGGCGACACATGGTTTCGCGATGAGGCGGTCTATGCCTATATCGACCGGCTGATCGACGAAGGGTTTTTCTTCGAGTTCGAGCGCGTGGTATTCTACGGCGCCGGGGCCTGTGGCTATGCCGCCTGCGCCTATTCCGTGGCCGCGCCGGGCGCGATTGTCGTCGCGGTGCAGCCGCAGGCGACGCTCGACCCGGCCGTGGCCGAATGGGACAGCCGGTTCTTGAACATGCGCGGCACTGATTTCACCTCTCGCTTCGGCTATGCGCCGGCGATGATGGAGGCCGCGGCGCAGGGGTTCATCCTCTATGACCCCAAGGTGAAGGAAGACGCGATGCATGCCGCGCTTTTCACCCGCGACGGGGTCGAGAAGCTGCGCTGTCGCCATTTCGGCGCTGACCTTGAGAAAGTGCTGATGGAACGGGATATGGTGGTGCCGCTGCTGCGCGCCGCCGGACGTGGAACGCTGGGGCGCGGCGTCTTTGCCGAGCTGTGGCGCAACCGTCGTGAGCATCTGCCCTATCTGCGCCGCTTGGTGGTGACGCTGGAAAATCAGGAACGCTACATGTTGTCGGGGCTTGTGGCGCGCATGGCGCTGTCGCGGCGCAACGCGCCCCGGTTCCGCAAGGCCCTGACGCTCGCCGAGACGCAATTGGCCAAATCCGGGCGCCACCTGCCCGCGCCCCGGACGGTGCCGTCCGAGGCGTGAGGGTCAGGGCAGATCGCGCCCGGATGGTGCGGGATGACGGGATGAGGGGGGTTACAACCCGCCTTCGGATTCGATGAAACGGGCGATTTCATCCACGCCTTGGCCCACCCGCAAGGACGCCATCACATAGGGGCGCGCGCCGCGGGCGCTGCGGGTGTCTGCTTCGAGTTGCACGGGATCGACGCCGACATGGGGCGCCAGATCGATCTTATTGACCACCAGCAGATCGGACCGTGTGACGCCCGGACCCTTTTTGCGCGGGATGTCCTGCCCCGCCGCCGTGTCGATGACATAGAGCGTCAGATCGGCCAGCTCCGGCGAGAAGGTCGCAGCGAGGTTATCGCCCCCCGATTCGATCAAGATCACGTCGAGATCGGGGATCGCGTCGCGCAGGTCCGCCACGGCGGCAAGGTTGATCGACGCGTCTTCGCGGATCGCAGTATGCGGGCAGCCGCCGGTTTCGACGCCGCGAATACGGTCCATCGGCAGCACCTGCGCGCGCATCAGCGCCTCGGCATCCTCGCGCGTGTAGATGTCATTGGTGATGACGGCGACGGAATGGCGCGGGCTGAGCGCACGGCAGAGCTGTTCGGTCAGCGTGGTCTTGCCAGCCCCCACCGGGCCGCCGATACCCACGCGCAGCGGGCCGTTCTGACTGGGCATGTCGGGTTCCTTTTCAATGGATCGGCAATGGTTTAGCGCCATCTTCGTGGCAGCACCAGCCAATCAGGTCTTGAATATCCGCACGTCGAGCACCTCATGCTCCATCGCGGCGAGATCGGCACCGAAGGCTCCGGTCCCGATTGCGTCAAGCGGTGCGTCGGCGCATTGCCCGGCCAAGGTCACGATCCCCGGATGCAATGCGGCAAGCGCCGCCTGCCCCTCGGTCTGGCCCAGCGGCACAAAGCGCACGCCCGCCTGCACGAGGTTCGCGGCAAAGCTATGAAGATAGAGCGCGAGCACCTGCGGCACGGCCAATCCCAGCCCGGCCGCCGCCGCCCCCAGCGCCACGGGCAGCGCCATCACCGGACGCGCGGCACTGGTCATGGCGTTGACCGTGAGGGTCAGTGCGCGGCCCTGTGCCTGCGTCTCGATCCAGCGTTCGCGGGACGGCGCCAGCGCGTGCGCCAGATCGGCCAGATCCGACAGCTGCGCGGCATCGCCCCCGGCCCGAAGCGCATGGGCAAGCAGGATCGCATCGGCCCGGCCCGCGCCTTCTTGCAGGACCATGGCGACCCAATCGCGCAGGCTGTCGGCATCCCGCACACGGCCTGCGGCGATCTCGGCTTCGAGCCCGTGGGAATAGGCGAAACTGCCCAGCGGAAATGCCGGCGACAGCCATTGCGTCAGGGTCAGCAGCGCGCCCGGATCGGTCGTGTCATGAGGGGCGCTCATTGTTCGTAACGCTCCGCCAACCGGTCGACATCGCCCATCCGCAGATAGGTGATCTCTCGCGCCAGACGCAGGCTGGGCTTTGCCGCGAAGAGGAACGAGCCCACAAGGAAGGCCCATGTGCCCGGCACCATCCAACTGTCGAAAAAGAACATCACCGATCCGCCAATGAAACAGGCGGCGGCGAGGAAATCGACGACGGTATAGGCGACCTCATAGATCGCATAGACCCGCGCGTGATCGGGCGAGCGGCGGCGGTTGTCGGGATGGAACAGCGTCGGATCGCTGCCATCGCCCTCGCCGTCGCCTGTCGCGCCGGGGCTCAGGTCGTTGGGATCGTGATCGCGGGCGTCGGGGTCTTGGGGCACCGCGTCGCTCACGATTTGGGCTGTTTCGATTGCGCCTCGAAATCCGGGTGATGCCCATGCGCGTTGGCATGGCCGCGGGTGGTGTCGGGATGCGGCGCGATCTGATCGGCGGCTTGGGCATGCACGTGATCATGGCCCATCGTGCGCCCGTGGCCATAGGCGCCGCCTTCGGGGCGGAACCGGTCGGTTGCCGGGTTGAGCGTCGCGCCCAGACCTTCGAGCATCTTGCGCAGCACATGATCGTCACGGATCAGCAGGTGCCCGTCGCAGACCTGACAGGGGGTGTGGCGGTTGCCGATATGCCATGCCAGCCGGGGCAGATTGTCGCCTTCGACCTTCAACAGCGCCTCGCGCGCGGCCTCGACACCGATGATTTCGCCGGTTTCCAGCCGCAGCCCGTCGCCTTGTTCCAGCGACACGGTTTCGGGGAGATCGACCATGACCGGACGCCCGGAGGCGGAGGTCAGCCGCTTGCGCCGCAGGAACCGCGCATCGTAACTCAGCTCCAGCCAGTCAGCCGCGCCATCCCCGCCACCGCGGATCAAGGCGGAGGCCAGAGCGGGCCGGTCTTCGGGTGGCAGCGACAGCGGGTCGAGATCGCCATCGGGCAGGTTGGCCAGGCGGTCGGTCGGCGGATCTGCGGGCATCTGGGGCATCCTTCAATAAGTGCGTTGTCCCGATGCTAGCCCGCGTCCCGGCGTCCGCAACCGGAAAGCGGACGTGGCGGGGCGAGGATGGCTATTGTGCCTCGACGTTGGGCGCGTGGCGGCGGGGGTTTGGTCTGGCGGACGGGCGCCTTGGACGGGGGGGGCTGAGGTCAGGGTGGGATGCTAGAGCGTTGCTGCCAGACCTGCGCGTGAATTCAGTCCCCACGGGCGGCGGCGACGATCCGCACCGGGTCGGTCAGGGCGCGGCTGCCGCTGCGGGATTTCGAGCCGAGCGTCAGGGTCACGCCCAGATCCGGCAGGTATTCCATGAACACCGTTGCATTCGGCGCGCCTTCGGGACCGTAGCGCAGCTGATAGGGCAGCACGTCATAGCTACAGGTGCCGATCTCGCGCGGGCGGGCGTCATAGACCTGCAATTCCATGCGCAATTGATTGGCCTGCCCGCCGCCATAGCCTTCGAGGATCTGTTCGGACCAATGCTGACCGGGGGCTAGTGGCAGGTGAGCGTCAGGATCGAAGGGATAGCCGGTCAGAAAGGGGGGCTCGCCGGGTTGTTCGACGATGCGGTCGGATAACAGGAACACGCCGCCCCATGCCTCGACCCGCGAGGTCTGGCCCGGACTGGCGGCGATGGAGGTCAGCTCCACCACCGTGTTGGCCGTGCCTTGGCTGAAACGGGTCACATCGCCATTGGCGTAGGTCACGCTGAACCCTGAGGCAAGATCGCCCGCTTCCGGGCAGGATGATGCGGTCTCGGGCGCCGCGACGCTTTGGGCCGATGCCATGCCGGGGGTGACGCTGATGGCTATTCCCGCCGCGAGGCATAGCCTCAACAGCGCGACCCCGCCCGATGCCACGGCACGAGGGATGCGCGGCAGAGGACGGGGACGGCTGGAGCGTTCCGGACGGGACCGGCCCGGAAACATCGTCTGACCCCGGAAGGTAGCGGGATCGAATTCGCGTGCGGAAATGGCGCATGCCGTGAGGCGGGGGAGGAAACGCGTGCGGATCATGCCCGAACGCTGTCATGCCATTTCGTCTGGGGCAAGGCGCCATGCGCGCGCAACACAATGGCTGACGCGGATGTGTCTTGGCTCTGGATCGTGACGCGCCCTGCGCGGGCGCGGCCTGTCTGGCGTGACCCAAGCCCCGCGCCCGACGCGATCCATTCCTTGGGAGGAAAGAAAGGATCACGCCGGGGCGGGTGCGTCACATCGAACAAGGGCCGGTCGGGAGGAACCGGCCCCCCCATGGTGGCCAACGCGTCGGTTCGGATCACAGGCAGGGAGGAGATGCCCAGATCGCAAACCGGAGCGCGCGGCGCGCCGGGGGTATCGTCGTCCGGCCCGCCAAAGGAGTGGCACGCCGCATCGTCATGTCATCCGGTCGAATTTTACCCGGAGAAGGTGCCGGAGCCATCGGCCCGCATCGCATGTCATCCTTGGCCGGGAGGGGGCCGCGAACGACAAAGGCGCGCGTGCAGATCAGCGGGGCACCGGGTCAGCACCCTGAGATGGCGCGGCTGCGCATGAGGCGCGCGCCGCAGCCAATCGCAGGATCAGCCCAGGCGGGATACGAGGTAGCCCGAGATCTGCTCGCGGGTCAGGCCGCGCTCGGCCAGGGCTTCGTCGTCCATCGCATAGAGGGTGTTGGCTTCGTCGCGCACTTCGATGGCGAGGTTCAGCGCCGCGAAGAAGTCACGCACCACGCGGAACGGGGCGGTGAGGGCGGGAAGCGGGCTGGCGGCATTTGCGGTCATGGTGGTCATTGGAATGTTCCTATCGGTTGCTTGCGTCTTGGTGTTGACCCTTCATATCGTGCCGCAATGCAGCGTTTAAACCGACAACCTCGAAACCCCGCGTTGCGCTTGGTGCATAACGGAGTTTTCACTGTGATCACAAAATGTGCAGCTTCGGTCGGCCACCCCTAGGCTCCCTGTTGCTGCACCGCGGCAATAGCGAGGACAATAACCGGTGGCGCGGTGTGGGCGCGATGACGGTGACGATATGGCGGCGGACCGTCGGGGGTATTTCATACTGACACCGCGATGCGCGCCCCCGATGACGGGGCGCGAGTGCCGGGCCGCCCCTGCCCTATCGCCGCCCGATACTCATATTGTCGTCCCTGCCCGCCGCCACTTGCGTCGCGCGCAGCCTTCGCCTATCCCGCTTGAACCACGCACGAGGGACGGAACCGGGGCTAATGCCGCTGCTTGTCATGAAATTCGGTGGCACTTCGGTTGCCACATTGGACCGCATTCGTCGGGCCGCCAAACGGGTCGGGCGCGAAGTCGCGAACGGCTATGATGTGATCGTCATCGTCTCGGCCATGTCGGGCAAGACCAACGAACTGGTGGGCTGGGTCAATGAGACCTCGCCCATGTTCGACGCGCGTGAATACGACGCGGTGGTCAGCTCGGGCGAGAATGTGACCGCCGGGCTGATGGCGCTGACGCTTCAGGAAATGGATGTGCCGGCGCGCAGTTGGCAGGGCTGGCAAGTGCCGCTCAAGACCAATTCCGCCCATGCTGCCGCGCGGATCGAAGAAATTCCCACCGACAACCTGAACGCCAAATTCGGCGAAGGCATGAAGGTCGCGGTCGTCGCAGGCTTTCAGGGCATCAGCCCCGAGGGCCGCATCACCACGCTGGGCCGGGGCGGATCGGATACGACCGCCGTGGCCTTTGCCGCCGCTTTCGGGGCCGAGCGTTGCGATATCTATACCGATGTGGACGGCGTTTATACGACCGACCCGCGTATCTCCAAAAAGGCGCGCAAGCTCGATCGCATCGCGTTCGAGGAAATGCTGGAGCTTGCCAGCCTCGGCGCCAAGGTGCTGCAAACCCGCTCGGTCGAGCTGGCGATGCGCTACAATGTGCGCCTGCGGGTGCTGTCGAGCTTCGAGGACAATAACGAGAGCGCCGGAACGCTGGTCTGCTCCGAGGAGGAAATCGTGGAAAGCAATGTGGTCTCCGGCGTCGCCTATAGCCGCGACGAAACCAAGATGACGCTCACCGCCGTGGCCGATAAGCCCGGCATCGCCGCTGCGATTTTCGGACCGCTGGCCGATGCGGGCGTCAATGTGGACATGATCATTCAGAACGTGTCCGAAGAAGGCCGCACCGACATGACGTTTTCCTGCCCCACCGATCAGGTGCGCCGCGCGGAGAAGGCCTTGGACGATGCGAAATCCGCCGGTGACATTGATTTCGGCGGGCTGAAGATCGACGGCGAAGTTTGCAAAGTGTCGGTCGTGGGCATTGGCATGCGCAGCCATGCGGGCGTTGCTGCGCGTATGTTTAAGGCACTGCGCGACGAAAGCATCAACATCAAGGTCATTGCAACTTCTGAGATAAAGATTTCGGTCCTGATCGACCGGAAGTATCTGGAACTTGCGGTACAGGCGCTTCATGATGCCTTCGGGCTGGAGACAGCGGCCTGACGCGGAGCCTGACAGGAGGCGGATGAGCAATACGACCGGAAGCGGCAGCCGCAGGCTGCTCGGGCGGCTGCGCCAGACCCTTGCCGAACCCGGCGAGGGGCAGGAAAGGCTTGACCGGATCGTGAAGCTCATCGCCGAGGAGATGGCGACGCATGTGTGCTCCATCTACCTGTTCCGCGATGCCGAAACGCTGGAACTTTGCGCGACTGAGGGCCTGAAGGCCGCCGCCGTGCATGAAACCCGGATGCGCATGGGCGAGGGTCTGGTGGGCCGCGTCGCGCAACTGGCCAAGCCCATCAACACCGCCAATGCTCCGTCCGAGCGCGGATTCCGCTACATGCCGGAAACGGGCGAGGAGATCTATTCCGCCTTCCTCGGCGTGCCGATCCAGCGGCTGGGGGAGCGTCTGGGCGTGCTGGTGGTGCAAAGCCGCGAGGCGCGCGCCTATTCCGAGGATGACCTCTACGCGCTGGAGGTGGTCGCGATGGTTCTGGCCGAAATGGCCGAACTGGGCGCGTTTATCGGGGAAGGCGCGGCGCTGGCCGCCCGCCACCAGCAGCCCGTCGCCTTTCGCGGCACCATCGGGCAGGAAGGCACTGCCGAGGGCCATGTCTATCTGCATGAGCCCCGCGTCGTGGTCACCAACCCCTTTGCCGATGATGCGGAGGCCGAATTGCACCGCCTGCGCGAAGCCGTCGATGCGCTGCGGGTGTCGGTGGATGAAATGCTCATTTCGGCCCCATTGGGCGACGGCGATCAGCGCGAGGTGCTGGAAGCCTACCGGATGTTCGCCAATTCCAAGGGCTGGCTGCGCCGGATGGAAGAGGACATCAGCCGCGGCCTGTCTGCCGAGGCGGCTGTCGAGAAAGAGCAATCCACCGCCCGCGCCCGCCTGCAACAAGTGCCCGACCCCTATCTGCGCGAGCGGCTTCAGGACCTGGACGATCTGTCGAACCGGCTGCTGCGCCTGCTGACCGGACAGGGCCGCGATACCGGCGCGGAGATGCCCGACGATCCGATCCTTGTGGCGCGCAATATCGGGCCGGGGGAATTGCTGGCCTATGGGCGCAGCCTGCGTGGCATCGTGCTGGAGGAAGGCTCTGTCGGCTCCCATGCCGCGATTGTCGCCCGCGCGCTGGCGATCCCGCTGGTGATCCATGCCCGCCGCATCACCACCGAGGCGCTGAACGGCGACCGTATCCTTGTCGATGGGGAACAGGGCTCCGTGCATCTGCGGCCCGAGGACACGGTGCTGTCGGCGTTTCGCGACAAGATCGCGATGCAGGCCGAAGCGATGCAGCGCTATGCCTCGATCCGCGACAAATCCGCCACCGGCACCTGCGGTGTGACCATTGGGCTGCATATGAATGCCGGTTTGATGGCGGATCTGCCCTCGCTCGAAAGCTCCGGCGCCGAAGGTGTGGGGCTGTTTCGGACCGAGCTGCAATTCCTGATCCGCAATCACGTTCCGCGCCGGGGTGAACTGGCCGCGCTTTATGCCCGTGTGCTGGATGCGGCGGGGGATAAGCGAGTGGCGTTCCGCACGCTCGACATCGGCTCCGACAAGGTGCTGCCCTACATGAAGCGGCTGGATGAGCCGAACCCCGCGCTGGGGTGGCGCGCGATCCGGGTCGGGCTCGACAAGCCGGGGGTGATGCGGATGCAGTTGCAGGCGCTGATCCGCGCCGCGCATGGTCGCCCGTTGACGGTGATGTTCCCCTTCGTCGCCCAATTCGAGGAATATAAGGCCGCGCGGCAGGCATTGCTGGATGAGATCACCCGCGAGGAAAAGCTGGGCCATGTCCTGCCGTCCAAGCTGGAAATCGGCGCAATGCTGGAAACGCCGTCGCTGGCCTTTGCGCCCAAGCAGTTCTTTGACATGGCGGATTTCATTTCGATCGGGGGCAATGACCTCAAGCAGTTCTTCTTTGCCGCCGACCGCGAGAACGAGATGGTGCGGCGGCGTTATGACACGCTGAACGTGTCGTTCCTGACGTTTCTGGAGCAGATCGTGGGCCGCTGCGCCGAAAGCGACGTGCATCTGAGTTTCTGCGGCGAGGATGCCGGTCGCCCGATCGAGGCGCTGTGCTTTGCCGCGATGGGGCTGCGCAACCTGTCGATGCGCCCGGCCTCCATCGGTCCGGTAAAGAACATGATCCGCCGCACCAGCATCGCCGACGCCCGCGCGGTGATCGATCAGGCCATCGAGAACGGCGATCAATCCGTCCGCCCCGCGATCATGGAATGGCTGCGCGGGAACTGGGCGTGAGCCGCACCTATCAGGTTTAAAGGGCGACGTGAGCCTGCCCGTGGGGTGGCGCTGCGGCGGTTGAACGGGTGTGCTTTATGGTGCCACCACCTCCCCGCTCCGAGGTCAGCGCGAGGGTGGCAAAGCGCCAGCCCGTGGGGACGAGCAGGCGCTCGCCCGCGCGGCTACGCCTCGTTCGCGGGCGGGTGCGCTGAGTTCTAACGGTCGCTGGGCATCATACAGGCAGCGCAACGGTAGCCTGCCCGTGGGGTGGCGCTGCGCCGGTTGAACGGCGTGCTTTATGGTGACACCCCCTCCCCGCTCCGAGATCAGCGAGAGGTGGCAAAGCGCCAGCCCGCCGGGACGGGCAGGCGCTCGCTCTCGCGGCCTTCGGCCTTGTTCGCAGGCGGTGGCGTGGGTTTCAGAGGGACGCGCCGCAAACCCGCTGCTCTGAGTGCAACGTAAGCCTGCCCGGGGGGTGGCGCCCGGACGGTTGAACGGGTGTGCTTTATGGTGACACCACCTCCCCGCTCTGAGGTCAGCGCGAGGTGGCAAAGCGCCAGCCCGCGGGACGGGCAGGCGCTCGCCCGCGCGCTTCGCTTGTTCGCGGGCGGTTGCGCTGATCTCCGAAGATCGCGGAGCGTCAGATAGGTAGGCGCAACAAAAGCCTGCCCGGGGGGGGGGGGCCGGGACGGGTGAGCGGGTGTGTTTTATGGTTGCCATGGTCCTCCCCGCGCAGAGGTCAGCGTAAGGTGGCCAAGCGCCAGCCCGCAGGGACGGGCAGGCGCTTGCCCGCGCGGCTGCGCCTTGTTCGCGGGCGGGGGCGCTGAGTTCTGAGCGGCGCGCCGTGGGGCCGCCCCACCGGCATCCGCCCTTCACCCTTGACTTCCGCCGCCCTGCGCGGTGTATCGGCGCGACACTGAAACCGGCCCGAGGGGACCTTTTATGCACGCCTATCGCAGCCATACCTGCGCCGATCTGAACAAAAGCAATGTCGGCGATACCGTCCGCCTGTCGGGCTGGGTCCATCGGGTGCGAGATCACGGCGGCGTGCTGTTCATCGATCTGCGCGACCATTACGGCATCACCCAGTTGCTCTGCGACGGGGACAGCCCGGTCTTTGCCGAGGTCGAGAAACTGCGCTCCGAATGGTGTATCCGCATCGACGGCACGGTGAAAGCCCGCGACGAGAGCCTCGTGAACAGCAAGATCCCCACCGGCGGGATCGAAGTCTATATCCGCGATCTGGAAGTGCTGGGCGCGGCCAAGGAACTGCCGCTGATGGTCTTTGGCGAGCAGGAATACCCCGAAGAAACCCGCCTGCGCTATCGCTACCTCGACCTGCGCCGCGAAAACATGCAGCGCAACATGGCGCTGCGCTCGGATGTCGTGGCCTCGATCCGCAAGCGGATGTGGGACAAGGCGTTCCGCGAATATCAGACCCCGATCATCACCGCCTCCTCTCCCGAAGGGGCGCGCGACTTCCTCGTGCCGTCGCGTCTGCATCCGGGCAAGTTCTACGCGTTGCCGCAGGCTCCGCAGCAGTTCAAGCAGCTGATCATGGTGTCGGGTTACGACAAGTATTTCCAGATCGCGCCGTGTTTCCGCGACGAAGACCCGCGCGCCGACCGCTCGCCGACCGATTTCTACCAGCTCGACATGGAAATGTCCTTTGTCACTCAGCAGGACGTGTTCGACACGATCTCGCCGGTGATCGGTGGTATTTTCGAGGAGTTCGGCGGGGGTCGCCGGGTCGATGCGCCAAACGAATGGCCGCAGATCTCCTATAAGGACGCGGCGCTGTGGTATGGCAGCGACAAGCCCGACCTGCGCAACCCGATCAAGATGCAGGTGGTGAGCGAGCATTTCAAAGGCTCCGGCTTTGCGATCTTTGCCAAGATCCTCGAACAGGACGGCACCGAAATCCGCGCCATTCCCGCCCCCAAAGGCGGCAGCCGCAAGTTCTGCGACCGCATGAATGCGTTTGCGCAGAAAGAGGGCCTGCCGGGGATGGGCTATATCTTCTGGCGTGAGAAGGACGGCGAAATGGAAGCCGCCGGTCCGCTGGCGAAAAACATCGGGCCTGAGCGGACCGAGGCGATCCGCCAGCAGCTGGGGCTTGGCGTTGGCGATGCGGCGTTCTTCTTGGGCGGTAAACCCAAAAGCTTTGAGGCCGTCGCAGGCCGCGCCCGGACCGTTATCGGTGATGAGCTGGGCCTGACCGACAAGGACCGCTTTGCCTTTGCCTGGATCGTGGATTTCCCGATCTATGAGAAGGATGAAGAAACCGGTCGTATCGATTTCGAGCATAACCCCTTCTCGATGCCGCAGGGCGGGATGGAGGCGCTGGAGGGCGATCCGCTTGCTGTGCGTGGCTTCCAGTATGATCTGGCCTGTAATGGCTATGAGCTGGTGTCGGGCGCGATCCGGAACCACAAGCCTGAGATCATGTTCAAGGCGTTCGAGATCGCGGGCTACGGCCATGATGAGGTCGAGAAGCGTTTCGGCGGCATGGTCAACGCGTTCCAATATGGCGCGCCGCCGCATGGGGGCTGTGCCGCCGGGATCGACCGGATCGTCATGTTGCTGGCCGATGAGGCGAATATCCGCGAAGTCATCATGTTCCCGATGAACCAGCGCGCCGAAGATCTGATGATGGACGCCCCGTCGGAGCCGATGAACGAGCAGCTGCGCGAATTGCGTCTGCGGGTTCTGCCGCCCGAGGCCTGATCCGCGCCATCGCGGGCGCTGCTCCCGCAAACCGCATCTGTGCCTGCCCTGACCGGGGCGGGCACAAAGCTGCCTATGGCGTCGAACAAAATCGCCCCCGTTGCGTTGGGCTGCCAGACACCGCGCAATCACCTGCGCCGGCATCAGCAACGGGAGTTACACAATGCGCAAGTTCTTCAAGTATTTCGCGATCTATAAGCTCGTCCGCCGTTTCATGCGTCGCCGCGCCTGAGGTCACGACTGACCCGGTTGACGGTCGACCAATTGACGTTTGAACGCTGATAACGCCTGCTCTGGCGCGGACCCTTTGTCGGGCGCGATCCGGGCGGGCGTTTTCGCGTTTTCGCCCACGCGTTGGATGGCGTGCCGCATGGACATCGCGACCTGCCGCAGGCTAAGCCGGGACTGCGGCGCGCCTTGCCCGCCTCCGCCGGACTGCCATATGCCCTCTCCTTCCCCTCATGTCTGCGACGCGCTCGGGCTGCTCTGTCCGCTACCGGTTCTGCGCGCCCGCAAGCGGCTGCTGGCCCTTGCCCCCGGTGAGGTTCTGGAGGTTCTCGCCGACGATCCCATGGCGCGCATCGACCTGCCGCATTTCTGCGCCGAGGCCGGGCATCGCCTGCTGGACGCCGCGCCCGCGCCGGAGGCCGCCGGATCGCATGTCCCCGCTGACCCCGCCCGCCCCGCATGGCGATATCTGATCCAGCGCGGTGCAGATCGCCCCGAGCCGGGCTGACGCCCGGAGCCTCGGCGGGGGTATTTCGGGCAGGACGACGCAGGGCGCGACATGCGGGCGCTCTTGACCTTTGGGCCAAACCGCCGCAGATCGCGCGCATGACAGATCGTTCCGCCCCTGCCCCCGCTTCATCCGTTTCCGATGCCACCGCGCAAACGGCCCCCAAACTGGCGCTTGTGACCGGCGCGTCGCGCGGGCTTGGCGCGGCGCTGGCCTTTGCGCTGTCGCGCGATCACCATGTCATTGCGGTGGCCAAGACGGTGGGCGGGCTGGAAGAGCTCGACGATCGCATTCAGGCGGCGGGCGGACAGGCCACGCTGGCGCCGCTCGACATCAACGATGCCGGGGCAATGGCGCATCTGTGCCGATCCATCCATGACCGCTGGGGCGGGCTTGATCTATGGGCGCATTGCGCGATCCATGCCGCGCCGCTGTCGCCCGCGGCCTTTGTCGATGGCAAGGATTTTGGCAAAAGCGTCGATCTGAACGTCACCGCCACCCAGCGGCTGATCACCTATGTCGCGCCGCTGTTGCAGGCCCGCGACGGTGCGCGGGCGCTGTTCTTTGACGACCCTCGCGCGGGGGAGAAGTTTTTCGGAGCCTATGGCGCGACCAAGGCCGCGCAGATCGCATTGGCGCGCAGCTGGGCCGCCGAAAGCGCGACCACCGGCCCTGATGTGCGCATCCTGTCGCCGGAGCCGATGCCCACCGCCACGCGGGCGCGGTTTTTCCCCGGTGAGAACCGCGATGCGCTGACGGCGCCGGATGCCGAAGCCGCGCGCCTCTTGGCCTCGCTCTAAGCCGCCTGCGGTTCTGCCCGCGCGCTGACCCGAGATCAGTCATGATCCGAGTTTCCCCCGCGGCGGGCCTTACCTAAACTGCGGCGAGCGTGGCGATTCCGCCGCGCTCTGTGCTGCGCCGCCCGCCTTTCTGCCTGCCTGTGGATGCTGATATGACCCGACCGATCCAGCCGCTTTCCCCCGCCATGGCCGCCACGGCGCCGCCACCGGTGATGGAGGCACGGCGCTGGCTGGAGGGGGTGACATTTCCGCCCGAGCGGCCGCTGATCAATGTAAGCCAAGCCGCGCCGGTCGATCCGCCCCCCGCGCCCCTGCGCCAAGCGATGGCCGATGCGGTTCTGCATGAGGATGCCGCGCATCTTTACGGGCCGGTTCTGGGCCTGCCGGAGTTGCGTGATGAGGTCGCGCGTCAGTTCTCTGCCGCCTATGGCGGGACCATCGCCGGAGCGCAGGTGGCGATCACCCAAGGCTGCAATCAGGCGTTTTGCGCTGTGATGGCGACGCTGGCGGGTCCGGGGGATGAGGTGATCCTGCCGGTGCCGTGGTATTTCAATCATGAGATGTGGCTGCGCATGTCGGGCGTGGGCGTGGTGCCGCTGGAGACTGGCGCCGATCTGCTGCCCGACCCGGACCGCGCCGCCGCGCTGATCACCCCGCGCACGCGGGCCATCGTGCTGGTGACCCCCAATAATCCCGGCGGCGTGGAATATCCCGCCGCGCTGGTCGCCGCGTTCCGCGATCTGGCGCGCGCGCGGGGTCTGGCGCTGATCATCGACGAGACCTATCGCGATTTCGACAGCCGCAGCGGCGCGCCGCATGAGTTGATGACCGATCCTGATTGGGATGACACGGTGATCCAGCTTTATTCCTTCTCCAAGGCCTACCGCCTGACCGGGCATCGGGTCGGCGCGCTGATCGGGTCGGTCGCGCGGCTGGCGGAGGTGGAGAAATTCCTCGACACGGTCGCCATCTGCCCCGGCCAGATCGGCCAGCGCGGCGCGCTCTGGGGGATGCGCAATCTGGGCCAATGGCTGACCGGAGAGCGCGCCGAGATACTGGACCGGCGTGCCGCCATCGAAAGCGGCTTCCCGCGCATCGCGGCGCAGGGCTGGCAATTGATGGGCTGCGGCGCCTATTTTGCCTATCTCGCGCATCCGTTTCAGGAAGGCTCCGCCGCGCTGGCGCAGCGGCTGGTGCATGAGGCAAGCGTGCTGGTCCTGCCGGGCACGATGTTTACGCCCGCAGGGTCCGATCTGGGCGCGCGCAGCCTGCGGGTGGCTTTTGCCAATATCGACCGCGCGGGCATCGGCACGCTGTTCGACCGGCTGGAGGGGCTCCGCCCCGCCTGAGCCGACATGCCGCGATGTCACAACCCATTGAAGACCGGCCCCGGAGCCTATATTTTAGGGGCAGAACAAAGAGGACGACCACGCATGGCGATGCAGGCCCACGAAATCGAAGCGCTGATCCGCGAAGGCTTCCCCGATGCGCAGATCACCATCACCGATCTGGCGGGCGACGGGAACCACTACGCCGCCGAGGTCATCGACGAGAGCTTCCGCGGCCAGAACCGCGTGCAACAGCAGCGCGCCGTCTATGCCGCATTGAAGGGCAAGATGGATGGCGCGCAGGGCGAATTGCACGCGCTGGCGCTGACGACGAAGGCACCTGCCTGACGTTTTAATTATCGACAGGCGATGCCGATATGATTTCCGCCGACCCGGGCCGGGGGTGGAGCAAAGACAGTTGAGGAGCAGGCGAGCCCGCGCGCCCGCTCCGGCACAGGAGGACCGCAGCAATGGCGGAAGCAGCAGAACGTATCAAGGACACGGTGACCCGAAACCCGGTCGTGCTTTTCATGAAGGGCACCAAGACCATGCCGCAATGCGGGTTTAGTTCCCGCGTGGCGGGCGTGTTGAATTTCATGGGCGTGGAGTTTCACGACGTCAACGTGCTGACCGATGACGCAATCCGGCAGGGCATCAAGGATTACTCGGACTGGCCGACAATCCCGCAACTCTATGTCTCCGGCGAATTTGTCGGCGGCTGCGATATCATCACCGAGATGACCCTGTCGGGCGAGCTGGACCAGCTGTTCGAGCAAAAGGGCATCACCTACGACAAGACCGCCGCAGAGAAGATCCGCGAAGCCAACGCGTGACGCCGATGCGGGCCCGGCGCGCAGGCTGGGTTGGCCGAGGCTGACCCGTGCGGTGGCGCGGGGCTCCGGTGAGATCCGCCCGCGCCGAGGTCCGGTAACAGCACCCCGCGCCGAGGTTCGGCAATAATACCCCGCGCCGAGGTCCGGCGACACCCGCCCCGTCGCGCCCTGCGGCGGGGCGGGTCGCGTTTTGCCCACACGCTTGGCACCCATCGGTCTGTTTGACGCGTGCGCTCTCCCCCATCGCCGCGACGTGAGTTGATGCCGCTCTCGCGCTGCGCCATTCTGCGACCAACCCCGCCTTTCGAGGAGCCATGCCTTGGCCGTCGATCCGTTCCTGCTTTCGATCCGCTTCGGCTATGGTCCCGGCCCCGCCCGGCCGCTGCCGCGCGATCCCTCCGATCTGCTGCAACCGTTGGCCGGGCCTGACCAGATGGCCGCCCGCTTCCCTGTCGCGCCATTCGCGGTGATCTACGACGAAACGCGCGCCTATCAGATCGACATGCGGTTGCGGAACCAGCTGCGCCGCGAGGTTCGCGCGATGGATGCGCCGCCCGCCGACCTGTTGGAGCGGCTCGATGCGGCAAGTGACGCCGCGCGTTGGCATATCCATGAAGGCCGCCGTCGGCAGGCGCGTTCGCTGGGCGCGGCGCTGGCCCGGATCGCGGAAACCGACGATCCCTTTCGCGAGAGACTGACCCGGTTCTGGGCCGACCATTTCACCGTGATCGGCAAGAACGGCCTGACCCGCTGGTCGGCATCGGCCTATGTCGAGGAGGCGCTGCGCCCCCGGCTGACCGGCAATTTCGCGGACCTGCTGATCGCCGCCGTCACCCATCCGATGATGCTGCTTTACCTCGATCAAAGCAATTCGATCGGCCCCAATTCGGAGGCCGCGGCAAACAAGGCCGCGCAGGCTGCCGCCGATCCCAGCCGCAACAATGCGACCGCTGGCGGGCTGAACGAAAATCTTGCGCGTGAGGTGATGGAATTGCACACGCTTGGCGTCGGCGCGCGTTACGGGCAGGAGGATGTGCGCCAGCTGGCGGAGCTGTTTGCCGGGATGATGGCGATCCTGAACAAGGACGGGCTGACCTTTCAGCCCGCGCGGGGGGAGCCGGGGGCCGAGACGGTGTTAGGCCGCAGCTATGGTGGAACGCGGCCCGCGATGGACGACATCACCGCCGTGCTGCGCGACCTTGCCCTGCATCCCGATACCGCCCGGCATCTGGCGCGAAAGCTTGCCGTGCATTTCGTCTCGGATGACCCTGACCCGGCATTGATCGACGCGCTGGCGGCGCGCTATCTTGAAACCGGGGGGGAGTTGCTGCCGGTCTATGAGCTGCTGCTGCATCACCCGGCGGCGCTGAGCCCCCCCTTGACCAAGGCCAAGCAACCGTTTGATTTCATGGCCTCCAGCCTGCGTGCGCTGGGTGTTCCGGGGGCGCGTCTGGCAGGGTTGGATCGCACGGCTGTGCAGCGCCATCTGATCCGCCCCATGACCCGCATGGGTCAACCGTGGGAGGTGCCGACCGGGCCCGATGGCTGGTCCGAACCCGACGTCGCCTGGATCACCCCGCAAGGTCTGGCAGCCCGCATCGAATGGGCGATGGCACTGCATGATCATCTCGAAGACAACCTTGGCGTGACCCCGCCCGATCCGCGCAGACTGGTTGACACAGCGCTTGGACCTGACGCGCATCAGGCGGTGGTATTCGCCGCCGGAGCCGCGGAAACCCGCGCCGAGGGCATCGGCATCGTGCTGGTCTCGCCCCAGTTCCAACGGCGATAGGAGCGCAGCGCATGACCCGATCCACCCCCTGCCCGCCCTCCGACGCCATGGTGCGCCGCGTGTTGGACCGGCGTGCTTTCTTGTTCCGCTCCGGCGCGCTGGGATGCTCGCTTGCGGCGTCGCCGCTAATGACCCCCGTGACCTTTGCCGCCGCGCCTTGGGACACCCGGCTTGTGGTGATTATCTTGCGCGGCGCGATGGACGGGCTCGACGTGGTGCAGCCCTATGGCGACCCGGACCTGACGGCGCTGCGTCCGACATTGGTGCCGGGCGAGGCCGGGGGCGCGGCGGATCTCGATGGGTTTTACGCGCTGCATCCGGGGCTTGGCGATCTGTTGCCGCTCTGGGATCGCGGCGAGCTGAGCTTCGCCCATGCGGTCTCCACCCCCTATCGCGACAAGCGTTCGCATTTCGATGGGCAGGATCTGCTAGAGGCGGGCACCGGCTTTGCCCCCGGCGAGCCTGCGCCGCGCGACGGCTGGCTGAACCGGATGCTGCAAGCCGTGCCCGGCATCACCTCCGAGACCGCCTATGCCGTGGGCGCGGGCGAGATGCTGTTGCTGAATGGCGCCGCCCCCGCCGCAAGCTGGTCGCCCGATCAGGAATTGAGCCTGTCGCCGCAGGCGCGCCGGCTGATCGAGCTGGTCTATGAAACCGACCCGCTGTTTCATGCCAATGTGCTGGAGGCGATCCAGCTCACCGCCGCGATGGAGGCAGAGGCCGCCGCCCCGGACCCCGAAGACGATCTTGACGAGGAGACCGCACAAGCCGCGATGATGGCAGGCATGACCGTGCCCGAAGGCAATGCGCCGCATCTGAAGCTTGCGGAATTCACCGCCGGGCGTCTGCGCGGCGAGGCCCGCGTCGCGGCGTTTTCGATCAATGGCTGGGACACCCACGCCAATCAGGGCAATGCGTTGAAAAAGCCGCTTACGGCACTGGCAGAAACCATCCTGAGCCTGCGCGCCGGGCTGGGCTCCGTCTGGGGTCAGACGGCTGTTCTGGCGGTCACGGAATTTGGCCGCACGGCGCGGGAGAACGGCACGCGCGGCACGGATCACGGCACGGGTGGCGCGATGGTCATGGCCGGCGGTGCGATCCGGGGCGGACGCGTGCATGGGATCTGGCCGGGTCTGGCGGAGGCCGATCTTTATGCCCGCCGCGACCTGATGCCCACGGCCGATGTCCGCGCCTTTGCGGCCCAAGTGATGCGCGGCATTACCGGGCTGGACGCGCGCGTGATGGAACAGGCGGTGTTCCCCGGCGTGGATCTAAGCGCCGCGCCTGAACCAAGGAAGCTGATTATCTGAGGGGGGCGGAGTTTCTGCCGGGCAATGGCGCGCAACACAACACAATCCCGCCGGGCGTATCGCCCTAAATCACGCTTCCGTTTTGCCATCGCGCAGGCTACGCCGACGTTACCGCTGCATCGGAGCCTGTGCCCATGACCCATCCCGCCCCGCTGGCCGACTGGACCCCACCGCCATTGCCCGGCCCGGACCGGATCGAGGGGCGCTACGCGGTGCTGGAGCGCCTGTCGTCCGAGCGTCACGGCGCCGACCTGTATGAGGCGAACAGGGCCAGCGACACCATGTGGGATTGGCTGCCCTATGGACCGTTCAGTTCGCAGGCCGTGTATCACCGCTGGCTGGCGGAGCAGGAAGCCAAGAGCGATCCGTTTTTCTACGCCATCGCGGACCGCGCGACTGGGCGGTGGCTCGGTGTGCAGGCGCTGATGCGGATCGATGCCGCGCAGGGGGTGATCGAATTGGGTCATGTCGCGCTATCGCCCGCGCTGCAACGCAGCCGGATCGCGACGGAGGCCTTTACCCTGATGATCGATTGGGCCTTCGCTGCGGGCTATCGGCGGTTCGAATGGAAATGCAACGCGCGCAATATCCCCTCGCGCGCGGCGGCGCAGCGATTGGGCTTTAGCTATGAAGGGGTGTTTCGGCAGGCCGCTATCGTCAAGGGCCGTAACCGCGACACCGCGTGGTTCTCGGCCATCGACAGAGAATGGCCGGGCCTGCAAGCGGCCTATGCCGCATGGCTCGACCCATCGAATTTCGATGCCACTGGCCAGCAGATTGATCGGTTGGGCAACCTCACCGGGCTGGTTTTGGAAAATCGCGACCCCGCGCTAGGCTAGGATCGCGCCGGGCTATGCCGGGATCACGCGATCAGTCGCGGCGCTGATCTTCGGCCTCCGCGCGCACCCGCACCGGGACGGGGATCGGCGACGGGTCCTGCACCACCGTGCGGACCGCGCGCAGCGTCAGCAAAACCGCCGCCATGCCAGCCCAGAGCGCAACCAGTCCGATACCGTTCAGCCCAAGGGCCACGGCGACGCCGACACCCGACAGGGCAACGGAGGCAAGGATCAGGCTGGTGATGGATGCGGACATTGGAAAACCTCTCTTTGATGGAGAGAAGCCTAGAGCCTGATGCGGCAATGACCAGCGCAATCGGTCAGCCTGCGGCGATACGCGGCGGAACCTCGCCGGTCGCGACAGTGGCGGCACTGCGCCCGCGTCGCGCCGGGGCGCTCTGATCCGCGCCGCTGGTCAGCCAGTCGCGGAACGCGCGCAGCGACGGGCTGCCCAGGCTGCGCTCGGGGAAAATGAGCGCATAGGGGGTGGGACTGCGATAGCGCCGGTCCGAGACCACCCCCAGCCGACCGTCGCGCAGATGCGGCTCTGCCAGCAGCGCAGGCACCAGACCGACGCCCAAGCCCGCAATCGCCGCTTCCAGCACCATGCCGAAATGATCGAAGCGCGCGCCACGGGTGGCGGTGCGCGGATCGACCCCCGCATCACGGAACCAATCCAGCCAGAGGGACGGTCGCGTCGATTGCTGCAACAGCGGCAGTTGCGCCAAGGCTTCGGGCGCCAGACACCCCGGCCCGGCCAGATCGGGCGCGGCGACGGCCAGCAGGTATTCGTCAAACAGAACCTCGGTCTGCACGCCCGGGCGCTCCGTCCCGACGCGGCGCAATTCGGCATCGAAAGGTTCGGTCTCGAAATCAACCGGGGCCAGCCGGGCGGAGATGTCGAATGTCACGCGCGGCGCGCGGGCCTGAAACCCCGCCAATCGGGGCACCAGCCAGCTTTGCCCAAGGCTTGGCAATACGGCGAGGCGCAGCACCTCGGAATGCCCGCCAAACGCCATCGCTGTCAGCGCCGCGCCATCGAGCCCGTCCAGCAGGCGCTCGGCCTCCCGCGCGAAGCCGCGTCCCGCATCGGACAGGATCAGCCGCCGCCGCACACGATCGAACAATTGCACACCCAGACGTTCTTCCAGCGTGCCGACCGACCGGCTGACCGCGCTTTGCGTCAGGTTCAGCGCCTGCGCCGCGCGGGTCGTCGTGCCGTGACGGGCGCAGGCAAGAAAGGCCTGAAGTTCGGAAATGGTCGGCAGATAGCTGGCGCGCATAGGGAACCCTTTAACTCACGATCCCGTGACACTATGAGATACACTCATCACAAGTCCAGTTAAGATCGTTTGCGTGCAAGCCTTCCGTCCCGGTATGATTTGCGAAACGCAGTATGACGCCCCTGCCCGCCTGCCGGGCATGGATCGGAGTTCCGGAGGACATCATGGACCAGACCGCCCGCAAACCCCTAAGCCCGCAAAGCGCCCCTGATCTGGGACGGTTCGAATGGGACGATCCGCTGCGGTTGGAAAGCCAGTTGGACGAAGACGAGCGCATGTTGCGTGACGCGGCGCATGATTTCGCGCAATCCGTCCTGCAGCCGCGCGTGATTGATGCGTATCGCGAAGAAGCCGCCGCGCCTGACCTGTTCCCCTTGATGGGCGAAGCCGGGCTGCTGGGCGCGACCCTGCCGGAGCAATATGGCGGCCTGGGCGCATCCTATGTGACCTATGGCCTGATCGCGCGGGAGATCGAGCGCGTGGATAGCGGCTACCGCTCGATGATGTCGGTGCAATCCAGCCTCGTGATCTATCCGATCTACGCCTATGGCACCGAAGAGCAGCGCCAGAAATACCTGCCGAAACTGGCCTCCGGCGAATGGATCGGCTGCTTTGGCCTGACCGAGCCTGACGCGGGCTCCGACCCGGCGGGCATGAAGACGCGGGCGGTGAAAACCGACACCGGCTATCGCATCAGCGGCTCGAAGATGTGGATTTCGAATTCGCCTTTCGCCGATGTCTTTGTCGTCTGGGCCAAATCCGAAGCGCATGGCGGCAAGATCAAAGGCTTCGTGCTGGAGAAAGGCATGAAGGGCCTGAGCGCGCCCAAGATCGAGGGCAAGCTCAGCCTGCGCGCCTCCACCACCGGCGAAATCGTCATGGACGAGGTCGAGGTGGGCGAGGATGCCCTGCTGCCCCATGTCGAAGGTCTGAAAGGTCCGTTCGGCTGTCTGAACCGTGCACGCTATGGCATTGCGTGGGGCGTGATGGGTGCGGCTGAATTTTGCTGGAAGGGCGCACGGCAATACGGGCTGGATCGCAAACAGTTCAACAAGCCGCTGGCGCAGACCCAACTGTTCCAGAAGAAACTTGCCGATATGCAGACCGAAATCACGCTGGGGATTCAGGCCGCGCTGCAGGTGGGGCGTCTGATGGACCGGGCCGAAGCTGCGCCGGAAATGATCAGCCTCATCAAGCGCAACAATTGTGGCAAGGCGCTCGACATCGCCCGCGCCTCGCGGGACATGCATGGCGGCAACGGCATCTCCGAAGAATTTCAGGTGATGCGCCACATGGTGAACCTTGAGACGGTGAACACCTATGAAGGCACCCATGACGTGCATGCGCTGATCCTTGGCCGGGCGCAAACCGGGCTACAGGCGTTTTTCTGATGACTACCGCCGCAACCGGCCCGCTTGCCGGACTGAAAGTGGTAGAACTGGCGCGCATTCTGGCCGGCCCCTGGGCCGGTCAGGCGCTGGCCGATCTGGGCGCCACGGTGATCAAGGTCGAAAGCCCGGAAGGCGATGACACCCGCCGCTGGGGCCCGCCCTTTGCCGAGGATGGCGCAGCGGCGTATTTCCACTGCTGCAACCGGGGCAAACGCTCGGTCACTGCTGATTTCCGCAATCCGCAGGATCTGGACATGGTCCGCGCGCTGATTGCCGACGCCGATGTGGTGATCGAGAATTTCAAGCTCGGCGGGCTGGTAAAATACGGGCTGGATTATGCCACCCTATCCGCCGCCCATCCCGGACTGATCTATTGCTCGATCACCGGGTTCGGGCAGACCGGCCCCTATGCCAGCCGGGCGGGCTATGACTATCTGATCCAAGGCATGTCGGGGATCATGGACCTGACCGGCCCGGCGGATGGCGCGCCGCAGAAAATGGGCGTGGCCTTTACCGATATCTTCACCGGTCTGTATTCCGTGATCGCGATTCAGGCGGCCTTGGCGGAGCGCGAGCGCTCGGGCCGGGGCGCGCATCTCGACATGGCGCTGCTGGATGCAGCCGTAGGGGTGCTGGCCAATCAGGGGCTGAACTTCCTGACCACCGGCACCGCGCCGCGCAGGCTGGGCAATGCCCATCCCAATATCGCGCCCTATCAGGTGTTTGGGGTCCGCGACGGGCATTTCATTCTGGCCGTGGGCAATGACGGGCAATTCGCCCGCGCCTGCGCGGTGCTGGGGCTGGATGGCGTGGCCGTCGATCCGCGCTACCGCAGCAATGCCGACCGCGTGGCCAATCGCGACACGCTGACGGAGGCGATGGAGGCCGCGACGCAAGGCTGGACGCGCGACGATCTGCTTGCCGCGCTGGAGGCCGCGGGCGTGCCCGCCGGGCCGATCAACACGGTCGAGGATGTGTTTGCCGATCCGCAGGTGCAGGCGCGCGGCATGCGGATCGATCCCGAAGGTCAGCCGGGCGTGCGTATGCCGGTGATGATCGGCGGCGATCCAATGGCGGCGGCGCGCCCCTCGCCGGAGCTTGGCGCCGATACGGGCGCGGTGACGGCGGCGCTGGCACGCGGCGACAGTCCTTGGTGATGTGAAATAGACGCGCGCGGCGGGCAGGGTTCGAGCGCCGCGCGCGGTTATGTCAGTCCAAGTCCAGCAGGCGGGCGCGCAGGGCGTCGGTCGCCTCCAGACGAAGACCGCTGAAGATCTCGAACCCATGCACACCCTGCCAGAAAAACAGCTCCCACCCGGACAGGAACGGCGTGCCTGCGGCCTCTGACTGCATGGCAAACGGGGTGACGGCGGGCGTGTAGACCGCATCAAAGGACCAATTCGCGGTGGGAAACCGGCCTTCGGGCACGGCGGAGCCGCCATAGCCTACCATGCCCAGCGGCGTGCAATTGACCACCCCATCGGCATGGTCGAGATCGTCGATGCTGCCCGCGCGGCCCGTGGTGACACCGTCACCGGCCCGCGTGATCGCCTGCGCCAACGCTTCGGCCTTGGCGTGGTCCATATCGACCAGAACCACCTCCGACGCCCCAAGCGCGACAAGCCCGAAGGCCACGGCACGCCCGACGCCGCCGGCGCCGAACTGCACCACCCGCCCCGGCGCCATATCCCCGAACTGCGCGCGGTAGGCGGCGACGAAACCGCTGTAATCGGTATTGAACCCGCGCGGCCCGTCCTGTGCAAACAGCACCGTGTTGCAGGCCCCGATCCGCGCCACCAGCGGATCGTCGATGCGCAGATGCGGCACCACCCGTTCCTTATAGGGCAGCGTGACGTTGGTGCCTGCCAGCCCGTCGGCCTGCGCCTTGGCGAAGGTCTCGTCGAAGGTCAGCTCCAGTTCGGGCGGAATATAGAGATCATAGCGCGTCGGGCGCCCGGCCAGCTCACCTGCGATCCTTTGCAGGGCGGGCGACCGGGACGCCTTGATGTTGTCTCCGATGAGACCGAGTTTCAGCATGGTGTCGATTAACCTTCATATCCCAGCAGGCGCGGCAGGAACAAAACGATGCCGGGGAACAGGATCATCGCCAGCAGCGCCACGACCAGCACAAACAGGAAGGCCCAGATCTCGCGGATGATGGAGCCCAGCGGAATCCCCGTCACCGCATTGATGACGAACAACAGCACCCCATAGGGCGGCGTGATCAGGCCGATCATCGTGTTGACCACGATCACCACCCCGAAATGCACCAGATCAATGCCCAATTCGCGGCAGGTCGGGATGAACAGCGGGATGATGACCAAAATGATCGTCGTCGCGTCCAACACGCAGCCCAGCAGCAGCACGATCACGTTGACGGCCAGCAGGAACATCAGCGGCGACACGTCGATGCCCACCAGCTTCTCGGCCATGATCGAGGGGATGTTTTCAGAGGCCACGATGTAGTTGAGGATCAGCGCCCCGCCGATCACCAGACCCACTGCCGCCGAGGACCGCGCGCTTTCCACAAAGATGTCGTAGAGCCCGCGGAAGCTTAGCGCCCGGTAGAACACACCCGCCAGCACCAGCGCGTAGAAGGCGGCGACGGCGGCGGCCTCGGTCGGCGTGGTGACGCCGCCATAGATCCCGTAAAGCAAGATCGCGGGCATCAGCAGCGCCGGCACTGCGTTGATCGCGGTCTTGGGCAATTCTCGCAGCGGCACGGGCTCTTCCAGCGCGAAGCCGCGGCGGCTCGACAGCCACGCGTTCATCACGATCAGCACCAGCCCCATGAACAGGCCGGGCAGGATGCCCCCCATGAACAGGTAACCGATGGAGCTGTTGGAGATCAGCGCATAAAGCACCATCGGGATCGACGGCGGAATGATCGGGCCGATCGTGGCGGAGGCGGCGGTGATCGCGGCGGCATAGCCGGGGCTGTAACGCCCGTCCTTGGTCATCATCTGGATGATGATCTTGCCGATGCCCGCAGCATCCGCCACGGCAGACCCAGACATGCCCGAAAAGATCAGCGATGCCACGATGTTCACATGCCCCAGCCCGCCCCGGAACCGGCCCACGGCTGCAACGCAGAAGTTCAGCAGACGTTCGGAAATCGTGCCTGCATTCATGATGTTGGCAGCCACGATGAACAGCGGCACGGCCAGCAGGATGAAGCTGTCGTAAAGGCCCTGCAGGATCTGCTCACCTGCAAGTGCGATGTCCTGACCGGCCACGGCCAGATAGGCCAGCGCGCCAAGGATCACGGAATAGGCAATGGGCGTGCCGATTGCGGCCAACAGGAAAATGGTCAGCAGACAGGCGGTAAGTTCAATGCTCATCAGTCTTCCCCGACGTGAATTTCATGGGCCTCTTTCGATGCGCCGTGTCGCAGGGTGCTGACGAAGACCCAGATATAACGGAGCGACACGACGACGAGGAAGATCGCATAGCAGGAGAAGATCGTGCGCAGGGGCACACCGAGCGTGGCGCTGCGCTTGATCTTGAGGAAATCGATGTAATCCCATGTGGGCAGCAACGAATAAAGCAGCCCGCCCGCAATGGCCGCAGCCGAGATCAGCGCAAAGACCTTGCGCGGGCCATCGGGCACCGCGAGGTAGAGAATATCGAAGGTCACATGATCGCGGTCACGCACGATGAACGCGGCCCCGATGAACACGATCCAGATCCACAGCGTAAGGTTCAGCTCGATGGTCCAACCCACCGCGCCGCCCAGCACATAGCGCGAAAAGATCTGGATGAGGAACGTCGTGAACAGGGCGAAGAGGGCGGCTGCGGTCAGCGCCTCGACGATCCGTACGATCCACCTGATAGGTGTTTGCATCGAAAATCTCCTAACCTTGCCAGCGCGGGGTGCCCTTGCCCCCTGCCCCCGGCCACGCGCGCCGACAGGCAGCGCAGGGTTGCGGATGGTCGTCGGGCGCGGAATTACCGCGCCCGAAGCTCCAACCTGGATCCAGCGCGCGTGGCGCCGGTTTGCCGGAGGGCCCCCGCAAAGGCGCCCTCCGTCGTGGGGATCACTCGCCCAGCGCGTTGATCTGGTCGAGAACACCCTCGGGCCAATCGGCGGCGTATTCGCTTTCCAGATACATGGACTGCACACGCTCGCGGAATGCGGCAAGGTCGGGCTCGTAGATCTTCATGCCCTTCTCCTCAAGGAAGGACACCAGTTCCTCTTCCTTGGCGAGCTGGTTCTGACGGCCAAATTCGGCGGCCTCATCAGCGGCGGCCTGCACGGCCTGCTGCTGTTCTTCGGTCAGGTTGTCCCAGACCTCGACGCCGATGGTCAGGTAGTTCAGGTCGACAAGATGCGAGGTCAGGACGATCTGGTCGGTGACTTCGTAGAACTTCGCGTCCACCACGGTCGGGATCGGGTTGTCCTGACCGTCGATCGCACCGGTTTGCAGCGCGGTATAGACCTCGGTGAAGGCGACGGGGACCGGGTTCGCACCCAGCGCACGGCCAAGGAACTGCCACGCATCCGTGCCGGGCATCCGCAGCTTCACGCCGTCCAGATCCTCGGGGGTCTGCACATCGCGATCACCCGACAGGTTCAGCTGACGCTTGCCCAGATACATGACCGACAGCAGCTTGACCTGCAGTTCGTCTTCGACCTTCTGCTTGAAGGCATCCATCAGCGGATCGTTGAACACCGCGACCTGATGCTCGGCGCTTTGATGCACATAGCCGGCGGTGAAGATCGAGAATTCGGGGAAAAAGACGGCCAGTTCCTGCGCGGAGGCAATCGACATTTCGAGATTGCCGCGGGCGATGGCTTCCAGCTCGGTGCCCTGCTTGTAAAGCGTCGCGTTCCAATGCGGCTCGAAGCTCGCGAATTCGGAAACGGCGGGGCTGAACTTTTCGATCAGGGCGACGGCGCGCTGATCGGTCTCGGATGCCGGCGAAGACAGGCGCAGCTGCACCTTGTCCTGAGCAAAGGCCGAGGTGGCAAGGCTAACGCTGGCAGCAGCAGCCGCCGCGAGACCAAACGCGGCGCGCCGCGTGACTTTCATAGACATGGATGTCCTCCCAAGTGTCGTTACGCGTCGGAAACCCGACGGCACCAGCGGACCCTGCCAATGGTCCAGCGCAAAATCAACAGAAATATTGCAGTATCTATCGAAAAATTAACTTTGTCCGTGAAAGTGTAAATAATCGATTTTCACCAGCCAACCTGGATCGCAGAACTCACGCCGCCCTCGATATGATCGCGCAAAACGGCCTTCGCAGCCGGTGCGTCACGGGCCAGCGCGGCATCAAGCATCTTGTGATGTTGCTCTGATGCGATCTCGCCCCGGTTGGTCAGGACCCGGAACTGGTAGCGCAGGTATTTGTCAAAAACGACGCGGTGGATGTTGAGCAATTGCTCCGAATGGCAGGCCGCAATCAGCGCCACATGAAATTCGCCGTCATACAGCCGCCAATGCTGAAGCGCCGTCATGTCGCCGGAATTGATCCGCTGCTCCATCCGATACAGCCGGTGATGCGCCGCGATGACCCGGCCCTCCCATGCGGTATCGCCCCGGGCAAAGGACCGGTGCATGGCATGGCTTTCCAGCAAGATGCGCAATTCGGCCAGCTCGCGCAGATCGTCTTCGGAAATCGGGGCGGCGAAAAAGCCGCGCTGCCCTTCGGTGACAACGAACCCTTCCATCGTCAGCCGGTTAAGCGCCTCTCGCAGGGTCGAGGTGCTGGCGCCATAGGCCTCGCGCAATGCCGACAGCTTCAGCTTCTCGCCCGGCCCGTGGCGGCCAAAAATGATGTCGCGACGCAGCGCCCCGTAAAGGGATGCGCCGATCGAGGCGGGCTCGGTCACCTGCTGCATGATCTTCCTTGTCATTTCCCGACCCCGGCCTGCCATCCGCCTATGATCAGATCATGGCCAAAGGCGCTCGGGCGCGGTCCTCCCTCTCGGAGCGAGGAGAATAAGCGACATTCCGTGTCTGTCTACAGATTCTTGCATATAATCGATTTCAGTGCCAAACCCTGCACTGTTCGGTCTTTGTCGGACACCACCGGGAGACAGCAGGGATGGGCACCTATCGCGACGATCAACCCCGCGGAACCAGCACCGCGCATGACAGCACGGATGCGCCGCCCTCCAGATCGTCACGCCGCGCCAGCCGAGGCAGCGCCGGCAAGGCCACCCGCGCCAGCCGGGTCGCTCTTGAATTGCGCGATCTCATATTGCGCGGCGACCTGCCGCCCGGCTCGAAGGTGCATCTCGACCAGTTGCGCGAACGCTTCGGCGTGTCGCTCTCGCCAATGCGCGAGGCGGTCAGCCGCCTTGTTGCCGATGGCATCGTCGTGTTCGAGGACCAGCGTGGATATCGCATCGCCCCGGTCAGTCGCGACAATCTGACGGAGATCAGCCGCGTGCGCGCCGATCTGGAATCGCTCGCCCTGCGCTACGCCATCGCAGAAGCCGATCTGGACTGGGAGAGCGAAATCCTCGCCGCCCTGCACCGGGTCGACCGCACGCCACGCGACAACGACGATCCCGCCCTGTTCGAGGCGTGGGAACAGGCGCATAGCGATTTTCACCAAGCGCTGATTGGCGGATGTGCCATGCCCACCCTGCTTCGGTTCTGCGCCACGCTGCACCTGCAGACCGACCGCTATCGCCGCCTGCTTCTGCCCGGCACGCCGCTTGATGTGGATGTCGCAGCCGAACATGCCGCTATCGCCGATGCCGCCGTCGCGCGCGACACGGACCGCGCCGCCGAATTGCTGCGCGATCACATCCAGCGCAACGGCACCCTGCTGGCCGCGCGGATCGACCCCGATCCCGCAGATTGATCACTCCCCGAAAGAAGAGACCCCCCCATGTCCCCCATGCCCCCCATGATCCACATCATCAACGGCCCGAACCTGAACCTGCTGGGCAAGCGCCAGCCCGATGTCTACGGCTATTCCACCCTCGAAGATGTCGAAACGGGCTGTCGCGAGGTGGCGGATGAATTCGGGCTTGAGTGCAAGCTGCTGCAATCGAACTGGGAAGGCCAGATCGTCGATTGGATCCACGAGGCCCGCGAATCCGCCGCCGGGATCATCATCAACCCCGGCGCATTGACCCATACGTCGGTCGCGGTGCTCGACGCGCTCAACACCTTCGAGGGTCAGGTGTTCGAGGTGCATATCTCCAATGTCCACAAACGCGAGAGCTTCCGCCACCACAGCTATGTCAGCCTGCGCGCAGATGGCGTGATGGCCGGGTTCGGCATCGAGGGCTACGCGCTCGCCATGCGCCGCATGGGCAATCTGCTGGGTCAGCGCTGATCGCGGCGCTGTCCCTTTAGCGGGTCCGTTCAGCACAATGGGAGCGGGCCCGCGGGTATTTTATGGGCGAGTGGTCCTGTCCAGTCTGAGAGCGCGCATGACCCCAAATCGCCAGCCAGCCGGGCCGGGTTGACGCTGCCCGGCCCGGCGTCGCCTTCCGCACGGGTTGCTCCGCCAAGCGCCCCACGAGCGGGCGCGTAGAATGGTGTTCCACTCCCCCACATCACATTCGTTCACTTTTTTTCGGAACCACGCTGCGTTGCGGCGGTTAGCCCTTGGGACAGACGGCGCGGCAGATGAACTCCGACAAACACAACGACCATTCACCGGGTATTTTCTCCATGCGGCGCAAAGCTTTGCGCGGCGTGGCGTTGATGTGCCTGCCGCTGAGCCTCGCGGCCTGCGATTTCCGTCAATCCGCGCTGGCGCCTGCCGGGCGCGATGCCGATACGCTGGCCGACCTGTTCTGGGTGCTGCTGATCGGCGCGGTCGTGCTGTGGCTGCTGATGAACGGGCTGATCTTCTACCTGACCCGCATCAATATCGCGAGCCTGCCCCGCCGTTGGGCCAATCGGCTGATCATCGGCGGAGGCATCATCTTTCCGACGGTCGTCTTGTCGGTGCTGCTGGTCTACGCCCTGTCGATCATGCCCGACCAGCGCGCGCCCGGTGACGGGCTGACCCTGCGGGTCACGGGGGAGCAATGGTGGTGGCGGGTCGAGTATCTCCCCGAAGGCCGCGACGAGCCGATCATTTCCGCCAATGAGATCCGCCTGCCCACTGAGGCGCGCGCCGATATCCTGCTGGATGCGAAACGCGTGATCCACAGCTTCTGGATTCCTGCGCTCGGCGGCAAGATGGACATGTTTCCGGGCCGTGAAACCCGGATGTCGCTGGAGCCGCACACCCCCGGCGTCTATCGCGGGCAATGCGCCGAATTCTGCGGCGAAAGCCACGCGAAAATGGCGTTCGAGGCGGTGGTGATGACCCCCGATGATTTCGACGCCTGGCTGCAAAACGAAGCCGCCGATGCCCTCCCCCCCACTGGCGCCGAAGCCACACGCGGCGCGGAGCTTTTCGCCACCGAAGGCTGCGGCGCCTGTCACGCGATCCGGGGCACTGAGCATCGCGGTCAGGTCGGACCGGATCTGACCCATATCGGCACGCGCCAGTCGCTGGCCGCCGGATCGCTGGGCACCGACCGCGCCGATTTCCTGCGCTGGCTGCGCGACCCGGACGCGATCAAGCCCGGCGTCGAGATGCCCGGCTATGACCACCTGCCGCCGGAAGATCTGGCCGCGCTGACCGCCTATTTGATGGGGCTGGAATGACCGACGAGACCGACCACAGCCGCGAATCCCGTGCGCAGGACGACCTGCCGCGCGACGAAACCCACCCCACCGCCTCCCATGAGGAGCCCGCAGAGCCGCGCGGCCACCGCGCCGACGACCGCGCCCCCGAAGGCCCCTACCCGCCGACCGAGGAGATGCTCGAAGAGCCGGTCGATGCGGAAGTGCAGAAAGAACAGGTCGCCCGCCTGCGCAAGGCATGGCAGACCCCGCGCGGCTGGCGCTATATTTCCGCCGTCAACAACACCGAGGTCGGCGTTTGGTATTCGCTTACGGCGTTTGGCTTCATGCTGATCGCGGGGGTCATGGCATTGATGATGCGCACCCAATTGGCGGTGCCCGAAAACGATCTGATCAGCGCGGATCGCTTCAACCAACTGTTCACGATGCATGGCTCCGCCATGATGTTCCTGTTCGCCGTGCCGATGTTCGAGGCGATCTCGATCCTGATCCTGCCGGGCATCCTCGGCGCGCGCGACATGCCATTCCCGAGGCTCTCGGCCTATGGTTACTGGTGTTTCCTGATCGGCGGGATATTCGTCATCGGGTCGATCTTCTTTGACAGCGCGCCCAATTCCGGCTGGTTCATGTATCCGCCACTGGCGACGCAGGCCGAAGGCATCGGCTCCGACGTCTGGCTGTTGGGTCTGTCCTTTATCGAGGTGGCGTCCATCGCGGCGGCGGTCGAATTGATCGTCGGCGCATTGAAATGCCGCCCCCCCGGCATGCGCGTCAACATCATGCCGCTATACGCATGGTATGTGATGGTCGTGGGCGGGATGATCCTATTCGCCTTCCCGCCGCTGATCGCCGGGGATTTCCTGTTCGAGATGGAGCGCAGCCTCGACTGGCCGTTCTTCGACCCCGAGCGCGGCGGCGACCCGATGCTGTGGCAGCACCTGTTCTGGATTTTTGGCCATCCGGAGGTCTACATCATTTTCCTGCCCTCCATCGCCATTGCCGCGATGGTGGTGCCGACAATGGCCCGGCGTCCGATCGTCGGCTATTCGTGGATCGTGCTATCGGCCGTGGGCACCGGGTTTCTAAGCTTCGGGCTCTGGGTGCATCACATGTTCACCACCGGCCTGCCCAATATCTCGCTTGGGTTCTTCTCCGCCGCATCCGAGGCAGTGGTGATCCCGACCGGCATCCAGATCTTTGCCTTTGTCGCCACGCTGATGGTAGGCCGGGTGAAGATCAGCCTGCCGATGTTGTGGATCGCGGGCGCGCTGGCGGTCTTTACCGCAGGCGGCCTGACAGGCGTGATGCTGGCGCTGGCGCCCTTCGATTGGCAGGTGCATGACAGCTACTTCATCGTGGCGCATCTGCATTACACCCTCTTCGGCGGCATGGTGTTTCCGGTGATCGCGGGGATCTATTACTTCTACCCGTTCCTCGCCAAGAAGATGATGAGCGAGCGTCTGGGCCGTTGGTCGTTCTGGCTGACCTTCACCGGGTTCAACATCTGCTTCCTGCCGATGCATCTGACCGGCCTGCTGGGCATGCCGCGCCGGGTCTATACCTATCCCGGCGATCTGGGCTGGGACTGGCTGAACATGGTCTCCACCGTCGGCGCCTTCATCCTTGCCGCCGGGATATTGACCTTTGCGTGGGATCTGGTGCGCCCGAAGGGCCGTCAGCCGCAGGTGCCGCGCAATCCTTGGGACGCGGGCACAATCGAATGGACCCATGATGTGCCGGGCGAGGCATGGGGCGTGCGCTCCATCCCCCATATCACCAGCCGCTACCCGCTCTGGGATCAGCCGAAGCTGGTCGAGAGGATGGATGCCGGGCGCTACTACCTGCCCGATGCCGAAGAAGGCCTGCGCGAGACGCTCATCACCACCGTTATCGACGCCAAGCCCATTCAGGTGCAGCGCGTCACCGGCCCCGCTTGGATCACATTGATGGCGGCGGGGTTCACGGGCGGGGCGTTCATCTTGCCGACCTTCTCGCTTTATGCACCGGCCATCGTGTCGGGGGCCTTTGCGGTGGTCTGCATCCTCTACTGGCTGTGGACCGCGACCGCCCGCGTGCCGGAGCACGAAATGAAGGATGTGGGTCTGGGCCTGCGCCTGCCGACCTATGCATCCGGCCCCCGCGCCGTGGGCTGGTGGGCGATGTGGATCACCATGCTGGGCGACGCGACGGCCTTTGCCTCGCTCATTTTCGGGATCTTCTTCTATTGGACCGCCAATACCAGCTTCCCGCCGCCGGGGGCGACCCATGCCAATGGTGTGCTGGTCGCACTGGCCACCGTGCTGCTGGTGGGGGCCTGGGCCGCCACGCTGGGCGCGCGCGAAACCAATCGCCGGGGCGCGGTGCCGGTGGCGCGCGGCTTGCTGGGCGTGGCGCTGCTATTGACCGTTGCGGGCGGCGCCAGCCTGATCATTTCGGTGCTGGAGCTTGAACCCACCACCCATGTCTACCCCGCCATGATGTGCGCGCTGGTGGTCTGGATTTCCGCCCATCTGATCGCGGGCGCGGTGATGCAGGGCTACTGCCTTGTCGGCTCAATCTTTGGCAAGCTGACGCCGCGCCACGATGCCGACATCTGGAACGTCACGCTGTTTTGGCATTTCCTCACCATCTCCATCGTTGTGACGGGGCTGATGATCGGCCTGTTCCCGAGGATGCTGTGATGTCCGACCCGCAGGATCATACGCCGCAGGATCACACCACCTCGCAGGGCGCGAAACCCCCGCCGCAGGGCGCAAAACCACCGCCGCAGGATGAACGCGCCCCGCGCACCGATGAGGAACGCCGCGCCTTTGCCGAGGAACGCGAAAGCCTGTGGCGCATCACCCTCGCCCCTACCGCATGGGCGATGCATTTCGTCGTGAGCTACGGCGCGACCGCGTTCTATTGCGCAAAGCTGGCACAGACCGGCCTGTCGATAACGGTCCTGCGGCTGGGGCTTGGCGTGCTGAGCCTTGTCGTGCTCGGCTTCATCGCGTGGATCGGCTGGCGCAGTTTCCGGCAATGGGACGTGCGGCGCACCGGCGATTTCCTCAATGCCTCCGGCCTTGCCGAGGACCGGCATCAGTTTCTAGGCCATGCGGCATTTCTGCTGGCGATCATCTCGTTCATCGGCGTGGTGTTCTCAAGCATGCCCTTCATCGTGCTGTCGAGCTGCCTGTGAGCCCGGCGCAGGCCTCCCCCGCGTGGTCCGTCGCGCGTTTGGCCGCGCTGGCGGCGGTGCTGGCGCTGGCTGCGGTGTGGCTGGCCCCGTGGGAACAGATCCTTGCCGCCCATTTCCCCGCCCATATGATCCGGCACATGGTGATGGTCGCGCTGGCGCCGCCGATGCTGTTGCTGGCATGGCCCGCATTGGGGCGGGTCTTCGGCTTCTCGCCACTGCTGGGCGCAGTCGCGGAATTCGCGCTGGTCTGGGGCTGGCATGTCCCTGCCGCCCATGAGCTGGCGCGCAGCGGCGCGGGCTGGTTCGCGCTGGAACAGGGCAGCTTTCTGCTGGTCGGGCTGCTGGTCTGGGCCGGGTGCCTGCGCCGCGACGCCCCGCTTGCGGGCGCGGGCGGGCTGCTGCTGACCTCGATGCATATGACGCTGCTTGGCGCGCTGCTCGTGCTGGCCCCGCGGGTGCTATATCCCGGTGCGCATGACGGACATGGGCATGGGCCCGATGCCGCGCTGGCCGGGCAGCAATTGGGCGGGCTGGTGATGCTGGGCCTTGGCACGCCGATCTACCTGGTGACCGGGCTGTGGCTGACCGCGCAGGCGCTGCGCGACCCCCGGCATGACGGCGAAAGGAATGAGCCATGCGCGTAACCCTGTGGAAGCTGATCCTCGCCGTCGCGGTGCTGGGCCTTATCGGCGGGGGCGCGGTCGTGTTCGGCGGGCTCTACAATGTGTCGGCGCGCAAGGGCCATTTCCCCGGCGTGTCAGCGGTGCTGCACACCACGTTCCGCAACTCCGTCGCGCTGCGCGCCCCCTCGCCCGACAAGACCCCCGATCTGACTGATCCGGCGCTGATCGCGCTTGGCGCGGGCCATTACGCCACCGCTTGCGCCACCTGTCACGCCGCCCCCGGCACCGCCCGGACCGCCACCATGCGCGCGATGGTGCCCGCCCCGCCGCCCATCGCGGAGGCCGCCCGCGACTGGACCCCGGAGGAGCTGTGGTGGATCGTTTTCAACGGTGTAAAGATGTCCGGCATGCCCGGCTGGCCTGCTGATCGCGGGGATGAGGTCTGGTCCGTCGTCGCGTGGCTGGAGGCGCTGAACGAGGATCGCGCCCCGGCCCTGCCCGGCCCCCGGCAAGACGCGCCGCGCAACGCGTCCCAAACCGACGCCGCCACGGCCTATTGCGAAACCTGCCACGGCCCGATCCCGCGCCATGTGCCCACGCTTGGCCTGCAATCAGAGGCGTATCTTCTGAAAGCGCTGACAGAATATCGCGCGGGCACCCGTGCCAGCGGTATCATGCAGCAGGCCGCCACGGTCGTCCCGGAGGCCGCCTTCGCAGAGCTTGCCGCGCATTTCGCGGGCGAAGACCTCCCCGCCCCCGATCCTGCCGATTGGCGTGATGCCGATCTTGCTGCGGGCGAGGATCTGGCGCGCAACGGCGACGATGATGTCCCGGCCTGCACCGCCTGTCACGGCCCCGACGCGACCCGCACCGCCTCCGGCCCTGCCGGGTTCCCGGTGCTGGCCGGGCAGGATCGCGACTACCTGCGCGCGCAGTTGAAGGTCTGGCGCGACGGCAAACGCGGCGGCACGGGCCGGGCGGAACTGATGACCGCCGCCGCACAGGATCTGACCGATGCGGAGATCGACGCGATTTCCGCGTGGTATGCCGCCCTGCCGCCCTCGGCCATGGGGGAGCCTGAGACCGATACCGCATCCGAGCCAGACACGGGGCCAGATACAGACACGGACACAGATACGGGCACGGACACAGATACGGACACCGGCACCGGCACCGGCACCGGCGCGGAGTGACACCACCGCACCCCGCCGCTACCGTAACCCCATGATCGACACGCCGCCCCCCACCGCCGCGCCCATCGGGCGGATCATCATCACCCCCGACTGCGTGGCCGAAGGGGCCGCTTGGCTGGCCGAGGCAGAGCCGCGCTTTGCCGCCGCGCTGGAGCTTACCGGCCCGCTGCCCCTTCGCCGCCGCAGCGACGGGTTCGAGGCGCTGCTTTCCGCAATCGTGTCGCAACAGGTCTCCGTCGCCGCCGCCGCCGCGATCTGGTCCCGGCTGAAGGCCGCCCGGTTGACCGGCCCGCGCAAGGTGCAATGGGCCAGTGACGACGAATTGCGCGCCTGCGGCCTGTCGCGCCCCAAGATCCGCTATGCCCGCGCGCTGGCCGAGGCCCGGCTCGATTATCCCCCCCTGCGCGGCGCGTCTGAGGATGACATCATCGCCACTTTGACCGCCGTGCCGGGCATCGGGCGCTGGACCGCCGAAATCTACGCCATGTTCTCGCTCGGGCGGGCGGATGTGTTCGCGCCCGGCGATCTGGCCTTGCAGGAGGCGGTGCGGATGCTATTCGGGTTCGACAGCCGCCCCAGCGAGCGCGCCCTGCGCGAGCTGGCCCAGGACTGGAGCCCGTGGCGCGCCGTCGCCGCGCGCCTGCTCTGGGCTTATTTCCGGGTGGCCAAGGACAGGGAAGGGATCCGATGACACGCGAGTTGACCGACAGCCGCCGCGCCCCCCAATCAGACGAAGACCCGACTTCGGTCGTCGTCTTTCTGCACGGCTACGGGGCCGATGGCGCCGATCTGCTGGGACTGGCGGAGCCGCTGGCCCCGCATATGCCCAATACCGCCTTCCGCGCGCCCAACGCGCCGGACCGCTGCACCGCGTCGCCCAGCGGCTACCAATGGTTCCCGATCCCGTGGATCGACGGATCGAGCGAGGCCGAAGCCGCGACCGCCATGACCCAGGCCGCGCATGACCTGACCGCCTATCTCGACCGGGTGCTGAGCGAAGAAAACCTCACCGCCGACCGGATGATCCTGCTGGGCTTCAGCCAAGGCACGATGATGTCGCTGCATGTCGCGCCGCGCCGCGATCATCAGGTGGCGGGCATCGTCGGCTTTTCGGGGCGGCTGCTGTCGCCCGACACGCTGGAAGCCGATCTGAAGGTGAAGCCGCCGGTGCTGCTGCTGCATGGCGATGCCGATGACGTGGTGCCCTTTGCCTCCATGGCGGAGGCCGAAACCACGCTGAAGGCCGCCGGGTTCGACGTCTGGACCCATGTCATGCCCGGCACTCCGCATGGTATCGCGCCCGATGGCCTGCAGGAGGCGCTGGGCTTCATGTCCGCGCAGCTGCACATTACGGGCTGACCCCGGACGCCCACCCCGGCACGCCTACATCGCCGCTGCCGCCAGATCCCCGATCGGCGGCAGACGCGTCTTGCCCCAGGCAAATCGAAACATGCGCGGCACCGCCCCACCCTCGGGGCGGCATGCTGCAACTGCCCGGCAAACAGGCGGCGTCGACAGTGGCGCCGCCTTTTTTCGTCACATCGCCGTCATCCGACGCGGTTATATTCGCCCCATCCCGTCACTTCATATGCGGGGCTTGCCGGAACTCAAACGCCATATATAGTCGAGGTGACGCTTAGGGCAGCCCACCATGGCAAGGCGGGAGCCCGGCTCACAGAGTGAGAGACGGAGCAGCTATCCATGGACGGAGATTTCAGGACGAGTTTCGTCAGGGAACCAAACAGCCTCAGACATCATCCGGCGCTGGTGCTGAACGCAGATTACCGGCCCCTCTCCTATTATCCGCTGTCGCTCTGGCCGTGGCAGGAGGCGGTGAAAGCCGCTTGGCTCGACCGGGTCACGATCCTCGCGGAATATGACGAGGAGGTCCGAAGCCCCTCGACCCGCATCCGCATTCCCTCCGTCGTGGTCCTCAAGGATTTCGTCAAACCTCAGAAGCGCGTGGCCTTCACGCGCTTCAATCTTTTTCTGAGGGATGAATTCTGCTGCCAGTATTGCGGCGCCAAAGGCGATCTGACCTTCGACCATGTCGTGCCCCGCGCCCGTGGCGGCATCACCAGCTGGGAAAACGTCGTCGCCGCCTGCTCGCGCTGTAACCTGAAAAAAGGCTCCAAAAGCCTGCGCCAAGTCGGCATGAGCCTGCGCCGCGCCCCACGCCAACCCGCCTCCGACGACCTGCGCAACACAGGCCGCAAATTCCCCCCCGGCTACCTGCACGAAAGCTGGCTGGATTTCCTGTATTGGGACGCTGAACTGGAGGCGTGAGGGGGTTACCCCTCAACCATCTCCATGAACTCGCGCCATTCGCGTTTGCTCATGCCGGAGTCGTCCTGCTCCACGCGCTCGCCTTTCAGCATCCGCCGCAGGACCGATAGTGCGGGCCCGGAGAGCGTTGTGCCGCCCAGACGGTAATCCTCGAAGGCGCCATAGGCCGCGGGGACCCAATCCTTGACGATATTGCAGATCGCATCGGCATAGACGCGGATCTCATATTGGGCATGGCTGTCGGCGCGCAGGCGCAGGAAATGGAACAGGTTGTGCAGGTCCACCTTCCAATACCATTGGGTGTAGATATTGGCGGGCAGGTTCATGCGGGCCAATTCGCGGGCAAGCCCGTCTTGCCCCTCGGTGCCGATCATCTGCTCATAATGGTCATAGGCGCGATTGCTGTCGGCTTTCAGGATCTCCAGCACGCGGGCGGCTTCTTCGCCTTCCAGCGTCTCCCCCCGGCCTTGGTGATTGACCACCGATTGCGCGGCCAATTGGTCCGGCGCGGGGATGTAGAATTCACGGTCGAGGATCGAATAGCGCCCGGAATATTCATTCACATTGGCGGTGCGGTGACGGATCCACTGCCGCGCCACGAACACCGGCAGCTTCACATGCAGCTTGATCTCGCACATCTCGAACGGGGTCGAATGCCAGTGGCGCATCAGGTAGCGGATCAGGCCTTCGTCATTGCTGACGGATTTCGTGCCGCGGCCATAGCTGACGCGCGCGGCCTGACAGATCGCGGCATCGTCGCCCATGTAGTCCACCACCCGGACGAACCCGTGATCGAGCACCTCATGCGCGGTGTAGAGATGCGCCTCCATCCCCGGCGCGACGGCGCGCAACGTCTGGCTCGGCGTGGCGCGCTGCGTGTCGATCTCGGCCTGCTGGTCGGGGGAAAGCGGCATGGCGGGTCTCCTGAAAGGGAATCGGCATAGGGGATCTGTGCGAGTCGGCGGCCACCATATCTGGCAGGGCCGAGCACGGAAACGCCCATATAGCGCCAATGCCATGCGACGTGGACCCGCCCCGGCGCACCGGCAGTTTTGACACACCGCGGCCTTTTCTGCCGCGCCTCCGGTCACGCCGAATTGACTTTAAACCGGGTGGCCGGAACCATCGCCCGCAATCGAGCAGTAAAAAAAACGAGCGGACAATGTGTAACGAGGCCCCCCTTGGGCGGCTGGCGCCGGTGCTTGCCACCGCGCTGGCGCTTATCCTTGCAGGCTGCGGCGGCGACGGTTCCAACCCCGTGACCGGGAACAGCGACAGTTCGACCGATGACAGCACGGTGGACGAAGAAGACACCAGCGATGGCGAGGATGTCACCACCCCCACCACGGGCGACAGCACCACCCGCACCACCGGCGATCTGTCGGGCATCACCTATAACGCGGCTGACAATACGATCACCGTCGATGATCTGCCGTTCGACGGGGTCGATGGCGTTTATGTAAACACCGGCGTCGCCGCTGTGTCCGGGTTCAATGTCTATGCCAGCCAGCGCGGCGAAGAGACCGGGCAGCGCCAGTATTACGCCGTCTATCGCAAAGACACCTATGTCGAGGCGGGCGCCGTCCAGACCGGCGACTATTTCGATTTCGGCTTTGGTGGCGCGCAATATAAACGCGTCGACGATGATGTAAGCCTGCCCGTCGGCACGGGCGAAGCGGTCTATACTGGCAGTTACGGTGGCACACGGGTGGAAATCGGGTCGGGCAATACCGACGACATTTCGATCGTTTCCGGCACGGCCCGGATCGAAGTCGACTTCCTCGATTTTGAAACGACCAGCGCCGTCGAAGGGCAGATCCACAGCCGCCAATATTATACGGTAGACGGCACCCTGCTTGGCGACCTGCCCACCATCTATCTCAGCACCGCCAGCATTACAGAGGGCGGTTTCATTGAATCCGGGGAAGCCAATACCTACGACGGAGAGGGCGAAGTTGCGGAATCAGGCAGCTACGCCGGTGTTTTTGCCGGTCCGAACGGCGAACAGATTACCGGTGTCATCATCCTTGAGGATGATCGCAGCACCGTCCGCGAGATCGGCGTTTTCACGGCCACGGATTAAGCCATTGGCGCACCGGTAAGCCCGGGGGAATTGATGCAACACGCCGCAATCGAACAACGCCCAACGGGTGATGCCCAGCGCATCGCGCGGCCGCTCCGCGCGGTGGTGGCGTTGGTTGCGGCGGTGGCTGCTCCGGCGGGTATGGCGCTTCTGCTGCCCGCTCCCGCTCAGGCGGAAACCGTGACCCTCGCCCCGGCAGAGGCGCGGGCCTTGGCGCTGGAGGCGCTGAACGCTCATGACCCCGCCACCGCCCAAAGGATGGCGCGCGCCGCGTTGCTGGCCCGACCCGATGACCCGCAGGCCCGGCTGATCCTGAGCGCGGCGCTGACCGCCAGTGGCGATGCCACGGCGGGCGAGGACGAGGCCCGTCGCGCGCTTGCCGATGCCACCACGCCCGAGGACCGCCACCGCGCGCAGCGGGCCGTGGCCGCCGCGCTGACCGCGCAAGGCGCCCATACCCGCGCGCAGGTCTGGCTGCGCCGCGCGGCGCAATCCGCGCCCGATGCCCGCGCCCGTGCCGCCACCGTGCGCAGCTACCGCGCAGTGCGGCGGGCCAATCCGTGGCATGGTGAATTGCGGCTCGGGGTCGCGCCCTCCTCGAACATCAATAACGGCTCCGCACAGGATGGCATGCGCATCGGCGGGCTGGATTTCGACCTGTCAGGCAGTGCGCAGGCGCTGTCGGGGCTGGAGACGACCCTCGGCGGCGCCATCGGTTGGCAGACGGTGCTGGGCCAACGTACCCGCCTGACCCTTGGCGCCGAGGCGGTATCCCAGCGCTACCGCCTGAGCGGCGAGGCCCGCGATCAGGCCCCCGATGCCGAAGGACGCGATTACGCCCGCGACACGGTCGAGGTCAGCGCCGCGCTGCGCTTCGTGCCCGAGCGTGACGCCGCCCCGTGGGATGCGGAACTGACCTTGGGCCATAGCTGGTATGGCGGCGAAGACATCGCCCGCTATAGCGAATTGGAACTGACCCGTGGCCTGCGGCTTGGCGCCGATACGCTGGGCTGGGTGGAGGTCTGGGGCCGGGTGGCGCAGCGGCTCGACAATGATCTGCGCTCCTCGGATGCCAGCGGCGTGTCATTCAGGCTGGCCCATCGGATCGATGGCGGCGCGATGCTCAGCTTTGGCGTCGGCCTGTCTGACACCCGCTCCGAGAGCGCGCTGGTGGCCCATGACGCGGCCAGCTTGTCGCTGGGCTATCAGCTGGCGCAGCCGGTGCTGGGCGCACAGGCGCAGCTCTCCGCCCAGCTGGAGCGTGCGGATTACGACGCGCCCATCTACGGCATGATGCGCGAAGACCGAAGTATCAACATCGGCGCGTCGCTGTTTTTCCGTCAGCATGATCTCTATGGGTTTGCCCCGGTGGTGGATCTGAGCGCGGGGCGCACCGACAGCACGATCGATCTATATGATACCCGCGATCTGGGCCTGTCGGTCTCGCTACGCTCCGCATTCTGAGGGCAAAGCCCCGCACGGTGCCGATGACGCTTTCGGCTGGTCCGCCACGGCCTGCGTGCTAGAATCCGCGCGACTGGAATTCGCTGAAAGGACCGCCCGATGAAGATCCGTTACCTCCACACCATGGTGCGCGTGCGCGACCTCGATGCCTCGATTGCATTCTACGAATTGCTGGGCCTGAAAGAGACCCGCCGCTCCGAAAGCGAAGCCGGGCGCTTTACCCTCGTCTTCATGGCCCCCGAAGGGCAGGAGGACTGCCCCGTTGAGCTGACCTATAATTGGGATGGCGACGATGGCCTGCCGTCCGACAGCCGCCATTTCGGCCACCTCGCCTATAGCGTGGCCAATATTCACGAGATGTGCGCCCAGCTGCAACAGGCCGGCGTCACCATCAACCGCCCGCCGCGCGATGGGCGCATGGCCTTTGTCCGCTCGCCTGACAATGTCTCGATCGAGTTGCTGCAGGAGGGCGACGCGCTGGAACCGGCAGAGCCGTGGAAAAGCATGGAAAACACCGGCCATTGGTAATGCGCCGCTGGCTGCGGGCGGTGGCGGTCACGCTGCTGATGGTCCTGCCGGGCGTGGCGGCGGCGCAGTCTTGTCGCCAATCGCTGGTGCTGGGGCTGGATGTCTCAGGCTCGGTCGATGACCGCGAATACCGCCAGCAGTTGGATGGGCTGGCCGGGGCGCTCGACAGCGCGCCGGTCCGCGCCGCGCTATTGCAGGCCCCCGGCGCGCCCGTCGCGCTGGCGGTGTTCGAATGGAGCGGGCGCGCCGCGCAGCGGCTGGTCGCGGATTGGGCGCTGATCGACAGTGCCGCCGCGCTGGACCGC
Source organism: Marinobacter sp. (assembly GCA_040119125.1). GTDB lineage: Bacteria > Pseudomonadota > Alphaproteobacteria > Rhodobacterales > Rhodobacteraceae > Pacificitalea. The sequence goes on from JBEDTR010000017.1 coordinate 444,779, forward strand.
TTCACCGCCATTCTGCGCAGCACCGCGCGCCAACCGATGCCCCCCACCACCGCCTTGGGCGAGGCGATGCGCCACGGCGCCGGGATGTCGGCCACCGGCCCCGCCTGCGCCACCCGCACGCTTGATATCTCCGGCGATGGGCGTAGCAATGACGGCCCCCGTCCGGAGGATGTGACAGGCGATCCGCTGCTGGCGGGCGTCATCGTCAACGCGCTGGTGATCGGCGCGGGCGGACGCGAGAGCCGCGATTTGGAAGCCTATTTCCAAGCCCGCGTGCGCCACGGTCCCGGCGCCTTTGTCGAGCTGGCACAAGGGTTCGACGACTACCGCCGCGCGATGGAGCTGAAATTGCTCCGCGAATTGCAAGGCCTGTCGCTTAGTAGCCTGCCCTAGCCCCTGAGGCGGGTGACTTGGCGGGCAAATCGAAGCCCTTAAAGCTCAATCGCGCCGTCTTCGGTGATCGCGGGGTCGTTCCCGTCAGGGTCATTCTCGTCAGGAACAGCCTCGCCCTCCAACGGGGTCTTGCGGCGCAGGATGATATCGCCGTTGGGCAGCTTTTCCGGCGCATGGTAATCATCGACGGAGCGGATCATCCGGCTCATCTCGATCAGCGCCGGACCCATTTCGTCGATCATGCGACGCAGGGCGGGCTCCAGATCGCGGGCCATGCCCTCCATTGCCGGCCGCATGTCGTCCATCAGCCCTTGGAACAACATCCGCCCGCCTTCCTCCAGCAGGCCCAGCCCCTCGCCCATATCGGCATCGGGCTCGTCCTCTGGCATGGGCTCGGGCAGATCGTCCGGCAGAATATTATCCTCCGGGGTATCTTGCTCCGGCGTGTCGGGCGCGAATATTTGCGCAGCGGCGGGACCGGGCGGCAGGGTTGCAGGCAAACTCACGGCCGCGCCAAGAAGCACGGCGCGCAGCGGGTGGATCACGGAAAGGCGGGTCAGGTTTTGGCGTGTCATATACTGAATATAGGTGCGCCGCGCGCCAAGCCAAATCACTGCGCAAGGCAGCCTAGAGCGGCAGGTCCAATGTCACGGGAAAATGATCCGACGCGGCCAGCAGCGCCTCGCGCAGCGCCACGTCTCGGTAGATCTCCGGCGCATCGAACGGATGCCAGATCCGCCAGCGCGGATGCCGCGCCGCCAGATCGGGCGAGACCATGATGTAATCAAGCAGCGCCGACAGGTAGCGGTCTTCCGGCGCGATCCAGAACCGCGCGGAGGTCGGCTGCGCCTGCGTGGGCCGCCCCGCCCCGGCCAGCGCCCGCCGCGCATGAGGATCGTATAGCCGGGCCTCGGGCGGGGCGTCATGGCCCAGAACGATCTCCAGCCCCGAACGCCCGAACAGCGCCTCGTAATCATCAAGCCCCGGCCCATCGTTGAAATCGCCCAGCACCACCAGCGGCGTGCCCTGCGCCAGATGCGCGTCCACCCGGTGCCGCAGCCAGATACATTGCGCCAGTTGCTTGCGCCGGTTGGCAATGGCGATGCGGGTCACATCGGCGGCGCTGCGCGCGCCATGGGGGGCTTTCGATTTCACATGCACGCCGATCAGATGCAGGAGCGGCACCTCTGCGCCGCGCAGATGCAGCGCGACCTCCAGCGGCGGCTTGGAAAACCGGACATGGTCCAGCGTCGCGTCGATATCCAGATCGATCCGGTAGCTGCGATCGAATCGCGGCGCGACCTTGCTGTGCTGCGGCGCGTGGCGCGGGGTCAGCCGGTCGGGATCATAAAGCAGCGCCAATTCCTGCTGCGTATCATTGGCAAATCCCATCAGACAGGCCCGCGCGCGCAGGTCGAACTGCGTGGCGAACCCTTCCAGCGCGGTGATCGTGCTGCGCTTCGTGCCGGTATCGGGGGCTTCGACCACCAGCACCGCATCGGCGTCTAGCGCGGCAAACACCCGGCCCAGAGCCGCCGTTTGCGTGGCGCGATCAATGCCATGGCGCCCGCCGGGCGCGGCGTCGTCATGCAGGCGGCCCGCATCGTCAAACAGCGTGTCGAACCATTCGACATTATAGGTGGCGATGCGCAGCCTGCCGCCCGCTGCCGGATCGGAGCCAAAGGTTGACCCAGACCCCGATGCGCCGCTCCCTGACGCGCCGCTCATGCCGCGCGGCCACCGATCTGCTCATAGGCGCGGTTGATGCGGATCAGGCGCTGCTCCGCCATCTTCACCGCTTCCTCCGGCAGACCCCGCGCCAGCAACCGGTCGGGATGGTTGTCGCGCACCAATTGCCGCCACGCGCGGCGGATATCCTCGGGCGCGGTGCCCGGCTCCACCCCCAGCACGTCATGCGGATCGGGGGACTGGCCCGTCACCAGCCGCGAGCGCAGCCTGCGATACTGCACCTCGTCAAAGCCAAAGATTTCAGCCACCCGCGCCAGAAACGCATCCTCGGCGGGGTGGAAACTGCCATCGGCCACGGCGATGTAGAACAGCCCCTCCAGCAGATCCGACAGCGCCTCATGCCCGGTCTCGAACATGCCGCCAATGCGCGCGGCGTAGGTCTCGAACCCCGCAACATCGCGGCGGGCAAGGTTGAACACCCGCGCCGCATTGTCGAGTTCGCTGTCAGGGATGGTAAAGATCTGGCGAAACGCCATGACCTCATCGCGGGTGACGGTGCCATCGGCCTTGGCCATCTTGGCGCCCAGCGCGATCACCGCAATGGTAAACCCGACCGAGCGTTCGGGCGGCGTGCGCAGCCGCTCGAAAATGGTCGAGAGCCCCTCTCCCTGCGTGAGAGCGGCAATGGCGTCAGCGATGCGGGTCCAGATCGACATAAGGTGACCTTAAACCGGGTGCGCGCCGGTGTCAGGCGGATTGCAGCGCCCTGACGCGGTGCTGATATTTGTTACCGCCCCCCAGCCCGCAGCCGCAGCACGGGGCCTGTCATCCGCACGGTTTCACAGCATTTTCTGCATCAGGTCCAGATCGATCCAACGCCCGAACTTGAACCCCACCTGCGGCAGTCGCGCAATATGGGCAAAGCCCAGCGCGGCGTGGAATGCCCGGCCTGCCGGGTTCTCCCCACTGACCCCGGCCATCATCGAATCCACCCCTTCGGCACGGGCGTGATCCAGCATGACCGCCATCAACGCCCGCCCCACCCCGCGCCCGCGCCCCTGTGGTGCAAGCAGGATCGAATGTTCCTTTGTATGGGCATAGCCCGGCCCGCCGCGAAACGGGAAATAGGTGGCATAGCCCAGCAGCCTGCCCTCATGTTCCGCCACCCAGTGGGTCTGCCCCCCGGCCAGCAGCGCACCGATCATCAGCGCGTCTTTCGGCGCGGTGGTAAAGGTGATCGTCGTGTCGCGGATCATCGGATTGATCAGCTCGGCCAGTCCGGCGCAGTCGGGCATTCTGGCGGGGCGGATCGTGCAGGGCGCGGCGCTCGGCTCTGGCGCGCTATTCGAGTCGCTGCTCTGCGGGGCACCGCTTTGGGGGGCACGGCTTTGAGAGACGGGGTCTGGCATGGCGTTCTGATCCTTGGGGTCTGCCTGCGCAGGATTGCGGCCTGCGCGCGCGGGGCGCAAGTCTGCGATGGCGCGCGCCTGCCCCGCCTTGCCCGTCTGGCCCCCTTGCCCCGACCCGCCGCTTGCCCGACACGCGCCTTTCGCGTAACTGCGTTGACGCAATATAACAGAGGGTCCCCCCATGCGCCTGAGCCGTTACTTCCTGCCGGTCCTGAAGGAAACTCCGGCCGACGCCCAGATCGTCAGCCACCGCTACATGCTGCGCGCCGGGATGATCCGGCAGCAGGCCGCGGGGATCTATTCGTGGCTGCCGCTGGGCTACAAGGTGCTGAAACGCATCGAACAGATCGTCCATGAGGAACAGCAGCGCGCCGGTCACATCCCGCTGCTGATGCCGACGCTGCAACCTGCCAGCCTCTGGCAGGAATCGGGCCGCTATGACGCCTATGGGCCGGAAATGCTCCGCGTGCGGGACCGCCACGACCGCGACATGCTTTATGGGCCCACCAATGAGGAGATGATCACCGACATCTTCCGCGGCCATGTCGCAAGCTACCGCGACCTGCCGCTGACGCTCTATCATATCCAGTGGAAATTCCGCGATGAGATCCGCCCCCGTTTCGGCGTGATGCGAGGCCGCGAATTCTACATGAAGGACGGCTATAACTTTGATCTCACGAAGGAAGACGCGCTGCATGCCTATAACCGGCATCTCGTGACCTACCTGCGCACCTATGAGCGGATGGGCCTTCAGGCGATCCCAATGCGCGCCGATAGCGGCCCCATCGGCGGCGATGACACGCATGAATTCCTCGTGCTGGCGGAGACCGGCGAATCGGAGGTCTTCTACGACGCTGCCGTCACCGACATCCGGCTGGGCGCACGCGATATCGACTATGACGACAAGGCGCAGTGTCAGGCCGTGATGGAGGAATTCACCGAGCTTTACGCCCGCACGGATGAGACCCACATTGCCGATGAATTCGCGCAGGTGCCCGAAGAGCGTCAGCGCAGCGCCCGCGGCATCGAGGTCGGCCAAATCTTCTATTTCGGGACCAAATATTCCGAAGCCATGGGCGCCACCGTCGCCACCCCCGAGGGCGAGCGTGTGCCCGTCCACATGGGCAGCCACGGCATTGGCGTCAGCCGTCTGGTCGGCGCGATCATCGAGGCCAGCCACGACGACAAAGGCATCATCTGGCCCGAAGGCGTGACCCCGTTCCATGCGGGCATCGTCAACCTCAAGCAGGGCGACGCGGAGGCAGACAAGGCCTGCGAAGACCTCTACGCCGCGCTGGAAGCCGCCGGTCTGGAGCCGCTCTATGACGACCGGTCCGAGCGCGCAGGCGCCAAATTCGCCACCATGGACCTGATCGGTCTGCCGTGGCGCATCACCGTCGGCCCGCGCGGGTTGAAAAACGGCGTGGTCGAACTGACCTCCCGCCGCACCGGCGAGAGCGAAGAACTCGCCCCCGAAGTCGCGATCAGCCGCCTGATCGAGATCTACGCCGGAAAGCTCTGATAGCCGCGCGCGGGGGCCAACGCCCCCGCGCCCCCCGCCAGTCGAAGTCCGCACCCCCGCCCGCGACCAAGGCCGCAGGCCGCGCGTGCAGGCTCACGTTACGCTCTCCAGCCATCCCCAAAGCCGCCCTAGTGGCTACGCACCATCGCCAGCGACCAAGGCCGCAGGCCGCGCGGGCGAGCTCCTGCCCGTCCCCGCGGGCTGGCGCTTTCACACCTCGCGCTGACCTTACAGCGGGGGGGTATGTGGTGAGCATAAAGCACCCCGCTCCGGCGTTGATGCGCCACCCCACGGGCAGGCTCACGTTGCGCCCGCCATGCGGCTCCAATGTCACCCTGCTGCGGGCATCCGGCGCTCCACGATCTCGGCCCACCATGAGCAGCCGACCGGGATCGCCTCATCGTTGAAATTGTAGCGTGGGTTATGCACGGGGGCGGTGTCGCCATTGCCGACAAGGATATAGGCGCCGGGGCGTTCCTCCAGCATATAGGCAAAATCCTCGCCGCCCATGATCAGTTCGGCCTCCGCGCAATCGCCTGCCACCGCGCGCGCCACTTCGGCGGCAAATTCGGTCTGGGCCCCGTGGTTCACCATCACCGGATAGCCGGGGATGTAATTCACCTGCGCCTGCGCGCCGAACACCCGCGCCTGCGCTTCCGCGATCTCGGCCATGCGCTGGGCCGCCTGCTTGCGCACCTTTGCATCCAGCGTGCGGATCGTGCCTTTCAGCTTCACCTGCTGCGGCAGCACATTAAACGCGGTCGAGCTGCTCTCAATGCTGGTCACCGACACCACCGCATGTTCCACCGGATCGACACTGCGGCTGACGATGCTTTGCAGCGCGATCACGATATGGGCGGCGGTGACATTGCTGTCCACGGCTTCATGCGGCTTGGCGGCGTGACCGCCCTGCCCCTCGACGACGATCTCGAACTGGTCGGTCGCGGCAAAGAACGGACCCGGCCGGATCGCGAAACTGCCCTGCGGCAGGCCGGGCCAATTATGCATGCCGTAGACCTCCTGAATGCCGAAGCGCTCCATCAGCCCGTCCTCGCACATCTCGCGCCCGCCGCCGCCGCCCTCTTCGGCGGGTTGGAAGATCACCACGCAAGTGCCATCGAAATTCCGCGTCTCGCACAGATATTGCGCAGCCCCCAGCAGCATCGCGGTATGCCCATCATGGCCGCAAGCATGCATCGCGCCCGGCGTGGTGGACGCATAATCCAGACCCGTCTGTTCGGTCAGTGGCAGCGCGTCCATATCGGCGCGCAGCCCCACCACCTTGCCAGACGCATCCTGTTTGCCCCGGATCACACCGACCACACCGGTGCGCCCCAAACCTTCGACCACATCGTCACAGCCGAAAGCGCGCAGCAATTCCGCCACCCGCGCCGAGGTGCGGTGCGTCTCATAAAGGATCTCTGGATGGGCGTGGAAATCGCGCCGCCAGCCGGTGATCTCGGCATGACGTTCGGCAAAGCTGTTCTTGATCGGCATCGGTGCGTTCCTGCATGGGGGCTGACCGGGGGCTGGATCGGCGCGACACGCGCGCTCAGGCCGGCGACCGGCGATGATCCGCCCCCTGATCCGGCGAGATGATTTCCCGGCTGAGACTGCTAAGAGGACGCGCGAAGGTCAACCCGCCCCCCCGGTGCCGCGCCTGTGCCCCAAGGTCAATCAGGCGCCTCCGCGTGGTCCGTAGGGCGATGAGAATTCCGCAAGACGCTCAGTTGATATTTGCGCCGCCTTCGGAACCGGGACCGCAACGGCTCACCGCTTAAAGGCTGTTCATGCCATTGCAGCGCTTCCCCACCGGTAATGGCCCCCGCCGTCCGTGGCTGGTGCAGCACCTCCCGACCATCGAAATGGCGGCGGGCCCGAGGATCAGACCTCCATCACATTGAAACTGAAGCATAGCCTTCTGTGGTCCGATCGCACCGTCCCGCAGGCTGGCTGCCACCAGACCAAAAGACGCAGGTTCGACCAACGATTATGCCCTCACCCCACCGCGCAACGCCGCACGCATGGCACGCCAAACCTGCTCCCTCCCACGCCCGCACCCAAGCCTCGCGCGCGCCCACCCCCGGCCCCGCCCCCCTTGCACAGCCTGCGTTGCGGCGCATATGAGAGGCCGTCCCTGCCAATTGCCGCCCGGAGCCTGCCCCATGTATGAAACGCTCGGTTTCACCGCCCTTACCCCGCGCGGGGCCAGCCTGATCCTTGGACTCGTCTTGGGCGTTGTCTTCGGCATCCTCGCGCAGCGCACGCGGTTCTGTTTCCGGCGCTCCGTGGCGGGCGCGCGGGACGAGAGACGCTCGGCGGCGGGGGTCTGGCTCACCGCGCTTGGCGTCGCGGTGCTGGGCACTCAGATTGCAGTGGCGCTGGGGTGGATCTCATTTGCCGATCATCGCTTCACCGCGCCCGATCTGCCATGGCTGGCGCTGTCGCTGGGCGGGCTTTTGTTCGGGGCGGGCATGGTGCTGACACGGGGCTGCGTGTCGCGTTTGGCGGTGCTGGGCGGCGGCGGAAACCTGCGCGCGCTGAGCGTTCTGGTGATTTTCGCCGTCGTGGCCCATGCCACGCTGAAAGGCGTGCTGGCCCCCCTGCGCATCGCCCTTGGCGGTCCGACGCTGCCGCTGGGTGAGGTCACGACGCTGGGCGATCTGCCGGGCGGCGCGCTGCTTTGGGCGGCGCTGATCGCGGCGGGCTGCGCATTTGTCGCGGCGCGCTCCGGCAACCGCGTCGGCACGCTGATCATGGCGGCGCTGATCGGCCTGCTGCCGGTGCTGGGCTGGGTCGGAACCGGCTATGTGCTTTATGACGAATTCGACCCCATCGCGATGGAAAGCCTGACCTTCACCCTGCCCTCTGCCGAAATGCTGTTCTGGCTTGTCGCGTCCAGCTCCATTCCCGCAGGGTTTGGCGTCGGGTTGGTCGGCGGCACTCTGGCGGGCGCGTTCGTCGCGGCGCTGCTTGCGCGCGAACTGCAATGGGCCAGCTTCGAGACCCCACGCCAGACCGGGCGCTATGCCCTCGGCGCGGCGCTGATGGGTGTGGGTGGGGTGCTTGCGGGCGGCTGCACGCTCGGCGCGGGCCTGTCGGGCGTGCCGACATTGGCCTTCTCCGCGATCCTTGCGATCCTGTGCATCGCGCTTGGCGGCGCGCTCACCGTGCGGCTGGTCGATCACCGGCGCGGCGAGGCAGGCGACGGGCGGCTGGCCGCCCGCGCCTCCTGATCGGGACAGACGGGGCGCTTAGCCCTCGGGCGTCACCCGGATCAACGCGCCGTTTTCCTTATCGGTCAAGACGAGGATCGCGCCATCCGGGGCGATCTCGACATCGCGCACCCGGCCCAGATCGCCGAGGTAGCGCGCCTCACCGGTGACGTTGGTGCCCTCCATCTGGAGGCGCACCAGCCCGCCAGGATTGAGCGAGGCGGCGATGACGTCGCCCTCCCAACCCGCGAACATGTCACCCTCGTAGAAGGTGAACCCGCCCGGCGCGATCACCGGGTCCCAGTAGTAGCGCGGCTCGGCAAAGCCTTCGGCCCGCGCGGTCCCGCTGCCGACCGGATCGCCGGAATAGCGGATGCCGTAGCTGACCACGGGCCAGCCATAGTTCAGCCCGGGCTCGATCAGGTTCAACTCATCGCCCCCTTTCGGCCCATGCTCCAGCGTCCAGAGCTTACCCGTCTCCGGGTCCAGCGCCGCGCCCTGAATATTGCGATGGCCCAGCGTGTAGATCGTGTCGATCGCGGCCTCATCGCTGACAAACGGATTGTCCTCCGGCGCATCGCCCTCAGGCGTGACGCGGATCACCTTGCCGTAGCTCATATCCAGCTGCTGGGCGTTATCGCGCTCCGCCATGGAGGAATGTTCCCCCGTGGTGATCCACACATGATCGCCATCCGGCACGATGCGCGAGCCGTAATGCTTCGTCGTGGGCGACGGCGGATCCTGCACGAAGATATCGGTCAACTCAGTCAGGCTGGTCATGTCCTCGGACAGCACCGCACGGGCGGCGGCAGTGGCGGACTGCCCCTCGCCCATCGGCTTGGCATAGGTCAGGTAGACCACGCGGCTGTCGGCAAAATCGGGCGCCAGCGCCACGTCGAGCATCCCGCCCTGCCCCTGTGCCACCACCTCCGGCACGCCGGTGATCGGATCGGACAACTCGCCCTCGGCGGTGATGCGGCGCAGACGACCCGCGCGTTCGGTCACCAGATAGCTGTCATCGGGCAGCACCGCGATGCCCCAGGGATGCACCAGCCCATCGACGACCGTTTCCGCAACCGGCGTAAGCGGTGTCTCATCCATCGGCGTCGCCGCGCGGGTCTGGCCCTCAAACCCCGGTTTGAAATCGGCATTGGCAGGGCCAAAGCCCGGTTGCTGCGCCGCCAGAGGCAATGCGCCCAGCAGCAGGGTCGCCACCGGCAGGGTCAGGCGAATGGTGGTGGTGCGGATCGGGGCGGTTCGAGGCGTCACGGCACGGGTCATCGACAAGGCTCCTTTTCGAGGATGGGGCTTGCCGGGCAAACGTGCCCCGATGCGCCCGCGTTCCACACGCCGCGCTCACGTCCCGGTCAGAATGCCTGCCGCGCGCGAAATTTGAGCATCACGACGCCGCCCGCTCAGCCCCATTCAGCGCCCAGATCGGCCTGCGCACGGGTGATCCAGTGATCGCGCAGCCATGCGCAGGGCTCGGTATGGCGCAGCAGACCGCCGTCAAAGCCGTCCACCGCCTCCGTCATCTTGGGGCGACCGTGAAAACAGACCACACGGGCATTCTCGGGCAGGCGCGGCGGCTTCAGCCAATTCATCGGCGGCAGGCGCAGGCAGCCGTGTTTAAAGCTCACCACCTGATCGCCGGGCAGATAGGCAAACGCGCCCTTTTCCTGCGCCAAGGTCGAGGTATAGCGCTGCTCCGACCCGCGCGCACGTTCCACCGCGCCGGTGGGATCGGCGGCCAGCGTGTCATAAAGCCAGCCATGCGCCGCCGGGTCATAGCGAAACACCGAGCCATGCCCGGTCTTGCGCCCGCGCCGGGCCTCCACCCAATCGGCGCGCATCGCCACGGTGCCGGGGGCGAAATGCAGGATCTCATCAAGGTTGCCGGTGATGACCACATCCAGATCAAAGCCCAGCAGCGGCCCGCGCAGATCGGGGATCAGATCGGGGCGGAACAGCGACACTTTGCGCATCGCGCCCTGCCGATTGGCCACCGCCAACGCCGCATCCATATCCGCGCGAAACGGCTCTTCGGGCAGCGGCAGCACGTTGATGTCGGGATGCAGCCCCTCGGCATGTTCGGTCATGCAGAAAAACCGCACCGGCGCAGTCAGGTTACGCCGCACGCCGGAATAAAGTCGGTTCACATATTCGGGTCCAAACAAGCTGCCCCATTTGATGCAGATCGCATTGGCCTGCGCAGGCGCGGCGGAAGACGGTTCAAAGGCAGGCTCAGCGGCAGGGGTCATGCGGCGCTCCGGGGCGGTGGGGTTGCGGCCTCACTAGCCCGATGCGCGGCGCAGGTCGACCCCTGCGCCCTCCGCGCGGCGTCAGGCGCCGCGCAGGTCACGCTCCACAGGCCGCGTGGTGCCTGCACATGCAGCGGGACGTTCGACAAATTCGATGACAGAGCCCCAAGGGCACCGCCCGTAGCGGCCCTGATGCGCGTCTTGAACCCGTGTGCGGATCACCTGCCCGCGCGGGGCAAACCCCGTGTCGATCATGCGCCCACCGCCCGCGCGAAAACGCGCAATGGCGGCATCGCGATCCTCGGTGGTGACGCAAAAGCGGCTGACTTCCCAATCACCGAAATCGGCGGCGATTTCGCGGTGAATGCCCGACAGCTCATAAAGCTCCAGCACCAGCGCGCGACCAATACGCAGACGGCTGACGGCCCGGATCGCGCAATCCACGGCCTCCTCCGCACCAGCGACGGACTGCCCCTGCGACCGGGTATAAAGAACCTCCGCGCCAAGGGCTTTCATGCAGAATGCGACCGCCGCATCATGGTCCGGCACAGTCAGCGCGACATGGTCGACATCTGAAATGGCTGCGCCGCGCAATGCGGCACCGTGCTTTGACATAATCATGGGCGGGCTCCCTCTCCTGAGCCTTAAAGATAAGTCCGGATTGCGCCTAGACCAGAGCCCGCCTGAATTGTCGTGGAAATTTCACAATATGGAAGCGGGGCCGATCATGTCGGCCCCGCCCGTGTTTTCACCCGATTAAGCGGATTAGGCGGCCTTGTCGGTGCGGCTCCAGGCGAATTTCTCGAACGGCTTGTCGACCGGAGTTTTCGCCAGATGGTTGGTATAGTTGGACATCACCTTCTGCGCGTAGCCCAGCACAACGTCGAGCACATTGCGACGGGTGAAGCCCGCCTCAAGGAATGCGTCCACATCCGCATCAGCAACAAAGCCACGCTCGCGCACCAGCTTCAGCGTGAACTCGCGCAGCGCTTCCAGACGGGCATTCGGCAGCGGCGTCTCATCGCGCAGCGCATTGGTGATCGCGTCATCGACGCCCATGCTTTTGGCGATGCCGGTATGGGCGGGCACGCAATAGGTGCACTCGTTTTCGACGTTGATGGTCTGCCAGACGACGGTCAGTTCATCCTTGTCGAATGTGGTTTCGGTGAACAGCTTATGCAGGGCCTGATAGCCTTCCAGCAGCTGCGGCGATTCCGCCATGATCGCGTGCAGGCCGGGAATGCGGCCAAATCCCGCTTCGGATTTCGCCAGCAGCGGCTGGGATGCTTCGGGTGCGGTCTCGGTCGTGTGGCGGGTGAAATCGGTCATGTAATGCTCCTTGCTCGGGGCCGGGGGTGGCCCTTGGATGGGTCAGACATATGATATTTGAGCGATCACTCAATAGGTAATTTGAGCAATCACTCAAAGGTGAGCAAGCCTGCGCTGGAAAGACGAGACAAATCCGACCCCAGAGCCTATTTAGGGATCATGACACGCGCCCGTTCCTATGCCCCGGCCTATGACCGCGACGCCGCCCTTGACGCGGCGGTGACCCTCTTTTGGAGGAAAGGCTACCACGCGACCTCGCTCAAGGATCTGGAAGCTGCGCTGCGCATGAAGCCCGGCAGCATCTACGCCGCATTCAAAAGCAAGGAAGCCCTGTATCTGTCCGCGTTGGAACGATATTTCGAGCGTAACCGCGCAGGGCTCGGCGCGCTGCGCACGCAGTCAGGCTCCCCGCTTGGGGCGCTGGCGGATTTCCTGCGCGCCTTCGGTGCGCCACAGGCCGACGCGCCCGCCTGCCGCGCCTGCATGCTGATCAAGACCCTGCTCGACGTGACCGAGGAAGACAGCGCCATCGGCGCACGGGCGCGGGATTACCTGAACCGGATGACCGAGGAAATCACCGCGCTATTTGCCGCCGCGCAGGCCGCCGGCGAGATTTCCGCGCAGGCCGATATTGCCCGGCTGGCGCGGCGGTATCAGGCCGATATGACCGCCCTGCGGATCGAGGCGCATCGCCGGGGCGATCCCGCGCAACTGGCGATGCTGGCCGATGATATGGCCCGCGATGTCGAGGCGCTGCGGCAGGTCAACTGATAGCGGAGCGGGGCCTCTGCGCGCCCGTCCCCGTTGTCGCGCCCGCCGCGCCCCGGCCCGCGTCAGACCAGCCGCCCAGCCTCCAGCCGCACCCGACGGTCCATCCGCGCCGCAAGATCGAGGTTATGGGTCGCAATCAAAGCCGCCAGCCCGGTCTCCCGCACCAGCCCCATCAGCGCATTGAACACCGTGTCCGATGTCGCGGGATCGAGGTTGCCGGTGGGCTCATCCGCCAGCAACAGACGCGGCCCATTGGCCAGCGCCCGGCAGAAGGCGACGCGCTGCTGCTCGCCCCCCGACAGGGCCGAGGGCCGGTGATCGCCGCGCGCCTCCAGCCCGACGGAGGCCAGCAACTCCCGCGCGCGGGCCTGCGCCGCCCGCGCACTGACCCCATTGGCCAGCTGCGGCAGGGTCACGTTTTCCAGCGCGGTGAATTCCGGCAGAAGGTGATGCGCTTGGTAGACAAACCCCACCTCGGCGCGGCGCGCCTCCGTCCGGCGGCGATCGCCCAGCCGGGTCATGTCCTGCCCGCCCAGATGCACGCTGCCCGTATCGGCACTGTCGAGCAGCCCGGCGATATGCAGCAGCGTCGATTTTCCCGCCCCCGAAGGCGCGACCAGCGCCACGATTTCGCCCGGATGCAGGGTCAGGTCCGCGCCATCAAGCACCGTGACCGCATTGGGCCGGCCCTTGTTATAGGTCTTGGCGATGCCTTGCAGGCTCAGGATCGGTTCACTCATAGCGCAGCGCCTCCACCGGGTTCATCCGCGCCGCACGGCGGGCCGGGAAAATCGTGATGACAAAGGACAGGCCCAGCGACAGCGCCACGGCGGAAATCACATCGCCCAATTGCAGCTCCGCCGGCAGGCGGTAGATGCCGCGGATCGAGGCATCCCAGACCTCCCCCCCCGAGGCGCCGTTGACGAAGGCAAGGATCGGGTCGAAATAGACCGCAAACAGGCAGCCGAGCACCACGCCCGCCGCCGTGCCCACCAATCCGACCAGCGCGCCGCAGAGGAAAAACACCCGCAGCACCGCGCCTTCGGTCAGGCCCATCGTGCGCAGGATGCCAATGTCGCGGCCCTTGTTTTTCACCAGCATCACCAGCCCCGAGATGATGTTGAGCGAGGCGATCAGAACCAGCACCGACATCAGCACGAACATCACCGTGTCTTCGATCTGCAACGCCGACAGGAACGCGCCCGACGCATCGCGCCATGTCCACAGCAAGGTCCGGTCGCCGCCCGCCATCAGCAGCGCAGTGGCCATCTGATCGACGCGGTCGGGGTTTTCGACCATGACCTCCAACTCATCGGCGCCGCCTTCGCGGTTGAAATAGCTCTGCGCCTCGGCAAACGGCAGATAGACCCGCGTGCGGTCGATATCGTAGCGCCCGGCCTGAAAGATATAGGTGACCTCATAGACATTGACGCGCGGGGTGGTGCCAAAGGGCGTCTTGACCCCGTTGGGGGAGATCAGCTTGACCTTATCCCCGACCTCCGCGCCCAGTTCCTGCGCCACGCCCCAGCCGATGGCGACCCCGTCATCGAGCCGGTTGGCGTCGCCTCGGAATTGATCGGGATTGGCAATGCGCGGGATGGTCAGAAGATCCTCCTGCGAGATGCCATAGACCTCGACCCCCGCATTGCGATTGCCGAGCGAGGCCATGACCTGCCCCTTGATCAGCGGCGCGGCGCGGGTCACGCCCGGCACCTCGCGCACGCGTTCGGCCATCGCCTCGTAATCGGTGATGACGCGGCTGGTCTGCCCGGTCGCGGACACGTCGATGGTCTGGTAGATGGTGACATGGGCATTCGCGCCAAGGATCGTGTCGACGAATTCCGATCTGAAGCCCGCGCGCACCGCCATGGTGATGATCAGCGCGGCCACGGCGAGCGTGATCCCGACGAGCGAAATCCACGTCATCACGGACACGCCGCCCTCGGCGCGTTTCGCCCGCAGGTAGCGCCACGCGATCATCCATTCGAACCCCGAAAAGGGGCGGGTCCGCCCTGCCATCTGCCTGTCCCATCTGCCAATTATGATGCGCGCGGACCCTGAGCGAAGCGGCGCGCGGGGTCAAGGTTGCGCGGCCTTCGCGGCGCGTCACTTCGGGGTGTTGGCGGGGTGACGGGGCTGTCCGCGCAACGAAAGGCCCGCGCCCTCCCTCGGGTGGGCGGTCGCTGCGCTGGAGGTGAGCGGTTTATGTCAAAGCCCCGGACGAGGCTTGTGCGGTGAATGAGATCGCCAAAGCGCCCTCCCATGGGGGAGGAGGGGCTGGACGCCCTCGGCCACCTGCGGGGCCCGGCGCGCAACGAGAGGACCGCGCCCTCACTCGGGGGGGCGGTCGGGGCGCTAGGGGTGAGCGGTTTATTTGAAAGCCCCGGACGAGGCTTGTGCGGTGAATGAGATCGCCAAAGCGCCCTCCCATGCGGGAGGGA
>JBEDTR010000018.1:0-15789 GCA_040119125.1 Marinobacter sp.
CCGAAGCCGAAGCCGAAGCCGAAGCCGAAGCCGAAGCCGAAGCCGAAGCCGAAGCCGAAGCCGAAGCCGAAGCCGAAGCCGAAGCCGAAGCCGAAGCCGAAGCCGAAGCCGAAGCCGAAGCCGAAGCCGAAGCTCAGGGTGATGACGCCGCTGCCGAACCTGTGTCGGACAGCACCACCCCCGAAGATCGCGCTGCCGAAGATCGCACCCCTGAAGATCGCGCCACCGAAGACAACGCCCCCGAAGATACCGTAACCGAAGATACCGTAACCGAGGACGCCGCCGCCCCGACGGACATCGAATCGGCTGAGCATGACGCGCCCGCGCAGAACCTCGACGCGCCCGCCGAAATCGCGCCGCGCGCGTTTGACCTGCCCGACCATGATCCGCGCCACGGCGTCTGGAACCGCGACACGTCGCGCACGCGGGACCGCGCACAGGCGCGGCTTATCAAGGTCAGCGAAGAGGATATCGCCCATCCCTCCATGGCTGCGCTCGCCGCGGTCGAGGGGGCCGCCGCGCTTGCGCCTGCCGAGACCACGCCGGAAAATGCCGATGGCTCAGATGCCGAGGCCACCGAAACCGCTCCCGGCGAACCTGCCAGCGCCGATCCGGTCGTGTCGGAATCCCCCGCCGAAACCTCCTCGGACACAGAGGCCGAAGATCCGGCGCCCAACAGCGATCCCGCTCCCGCCGCCACGTTGAGCGCCGAGGAAGAGGCCGAGCTGGCCCGCGAACTTGCCGCGCTTGAGGATGAAGGCGCTCTGGACCTGTCCGACGCGCCAGCGCAGGCCAGCGACGAAGAGACCACGCCCGACGCGGTCGCGCGTGAGCAGCACCACGATGAGGATGGCGACGACCTGATGGCCGCTGTGCTGGCCGATCTGGCCGATGTGGCCCCTGACGCCGCCGAAACCCCGTCTGCACAGCTATCCGAGGCCGAGATCGCCCCCCAATCCGACGACCTGGCCGAGGCTGTGCCGGACCTTGCGCCCGAACCCACCGCAACGGATGAGCCCGATTTTGAGGCCGAACTCGCCGCCAGTCTGGATGCGGATCTGGACCCCGAGCCGCAAGCAGAGCCCGAAGCAGAGCCAGAACCGCAGCCCGAGCCCGCACCCACCTCCGCAGCCAAGCCGGAGCCCGACGCGACACCGGACCCCGATCTTGAGGCCGACCGTCACGCCGCGCGCCGCAATTCCCTGATCGAGGATAAACCCGCCGATGATGAGCGGGTCGCGCGTCTGATCGAGGAAACCAATACCAAGTTGCAGGGCGTCGAAAACCGCCGCCGCCGCTCCGCCATCGCGCATCTGAAGGCCGCCGTCGCCGCAGCCCGCGCCGAGGGCCGTGATCGCCGCAAGAAGGACGATCCGAAGGAAGCCGAACCCTACCGCGAGGATCTGGCCAAGGTGGTGCGCCCCCGGCCCGCCCCGCAGGCCGATCCCGCCCGCCGGCGTGGCCCGCAGCCGCCGCTGGTTCTGGTCTCACAGCAGCGCGTCGATGATGGCGATACCGCGCGCGCGGCGCGTCCGGCGCAGAAGGTGCGCGTCGTGGTCCGCCCGCGCCGCGTCACCCCCGGCGACATGAGCTACGCGCGCCCCGATACTGACACGCAAACCCCGCGCCCGGTGGACGACGCCACCGCAACCCGCGCCCCGTCCGAAAGCTTCGCGCAATTCGCCGAAAAGATGGGCGCGGCAGGGTTCAAGGATCTGCTGGAATGTGCCGCGGCCTATGTCTCCTATGTCGAGGGCGCGCCGCATTTCACGCATCCCCAACTGATGAAACAGGTGACCGACCTGACCGAGCAAGACGACCTGAAACGCGAGGAAAGCCTGCGCCTGTTCGGACAGCTTCTGCGTCAGGGCCGCATCCGGAAGGTCGAAGCCGGGAAGTTCGCCATTGCCAAGGACAGCCAGTATCGCCCCGAACAGCGCCGCGCCTGATCTGTCAGCGCCCCATCACGGCTGCGCGCCGTGAAACTGACACCCATGCCGCGCGTCGCGTGGCGGCCTCCCGCTTTGGCGGGTGATCATGTTTGAAGCCGGGGCTCGTCCGGCCACCAGAGTTCGTAACGAGTGATGGGCCGGCCCCCGCCGGCCCGGTTACCCCCAAATACCTGCCGCGCTCAAACGTCCAGCGTCAGCAGCTCCGCCTGGGGCGCGGACGCCGCGCGCAGGTCCAGCCGCGCCAGCGTCACCGGCAGTCGAAAGCGCCGCCGCCCCGCGCTTCCGGGGTTGAGATACAGCACGCCGTCGCGCCGCTCGATCAGGGGTTTATGCGAATGGCCGGAAATCACCACGCCATAGCCTTCTGCCACCGGATCGGCGCGCAGCGTCTTGAGATCATGCAACATGTGGATGGCCACGCCGGCCAGCGTCAGAACCCGCGTTTTCGGCAGGGCGGCACACCATTGCGCGGTATCGACATTGCCGCGAATGGCCGTGACCGGCGCGATCCGTTCCAGATCGCTCAGGATCTGCTCCGGGCCGATATCCCCGCCATGCAGGATCGCATCGACCCCCTGCAACGCGGCGACAGCCTCGGGGCGCAGCAGCCCATGCGTGTCCGAAATCACCCCGACGATCATGCTCAATCCCCCAGCACGCTGATGCGATAGGGCAGGATCTCGCGCCGATCCGGGTTGATGCTCAGCCGTCGTTCCAGCGGCGGGACAGACCGCTGGTGACAGTCCAGCCGCTCGCAAATCCGACATGAAATCCCGATGGGCTCAAACGCCGCGGGCCGCCCCACATCCAGCCCGTCCGCATAGACCAGATCGGGCGCATGGGCGACCTGACATCCCAGCGCAATGGCGTAGCGCCGCACCGGCGCACCCCATGCGCCACCCGGTTTCGACACGTCACGCGCCAGCGACACATAGCGCTCGCCATCCGGGGTTTCCGCCAATTGCCGCAGGAACTGGCCCGGCGTCTCGAAGGCGCGGTGCACATTCCACAGCGGGCAGGCGCCGCCGAACCGCGCAAATTGCATCCGCGTCGCTGAATGGCGCTTGGTGATGGTGCCCGCCTGATCGACCCGCACGAAAAAGAACGGCACACCCTTGGCCCCCGGTCGTTGCAGCGTGGACAGCCGATGGGCGACCTGCTCGATCGATGCGCCGAACCGCTCCGCCAGCCGCTCCAGATCGTGGCGCGTGTCGCGCGCGGCAGTAAGGAACCGCAGATAGGGCATCTGCGCGGCCCCGGCGAAATAATTGGCGAGCCCGATCCGCGCGATATCGCGGGCCTCTGCCGTCTGAAACCGTGCCAGATCCAGCGTCGCATCCAGCAGCGGCCCTTGAGCGATAAGCGCGAATTGATGCAGCACCTGAAACCGCCGGGTGGCGGCGTTGCTGCGCGACGACAGGGTCAGAACCCGGCGTTCGGGATCGTAATGGCGCAGCGCGGTGTCATCGGCCATGCGCAGGGTCACGCCGCGCGCCTCCAGCAAGGCGATGGCCCGTGCCTCCGCATCGCCGCCCGCGTCCAGCTGTTCCGCCGCATGGTCCAGCGCGTCGAGGTAATTGTCGCAATAGTGAAAGAAGTCCCGCACTTCTTCCCAAGGCGAAATCGTCCGATCGACCGACGCCCGTCCCAGCGCACTGTCAAGCGAGGCCAGTCGCTCATAGGTTTGCCGATAGGCCTGATGCAGTTCTAAAAACGCCCGCGCCAGCGCCGGTGCATTGGACGCCGCCAGCCGCAGATCCGCCAGCGGCGGCATCGACGAAAACGCTTGATCGGCCAACGCCTCGCGCATGTCGGACACCAGCCGCCCGGTATCGCCGGTGCTCAGCTCCGCGACATCGAACCCGAACTCCTGCGCCAGCGCCAACACGACGCCGGTGCTGACGGGGCGGTTGTTGCGCTCCATCTGGTTGAGGTAGGGCAGGGACACGCCGAGCTTCTCGGCGAATGCCTTCTGCGTCAGCGACAGCCTTGTGCGGATCTCGCGCAGCTTGGCCCCGGCGTAGAGTTTCTGTTGGGCCATGGCGCGCCTCTTTGCAGCTTTGCTGGCGTCACATTAGGCTTTGCAAACCGCCGTGATCAAGTCTCCGCTTGCGATCTCGCCTCGGCCTGCGCGTGCAGCTCCGCCTGCGCCAGCCGCTGGTTGCGCCGCACCACCAGCACGATGGACAGCAGCGCGCCGCTGGAACTCAGCAACATCAGCAGCAGCAGCGGATAGGGCGCGGTGCCAATGCTTAGCGACAGGGCCGCAATCGCGGCCAGCGCCGCGCCGCCGCCGATCTGGATCGCGCCGCCCAGCCCGCTGGCCGATCCCGCCAGATGCGGACGCACCGACAACATGCCGGAAATCGCATTGGGCAGGCAGATCCCATTGCCCAGCCCGACAAGCGAGAACATCGCGAAAAACGCCCATCCCGGCAGGCCCAGAGGCACGCTCACCAGCAGCCCAAGCACCGCAATCAGCGGCGGCAGCGTGCCGTATAGCGCCATCCGGTCGATCCCGATGCGCGATGACAGCCGACCCGACAGGAAATTGCCCGCCATATATCCCAGCGCGGCAAAGCCGAAATAGATGCCGGTCTGCGCCGCGCTCAGCCCGTAGACATCCGTAGCGACAAGCGGCGCGCCGCCCAGATAGGCGAAAAACGTGCCCGTGGTGCAGGCCGCCGTGCTGCAATACCCCCAAAACCGGGGCGAGGTCAGCAATAGCGGATATTCCCGCAGCTGATCGACGAACCGCACGCCGCTGCGCAACCCGGTTTCGCCCATATCGACCCAGACCAGCCACAGCACGACCACGCCTGCTCCGAACAGCAGCCAGAAGTTGGATTGCCAGCCGAACTGTTCTTGCAACAGCCCGCCGATCACCGGGCCGACCATTGGCACCACGGCCATGCCCATCGTGACATAACCAATCATCGACGCGGCATCATTCGCGCCAAACATGTCGCGCACCACCGCCCGGCTCAGGACCAGCCCGGTGGCGATCACCGCCTGCGCCATGCGGAATACGAGGAAGGTTTGCACATTTTCGGTGAGTATCGTGCCCAGGGTGGCCAGCAGGAACAGCACGATCGAGCCCAGCATCACAGCCCGGCGTCCATAACGGTCGGACACCGGCCCGATCACCAGTTGCAGCACACCGGACATCGCCAGATAGAATGTCACCGATTGCGCCATGACCGAGTAATCCGTGTCAAAGGCCTCGGTCATCGCGGGCAGGGAGGGCACGAAGATATTCATCGTCAGCGCCGCCAGCCCTGCGACCAGAACGAGCGTCATGATATGGGGCGGGGTGCTGCGATCAAACAGCACGGATTTGCGTTGGGGAGCCATGAGGGGCCTTTACGCCCGGCGCAGGCACCTGTCCACTCAGGCCAGCGGGGCAGGGGGCAAAATGCCGGCGGATGCGTGCTGATTGCATCAATTTGCCGATTTGCAATTTGCAGCTTCAATATTTGCATTGATTTGCAAATTAGCCGGAGAATACTTGCGCGCCGCGCCGCAGCGTTTACCCATGATCCAGATTGCAGGAGCCCGATCCATGAAAGACATCCTAGAAGAGCTGGAACAGCGTCGCGATATGGCCCGTGCCGGGGGTGGCGCGCGCCGGGTCAATGCGCAGCACGCGAAGGGCAAGCTGACCGCGCGCGAGCGGGTCGATCTGCTCCTCGACGAAGGCTCGTTCGAAGAATTCGACATGTTCGTCGCCCATCGCTGCACCGAATTCGACATGCAGCAGGACCGCCCCTATGGCGACGGGGTCATCACCGGCTGGGGCACAATCAATGGCCGCATGGTCTATGTGTTTTCTCAGGATTTCACCGTGTTTGGCGGATCGCTGTCGGAAACCCACGCGCAGAAGATCTGCAAGATCATGGATATGGCGATGCAGAACGGCGCGCCCGTGATCGGCATCAACGATTCCGGCGGTGCCCGCATCCAAGAAGGCGTGGCCAGCCTCGCGGGCTATGCGGAAGTGTTCAAACGCAATGTGCTGGCCTCCGGCGTCGTGCCGCAGATTTCCGTCATCATGGGCCCCTGCGCGGGTGGGGCGGTCTATTCGCCCGCGATGACCGATTTCATCTTCATGGTCAAAGACAGCTCCTACATGTTTGTCACCGGCCCCGATGTGGTGAAAACCGTGACCAATGAACAGGTCACTGCCGAGGAATTGGGCGGCGCGCTGACCCATACCCGCAAAAGCTCCGTCGCGGATGGCGCGTTCGAAAACGATGTCGAAGCCCTGGCGGAGGTCCGGCGGCTGGTCGATTTCCTACCCCTCAACAACCGGGAAAAACCTCCGGTGCGCCCGTTTTTCGATGATGTGGCGCGGGTGGAGGACAGCTTAGATACGCTAATCCCCGAAAACCCGAACACGCCCTATGATATGAAGGAGCTGATCGTAAAGCTCGCCGACGAAGGCGACTTCTACGAGATTCAGGAAGAATTCGCGCGTAACATGATCACCGGCTTCATCCGGCTGGAGGGGCGCACCGTCGGCGTGGTCGCCAATCAGCCCATGGTTCTCGCCGGCTGTCTTGATATCGACAGTTCGCGCAAGGCCGCGCGGTTCGTGCGGTTCTGCGACTGTTTCGAAATCCCGCTGCTGACGCTGGTGGATGTGCCCGGCTTCCTGCCCGGCACGGGGCAGGAATATGGCGGCGTCATCAAACACGGCGCCAAACTGCTTTTTGCCTATGGCGAGGCGACGGTGCCGAAGGTCACGGTGATTACGCGCAAGGCCTATGGCGGCGCTTATGATGTGATGGCGTCAAAACATCTGCGCGGCGATTTTAACTATGCTTGGCCCACGGCGGAAATCGCGGTGATGGGGGCCAAAGGCGCGGTCGAGATCCTCTATCGGTCCGAGCTGGGCGATGCGGAGAAGATCGCAGAGCGCACGCGCATGTATGAAGACCGCTTCGCCAATCCCTTTGTCGCCGCCGAGCGCGGGTTCATCGATGAGGTGATTCAGCCCCATTCCACCCGCCGTCGAGTGAGTCGCGCATTTGCCTCCCTGCGTGGCAAGCGGTTGGAGAATCCGTGGAAGAAGCACGACAATATTCCGCTGTAAGTAATCTGACGGAAATACCAAATATCGATTATGCGTCACGCCATCCGATCAAAGCGGTGAATTTTTAGGGCATTAACTAAAAAATGTGGGCAAAAAGTAATCATTTCGTAAACTCCGCTTTGCGCAGGCGCATGGGCTATGTTACCCCCGGTCACGCTGAAGCCGAACCCGGACGCCTCCGGGGGCCGCGCCCAAGCCACAGAGTTAATGGCCGAGGAGGTGTCGATTTCGATCGACATGGCCGCTCCACGGAAGCGCCTGCGGGCAGTTTCCGAAATTCATGCGCCGGGGACGGGAGGCCCCGGCGCATGGACTGGAGTAAGAAACTCAGCCGCTTCACCTTTGACAATCGATCCGCATCGGCCTGTGCCATGTTTTTGGGCGCTCTGGCTGTTGTGATGGTCCTGCCCGCCGTGGCGCGGGCCGATGCGCCTGTATCTCCCGCCCCCATCGCCGCCTTGCAACCGGGGCAGGAGGTCGGCCCGCTGCCCTCCGGTCAGACCGTTACCTTCCTCGACCGGTTCATCGAGCCGCAGACCGGCCTTGCGGAAACATGGCTCACCCTGCGCTTCCTCGCGCCGCGAATCGCGCGGGCGGGCGGGGACGTCGATTTTGATTCGGCGAGCCTCGATCTCGACGCGCTCTGCGACGGCTCGGGTCGGCAAGAAACCGCCCGGATCGTCGCGGATGGCACACAGATTGATCAAGTTGTCATCGCCATGCTCGACCAGCCGGTCGCACGCGGAGAAAGTAATGTTGACGCAACGTCATACTATGGGGCCTATCAGCCCCATGAATCAGGCTGCATCTGGCAATGAACACAGGGGCTACACAATATCTTGAGGTGTCTGACGTGGGGTCGAACGGGGTTGTAGCAACTTGGACACAACTCACGCTATTGGCTGCGACACCCTGTCCTTTCAATGGGTTCCGCACTACCTTCGATTTTGGCTGCACCCAAGCGGCCAGTATCTCGTATGGGGACCGGAGAGAGATAGCTCTCAAAAAACCGGCCCACATCAAAAGCAGGAGACTTGGATGTCCAAGAGCGTCAAAACCCTTCTCGCCATCAGCCTCGTTGCATTCGTTGCTGCATGCGCCGCCGAGGAAGAAGAAGTGGTATATGTCGAGCCGGTTGCTGCCGAGCCCGTCTACACCAAATACTAAGACTGTTCCGGGGCGGGCCTCCGGGCCTGCCCCTGTTCCCCGTTCGCAGCCAATTCTGCAACGGTCAGCGGCCCAGTTGCATCGCCCCGCGCCTGTCGTTTCAGGCAGAAAGGCGATCCCATGCTGAAACACCGCGGAATGCCGGGCCGTCTGGCCGGCACTGATTTTCAATTCACAATTCGACGCGCGAATAAGGCCGGGGCCACCCGGTTGACCAAACGCGACCGTTACGCTGATCGCCGCGCGCCCGACCGCCGCGCGGATGAGGGCTTCCTCGGTGCGCTCTGGGCGCTTTACGGCGATGAGCCGTTCGAGCGGGGCAACCTTGATGCGGGGCGGCTGTCATGGCTGCTGGGCCGGGAGATCATCCCCGCCGAAGACCCGTTCGACCCCGAAAGCTATGACGCCCTGCTGCGCATCGACGTCAAACGGGCGGAGGCGTCCTTCCCCGCGATCTTCGACGCCAATTCCCGCTGGGAGCCGTCCGAGGACGATGATGAAGGGGATGATTGGGCGTGATCCTGCTCACCCGCCTCCGCTATGCGCGAGTTCCGGCTCAAACACAGGGCCCGGAAATTGTAGGATTTGCGGTATCCGACGGCGCGGGCAGGATCACGTCATGGAGCGGCGCTGCGATTTGCGGCACCGGTCCTGATTATCCAAACTGTTACCCTTCCCCTACTATGCGGTCCGTCGATGTCCCTGACGGACCGCATTCTTTTTTGCGCCAGCGGCTGTGCGCCCGGCGCCGACGGACCCTGCCATCGCCCAATTCCGGGGCGCATCTGGCGCCAATCGCGGCGCGGACCGCGCGGGCGAACAGACCGCGCCACATGCGCGCCGGGCGTGCGTTCGGTCGGCAGGCACCTGCCCATTTGGGCGCGCGCCGTGGCGCGGCGGGCTTTTACGGCTTCCGCGACGGCCAGAAATGGGCCAGAAACCTCTCCATAACAAAAAACACGAGAGGCAGTATTTCATGCAAACCAAGTTCAAACCCGTGCTTTGGCTCGGCGGTATCGCCGCTGTGCTTACCCTGTCCGCCTGTGGCGAAACCGATGTCGAGCGTGCTCTCACAGGCGCCGCGGTCGGTGCGGTCGCTGCGGACCTTACCGAAAATGATCCGCTGGTCGGCGCGGCTGTCGGTGCAGGTGTCGGCGCCTATTCCGACAACCTGCGCAGCTACGCAGGCTACTGACCCGGCGGAAAGCCGCGTTAACATGGAACCTGCCCGGCGCATGTCGCGTTGGGTGGGGACTGACAGAAAAAACGGAGACTTCCCATCATGGCACGACTGGCCAAACCCGCCCTCGCTTTCCTCGCGCTCGCTTCTCTCGCCGCATGTGGTGACACTGTGCTTGAGCGCGCAGGCACCGGCGCGGCCGCAGGCGCTCTCGTCGCTGATGCGACCGACAATGACGTCGCAACCGGCGCTGCCGTCGGCGCAGGCATCGGCGCGGTCACCACGCCGCGTTACTGATACCGCATTCGGGGCCGCGCCTGCGGGCGCGCGCCTTGCAAGTAATACTGAAACGCCATTCGGACCTGCCGGTCTGGGTGGCGTTTTTTCTTGCCTGATCGGGTGCCGCGGGGCAGGGCGCAAACCCGCCGCCGCTGACCCGCGGGCCCCTGCAACGACCTGAGAGACCTATGCACATGTTCGACAAGATCCTGATCGCCAACCGCGGCGAAATCGCCTGCCGGGTCATCAAGACCGCCCGCGCCATGGGGATCAAGACGGTTGCGATCTATTCCGATGCCGACCGCAACGCGCTGCATGTGCAGATGGCCGATGAGGCGGTGCATATCGGCCCCGCGCCCGCCAACCAGTCCTATATTGTCATCGACCGGGTGATGGAGGCCATTCGCCAGACCGGCGCGCAGGCGGTGCATCCGGGCTATGGCTTCCTGTCGGAAAACCCCAAATTCGCACAGGCGCTGGAGGCCGAAGGCGTCGCCTTCATCGGCCCGCCCGTGGGTGCGATCGAGGCGATGGGCGACAAGATCACCTCCAAGAAGATCGCCGCCGAAGCAGGCGTCAGCACCGTGCCGGGCTATATGGGCCTGATCGCGGATGCCGAGGACGCGGTGAAGATCAGCAATGAGGTCGGCTACCCGGTCATGATCAAGGCCAGCGCGGGCGGCGGCGGCAAGGGGATGCGCATCGCATGGAGCGATGATGAGGCCCGCGAAGGCTTCCAAAGCTCGAAAAACGAGGCCGCGAATTCCTTTGGCGATGACCGGATCTTCATCGAGAAATTCGTGACACAGCCGCGCCATATCGAAATTCAGGTGCTGGCCGACAGCCACGGCAATGCGATCTATCTGGGGGAGCGTGAATGCTCGATTCAGCGCCGCAACCAGAAGGTCATCGAAGAAGCGCCATCGCCGTTTCTCGATTCTGAGACCCGCGCCGCGATGGGCGAACAGGCGGTGCGGCTGGCGCAGGCGGTGGGCTATACCTCTGCCGGAACTGTGGAATTCATCGTCGATGGGGAGCGTAATTTCTACTTCCTCGAAATGAACACCCGGTTGCAGGTCGAACACCCGGTGACGGAACTGATCACCGGCGTCGATCTGGTCGAACAGATGATCCGCATCGCCGCCGGCGCGCCGCTGGAACTGCGCCAGCAGGATGTGGTGCTGAACGGCTGGGCGATCGAAAGCCGCCTTTACGCCGAAGACCCCTATCGCGGGTTCCTGCCCTCCATCGGGCGGCTGACCCGCTACCGCCCGCCCGCCGAGGGCCGCAGCGACGCGGTCATCACCCGCAATGATACCGGCGTCTATGAGGGCGGCGAAATTTCGATGTATTACGATCCGATGATCGCCAAGCTCTGCACATGGGCGCCGGACCGGGCAAGCGCGCTGGCCGCCATGCGCGAGGCGCTCGACGGGTTCGAACTGGAGGGCATTGGCCACAACCTGCCGTTCCTGTCGGCGGTGATGGATCATCTTAAATTCGTGTCGGGCGAGATGACCACCGCCTTTATCGAGGAAGAATACCCTAACGGCTTCACCGGCGTCACGCTCGGCGATGAACAGCTGCGACAGGTCGCGGCGGCGGCGGCGGCGATGTTCCGGGTGGCGGAAATCCGGCGCGCGCGCATTTCGGGCCGCATGGACAATCACGAACGCAAGGTCGGTCGCGATTGGGTCGTGACGGTCGCCGAGGCCGCCCATGCTGTGCAGGTCACGGCGGATCGCGACGGCGCGGATGTGCGGTTCGATGACGGCACCGCGCTGCGCGTGGTCTCGGACTGGACACCGGGCCAAAGCCTCGCGCGGCTCCGCGTGGGCGATGCGGCTCTGGTGATGAAGGTCGATAAGATCACCTCCGGCTACCGCCTGCGCCTGCGCGGCGCGGAGCTGAAGGTCACCGTGCGCACCCCGCGTCAGGCCGAGCTTGCGGCGCTGATGCCTGACAAACAGCCGCCCGACACGTCCAAGCTGCTGCTTTGCCCAATGCCCGGCCTGATCGTGAAGGTCGATGTGGAGCCGGGGCAGGACGTGCAGGCGGGGCAGGCGCTTTGCACCGTTGAGGCGATGAAGATGGAGAACATCCTGCGCGCCGAACGCAGCGGCGTGGTGGCCAAGGTCAATGCCTCCGCCGGTGACAGCCTCGCCGTGGATGATGTGATCATGGAATTCGAGTGATCCAGCGGCGCAGGGGAGGTTCAGCAATGCATGACGCGCGAGGAGGTCGGCAGGAGCCCAAGCAGCAGGCGCGCAGCGGAGAGGCGGTGCCTGCACCTGTCGCGTTGCGCGTTGAAACGAGGGCGGCGCCCGACCCTGGGAGGGTGCGAAGCGCCCTGTCGTGGGGAGCGGAGGGCGCTGCCCGGCGTCGCCGCCGGGCGGAGCGGGTGATCAACGCGGCACATTATCCGCAATGCACCGACCCAAGCCTACCGGCTGCCGTCGCGAATCTCCTGCTGGCGCAGCGGCGTCTTGTCGATCGACCGGCTCAACTCGCGCACGTCCCACGGGAAGGGCTTGCGCAGATCCACCTCGCCATCCTTCCCGATCAGCACCATCGAAAACCCACGCGGGCGCAGCCGCGCGCGAACCGGGCTGCCGGAATTGCGGTCGGTGTCGACGATCACCACCACGTCGCGGGTCGCCAGATCGGCGGGGCGAGCGGTCAGCATCTCAATCTGGCGGGTATATCGCGGATCGGCGGGCGTGTCGGAAAACACCAGCACAAGCCGGTTCACCCACAAGAAATCGTCGATCTCGACATCCGCCGCATCCAGCAGGGGCACGCCGCTGCCGGGGGCAAGTTCGGACACCACGACCTCGGCCTCGGTGGCGATCTCGGTGCGGGCGGCGTCAGTGTCGGCGGCGGCCTCAGCGGCGCGGCCAACGGCGGTGGCGGCATCGGGCGCAACCATCGCATCGGCGCGCGGCATCACGGGCGCGCCCTCTCCTTCCGCCTCTCGGGCGGTGTCCGGGTCCGGCGCGGCAGCGGCGCTGGATTGGGCCGCAAGGGACGTGGGCACGATCAGCCCCGTCAACGACACTGCCAGCCCCCCTGCGAGGGCAACAGCAAGACCGGAACGCGCCGGGAATTTCAGGGACATGGCCATAAGGCTCAATATAGGCACTGCGCCGCGCTTTGCGAAGCGCGCGCTTGGCCGCATCCCTCCGATCACGAAAGGATGACCCGATGACCACACCGCCGAAGGCCCCCCGCGCCGAGGTCAAAAACGGCCCCGCCGCCCATCCGCACGCCGCTCCGCACCCCGCTGCCGACCCCGCGCAGAGCGCGCAGATCGCCGCATGGGAGGCCCGCGCCCGCGCCGAGATGAAAGGCCGCGATCCCGCGACCCTGACCCGAGAGACGCTGGAAGGCATCCCGGTCAAGCCGCTCTATACCGCCGAAGATCTTGACGGGCTGGATCATCTGGGCAGCACCCCCGGCGAGGCACCATTCACCCGTGGCGTGCGCTCGACCATGTATGCCGGGCGGCCTTGGACGATCCGGCAATATGCGGGCTTTTCCACCGCCGAGGAAAGCAACGCGTTCTATCGCAAAGCGCTCGCCGCCGGGCAGCAGGGCGTCTCGGTCGCCTTCGATCTGGCCACCCATCGCGGCTATGACAGCGACCACCCGCGGGTCGAGGGCGATGTCGGTAAGGCGGGCGTGGCGATTGATAGCGTCGAGGATATGAAAATCCTCTTCGATGGCATCCCGCTCGATCAAGTGTCCGTCTCAATGACGATGAATGGCGCGGTGATCCCGATCCTCGCCAGCTTCATCGTGACGGGCGAAGAGCAGGGCCATGATCGCGCCGCGCTGTCGGGCACCATCCAGAACGACATCCTCAAGGAGTTCATGGTCCGCAACACCTATATCTATCCGCCCGAACCTTCGATGCGGATCATCGCGGATATCATCGAATACACCTCCAACGAGATGCCGAAGTTCAATTCGATCTCGATTTCCGGCTACCACATGCAGGAGGCCGGCGCGAACCTCGTGCAGGAGCTGGCCTATACGCTGGCCGACGGGCGCGAATATGTGCGCGCGGCGATTGCGGCGGGGATGGATGTGGACCGCTTTGCCGGGCGGCTGAGCTTCTTTTTTGCGATCGGCATGAATTTCTTCATGGAGGCCGCCAAGCTGCGCGCCGCGCGGCTGCTCTGGCATCGGATCATGACCGATCTCGGCGCGCAATCGGACCGCTCCAAGATGCTGCGCACCCATTGCCAGACCAGCGGCGTCAGCCTGCAGGAGCAAGACCCCTATAACAACGTCATCCGCACCGCCTATGAGGCGATGTCAGCGGTATTGGGCGGCACGCAATCGCTGCACACCAATGCGCTGGATGAGGCCATCGCCCTGCCGACCGAGTTTTCCGCCCGGATCGCGCGCAACACCCAGCTGATCTTGCAGGAAGAAACCGGCATCACCGATGTCGTCGATCCGCTGGCGGGCAGCTATTACGTCGAAAGCCTGACCCATGATCTGGCCGAAAAAGCATGGGCGCTGATCGAGGAGGTCGAGGAGATGGGCGGCATGACGCAGGCCGTCGCCTCGGGCATGCCCAAACTGCGGATCGAGGAAACCGCCGCCCGCCGTCAGGCCCGCATCGACCGCGGCGAAGAGGTCATCGTCGGCGTCAATAAATACCGCAAGGACAGCGAGGACCCGATTGATATCCTCGATGTCGATAACGTCCGGGTGCGCGCGGGACAGATCGCGGCGCTGGAACGCATCCGCGCCAGCCGCGACCAGACTGCCTGCGACGCCGCGCTGGCGGAGGTGGAGCGCCGGGCCTCCGAGGGCGGCAACCTGCTGGAAGCCGCCGTCGAAGCCGCCCGTGCCCGGGCGAGCATAGGAGAAATCAGCATGGCGATGGAAAACGTGTTTGGGCGTCATCGTGCCGAGGTCAAGACCCTCGCCGGTGTCTATGGCAGTGCCTATGAGGGCGACGAGGGCTTTGCCCAGATCCAGCGGGATGTGGAGCAGTTCGCCGAGGACGAAGGCCGCCGTCCGCGCATGTTGGTGGTCAAGATGGGGCAGGACGGTCACGACCGCGGTGCCAAGGTGATCGCCACGGCATTTGCCGATATCGGCTTTGACGTCGATGTCGGCCCCCTGTTCCAGACCCCCGAAGAGGCCGCGCAGGACGCGGTCGACAATGACGTGCATGTGGTGGGCATTTCCAGTCAGGCGGCGGGGCACAAGACCCTCGCGCCCAAGCTGGTGCAGGCGCTCCGCGATGCGGGAGCCGAGGATATTCTGGTGATCTGCGGCGGCGTGATCCCTCAGCAGGATTATCAGTTCCTGCGGGATGCGGGGGTCAAGGCGATCTTTGGCCCCGGCACCAACATCCCCGGCGCGGCGGCGGATATCCTGAAACTGATCCGCGAGGCGCGCGGGTAGTATTCTGGTGAAACCCTTGCAGAAAAGGGCGCGCGCGGCGGTAAGGTTTTGTAAGTAAATTCAGAACCTTACCCATGGGTAAGGTCGGTTTTTCCGCCCGTGTGCCGCTCCCTGCACCGTGGACACCTAGTTTGAAACCGAGACGACCACCCCCAAGCGCCCTTGGCCGAGATAAGCGCAATCACCAATCCCCCTTGGGCCGGGGCGACCAGCCCCGGCCCGCGCCCTCCCTCCCCCACGGGAGGGCGCTTTGGCGATGTCATTCGCCGCACAGAAGTCGTCCGGGGCTTTCAAATAAACCGCTCACCTCCAGCGCCCCAACCGCCCACCCGAGGGAGGGTGCGGTCCTCTCGTTGCGCGCCGGTCCCCGCAGATGGGCCGGAGGCGACCAGCCCCCGGCCCGCGCCCTCCCTCCCCATGGGAGGGCGCTTTGGCGATGTCTTGCACCGCACGAGCCCAGTCCGGGCTTTGAAATAAACCGCTCACCTCCAGCGCAGCGACCGCCCACCCGAGGGAGGGCGCAGGCCTTTCGTTGCGCGCCGGTCCCCGCAGGTGGGCCGGGGCGACCAGCCCCCGGCCCGCGCCCTCCCTCCCCCATGGGAGGGCGCTTTGGCGATCTCATTCACCGCACAAGCCTCGTCCGGGGCTTTGACATAAACCGCTCACCTCCAGCGCAGCGACCGCCCACC